>JBBEBM010000056.1:0-17846 GCA_040882355.1 Dehalococcoidia bacterium | reverse complement strand
TGCCTATGGCGACGGTGCAGAGGTAGTAGTGCAGGTGCCAGCCGTCGTAGGCGCCGGCCCAGCTACAGTCCGGGCTACACTCCGGCCCGGTTGTGTCCAACTCCAGGTCGATGTTGTCCGGTGAGGCACCCGGCGGGAAGGTCGTCGCCTCCCAGTCGCCCCAACCGATGTCCACGTCGTTCCCGTCTGTGACGTAGAGCTGGGCGACCAGCTTGCCGCCGACGCCCTCGTAGACCAGGCCCTCAGGCCGGCAGGGGTCGAAGACGTCGTCCCAGTTCGCGTACTTCACGTAGTGCACGCCCTGGCCCGGCACATCGCTGCTTCCGCCGTAGTAACCGATAGCGTTCAGCGCCGCCTGGTTCAGTGTCTGGGGCGGCGAGGCATTGCCCGTTGTGCAGGACATTGGAAGGCCGGCGGTGGCGCCCCAGCCCCAGAGCGAGGCGAGCGCGATCTGCGTGTCCTGTGGAGCCACCGCGCTGCAGGTGAGACCGAAGTCCGACACAGTCGAGCCGATGTCACCGACGGAGATCGAGCCGTCAGCCACCAGGTCGTAGAGCGGATGGTAGCCCCCGACCACGGCGGAGTAGTCCGGAGAGCCGAGGCCGAACTTGCCGACCACCGAACCGACATCGCCTATGCTGACCGATCCGTCGCCGCTGACGTCGGCGCAGTTGATCAGCGGTCGGGGTGTGGTAGGGTGGGTGGCCTGAGCCGCGGGCGCGCCGAGCGACGCAAACAGCAGCGCAGCCGCCAGGGACAGAACGAGAACAAACAGACGCTTCACAATGTACCTCCTGAGAATCGGTGTTCCAGCCAGCCTTGCGCTGGCTGCGGCCGAGTGCTCCCCCTAGGTGCCAGCATCATACTCCGTTCGGGCGCTGTTTGTCACCCCTCTGAGGCCCGGATCGTTCGCACCTATGAGGTGGGCGTGGGGGTGATCGTGGGCGTGGGCGTGATCGTAGGGGTAGGTGTTCTGGTCGGAGTGGGGGTGCGTGTTGGCGTCGCCGTATCCGTAGGCGTGGGGCTGGGCGTCGGCGTCAGCAGGCTGAGGGGCATGCAGTGGTGCATCAGCTCGTGCCAGAAGTACCCGGGCGGGCACGTGGGCGGGCCCGTGGGCGTGACGATCTGGACGCACTGCTGGCCATCCCAGTAGGAACCCGGGTCACACTCCGGCTCCGGCGTGGGCACGCCGAAGACGCAGCGCCCCAGCTCCGGGTTGTAGTAGAAGCCCTCATCGCATTCCGGGTAGGGCGTGGGCGTTGCCGTGGCCAGGGCGACGCAGTAGCCCAGGTCCCCATTCCATGCGAAGCCGCTCGGGCACTCGGGCACGGTGGATTCCATGCAGTGGCCCATCTGGGGGTGCCAGTACGTGCCTCCAGGACAGCTCGGTGTCGTGCCGTCGGGGCCCGGTGTCGGGGCGGTCGTGGGCATGCAGTGGTTCATCGTTGGGTGCCAGTAGGTGCCGCCGGGGCAGATCGGCGTACCGTCGCTGGAGGTGGTCACGCTGGTGGCCATGCAGTGCAGCATCTGCGGGTGCCAGTAGTACCCGCCCGGACACGTGACCTCACCGGTGACAGGGTCCGTCACGGGCGTCGGAAGCACTCCGGGGTCCTCGCCCACGGCCATGCAGTGCAGCATCTCCGGGTGCCAGTAGAGTCCCTCCTCACAGGTCTCAGGTTCGTTGACGGCGGAGGCCTGCGCCTGGTCGCCGGACGGAGAGTCGCCCACCTGCATGGCGAATGCCACGCTGCCTATGGATGCGACGATGAGCAGCACCATCGGAGCGACCGGCAGGAGCCGAGGCGAAGTCATGGCCTGCGGCGCCATGGACGGCGCCATTCCGATCAGGCCGATCAGGGCGCCCACCACGGTGATCGCCAGGCCGATCAGGAGCAGGACGTGGCCCGGGTTGCTGAGGGTCATCATCCCGCCCGATCCATCCTCGTGCGCCCAGGAGTCGCCCGCGAGGCCGAAGAACTGCAGCATGACGCCCGCGGCGATGACGTAGTAGCCGATGCGCTGCGCCTGCTGGTTCACTGAATCTCCTTCATTCTAGGGACGCCCCATCTTAGCACACTCGTCCACGGGGCCGAAAGCCTATCGGGGCCTCACTATTGCATACGCCGCTCAGGCCCCGAAGGTTGCGCTGCGGGAGAAAAACAGGAGCGCCCCGAAAGGGGCGCTCCTGTACTACTACGTTCGCGAAGGCTCGCGTTAGGCGGTGCAGCTGTGACCGAACTGCGCCACTGTCGAACCCACGTCCCCGATCGAGACGATCCCGTCGGGTCCCTTCAGGTTCCAGCTGTTGGAACCGGGCAGCGCGCCGTTTCGGTCAGCGCTGGTGTGGTAGTTGTTGCTGGCCGTCGGCGTCACGTCCGGGTCACCCGGCACGCCGTTCTGGCCGAAGCGGGCCACGACGGCGCCGATGTCGCTCACGGACACGATGCGGTCCTTCGCCAGCGGCAAGCCCGCGTACTGGTCCATGAAGTCCCAGCGGTTGAACGGGTCGCGCAGGCCGCCCATGCCCTGCGCGTTACGCAGCTCCTGCTTGTCCGAGCAGCCATCCTTGTCCGTGTCCCACGTTGCTGCGTCGGCCACGGCGGACTTCGTGCCTTGCTCGGCGATCTCAATCGCCGCGTCGTTGACGTTTGGCGCGCCGCCGGGCTTGGCGCAGCCGGCGGGCACGGCCAGCCAGATGTCAACCAGCCCCTGGCCGGCGTTCATCGCCGTGGCGATGGTGGGTCCACCGTTGGCCACCATCGCGCCGTTGTGCAGGGCGATGGTTGTGCGCACGTAGACGTTGTCCGCGGCGCCGCCGAGCGCCTCGTTATCTACGCCAGACAGGCAACCCTCGATGTGGATCAGGTTGGTGGTGTTGTCCACGTTGTTGCCCGTCCCGGTGAACTGGATGTGCGCCAAGTCGATGTCTGCGAACGGCGCCGGCGGCGCGGAGCCTGCCGTACCGTCGCCACACTCCGCGGCGGGTTGCAGCGGTGTCGTTCCGCAGATGTCGTTGTTGTCGGGCCCTCCGTCGGTGTCGTTCTGGACCTTGCCCAGAGACGGGGGGTTCACGACGAGCGCGGGGTTGTCGACGTAGCACTGCAGCCGGGTGGTCAACGGCTTCGGCGTGCCCGCGGTCTGCTGGAGGTCCGCGATGCAGTGGAAATAGACGCCGGGGATGATCGCGCCGGTGCCGGCGTTGATGTCGGCGGCAGTCTGCGTCACCAGGACACTGGCGATGCTGTTCAGGCTGGCGTCAGAGTCCAGGGGGTTGTACGGGTCGTCACCGCACTTGGGTGTCGCGGCCGCCGTCAGTTCCTGGGCATCCGTGCAGCCGTCCTGGTCGTGGTCGAAGGTGCTCTCCTGGCGGGCGAGCTGTATCGGCACACCCGTGAGAACTATTCCACCAGTTACCACGACCGGCACCAGGGCGTTGCAGGCGGCGGTCGGCTGGTTTGCGTGGATATCAACGGTACCCTTGCCGGTCTTGACGTTGATCGTCGCGACGGCGATCACGTTTGGCTTGAGCACGCCGCCAATGTTGCGGAAGCACGCCGTGATGGTCGCCGACTGTCCCGTCATGCTGCCACTGAGCGCCGAGGGCGCGCCGGTGGTGTATGGCGGCGGCGGCGGCGGACCGGCCAGACCGTCGTCATGCGACGGCACGGCGCTGCCACTTGCTCCGCCGAGGCCCGGTGAGTCCGTGTAGCACACCAGACTGCCGGTCAGGGTGGTAATCGCCTTGTTGACGAGGGCGATGCAGTGGAAGTAGGTGCCAGGCACCAGGTTGCCCAGGCCGTCCTTGGTGGCCGGGGTTTGCGTCGCCAGGATGTTGTACACCCCACTCAGGTTGCCTGTGCAGTCGTTCGGGTTGAACGGGTCACGGCCTGCGAGCAGCGTGTCCAGGTTGGACGGGGCCAGCTCGTCGTGGTCCGTGCAGCCGTCGCCGTCCCAGTCGTCGTCCAGGATATCGGCGTCCGCAGGCTGCGGCACCGGGATCTTGCCGGCAGGCGCCGCCTGGGTGCCGTCAGGGTCGACGACCGCCGGCGCGACGATCGGGTTGGCGTCCGTCGTCGGGTTGCGCGAGATCGACCGTAGCACGCTGGGGAAGATGTCGACGTAGAGCGTGCCGTTCGTCCCGCAGGTGGTCGGGTCGGCCGGGATCGTCGGCGAGGTCACGTTCGTGTAGAGCGTCACGTTGCCGAAGTTCTTGATCAGCGGGTCCTTGGCCGGGTTGATGTCGGACTGCACATCGGTGCGCGTCCAGGTCCCCAGCGACTCGCTGAAGGTGCAGGTCGTGAAGGTCAGCTTGTTCGTTGTGTCGTTCCACGAACCGGTGACCGGCTCCGCCACGCGGTTGTTCACGTTGACCTGCTGGTACTTGATCCGGGTGTCCCAGTTGCCGTCGCCATCGTCCTTGACCTGGCAGGGGTCGGCCGGCTGTCCGTCCGGGATCGGTGACGGTTGACCGCCCGGTCCGTCGAAGCCGAGGTAGGTGATGGTCACCACGGTGACGGCGTGCGGTATAGCGCCGCCCGGGTCGATCACGCGGGTTATCGACTTGGCAACGGGCGGGTCCTCGGCGCCAGGAGCGGTACCCTTCGCCTGAAGGGGCGGGAAGTCGACAAAGATGTCAGCGCAGCTTACGCCGCTGATGTTGCCGGCGGCTGCGGCCTGGCGCGTCTCCCCGCCGATCGTGCTCAAGGCCAGCAAAATGCCGGCGACGACGGCGATCAACGCTACCAGGCGCACACTGTATCTGCTTATGTGCATGCGTTTCCTCCTCAAGACCTTGTATGAACGAATGCTGTAATGAGTACGGTGGTGTGTTGTTCTACGGCCTGTGTCCCTCCTTTCGTGCTGCTCAGCTCTCATTGAGGAGAGCGTGCGAGCAAACCCATATCGAGCCCCGCGCCGAGCCATACGCAGCCAGAACAGTGTGTCGCGTTCCCGTACACCCTACACAGGAGGAAACGCGCGTCGTGGGGCTCGATCCAGGCGTGTCGCCCAGACCCTCTCGGTTGCTGGCCAGCGCTGGGATGGTCACGCCTCTCCCTCCCTAAAGGCGCAAGTCCGCTTACGCAGCAGGCTTGTTTCGAGTCCGCTAGCCGGCCACGTCGTTTCCACGGGCGGCTCCGGCGGACCTGTAGAAGCTAGACACCCGCCTCCACCTCCTGCGGGGCGTTTCAGTTGAATAACTGGCGGGGTTTCCCTGACCACCTGGCGATGCATAGTATACACCCTCTGTCAAGCCCCCGAATAGGGGGAGAAGAGCGCCGGTCCGGCTTTTCGTTGCGCGAAGCGCCCTGGAACTCGATCTGGGCGCGGTGGAGCGGCTCGCGTTTGGTTTGCGGCCAGGCCGATGCCCCGTTCATCGATCCGGGGCCAGCATAGGTGGGGAACGGTGTTTGGCGGGTTAGTGGGCAGTTAACGCCCGTTAGCGGGACATTAACATAAGGTTAGTTGTTCGTCGGCGACACCGGGGGCGCCGGCCGCGCGGACCCGGGCGTGGCTAGAAGAGGAGCTTCGTCGCCTCTTGGGCGGCCTCGTAGAGGTGGCGAGGGTAGATGCCGACGTAGAAAACGCCGGCCACGAGGGCGACGGCGAGGCCGTTGAGCAGCGCCGGCACTCGCACCAGGTCGGGCTCCTCCGGCTCCGAGATGTACAGCTCCTTGATCACCATCAGGTAGTAGTAGAGCGAGACCATGCTCATGATCACGGCGATCACGGAGAGCCAGAGGAAGCCTTCCTGCGCGACGGCCTGGAAGAGGATGAACTTGGTGAAGAAGCCGGCGAAGAGCGGCATGCCCGACAGCGAGAAGAGCGCGGCCGTGAAGACAGCGGCCAGGAGCGGCGCCCGGACGGCCATGCCCCGGTAGTCGCGGATCTCCTCCTTGCCGGTCAGGTTGCTCCAGGCGATGACGCAGGTGAACGCCGCCATGTTGGTGATCACGTAGCCGGCCATGTGGAACAGGAGCGCGCCGGCGGTGTCCGCGGACAGCGCGGCCAGCGCCATGAGCATGTACCCCACCTGACCGATCGACGAGTAGGCGAGCAGCCGCTTGATGTTGTGCTGCTGCAAGGCGACCAGGTTGCCGAGCACCATCGTGATCGCCGCCAGCGAGGCGATCATCCACTGCCAGTCGTCCAGCACCGGCATGAAGGCGCCCGAGAAGAGGCGAAGCAGCAACGCGAAGCCCGCCGCCTTTGACGTCGCCGAGAGGTAGCCCGTGATCGGCAGCGGCGCTCCTTCGTAGGCGTCGGGCGTCCACATGTGGAAGGGGACGGCGGCGACCTTGAAGCCGAGGCCGGCCAGCACGAGCGCCAGGCCCATGAGCAGGCCCAAGTCGTACGCGTCGGTCCCGTTCGAGTAGGCCGCGGCGATGTCGTCGTAGAACGTCGAGCCGGCGCCGCCGTAGATCAGGCTCAGCCCGTAGAGGAAGAGCGCGGAGGCGAAGGCGCCCAGCAGCATATACTTCATGCCGCCCTCGTTCGACTTGGCGTCGAACTTCGCGTAGGACACGAGCACGTAGAGGCTGAAGCTGAGCAGCTCGAGCGAGATGTACGCCGTCAGCAGCTCGCGGGCCGCCGCCATGTAGATCGCGCCGATCGTCGAGAGCACCAGCAGCGCGTAGTACTCGCCCGGGTGGCGCAGGCGCTCCTTGACAAGCTGGGCGGAGAGTAGCGCGACAGCGGCGGCGGTGGCGGTAAAGAAGACGCGGAAGAAGAGCGTGTACTTGTCGATGTAGAGGAGGCCCGCGAAGTCGCTGTCGACGTCGGTCCAGCCGAGCGACATCCCCATGATCGCGAGCAGGCCGGCGGCGGTGACGTAGGGCAGCCAGCCCTTTCGGAACCCCGGCACGAAGAGGTCGAGGGCGATCACCAGCGCCGCCAGCCCGCCCAGGCAGAACTCCGGCGCAAGGAGCGAGTAGTCCAGGTTCAGCTCGCTAGGCATCGGTCATCATCCAACGCCCGGGATCTGCAGCACGGACTCCGCGATGCGGTCGACAAACGGGCTGGGGAAGACGCCCATGAGCAGCATGAACGCGATCAAGATCGCGCCGCCGACGGTCTCCAGGGTGGTCATCTCCTTCAAGTCCGCCCAGCGTTCGTTCGGCGGCCCGAAGAAGGCGAGCGCGAGCATGCGCAAGATGTAGACGGCGGTGATCGCTGCGCCCAGGATGCCCAGCGCGCCCAACGCAGGGTACGTCTGGAACGTACCGACGAAGACGTTGAACTCCGCGACGAAGCCCGAGAGGCCGGGCAGGCCAAGCGACGCGAGCCCCGCGATCGCGAAGAACGTGACGAACCGCGGCATGCGCTGCGCCAGCCCGCCGAAGACCGACATCTGACGCACGTGGGCCTGGTCGTAGAGCGCGCCCACCATGGCGAACATGAGGGCCGTCATCACGCCGTGCGAGAACATCTGAAGGACGGCGCCGTTCACACCGATCGGGTTCATCGTCGCGAGGCCCATCAGCACGTAGCCCATGTGGCTGACGCTGGAGTAACCCACCATGTACTTGAAGTCGGTCTGGGCGGTGGCGGAGATCGCCCCGTAGATGACGTTGATCGTGCCGAGCGTGATCAGCATCGGCATCCAGAACTCGGCGCCAACCGGCAGGAGCTGCATGCCGAGGCGGATAATGCCGAACGCGCCCAGCTTCATCAGCACGCCGGCGTGGAGCATGCTCACGGCCGTCGGCGCGGCGACGTGGCCGTCGGGCGACCAGGTGTGGAACGGCCAGAGGCCGGCCAGCACGCCGCAGCCGATGACGAACAGCGGGAAGACCACCTTCTGGAAGTTCGGGTCGTACTGCGCCTCATGCAGCGACACCAGATCGAACGTGCCGATGTCCGCTTCGACGAAGACGGCGAAGATGCCGACGAAGATCGGTACGCTCGCCGCGACGAGGTACATCGTCAGCTTGAGGGCGCTGTACTCCTTCGTGCGCGAGAACGTGGGGAAGGTGCTGCTCGCACCCCAGACGCCGATGAGGAGGTACATCGGGAGCACGGCCAGCTCGTAGAAGAAGAACCAGAAGAAGAGGTCGAGCGAGACGAACACGCCGAAGACGCCCGCCACCAACAGCATGAAGAGGATGAAGAAGTCCCTGTTCCGGTAGTCGATCTTCCACGAGATCAGCGTGCCGGCGAACGTGACGATGCCCGTCAGCAGCACCATCGGCGCGGCGATGCCGTCGATGCCCAGGTGGAGGGTGATGCCGCGCTCACCCAGGAAGCCGGTGTTCTCGATCCAGTTCCAGCGCATCTGAAACTGGTACTGGTCGCCGTCGCCGACCTGATAGGCGAAGAAGATGTAGAGCGAGAGCCCGAAGAGCGCGAAGCCGGCAACCACCGCGATGATGCGGACCACGTTGGCCATTCGAGCCGGCACGAAGACCAGCGCCAGCGCCGCGAAGAGCGGCACGGCGATGGTGGCCAGCAGCACGTACCCCGATTGCATCGCCTCTCGCTATCCTTTCACGGCGAACGCCACCACCGTCAGCGCGACGACGCCGACGACGATGCCAAGCGCGTAGTTCGGCAGCTTGCCGGTCTGCTGGAACTTGAGCAGGTAGCCCATGAAGCCGGTCGCGTAGGCTGCGCCGTCGACGCCTGTGTCGTTCACCACGTTACGGTCGAACCAGGCGAGCACGCGCGCGCCGGCCAGCACGACGTTATCGATGATGCCCTGGTAGATGTCGTCCAGGTAGTACTTGTTCGCGAACAGCGCGTGCAGCCTCGGCAGGCGCTGCTGGGCGCGCTGCGGCAGGTCCGTGCGCACGGCCCAGGCGTACCAGCCCGCGCCGATGCCCAACAGCACGAGCGCGGTCGAGCCAAACGCGACGTACCAATCGAAGTCGAGTGGCTCCGGCTCGAGCAGGAAGATCACCTCGCCGATGCCGCCCGGGAAGCCGAGCATGCGTCCGATCGGGTCGAACACGATGAGACCTGCGAAGAACGAGAGGAAGCCAAGCACGAGCAGCGGCACCCACATCGTCGCTGGCCCCTCGTGGGCGTGTTCGTACGCTTCCTTGTCCCGCGGCTCGCCGAGGAAGGTGAGGATGTAGACGCGCGTCATGTACATCGCGGTCAGCGGTAGCGAGAGCAGCAGGATCGAGAAGACCGCGCGGTTTTCGAGCGCGCCGGTGAGGATCTCGTCCTTCGCCCAGAAGCCCGAGAGGAGCGGGACGCCCGCCATCGCTAGGGCGCCGATGAGGAACATCGGCGCGGTGATCGACATCTTCGATAGGAGGCCGCCGAGCTGCGAGACCTCCTGACACTCGGTTGCGTGGATCACCGAGCCGGCGCCCAGGAAGAGCAGCGCCTTGAAGAAGGCGTGCACGAACAGATAGAGCATCGCCGCGGCCGGGTGGCCCAGGCCGAGCGCGACGAACATCAGCCCAAGGCTGTTGATCGTCGAGTAGGCGATCACGCGCTTGATGTCGGTGACGACGAGACCCATCGTCGCCGACATCATAGTCGTCAGCAGGCCGACGGCGAGCACGAGCTCGGACGCGCCCGCGACCAGCTCGAAGAGCGGCAGCGTACGCGCGACCAGGTAGACCCCGGCGACGACCATCGTCGCGGCGTGGATCAGCGCGGAGACGGGCGTGGGGCCTTCCATCGCGTCGGGCAGCCAGACGTGGAGCGGGAACTGCGCCGACTTGCCCATCGCGCCCATGAAGATCAGCACGACGGAGGCCGTGAGCACCTCGGTCCGGATCGTGCCCTCTTCGGCGGCGGCGATCACCTGTTGGATATCGAAGGTGCCAGTGTCGGTGAAAAGGAGGATGATGCCGATGAGCAACCCGACGTCGCCGATGCGCGTCGTGATGAACGCCTTCTTCGCCGCCTCGGCAGCCGAACGCAGGTGGTTGTAGTGGCCGATGAGCAGGTAGGAGCAGAGGCCCACCAGCTCCCAGGCGAAGTAGAGCAGCAGGAAGTTGTCGGCCAGCACCAGCGCGAGCATCGACGCGGCGAAGAGCGAGAGCACCGCGTAGAACCAGCCGTATCGCGAGTCGCCGTGCATGTAGCCGAGCGAGTAGATCTGCACCAGCAGCGCGACAAAGCTCACCACGATGAGCATCACGACCGTGATCGGGTCGACGTAGACGCCCAGGCGCAGCTCCAGGTTGCCCGGCACCTCCAGCCACGGGATGCTGTTCGCCACGCCGGCGAACTCGGCGCCCTCGGTGGCGAGGGCATCCGTGAGGTCCGCGGTGATCGGCCAGACCAGGAGGAACGTCGCGGCCATCGCCAGGATGGCGAGCCAATCCCCCCGGCGCGGCAGCCACGGCCCCAGGAACGTCAGCGCGACGAAGGCGCCGGCGGGGATCACGGGCAGCAGCCAGGCGTCGGTCATGCCCATGCGGCTGCTCCTACCATTTGAGCTGGTCCAGCTCGTCGACGTTGGCCGTCTGGCGGTTGCGGAAGATGCGCAGGATGATCGCCAGCGCCAGTCCGACTTCGGCGGCGGCCACGGTGATGATGAACACGGCGAAGATGATGCCAGTGAAGGCCTGCGGCGCCGTGTAGGCGGCGAAGGCGACCATGTTGATGCTCGCGGCGTTCAGCATCAGCTCGACTGACATCAGGATGAGCACGGCGTTGCGCCGGGTCAGGACGCCGTAGACGCCGAGCGAGAAGAGAATTGCGCTGAGGACGAGGAAGTGCTCCAGGGGGACCTGCTGCGCGGCGGTCTCCACCTACTCCCCCTCCTCCTGTCGCGCGAGGACGATCGCTCCGATCAGGGCCACGAGCAGCACGAGCGAAGCGATCTCGAATGGGACCGCCCACTGGCCGAAGAGGGCGTCGCCGACGGTCTCGAACGGAATGATGGCGATGTTGCCGGTGTCGCCTGGCCAGTCGCTCGTCGCGCCGGCGGCGATGAGCAGCCCCATCAGCACCGCGGACGTGAAGGCCGCGACGGGCCACTGAGCGCCCGTCATCGCCTCCGGCAGGTCGCCGGTGCGAGTGAGCATCAGAGCGAAGAGCAGCAGGACGGTGACCGCGCCGCCGTAGATCAGCACCTGGACGAGCGCCAGGAACTCGGACGCGAGCAAGATGTAGACGCCGGCAACGGCGAGGAGCGCGAGGATCAAGAAGAGGGCGGCGTAGACGGTGCTTCGAGCAAGCACGACGCCCAGGCCGCCGGCTACCGCGAGCGCGGCAATCAGATAGAAGAAGAACTGTGTTACGGTCATACGGGCCGTCCCGGCTCCGAAGGTACGTTAAAGCATCGTGAAAGTACGGACAAGTAGGCTTAGGAGCGCCGGACTGCGGGTTCGTCGGACCGGCTAGAGGTACGCCGTTCCAACGCTTCGCAATGAAACGAGCCACCCTGCGAGGCGGCCCTGAGGCAAGCTGCGCTGGCGCCTTCCCCTAGTCCGCGACCCACTCCTGGATCTGGCCCTTTTTGTGCTGGGACAGGAGCTGGTCCAGGTCGATCACCAGGTCGTTCCGGTCGAAGCGGGACAGCTCGTGGCCGGCCCAGGTGTTGTTCATCGAGATCGCCTCGAAGTTGCAGACCTCGACGCAGATGTTGCAGCGCATGCAGCGGCCGTAGTCGATCCAGAACTGGTCGATGATCTTGCGCCGCTTGCTCGTGCCGTCGGCGTGCTTCGGGTTGTCGCGCATCGTGACCGTCATGCACTCGACCGGGCAGGCGCGCTCGCAGGCGTGGCAACCGGTGCAGAACGGCTCGTCGATCTCCTTGTCCCAGAGCAGGATGGGGAAGGCGCGGTCGCGCTGGGGCACTTCGCGGTGCTCGGTGGGGTACTGGATCGTCACCGGCTTGCGCAGCGTCGCCGAGAACGTGACGTAGAGGCTCTTCAGGATGCCGATCATCGCTAGCCTCCCGCCTCGGCGGCCGCTGGCGCGGTCGCCCTTCCCGGGTTCGCCGGGACCAGGCGCACGCGGCGCGGCGCGACGCTCACCGTGCGGTAGATGATGTAGGACAGCAGCGCCAGGCCAGCCGCCGACGTGACGAAGAGCAGCCCGTCCGGCCATTCGTAGACGAGGACGAGGCCGTTCAGGAAGATCTGGAGGAAGGCGAACGGGATCAGCAGCTTCCAGCAGAAGCTCATGAGCTGGTCGATGCGCAGCCGCGGCATGGCGAATCGGAACCAGATCAGGAAGACGATGAAGAAGCTGGTCTTGACGAACATCAACGCGACCTGCAGGCCCCAGCCCACCTCCTCGCCCAGGGGCCAGTTCCAGCCGCCCAGGAAGACGGCGGCGCCCAGCAGGCTGTAGATGAACAGGTTCGCGTACGACGTGAGGAAGAACATCGACCAGCGGATGCCGCTGTACTCGATGAACGGGCCACCGACGACCTCCGACTCGGCTGTCGGGATGTCGAACGGCTGGCGCTCCAGCTCGGCGAGCGAGGCGGCGATGAAGATGAACAGCGCGAGCGGCTGCCAGACGAAGAGCGGCACGCGACCCTGGAACTCGACGATCTCACTCAGGTTGAGCGAGCCGGTGATCATCGCGACCGCGACCAGCGAGAGCACCATCGGCACCTCGTAGCTGATGAGCTGGGCGGCGGCGCGCAGGCCGCCGAGCAGCGCGTACTTGTTGTCGGAGCCCCAGCCGGCCATCAGGAAGCCGATGAACGAGAGGCTTGTCACCGCGATGACGTAGAACAGGCCGAGGTCGAGGAAGCTCACCGCCCACTCTCGGGTGAAGGGGATGGCGACGAACGCGAGGAAGGCCGGCACGAAGATCGCGAAGACCGCCAGCTCGAAGGCCCAGCGGTCGGCGCTGCGCGGGCGCAGGTCCTCCTTGCCGATCAGCTTGATCGCGTCCGCGAGGGTCTGAAGCGTGCCGTGCGGGCCGACGCGCATCGGGCCGAGCCGCATCTGGATCCGGCCCGCTATCTTGCGCTCCAAGTAGATGAGCGCGAGCACGACCAGCGTCATCAGCAACACGATGACGATCATCCCAACGAGGGCGTCGAGCCAGGCGTTCGAGATCGTGTAGCTCATCGGTCCACGTCACACAGTACGATATCGACGGAGCCCAGGATAGCGACGGCGTCCGCGACGTAGTTGCCGACGGTCATCGTCTTCAGGGCCGACAGGTTGCAGAAGGAGGGCGAGCGGATCTTCAGCCGGTAGGGCTTGTCGCCGCCCTTGGAGACGACGTAGATGCCGTACTCGCCGCGCGCGCCTTCGACGGCGGCGTAGACCTCGGAAGCGGGCGCGCGCAGCTTGCGGGGCATCTTCTCGGGCAGGATCGGCCCGTCCGGGAGCTGCTCCAGCGCCTGCTCGACGATGCGGATCGACTGGCGCATCTCCTCCATCCGCACGAGGTAGCGGTCGTAGACGTCGCCGTAGTCGCCGACCGGGATGTCGAAGTCGAAGCGGTTGTAGATCGAGTACGAGCGGTCCTTGCGCAAGTCCCAGGCCACGCCGCTCGCGCGCAGCATCGGCCCGCTCAGGCCCCAGTCGATTGCGTCGTCGCCGCTGATCACGCCGACGCCGCGCGAGCGGGCGACGAAGATCTCGTTGTCCGTGAGCAGCAGGTCGAGGTCCTTGATGCCCTGCTTGCTCTTCGGCAGCACCTCGCGAACGCGCTGGACGAAGTTGTCGGGCACATCCCAGACGACGCCGCCCGGCCGGAAGTAGCCGTACATCAGGCGGTCGCCCGAGACCTCTTCGAAGATGTCCTGGATGAACTCCCGTTCGCGGAAGCCGTAGGTGAAGCTGGTGCCGAAGAAGCCGAGGTCGATGCCGAAGGCGCCGGCGAACATGAAGTGGCTGGTAATGCGGTTCAGCTCGCAGAGAATGATGCGGATGTACTCCGAACGCTCGGGCACCTCCAGCCCCAGCAGCTTCTCGACGGCCATGCAGTAGGCCTGTTCGTTCAAGAACTGAGCCAGGTAGTCGGTGCGGTCCTGGTAGCCGATCGCCTGGCGGAAATCCATGTTCTCGGAGAGCTTTTCGCCGCCGCGGTGCATGTAGCCGATGTGCGGCTCGACGTCCGTCACGACTTCGCCGTCGATGGTGAGCACCATGCGAAAGACCCCGTGGGTGCTGGGGTGCTGCGGCCCCATGTTGATGTTCAGGTCGACGGTTTCGAGCTCGCGTTCCTCGGTCACCATCTCACTCGCCTCCCGCCTCTGCTTCGACCTCGAACCCCGAGCCCGCTGGAATGTGGCCCGCGCTCGCCATGTGTTCACCCAGCAGCTCGCCCTGCCACTCCTCCACTGGCGCGAGCGGGTTGTCCTTGCGCAGCGGGAAGTGGTCGGTCATGTCCTCGGGCAGCAGCAGCGGGACGAGGTGCGGGTGGCCTTCGAAATCGATGCCGAACATGTCGCGGGTCTCGCGCTCGTGCCAGTTCGCCGCGTTCCAGACCGGCGTGACCGAGGCGACCTTCGGGTCTGCCTGCGGCAGGCGGGTCTTGATCGTCACCTCGTGGTCCTTCGTCAGTGACAGGAGCTGGTAGATGACCTCGAAGCCCTCCTCGAGGTGGTCGACGCCGAAGAGGCAGCGCAGGAACTTGAGGTCGAGGCGCGGGTCGTCCTTGGCGGCGCGCATGACGGTCGAGATGTCGTCCCGGGCGATCTCGACGATGACGCTGCTCAGGCCCTGGTAGGCCTCCATCTGTATGTCGGGCAGCGCTTCCTTGAGCAGGTCGGCGATGCCCCCTGGCGGCGGAGGCTCTTTCGTGGGGGCGGCGGCGGCCTTTTCGGCGCGAGCAGGCTTCGCCTCGGCGGCGGGGGCTTCGGCGGGAGCTTCAGCAGGCGCTTCGGCCTTCTGCTCACCGGCCTCGGCCGGCGCCTCGCCCCCTGAATCCTCCGGCGACTTCTCCTGCTCCGACATTAGACGGTGTGACGCTCCTCCATGATCTTGTGCTGGAGCGCCATGAAGCCGTCCATGAGCGCTTCCGGCCGCGGCGGACAGCCCGGCACGTAGATGTCGACGGGGATGATCTTGTCCACCCCCTGGAGGACGCGGTCGTAGCGGGTGTACGGCCCGCCGTTCGTCGCGCACGCGCCCATCGAGATCACCCACTTGGGGTTCGGCATCTGCTCGTAGAGGAGCTTGACGGCCGGCGCCATCTTCTTCGTCACGGTGCCGGCGACGATCATCACGTCGGCCTGCCGCGGCGACGGCCAGGGCACGATGCCGAAGCGGTCGAGGTCGTGGTGCGACATGTAGGTCGCGATCATCTCGATCGCGCAGCAGGCGAGCCCGAACGTGAGCGGCCAGAGCGAGTTCTTACGCACGACGGCGAGCACGGTCTCGGCGGGCGTCTGGATGATGCCCGGCAAGACCTGGCGGTAGAGCGCTTTGCCGCGGTCGACCTCGGCGGGCGTGAGCAGCTCGAGCTCGCGCTCGATGCTGGTCAGCGGTCGCTGGTCGGGCGGGATGGGCGCGGGCGGCGCGGCGGGCGCCGCTGTCTCGGTCGTCGCGGCCCCGGACTCCGGCGCTACTTCCATTGCAGGACCCCCTTCTTCCAGGCGTAGGCCAGGCCCCCGCCCAGGATGACGATGAACAGGACCATCTCCCAAAAGGCGGTCGCGCCGGCGTTGACGAAGCTGACGGCCCAGGGGAAGAGGAAGACCGCCTCCACATCGAAGATGAGGAAGAGGATGGCGAACAGGTAGTAGCGAATGTGCACCTGCGTCCGCACGCGCCCGATGGGCAGCATGCCGCACTCGTAGGTGGTGTCCTTGTTACGGGTGCTAGAGAAAGGGGCGAGCAGGCGCGTGCCGATGAGCGCCGTGCCAACGAGGATCGAGCCGATGATCGTCGCCAGGAAGACCGCAACGTAGTTGTCGAGCAGGACTTGCACGGGCCTCGGCCTCCGTCTCTCGGGCTCGTCCGTCCGGTAGCCGGGCAGGGCGCCCACGGGTTTGTGTCGCCCTTCACGAAGGGCGCCTCCATCCTAGCAAGGCGCCCGCGCACGGTCAATTCTGAAGCGAACGGTTGCCTTATTGGGCCGTCAGCGCCCGCCGGATGCCCAGCACCTGTTCGGTGTGGGTGCAGTCGTGGTTGGCGATGCGCTGGAGCATCTCCCGCACGCTGATCGACTCGCGCCGCGGGTGGCCGCCGGCGCGGTCGAGCTCGTCCGGCGTCAGCGAGCGCGCCCAGCGCACGACCTCCTCGTGGGCGCCAGCCATCGCGAGGCGCACGGCGCGGCCGTCGCGCTCGATGGCGTCGGCGTTCTCGCGCGCCCACGCGTCCTCGTCGAAGTAGACGAAGGTGTGGCCGGGCACGTCGCGCAGCAGCCGCGCCTGTTCGAGGTAGTAGCGGTCGACGTCGGGCAGGTGGGCGAGCAGCTCGATCACCGCCCAGCCGCCGTTCGCCGGGCGTCGCCGCAGGTCGGCGTCCGAGAGGTCCTGGCAGGCGGTGAGCAGGTCGCTGCGAGCATTCCGCAGCTCATCGACGACGTGGAAGGCGCAGCTCATGCCAATTCCGGCGCTGGCCACCCGCCCAGGGCGGTCTCGATCTGCAGGGCCGCGGCCAGCGCGACGTCGTCCAGCCAGCGGCTGGCGACGACCTGCACGCCGATCGGCAGCCCTTCCGGCGACGTGCCCGCGCGCACGACGGCGACGGGCTGGCCGCTCAGGCTGAACGGCAGGGTGTAGATGAACGGCTCGGGGCCGGAGACGTCGGCGCGGAGCTGCGCGGCCGACGGTGCGGCCGGGCAGACGATGAGATCGTAGGTCTGCATGAACGCGAGAAAGGCGCGCTGAAGGCGGCCCCACGCAAACAGCCCGTGCTCGATCTCGTTGGCTGTGAGGACGTGCTCCTGTGGCGTGCGCCACTCCGACCAGGAGTACGAGCGCACGCGACGCCAGTGCATCTGCGTGATGTCCCACGACTCCTCGATGCGGGGCGGCAGGCGCTCTTCGATCGACGCGCCGGCGTCGCGCAGCGCACCCGCGGCGCGTTCCACCGCGGCGACGGTATCGGCATCGGCGATGGCGCCGGCACGGACTTTTCGAGCTTCGACGCCCAGGGCCGCCGCCGAATGTGCTGAGGCTTCGAACTGCGAGAACGTGGCGACGCGCAGGCCGCGCAGGTCGACTCGCGTCCAGTCCTCGAGCGGCACGGGCACGACGCCGGCGTCGCGACCGTCGGGACCGGCGATGATCGGCAGCACGAGCGCGAGGTCGTCGACATCGCGGGCGAGCGGTCCGATCTGCGTCCGCGGGTCGTTCATGACATCGATGCGCGCGAAGTGGCCGGTGAGCGGCACGCGTCCGGCGGTCGGCTTGAGCGTGGCGATGCCGCAGCAGTGCGCCGGGTAGCGCAGGCTGCCGCCGGAGTCGCTGCCGAGGCCAACGGGCGAGCCGCCCGCGGCGATGATGGCCGCCTCGCCGCTGCTGCTCTCGCCGGGCGTGCGCGAAACGTCATAGGGGTTGGCGACGGAGCCGTAGACCGCGTTCCTGTTCACGGCGTTATCGATCGTCTTGCCGAGAAAGACGCCACCCGCGGAACGCATGCGCTCGACCACCGTGGCATCGTGCTTCGGAATGAAGTTGCGCCGCGCTTCGATGCCGGCGGCGCACGGCACGCCCGCGACTTCGATCCAGTCCTTCACGGTGAAGGGCACGCCGTGCAGCGGGCCGGCGTTCTCACCGCGCGCGAGCGCATCGTCCAGCTCGCGGGCGCGGGAGAGCGCGCGGTCGCCGTCGACGACCGCCACGGCGTTCAGCTTCGGGTTGACCGCCTCGATGCGCCGCAGGTGCGCCTCCACGGCCTCCCGCGAGGAGACCTGTTTGTCGCGGATCGCCCGCGCGAGCGCCGCCGCGGATACGGTCGTGAGGTCGCTGACGGGCGGCGTGCGGGTCATTGCATGCGCATGATAACAGGCGTGTCGGC
>JBBEBM010000055.1:0-16643 GCA_040882355.1 Dehalococcoidia bacterium | reverse complement strand
AAACTGGGCGCGGGCAAGCTGGCGGCCGTTGCCCAGAGCAACGCGCAGCAGCGCGTCCTCTGGCAGGCGCTGCTCCACGTCGCCAACCACAGCACCCACCACCGCGCCGAGACCGCCACGCTGCTCACAACGCTCGGCCACCCGCCCCGCCAGCTCGACTACATCTTCTTCGAGCTGGAACGCGCCGGTGCCCCGCCCCGGCTCACCTAGAGCGAGCCGCCGAACTCGTTACTGCACCACGATCGCCACGCCATCCCCACAGCCATCTTCAGACGACCAGCGTTCTCCTGGCAGGAACGCCACGCCCAGCGAGCCCAACAGCACAAGCTTCGTCTTGCACGGCGCCTCGCCCAGCAAGAGCGCCAGGTCGGCGCGGCCGTCGCCCGTGAAGTCGCCGGGCGCCAGTCCGCGCAGGCGGGTGCCCGGGTAGGCAGCCTCCTCCTGCCACCAGGGCGTCTCGCCAGCCACGAAGCGCTGCCCGTCGGAGCGCAGCACCTCAATGCGGCGCGTGGTCGGTCCGTCCTGCTCGAGCAGCGCCACGTCGTCGCGCCCGTCAGCGTCGAAGTCCGCGACGGCGGCGTTCACGATTGAGGCCGGGCCGCAGACCGGCGCCCGCCACCAGTCCTGCGCGCCTGCCAGGGGCGCGTCGCCTTCCGCGAGCAAGACCCTGACCTGCGGCCGGCAGTCGAACGGACCGAACAGGATCGACAGGTCATCCAGACCGTCGCCGTCGAAGTCACCGGCAAGCAGGCGGGACGCTCGCATCAGCGTCAGTGTCTCGCTCTGCCAGCGAGGCGCTGGCTCGGCCTCGAAACGCTTCCCTTCCGAACGCAGGATCTCGATGCTCGTCTCGCCATCGAGATGCTGGTACAGCAGCGCGACATCCGCCCGACCGTCGCCGTCGAAGTCGCCTGCCGCGGCGTCGCGGACCGGGTCGGAGCAGCCGGCATGGGTCGACCACCAGCCACGCGTGTCCGGCGCCTCGAACTTGCCGTCCCCCGCAACGAAGACCAGCAGCGCAAGCGTGCAGTCCGGCCCGCCCACAAGCGCAGCGGCGTCGCTCCGTTTGTCGCCCGTGAAGTCGCCTGAGAGCGTGAGCTGGACCTCACTGGGCGACGCCCCATCCGATCGCCACCAGCTCTCCGGCGCCGCGAGCGATCCGCCATCGCCTCGGAACAGATCGAGCCGCGCCTCAGTCGCGTCACGGGCGAGGAACGCCGCGTCCGGCAGTCCGTCGCCATCGAAGTCGCCGCCTAGTGGATCGCGGGGCTCGGCGCAGCTCTCGACGAGCTGCCCCGTCTCGAAGCCGGATCGACCGCAGAGCGGCTCCGGCGGCACGCTCGCTCCGTCCTTCCAGAGCGCGAAGTGGATGTGATCGCCCGTGCAGCGCCCGGTGCACCCGGCGAAGCCTAGCACCTGACCCTGACGCACCTTCGTGCCCTCGTCCACAACGGGTCGGTCCCGCATGTGGCCGTAGACCGTCGTATACCCGTCGCCGTGATCGATGAAGACGTGCCAGCCGAGACCATCGTCATCGTCCGCCTCCATGACGCGGCCGTCCGCCGCCGCCAGCACCGGTTGGCCCTCCGTCGCCTCGCGCCCGCCTACGCGCTGGAGGTCGAGCGCGTAGCGGTTCCACTGGCCGTCTGAGTGGCCGCAGGCGTCATGTTCGACGCCTTCAGGCAGCGCGTAGCCGCACGTAATGCGCCACGTCTGTCCGGCTGAAAGCGGGAAGATGAGCTTGGGCGCTGCCGGTTCCTGCGCACCGGCGTTCGACGCGAACGCGGCGAGCGTAAGCGCGCAGGCGGCGGAAAGGAAAAGGAGCCTACGCCAGCCCATGCGGCGCTCCCCAACCCCGAGTGCGAGTCATAACAACGACTCCCTCTCGCGGGCGGGGAACGCGAGCCTGATGGTGAGCGCGTCCCTGCGCGGCGCGGCCCGCCGAGGCGGGTCGCCGTCTGAATGTCGAACCTCACTGTAGCGCATCACGCCGGCTCCCGCTGCGTTCCGCCGTTCCTGCGCTGCGGCGTCACCGGCAGCGCAACGATGAACTCCGTGCCCGCCTCACGGTCGCTGTGCGCGACGATGCTGCCTCGATGCGCCTGCACGAGCTCGCGGGCGATCGCGAGGCCCAGGCCGGAACCGCCGTTGCCGCTGCTCCGGTTCCGGTCGAGCTGGAAGAAGCGCTCGAAGACGCGCTGCGTGTCCTCAGGCGGAATGTACGAGCCCGAATTGTGCACGGTCACACGTACCACGCCGTCGGGCGCCTCCGCGCGCACGCTCACCGCGCCGCCTTCGGGCGTGTGCCGGATCGCGTTGTCGATCAGGTTGCTGAAGACCTGCTCCAGGCGCCGGCCATCGCCTTCGATTCGGGGCAGGTCCGCCAGATCGACGCCGAGGTCAACGCCCTTCTCCTTCGCCTGCCGCTGGAAGCGCCTGGCCGACGAGCGAAGCACTTCGCCCGGATCGACAGCGGCCCGCTCGATCACCGCCTGGCCGGACTCCAACCGCGAAAGGTCGATCAGGTCATCCACCAGCCCGCGCATGCGCTGGCTCTCCTCGTTGATGATGTGCGCCGCGTCGCGATACTCCTCCTCGGAGCTGATCGCCCCGTCCTCCATCGCCTGCGAGAAGCCCTGAATGGACGTGAGCGGCGTCTTCAGCTCGTGCGAGACGTTGGCGAGGAAGTCACGCATCATCTGGTGCGAGTGGCTCACTTCGCCCGCCATCACGTCGAAGGCCTGCGACAGGCGCCCCACCTCGTCCTCGCGTCGCAGATCCAGCTTCTGGTCGTAGTTGCCGCGCGCCATCTCCTGCGCCGCGCGGGTCATGCGCGCGAGCGGACGCGAGATCGAACGCGACACGAGCAGCGCGGCTGCCACCGACGCGAGCAGCGCAGCCGCGCCGGCGATGACAAGCTGTGGGATCACGTCGCGCCAGGCGGATGTGATCTCCTGCTCAGGCACGGCGACCAGCGGCCGCAGCTCCGGCTTCGGCAGGAAGCGGATCGCGTCCGGCGACGTGATGAGCGTGTCCACCTGCGCCTGGAGTTGGGCCCGGGACAGCGAAGGAGGAAGCTGGTAGATGAACAACTGGACCAGCGCCAGCCGGTCTGAGACCGCAACACTGTCGTCGGGCGCGGCGAAGAGGAACAGGTCCTCCTCGTCCGTGGAGTAACCGGTCATGCGAAAGCTGGCGCTTCCCCGGCTCGTGAGCTGAAGCTCATCGTCTGCTACCGCATCGATCGTGGTGCCGACGAGCTTCGACTCGGTGTCGGCGACAACCCGCCCGAACTCGTCGACGAGGAGGATGCGCACGTCGAAGCTGTCTGCGTACTCCGCCACCGCCTTGTTCTTCTCCGCCTGGTCGATCCCGGCGTCTCCCAGGAGGGCCAGCGCGAGCGTCACCGGCTCGGCCAGCCGCCCGACGCGCTCCTCAGCGGCTTCGCGTTCCTGGTCGCGCAGGAGCCAGAGCGTGCCCGCGCCTGATATCGCCAACGCCAGGACGACGATGAAGGCGAATGCGAGAATGAGCTGTGCGCTAAGACTCCGCAGCATGCGCATCCACCACCAGCTTGTACCCGACTCCCCACACCGTCTGGATCTTCACGTGTTTCGCCTTGGCCAGCTTCTCGCGCAGCCACGCGACGTGGACGTCGATGGTGCGCGTGTCGCCGAAGTAGTCGCTGCCCCAGACGAGCTGCAGCAGTCGCTCGCGGTCGAGCACGATCCCGGCGTGACGCATGAACGCGGCGAGCAGGTCGAACTCCTTCGCGCGCAGGGTCACCTGCTGCCCCTCGATGGTTACCTCGCGGCTCGCCGGGTCCAGGCGCAGGCTGTCGGCCTCCAGCACGGCCTGGCGTGGCGTCTCGTCGCCGGCGCGACGCAGCACCGCCTTCACGCGCGCGACGAGCTCACGCGGGTTGAACGGCTTGGTGACGTAATCGTCAGCGCCCAGCTCCAGCCCAACGATGCGGTCGATGTCGTCGCCGCGGGCGGTGAGGATGATGATCGGGACGTTGCTGGTCTTCCGCAGCTCCCTGGCCACGGACAGCCCGTCCATCTCCGGCATCATGATGTCCAGCACGATCAGGTCCGGGCGCACGCTCTTGGCCTTGTCCAGCGCCTGGGCGCCATCGTACGCCACCTCAACCCGGTAGCCCTCCTTGTTCAGGTAGAGCCGGGCAAGCTGGACGATGTTCTTCTCATCGTCAACGACCAGGATCGTGCCGGCCATGGGCCGCTCCCTCCAAAATGGGCGTCTACGCTAACTATAACGCGGCCGGCGGGTGCCCCGTTCGACGGGTAAAGGGCGGACCACCCGCAATCCCTGCCTCCAAGCTCAGCATATCGAACGCTTTCCAGCGCTGGCGAGCGGTCCGCCCTCGCCTTCCATCGTCTCCCAGGCGCGCTAACTTGACGATAACGAAGTGTGAACTTTGTGTTAAGGCGCCGCACTATCTATCCGGGTGCTGAAAAACGGGGTGCAGGGGGCAGCGTCCCCTGCCAGGGGGCCTGGCGGGTGTCCCCCCAGATTCACCCAAACATCGCTGGGCGGGTGGTGGGGACGAATGACGTTGGTTTTTGGGTTTTTTCAGCGCCCTGCTGTCATCCGCCCTCGTTTTGCTGTTATACTCTGGCTTGCCCCGCCAGCGCATCGGTTCTTGCTGCCCGCGGACAGAGACCGCTGCGCATCATCGTACGAGCCCGGCGTGTCTTTTCGTGGGGAGGTGGACCATGGAGCTCGGCAATCTACCCAGGTGCCAGAAGTGCAGGAACGGGGACCTGGTGCCCCTGTCCGACTTCGGCAGCCAGGGCGCGGCCATCCACTACAAGGCGTGGGCGTGCACGAATCCCGAGTGCGGCTTCAACATCAAGATCCGCAACGGCGACCTCTACATCGACGAGCCGATCAGCAACGGCGCCCTCCACGCCCCGCGCATGCGCTAGCGGGCGTTCGCTGGTTGCGGGCGTTCCGGCCCACGGGTACGATGGGTGCGATACTCACTCGCGCACGGAGGGCGAAGAGCTGCCTCCTGAAAGCCGGAACATCCCCGCGTCCCGCGAAGCGCCGACAGCGCCCGTCCAGACCGTCTGCGTCGTTGGCCTGGGCTACGTTGGCCTGCCCATGGCCGTCATGCTCGCCAGTCGCGGCTTCAGCGTCACCGGCGTCGACATCGACCCGGCGGTCCGCAGCCGGCTCGCTTCCGGCGGTGTCGAGACCAGCGAGGACGGGGTCGAGAACCTCCTTTCGCAGGCGCTCGATGCCGGCGCCTTCGCGGTCGCCGGCACTCCCGTCCCCTCAGACGTCTTCGTCATCGCCGTTCCTACGCCGATCCAGAACGACGGCGCCCGCTCCGCCGACCTGAGCCACGTGCGCGCGGCAGCGCAGGCCGTCGCCCCTGCGCTCCGAAGGGGCAACCTCGTGGTCCTGGAGTCGACGGTACCGCCCGGCGCCACCAACGATGTGCTGGTGCCCGAGCTGGAGCGCTCCGGACTGAAGGCCGGCCGCGACCTGCGGATCGCCCACGTGCCGGAGCGGGTGCTGCCCGGCAACGTGCTCGCGGAGCTCGTCCAGAACGCCCGCGTCATCGGCGGCATCGACCGCGCATCCGCCGAGTCCGCGCGCGAGCTTTACGCTCGCTTCGTCGAGGGCGAGATCATCCTCACTGACGCGCGCACCGCCGAGATGGTGAAGCTGATGGAGAACACCTATCGCGACGTGAACATCGCGCTCGCGAACGAGTTCGCCTCGCTCGCCGAAGTGCTGGGCGTCGACATCTGGCGCGCGATCGCGATCGCCAATCAGCACCCCCGCGTCAACGTGCTCCGCCCGGGTCCCGGCGTGGGCGGCCACTGCATCCCCGTCGATCCGTGGTTCCTGGCGGCGGCGACCGCGTCCTCGCAGCCAGCGCCGCTGATCCGCGCCGCCCGCGCTGTGAACGACGCCATGCCCGAGCGCGTCTGTGAAGAGCTGAGTACGCTGCTTTCGAACGTGAGCGCGCCGGTCGTCGCGGTGCTCGGCCTCGCGTACAAGGCGGGCACCGACGACACGCGCAACAGCCCCGCCCTGGCTGTCGCCAGATCGCTACGCTTGCGGGGCTGGGCGCTCCACCTGCACGACCCCTACGCAGCCGCGCCGCCCGACCTGGGCGAGAGCTTCGATTCGCCGCAAGCGGCGGCGAAAGGCGCCGACTGCTTGCTGCTGATGACGGACCATCGCGAGTTCCAGGCGCTCGATCCGGCGGCGCTGGGCCCCGTCATGCGGCGGCCACTCGTGTTCGATACGCGTGGCATCATCGACGAAGCGTCCTGGCGCACCGCCGGCTTCGAGGTCCGCCGCCTGGGCGCGCCCCGCGCGCCGTAGCCATCCCATGCCCCTGAAGCTCCTCGCGTTCGTCGGCACCCGGCCGGAGGCGAACAAGATGGCGCCGGTCATTCGCGCGCTCCGCGGGCGAGCCGGTGTCGAGTGCAGGCTGGTCGCCACCGGCCAGCATCGCGACCTGCTCCAACCAATGCTCGACGTCTTCCAGCTCACGCCCGATTTCCAGTACGACGTGATGACCGAAGACCAGGCGGCGACGGCTGTCTTCGAGTCGGTGCTGCACCTCGCCAGTGAGGTGATCGAGCGCGAGCGGCCCGACTGGGTGCTCGTCCAGGGCGATACGGCGACCGCGGCTGCTGCCTCGCTCGCTGCGTACCTGGCACACGTGAAGCTGGGCCATGTCGAGGCCGGGCTGCGCACCTACGACCGCCAGCGCCCGTTCCCGGAGGAGGTCTTCCGCCGCATCGCCGACCTCGTCGCCGATGCCTACTTCGCCCCGACGGAGCGCGCCCGCCAGAACCTGCTCGCCGAAGGCTGCCCGGAAGCGGCGGTCCACGTTACCGGCAACACCGTCGTCGACGCGCTCTACCAGGTCCGCGACTGGCTGGCGGACACACCGGAGCGGACACCCAGTCTACCGGAACCAGCGGCAGGCAAGCGCATCGTGCTCGTCACCGTGCACCGTCGGGAGAGCTTCGGTGAGCCGCTGGCGCGCATCTGCGACGCCCTGTTCGCCATCGCGGACGGCCTGGACGACGCCTCGCGCGTCGTCTGCACCGTCCACCCAAACCCGAACGTCGCGAACGTGCTGCGCGAGCGCCTCGGCGCCCACGAGCGCATCTCGCTCATCGAGCCGCTCGACTACCTGGACTTCGTTGCGCTGATGCGCGACTGCTACCTGATCCTCACCGACTCGGGCGGCATCCAGGAGGAAGCGCCCGCCTTCGGCAAGCCCGTCCTCGTGCTGCGAGACGTGACCGAGCGCCCGGAGGCGGTCGAAGCGGGCGTCGCGCGCCTCGTCGGCACGGACATCGACGCCATCGTCCGCGAGACCCGCCTGCTGCTCAGCGACGCCGCCGCCTACGAATCGATGGCCCGTCCGCCTGGGCAGATCAACCCCTTCGGTGACGGCCACGCCGCCCCCCGCATCGCTGACATCCTCACGCGCGACTCGTAGGGGCGGGTCTTAGACCCGCCCGTGCGACACCGCCTCTCCAATCCGAATGCCAGGCTTTAGCCCGGCGCCGCAAGGTTCACACCTGAACTCACGGAAGCACACGGCGAACGAGGCGGGGGTGCAGGGCGCCAGAGGCGCCTGCCGGGGGCCTGGGGCTGTCCCCCAGGAACTACTTTTCTGGGCGGGTGGGTGGGAAGGACGACATTGTTCTATTCCTCCGCCTTCAGCCACGACGCCGGCTGCACGTCCCGCAGGTCGAGCCGCGCCAGCGCGTGCAGCCGCGCGATCAACTCGTCGCGGCTCTTGGTGGCTGGACGACCTACAACACAACTAGCCCATGATCCTCGTATGCCGACTTCTGAGTCCGTCTTGCTGTCCCGCGAAACGTGCCACTTGTCAGCCAATCTGAGCCGCTCCTGTCCACCGGACAGCCAGCCGCTTCAAGACGGTTCGCCAGGTCATGCCGTGATGTAGCATCCACTAGGTGAACGACATGACGACCGGCCAGATCGCTGATCTCGCGAATCTCCCCTACCTGCACCAAGATGGTTCGCTCAGGCATGCGCCCGAATGCGATCCCGGCCTCAAACAGCACATTCGGGCGCGGCTGCGGGCGCGCCGCATCTTCGCCCCGGTCGGACTTTCTCCGCAACTCGGGTCGCAACTGAGCTAGGTCATCACCCGTCAGAAGTACGACAACTGCCTGAGTGTCACGAAAGAGCGCATCAACGACCTCTCCCACGTATGGTGCTCCCTTCCCCACCCGCTTGATCGCGGCCCCCCATTCGATCGGCCTAAGGTGAAGGGCACGCAGGAAAGTGAACATGTCCTTGCTGAGCCGCACGTCGCGACCGTGGACGACAGCGACGCTCGCCGGATCCGTGGCTTTCTCCACTTCCACTTGCTCCTTCATCACCTCATTTCTCTCCCGCGCGGGCGGGGCGAGCAGTTTCTCCTCGACATACGTCGCTCCAGCCGGCGTGAGCCAGATGTTACCCGTTGGCCAATTGGTAAAGCTGAAGTCTCCGGCCCCTTGAACATGTCCATCGTGTACAAGCCGCTCGACCGAACGCATGAACAGCTCGCGTGCGGTCCCCAATTCGGCAGCAGCGCCAGCCATATCAATTGGCGCATCGCTCTTCGCAAATCCACCTTCATACAGTCGGTAAAGGCCGCGGAGAATAGCATCCGCGATCTCGCGGGTCGATCGTGTCCGTTGGACCAGCGGCAGCGCTACCTCACGTTCCTCCCCATCTCGCCAGCTGCACAGGAAGATCATTCCCTTGGTAAGAGCGAGTCCAGCCTCCATGGCTTCCTCGTAGCCATACCGGGCGCTGATGGAGACCGAGAACTGCGCGAAGTCGCGGTCCTTGTCTTCAGATGCATACCAGACATAGCGGGATGCGATGCCCCTCCCGGCCTGGCCCTCAATCCACCACCCGAGGTAGGGCATCTTGCTCCGAGCAAGTGCGGCCCTATCGATCACCATTGGCGCAATTCTAGCGCGCCGGGCCACTCGGCGGTAGACGAATGCAGGAGTAGCATCCCACCAATGCGCTCTCTAGGATAGGACCCCGCGCCCGCCGCTAGCCCTCCTCCGCCCTCAGCCAGGTCGGCTGCACGTCCCGCAGGTCGAGTCGCGCCAGCGCATGCAGCCTCGCGATCAGCTCGTCGCGGCTCTCCGGCGGCTCCTGGCGCAGCGCCTTGATGCGCTCGATCAGCTCATCGGCTGAGCAGCCCGGGCCGCCCTTCGCCAGGAAGATCTTCTTGTGGTCGGTGGGCAGGAACTCGCCCCTCCCGTCGAGCGGCTCTTCGCGCACCTGCTCTCCGGGACGCAGCCCCGTGTAGACGATCTGGATGTCACGCCCGGGCTGATAGCCTCGGAGCCGGATCAGCTTCTCGGCCAAGTCCGCAATCTTCACCTCTTCGCCCAGGTCCAGCACGAAGACCTGGCCCGGACGGGCGTATGCCGCCGCCTGCACCAGCAGCCGCACGGCCTCCGGCGGCGACATGAAGTAGCGTGTGGCCTCGGCGTGGCTCAGCAGCACCGGCCCGCCGCGCTCGATCTGACGCAGGAACAGCGGCACCACGCTGCCGCGGCTGCCCATTACGTTGTGCAGGCGAACCGCCGAAAACACCGTCTTGCTGCGCTCCGCCAGCGCCTCGACCAGCAGCTCGCCGATGCGTTTCGTCGCGCCGTAGACGCTGTCGATCTCCGCCGCCTTGTTCGTCGAGACGAAGATGAAGCGCTCGACGCCCATCGCCTCGGCTGCCAGGCAGAGGTTCATCGTCCCGACGACGTTGACGTGGAGCGCCGCCTGCGGATGCTCCTCCATCACCGGGATGTTCTTGTAAGCGGCCGTGTGGAAGATCACGTGCGGCCGCGCCGCGCGCAGCGCGCGCTCTACCTGCGTCCGGTCCGAGATGTCCGTCACCCACATGCGCACCTGCGCGCCCTCCGCCGCCAGGTCGCGCTGCATCTCGAACACGCCCGACTCGTTCGTGTCGAGCAAGTGAAGCGCTGCCGGCCCGAAGGTGAGGAGCTGCCGCGCCAGCTCGTGACCCAGGTAGCCCGCAGCGCCCGTGATCAAGATCTCGCGGCCCCGCAGCGCTTCGCCGCAGCGGGCGACGTCGATCTCCATCTCCTGACGGCCGAGGAGGTCGTCGACGGTGATCTCGCGCAGACGCCCGGAAGTGCTCGCGTGCACCATCTCCGGCACACCCAGCACCGTGCGCACCGGCACCTCCGCCTGCTGGCAGATGCCGACGTAGTCGCGGATCATCGCGCCGCTCGCGGAGGGCATCGCCAGTGCCACCATCTCGACCTGCCGCTCGCGCACCAGCCCCGGGATGTCGTGGCGCTCGCCGAACACCGGCAGCCCGTGAATGCGCATGCCGCGCTTCTTGGCGTCGTCGTCGACGTAGCCGATCGGCTTGTACTGCCACTCAGGGTGCTGGAGGAACTCACGCGCCAGCATCTGGCCTGTGTGCCCTGCCCCGGCGATCAGCACCTGACGCTGCGGCCCGCCGAAGCTGGTGAACGGCGACTGCGCCCGCAAGCGCGGCCACAGCTTCGCGACGCCCATCGAGAGGAAGATCAACGCCGGCGCCACGCCGGTCGTCGTGAGCGGGATGTGACGCGGGTTCAGGAAGACATTGACCCCGAGCAGAATAATCGACACGAGGCCGACCGAGAACGCGAGGTTGATCGCGTCGGCGATGCCGGCATACTGCCAGGCGGTGCGATAGATGCCGAAGCAGTAGTTGCTCACCAGGTAGGCGATCACGATGAAGCCGATCACCTGCCCGAAGAAGATCATCGATGCGCGGGGGATCTCGCCGTCGAAGCGCAGAGCGAGCGCCGCCGCATAGCTCGCCACGACGAGCAGCGCATCGAGCGCGAGAACCGGGAGCAGGCGCAGCCAGCGGGCCGCGAGCACCTGCCTTCGTTCGCCGTGTCGCGGCCCCTGACGAGTCCGTTCGTTCATCAGCGCGCTCCTCTACGACTCAGCACGGTCGGCACGGTTCGAGCCAGGATCGACAGGTCACGGACGAGTGAATGCTGCTCCACGTACTCAAGATCGTAGAGGATCGTCTCGTGATAGGTCAAAAGGCCCCGCCCGCTCACCTGAGCGAGCCCCGTGATGCCGGGCCGCACGTTATGTCGCGGCCGATACTCCGCTGGGAACTGGTCGACCAGGCCCGGCACCTCCGGCCGCGGCCCGACGATCGACATGTCGCCGCGCAGCACGTTCCACAGGTTGGGCAACTCGTCGAGGCTTGTCGAACGCAGGAGGTGCCCGATGCGGGTGTAGCGCTTGTCGCCGTGCAGCGGATCGAAGACGTAGGTCTTGAAGTCGTCGACGTGGGGTACCGACGCCGCCTTCGCGTCCGGGTTCCACGGCATTGTGCGAAACTTGTGCATCGTGAAGCGCTTGTCGTTCTTGCCGATGCGAGGCTGGCTGAAGATCACCGGCCCGCGCGATTCCAATCGCACCGCCAGCGCGAGCGCCGCCAGGACGGGAGAGAGGAGGATGAGCAGCGCACCGGAGACGCCGAGGTCGAAGGCGCGCTTGAGCACTCCTAACGCCTCCCGAATGCGACCACCTCATGCACCGCCTCTGCGACGCGTTCCACGTCCTCGTCCGTCATCCGCGGGAAGAGCGGCAGCGATACCAGACCGGCAAAGACACGCTCCGTCACCGGGTAGTCGCCCTCGCGCAGGCCGAGCGTCTCCCGGAAATACGGATGGAAGTGGATGGGGACGTAGTGGACCGACGTGCCGATGCCTCGCTCGCGCAGCCCCTCGATGAACTCGTCACGCGTGATCCGCAACCGCTCCCCGTCGAGCCGGATCGCATAGAGATGCCACGACGTGTCCACGTCGTCCCGTATCGTCGGGCGGATGATCTCGGGCAATTCGGCGAACCGCTCGTTGTACGCTGCGGCGATCACGCGCCGGCGCTCCTGGAACGCATCGAGGCGCGCGAGCTGCTGCACGCCGATGGCGGCGGCCACGTCTGTGAGAACGTAGTTGTAGCCCGGCGCGAGCACCTGGTACGCCCACGACCCCTTCTGCGTGTAGCGATCGTAAGCGTTCTTGCTCAGCCCGTGCAGCCGGAGCAGCTCGACGCGGTCCGCCAGCTCCTCGTCATTCGTCGTGAGCATGCCGCCCTGGCCTGTCGTGATGTTCTTCGTCGGGTAGAAGCTGAAGACCGCCGCGTCGCCGATCGTTCCGACAGCCTTCCCCTTGTAGCGAGCACTCAGCGCGTGCGCCGCGTCCTCGATCACGCGCAGCTTGTGCCGCCGTGCCAGGTCCATCAGCTCGTCCATGCGACAGGGCTGGCCGCCGTAGTGGACCGGCATCAGCGCCTTCGTGCGCGCCGTGATCCTGCGCTCTACCTCCGCCGGGTCGATGTTGTAATCGCCGTCGTTGATGTCGGCGAGCACGGGCGTGGCGCCGGTGTGGAGGATCACGTTGATCGTCGCTGCGAACGTGAGCGGCGTCGTGATCACCTCATCACCCGGCCCGATGTCGCTGGCCAAGAGCGCGAGGTGGAGGCCCGCGGTTGCTGACGACAGGGCGAGCGCGTGTTCGGCGCCGGTGATCTTGCGGAACGCCTCTTCGAACTCGCGCACCTTCGGCCCGCCCGTGAGCCAGCCCGAGCGCAGCACGTCTGCGACCGCATCGATCTCATCCTGCCCGAGGTCCGGTGGCGCGAAGGGGATGAACGGTCTCGTATCGGCCGTTGTCGGCTCGCTCATGGGGCGACTCCGCTCGCCGCCAGCCGGATCTCGTAGATACCGCCCTTCACCTCGGAGAAGCCCATCCGCTGGTAGAAGGAGATCGCGCGGGCGTTGCTGTCCTTCACACCCAGGCGCACGGTCGTCGCGCCGCGCCGCTCCATCTCGCGGAGGAAGTCGCCAACCAGGCGTTCCGCCACGCCGGAGCCGCGCGACGCTTCGACAACCGCGATCTGAAGCAGATGCGCCTCTCCTGCGTCACCCTCAGCGTCGCTGCCGCCGCCCAGGTAACCGAGCGCCAGCCGGCCGGTGCGAGCGAGTCGCGCTGGCGACCGCGCAACGTTCAGCAGCGCAGGCACCGCGAACGACAGCGGCCGGCCGCGCAGCATGCCGCGGGCGATCCCCTGGATCGCGCCGACGCCGCCAACGCAGAACCCGACCAAGCGTCGGTCCCCTTCGACCGCGACGCAGCCGTACCCATCCGTGTGTACGATGAGCTCCCGGTAAAAGGCATCGAGGAACTTTCCGCCGAACGTCGTCATGAAGTTGTCGGGGAACGCGGCTTCGTGCAGGCGCACCACCTCCGGCACGTCGCCAGCCTCCATCGTCCGAACGGTCGCGCTCATTGCGCCTCAACCTCTCGCGGACGCGCGACCGCCTGCCCAAAGGCGCGTCGCACCAGGCCGGTGAGAAAGCCGACCCCGTAGGCGAGGTGCATGCAGGCGAAGGCGAGCGGCAGCCGCCAGAGATGACGCCAACCTCGCGTCCGCGCGACGAGAACCGACGCCGCGAGCGACACCGCGACATACGCCCCCACGAGGGAGGCAATCCCAATCGTGAACCACCCGCCAAAGAGCGCCAGGAGCACGCTGGCCAGCAAGGCGAGCACGAACAGCGATGGCACGAGCTGGCGCAAGCGCGTCCGCCGTGGATGCCGCGACAGCACCACGACCTTCGCCTGACCGTACCCGAAATACTGCCGCACCAGCTCCCAGAGCGACCGCCGCGCGAAATAGGTGGATCGGATCGACGGCGTCAGCAGGATGTGGCCGCCCGCGTCCCTCAGCCGGTAGTGGAACTCGTCGTCTTCGCCGCCTTCTATCTCCTCGAAGGGCCCTATCCGGTCGAAGACGTCGCGCCGGTATGAGGGGAAGGCGACGGTGTCGGTCCACTGCTCGCGCTGGCTGTAGCGGAAGACGGCGTTACCCACCCCGAACGGTGAGGAGACAGCGACGGCAATCGCCTCACCGGTCGCGCCCTCGCCGAGCGTCGTGATCGGCCCGCCGACCACATCCGCGTTGGTGCGATGGAGGGCAGCGACGCTCTGCGACAGAAAGTCGGCTTCGACAGCGGCGTGGGCGTCGACGCGGGCGATCACTTCGCCCCGGGCGAAGGCGAGCCCGATGTTCAGCCCGCGCGTGGTGTGCCGGCCTCGATTCTCGAGGACGCGCAGGTTCGGCACCTCGTCTCGGATCGACTCCAGCAGCTCGCGTGAGCCGTCGTTCGAGTCCCCATCGACGACGATTACCTCGAAGCGCTCGTGTGGGTAGTCCTGCGCCGCCATGCTGCGCAGGCAGCGTTCGATGTGACGCCGCTCGTTGCGCATGGGAACGATGACGGAGACGAACGGGAGTTCAGCGTTGTCCGGCATACGAGTGCTTCAAGGCGGGAGCAAGCTCTTCGCTGCCCGAACCATTGACGAATCGTGCGACCTCAGTTCCCAGCTACCGTAGCACGCGGGCCGCCTGGTGTAAACTCGGCCAGCAAGTGCTGATAGAGCCGCTCCATCTGGGCCACGTTCTCCTCCCAGCGATAGCGCTGCTCCACGAAGGCTCTTCCGGCGCGGCCCATCGTGCTCCGCAGCGCCGGGTCGTCCGCAAGGCGGGATATGGCGTCTGCGAGCGAATCTGCATCACCGGCCGGGACCAGCAGGCCTGTTCGCTCGTCCTCAACAACATCCGGCAGCCCATCGACCCGTGATGCGATCACCGGCAGCTCCATCGCCTGCGCTTCGAGCGCGGCCACGCCGAAACCCTCGGCGCGAGACGGCATCACGAAGATGTCCAGCGCCGCGAGCACGGTCGGTACCTGCTCATGCGGCACGTCGCCCCTGAAGTCGACGCGCTCGCTGATGCCGAGCCGTTCCGTGAGCCGGGCCAGCCGTCCCCGCTCCGGACCGTCGCCCGCCAGAACCAAACGCAGGCGAGTTCCACCTTCGATGAGCCGGCCAGCAGCGCGCAGGAGCACGTCGAGGCCCTTTTCAGGTGATAGGCGCCCGACCGACCCGACCACAATACCGTCGGCGCTAACGTCGTTTCGAGGCAACGGACGGAAGCGCGTGAGGTCGATGCCGTACGGCACAACCGTTACGGGCTTCTCGCGCGGCGCGTAGCGAAGGGTGGCGCCAGCCAGACGCATGCCCGTGGCCGTGACGTGATCGGCGTGCGCGAGAGCGTACCGAGTGATGAAGCCGTGCAGCGGCGTCCGCCGGGGCGCCTTCAGCACGTCAATGCCCCAGACCGACGTCACCAGGGGTCGAGCGCGGCAGAGCGCTCCGAGGAAGCCGTAGCTGGTGAGGTGCAACGCGTGCAGCAGATCGGGCTGCAACTCCTGAACCAGCCGCCGCACGCGTCCCGCCTGCGCAAGATAACGCAGCTTGCCGGCGCGCTCCAGGCCATTGACGTAGTGTACCTGAGCGCCTTCGATCTCCGCCGGGCGGAACGAGATGACGTGCGTCTCCCAGCCGATGCGGGCGAAGTGCTCGACCCACCGTCGAGTGTGGACGTACGGAGCGTCGGCCAGGTAGACAAGGCGCATCTCAGATCGAGTGTACGGAAGACGCGACGGCAGCGGCTAGTCGAATCGTGGTGGCGTCCACTCGCCCGTGCGGCCTGCCAGGCGATAGTACCAGGCCTCCATCTTCGCCATATTCGTCTCCAGCACTCCGTACTCCTCCACGAAGGCTCGATTTCGCTCCAGTGCCGCCCGCCGCAGCTCGCGGTCCTCTAGCGCCTGCACGATCGCCTCGGCCAGGGTGCCTTCGTCGCGAACTGCCACACGCACCCCCTGGCTGCCTTGCTCGACAAGCTCCTGCTGGCTCGGCAGGTCGGAGACGATCGGGAAGCAGCCGACGGCCATCGCCTGGAGCAGCGCCACCGACGTCGCGTCGGACGAGGGCACGGAGACGAAGACGTGCGCCTCCTCCATCTCGTGGCGCAGCTCCCCCTGCGACAGCAGACCGGTGAACCGAACGGCCTCGCCCAGACCGAGCCGCGAAGCGAGCGCCTCGAGTTGCGGGCGCAGCCGCCCCTCGCCAACGATGACGAGTCGCGCGGCCGGGATGCGCTCGCGCACCCGCGCCATCGCCCGCACGATGGTGTCGACGTTGTAGAGCGGCTTGTCGATCGAACGCGTGCTCAGCACCGTGGGCGGTTGCTCTGAGACGTAAGCGTTCACAGAGGCCTCAGGTCGGTCGAGGAACTCGCGCTGCACGCCGAGCACGATGTGCTGCACGCGCCCACGCTCGACGCCGAGCTTCAGCACCATCTCGCGCGCCATGTGGCGGTTGTTCGCCGTCGACTGGTCCGCGCGCGACAGTGCGAAGCGAGCGATCGCGCGATTGACCGGCGAGCCGGCGGCCTCGACAAGCACGTCGGAGCCCCAGGCGGAGACGACGTACGGACGGAAGCCCGCGGACGTCGCGTAGAAGCCGTGCTCGACCAGGTAGTGCGCGTGGAGCACCTCCGGCGCGATCTCCTCCACGGCGCTGCGCAGGCCGGCTCGTCGAAACCGCACGAGCTGAACGAGGCGTTGCAGGCCTTGGGGCAGCGCGCGACCCACCTGTACCGTTAGGCCCGCCCGTGAGGGCGGCCGCGCGCCCCCCTGGGCGCGCCCCCCC
>JBBEBM010000054.1:749-81327 GCA_040882355.1 Dehalococcoidia bacterium | reverse complement strand
CAATCGCAGCGTGCCGGGATCTTGACGCCTCATGCCGCCTTTGCTACGCTCTGATCCGCAGCAAGGAGGCCCGTATGCGCACGGCGGAACAGCGCGGCTTTGATCAGTAGACGGTCGCCCGAACAGCGACCTCGTGTCGCGCTATAGGCTGTTGTTCGCCGGGTCGGGTCCTGAGTCGTCAGAGGGAGGAGAGACGAAGCCATGGCTGATGTGCAACTGAGTGTCGACCCCCGGCAGGTTACCGGCAAGAAGGTGAAATCGCTGCGACGGCAGGGGATCATTCCCGCGCACCTCTACGGTCGCGGAACGGATTCGCTGGCCCTCCAAGCGGCGCAGCAGGCCGTGACCCACCTGCTACGCACCGCAGGCCGAAACGCCATCATCGACCTGCAGATCGGGGGCGAGCCCCAGGCCCGTCCTGTGGTCCTACGGAGCGTTCAGCGCGACCCTGTTTCGGGCGAGCTGGTGCATCTGGACTTCTTCCAGGTCTCCCTCACGGAGAAGATGAAGGTCGGCGTGCCGCTGGTGCTCGTCGGCGAAGCGCCGGCTGTGAGCGTGTTCGGCGGCGTGATGCTCCAGAGCCTGGACCATCTGAACATCGAAGCGCTGCCGCAGGATGTTCCGCAGCACGTCGAGATCGACGTGAGCCATCTCGAAACGGTCGACTCGGCGCTCTTCGTGCGCGATCTCCCGATCCCGGCTGGAGTCCAGGTGCTGGACGATCCCGGTCTCGTGGTCGCCAAGGTCGCCGCGCCGCGGCTGGCCGTCGAAGTGGAGAAGACGCCGGAGGAAGAGGAGGCGGCTGCCGCTGCCGCCGCGGCTGCTGGAGCCGAAGGCGCCCCCGCCGAGGCCGGCGCTGCCGAAGAGAAGAGCGAGTAACCGGCGAACGAACGCGAAATCAAGCAGCGGGCGTCCATTGGGCGCCCGCTGCTTACGCGCCGAGCCGCGCGCCGAGCAAGGCGGGCATGCCGCGCAACAGCGCTTCGCCGGTGACCGCGCGCTTGCCGGCTCGCTGCGCCCGCTCGATGGCTAGCGAGCCCTGGCCGCAGCGTACGGTGAAGGCAATCGTCGCGGTGGCCGAGAGCGCGACGACCGTTCCCGGCGGCACGGCGGGCTCATCGTCCAAGGGGCGCGCCTCCCAGATACGCAGCGTCTCGCCAGCCAGCGTCGTCGTCGCGACAGGCCAGGGGTTGTAGGCGCGTACGCGCCGGCAGATCTCCTCAGCTTGCAGCGACCAGTCGATGAGCGCGTCCTCCTTGCGCAACGTCGGCGCATAGGTCGCCTGCCCGTCATCCTGAGGCTGAGCGGTGACCTCACCGCGTTCCCACGCCGGTAGCACGTCGATCAGCAGGTCCGCCCCGAGCTGGGCCAGCTTGTTGCTCAGGCTACCCGTTGTGTCGTTCGGCTCGATGGGCAAGGCATGCTGTGCGAGCATCGGCCCGGCGTCGAGGGCGAGGACGACCTCGATGATGGTGACGCCCGTCTCCGCATCGCCCGCCACGATCGCCGCAGCGACCGGCGACGCTCCTCGATACCGGGGCAGTAGCGACGCGTGGACGTTGACGGCGCCTCGGCTAGGCAAGTCGAGCAGTGGTTGGCGCAGGATCTGGCCATAGGCGGCGATCACGAGCGCATCGGGCGCCATCTCACCGATCGCCGCGAGCGACTCGGGCCTGTTGACGCGTTCCGGCTGGAGGACGGTTACGCCATGCTCCAGCGCCAACGGCTTGGCCGGTGGCGGCTGCAGGCGGCGACCGCGCCCTGCGGGGCGGTCGGGCTGGGTGACGACGCCGACGACCTCGTGGTCGCTCTCGATGAGCCGCTGCAGGCTGGGCAGGGCGAACTCGGGCGAGCCCATGAAGACGATGCGCACGGCGTCGATCTTAGCCGGTTACGCGCTCGCTCGCACGAAGGCCGGTTCACCGAGATCGACGTCCAGCGCCTGGGCGGCGTTGCCGCTGGGCAGCACGATCTCCAGGTAGCCGGCGCTGCCGACTACCGCGGCGAGACCGCTCGCCTCCGCGTAGGTTCTCACCGGACCCGGCACGAGCTGTCCTGCGATCTCGACGGCGAACGAAGGGCCCGCGTCCTCCGCGCGGGCATCGAGCACCACGTTACCGAAGCGGTCAATGTGGATGACCTGGGCGCGCAGGCCGGCGTCGTCGCGGGAAGCGCGCAGAGGTGGCAGGGCGAGGACGCTCTCGACAGGATCGCCGAGGTCCTCGATGGGCACGTCCAGCGATAGGTGCGCCGCGGCCGGCGCGAAGACATCGCGACCGTGAAACGTAGCGCTGACGGGCGCGCGCAGGTAACGCTCGTTCGTGATCGCGAAGGCGCGATGTCCCGCGAGCAGCTCGACCTCGCGCGCCGTGTAATCGCCATTCGGGCGGCCTTCGTCCGGCAGCGCAGAGGAGAGGACGCCGTTGTCCGGCCCCACGAAGCGTCCGCCCGGGGTCTGGAGGGCGAGCGCGCTGCGTTCGGTGCCCACGCCCGGATCGACGACTGCGAGGTGGAGCGCCTCGGGCGGGAAGTGCGGCCAGGCGGACTGCGTGAGGAAGGCCGCCTGCAGGATCTGCTGCGGGCGCACTTCGTGGCTGATGTCCACGAGCGTCGCCCGCTGGTTGATGCCGAGGATGACGCCCTTCATTGCGGCGACGCAGGCGTCGCTGAGGCCGAAGTCGGTGGTCAGGGTGATGATCGGGTTCGACACTACTCGTCTGATTCGGCGCTGCTCGTCTCGCCCGCGACGTACCAGCGCTGGACGTTGTAGAAGCGGGAGCTGAGGCCGATGAGCAGCTCAGGCGTCAACTGGCGCACGTCCTCGTTCACGACGTAGTGATAGAGCGGCGTGGTGAGCAATACCGCCGGCTGCTCCAGGGCGAAGACTTCCTGGAAGTTGCGGTAGTCCTCGGCGCGTGCGTCGACGGATGCCTCCTGGCGACCGTTCTCCAACCAGATGTCGGCGAACGCGTTCGCGAAGCCGGTGAGGTTGCGGCCCTCGCCCAGCGCCTGGGTGCTGTGCCAGAAGGGGTATGGGTCCGGATCGAGCCCGGGGTCGATGCTTACGAGGGCCGCCTCGAACTCGCGGGAGATGAGCACCCCTTCGACGAACTGACTGGCGCCGCTTTGCTGAACCGCGACTTGCAGGCCCAACTCGCGCCACTGACGCGCGATCTCTTCAGCCACACGCGCCTGCGCAGAGTCATCGCTCGTCGCCAGTGTGAAGGCGAGTGGGTCGCCGTCCTTCTCACGACCGTTGTCTCCGGTCCGCCAACCGGCCTCGTCGAGCAGCTCAGCAGCGAGGTCCGGGTCGTACGCGTAATCGTCGGGTGAGCCTTCATACGCCCAGAGACCCATCGCGATCGGGCTGTCGATGGGGAGCGCCTGCCCGGCGAGCGCCTGCTGCACCAGCGTCTCGCGGTCGAGGCCGCGCTGGAGGGCCTGGCGGACACGCGTGTCATCCAGCGCAGCGACGCTCGGGTTGAGGTAGACGAGACTGTAGGTCGTGGGGTGGAGCGCCTGGCGCACCCAGCCGCTGTCGCCGTCGATCAGGGCCAGGTCGTCGGGATCGAGGCTTGCGTGGAAGAGGGCGCCGTCCACCTCGTCGTTGAGCAGCCCGGTGAGCAGGGTGGCGTCATCTCTGTAGAAGCGCATCGTCAGCCTGTCCAGGAAGGGACGTTCCATGTGGTACGCGTCGAACGGCTCGAAGACCGCCGCGTCGTCGGTGAGCTCGACCAGCCGGAAGGGGCCGCTGCCGATGGGACCCTGGTTGAACGGCGAGGCAAAGAGGGCCGCCGCGTCCTGGCCTCGCAACAGGTGTTCCGGGAGGATTCCGACGGTGGCGTGAGCGAGGAAGGGCGCAAACGGTCGCGGAAGAGTCATCACGACCGTGTTCTCGTTCGGGGCATCGACTTCGACGTCTTCGAAGACATCGGCGAGCGTTGGGTCGCCTGCGAAATCGGGTGACTGGATGGCTTCCACGGTGAAGGCGACGTCGTCGGCGGTGAGCGGGACGCCGTCGTGCCAGAAGATGTTGCTCCGGAGATGGAAGCTGTACGTCAGCCCGTCCGGCGAGACGCTGGGCTCCTCGGCAAGGTCCGGTTGCACCTCTCCCTTCGGGCCCAGTCGCACCAGACCCGCGAATACGAGGCTGGCGAGGTCGCCGTCGACCTGGTTGAGCGATGCGAAGAGCGGGTTGATCCGCGAGGGCTCGCCGGCGATGCCCTCCACGTAGGCGCCGCCGCGTGACGCCGTTGTCTCGTCGGGCGTATCTGTTTCGAGATACGTGAGCGCCGTCAGCAGCGCGATGCCGGCGATGAGCGCGACGAGCAGGGGCCAGCGGGGTCGATATGGGAGCCTCATGGCGATGGAGAAGGACCGGTGTCGAGTGGTAGCGCCCGCTAGAAGTAGCGCACGCTCAGCGCAGAGATACCCACAAAGATGATCGCGAGGATGATCGTGAGCTGGAAGAGCGTCTTCTCCAGGCCGCGCCTCGTGCGGTACGACGAGCCTCCGCCGCCCCCACCGCCGCCGAACGCGGCGCCCACGTCGGTGCCCCGCACCTGTAGCAGGACGACGACGATGAGGATGATGGAGATGAGTAGCTGGGCAATATTCAGGTAGTCGCTGAAGGTCACGGTTCTGTCTCCCTGTTAGACGATTGCCGCCTCTTGAGGCCGCTTCTCCTCCTCGCGGGAGGGAGGCGGCTCGAACTCGCGCCGCTGGAAGTAGAGGCGGATCAATGCGGCGGCGAGCTTCTTCGAATCGTGGTGGTACCGGTTCTCTTCGCTGATAACATCAGCCGCGAAGACCGTCGCGCCGTCCACGCGCTGTCGGTCGATGCGCACCGGCTCGGATCGCCATGCCTCTGGCAGGCCGTCGCGCGAGATGTTGTTGTTGGCGACCACGTAGTGGAAGAAGTGGGCGCGAATGTGCTCGTACAGCGCTTCGTAGTGGTCGCTGACTGAGAAGGCGTCCGTCTCTCCGTGTTGCGTCGCGACGTTGCAGACGTAGACCTTGACGGCTGTCGACATCTCGATGGCGCGCCGAATGCCCTCGACGAGCAGGTTGGGCAGGACGCTGGTGAACAGGCTGCCCGGCCCCACAATCACCATGTCCGCATTGAGTATGGCTCTGATCGCGTCCGGGTTTGCCTGGGCGTGCTCTGGGTGGATGAAGACCTGCTTGATGCGGCCGCCGCGCTCCGTGATCTGCGATTCGCCGTGGATCGCTTCGCCGTCTTCTCCGACGGCTGAGAGGGTGACGTTGGCCAGTGTCGACGGGAGGATCTGCCCGCGCACGGCCAGGACCCGGCTGGTCTCGCGCACCGCCTCCTCGAAGTTGCCCGTGACGGAGGTCATGGCGGCGATGAAGAGGTTGCCGAAGCTGTGACCTTCCAGGCCCGCACCTTCGTCGAAGCGATACTGAAAGAGCTTGGTCATCAGCGGTTCCACGTCCGCCAGCGCCGCGATGCAGTTGCGCACGTCGCCGGGCGGCGGCAGGCCGAGCTCGCGGCGCAGCCTGCCAGAGCTGCCACCGTCATCGGCGACGGTGACGACGGCTGTCAAGTTGCCCGTGTGCTCTTTGAGCCCGCGCAGCAGGGTCGATAGGCCGGTACCGCCGCCGATGGCGACGATCTTCGGGCCGCGCAACCGGTAGCGGTGGTTGTAAATGATGTTCACCAGACTCTCGTCGCGCCTCGACTGGATGAAGGCGGAGAGGAGCGAACGGTTGAGCTGCCAGACCGCGAAGATGATGATGCCGATGCTCAGGGCAAGGAACATCGCCCCTCGAACCCAGCGGGGCAGGAACTGGAGGGTTAGGTAGTACACCTCGGACGGGAAGACGTAGCTCTGGTAGACCTCGCGCAGGAAGTAGGCGAAGCCCAGCGCCATGACGGCCACCCCGATCAGCAACAGGAGCAGCCAGCGCTTGATATGCATCCCGAAGTAGAACCACTTCACGAAGCTGGAGTCGATCTTCAGGAAGCGCATGGCAAGATTATACCAGCCGATTGGATCAGCGTCGAATATGCAGGTCTGCGCATTCTGATTACCACTTTCGCGGCTAGGGAACCAGCTTCGCCGCGAGCTCAATGCTCGCGGCCTCCATCGCGTCCAGGACCGCCTGGGACTCGGCACCCTGCATCGGCACAGGCTGGGAGTAGTCCTGACTGAGCACCGGCGCGAACTCCACGCCGACGAGTAACTTGTCATAAAACGTGTACCGGCCCACGACGCCGACGCGCGTCTCGTAGGACCACATCTGATCGAAGATGAAGTTGCCGTGGGCGTAGGCGATGAACTTGCCGTTGTATAGCTCGACCGCTTGAACCCAGTGCGGGTGGTTGCCGATCACCAGGTCCGCGCCCGAATCGATAGCCAGATGCGCGATCTCGACCGGGTAGTCATCCGCGACGCCGGGCGCCGTCTGGGGGACGCGCACGTACTCGGCGCCCCAGTGCACGGCCACCATCAGCACGTCCACCTGGGGGCGCAGCGCCTGGACCTGCGCGGCCATCGCTTGCCGGTCGATGCGCTCGCCGACGCCGTTGAAGGCGAGGAAGCCGAAGCGCAACCCCCGCAGGTCGCGCACGGCCGGCGAGTCGCGGTCGGCCCAGGCGATACCTGCTGCGTCGAGGTGGCCCGCCGTCTCGGCGATGCCGTCCGAGCCATAGTTGCCGATGTGGTTGTTCTCGAGCGTGGCGACGTCGACGCCGGCCGCCTGCAGTGCCTGGACGAACCCTGGCCGGCCGCAGAAGGTGAACGTGCCGGATGGCGCCGGCCCGCAATAGGAGACGAGCGGCGCTTCCAGGTTGATGACGGTGAGGTCGCCGTTGCTTGTGAGCTGTGTGGTGGCGGCGACGGGGAAGAGGAAGTCATCGCCGCGCCGGCGGATGGCGTAGTCGACGCCGCGCGCCGGGATCACGTCGCCAGTGGCGATGACGGTACGCAGCCGGGCGGGGTCGAGGCGCAACGTGGCCAGGTCGCGCCGTGGAAAGACTTCGGCGAGCGTCAGAGGCGGCACCTGCGCCGCCTCCAGGAACTCAGGCGTTGCGGTGGCGGTGACGGTAGGGCTAGGGCGAGGCGTCGCGGTCGGCGCCGGCGGGGCGGCCTCGCCTGCGCACGCTGTCAGTACGAGGAACGTGGCCCCAGCGGCGACAGTGAGGGAGGTTTGAAGGACGGTAGAGCGTCGGGTGCGCGTCGGGGACAGCTCGCTAGCCGCCCTTCGAGAGCTCTTGCTTCAGCAGGTCGTGAACGAGATCAGGCTTGGCGCGCCCCCGCGTCTCGCGCATCACCTGACCGACGAGGAACTTCAATGCTTCCTCCTTGCCGCCGTGGTAGTCGGCGACGGGCTGGGGGTTCGCGCCGATCACCTGCGCGACGACGCCCTGGATCTCGTCCGCAGCGCTAATCTGGCTCAGGCCTTGCTCGACGACGATCGCGCGTGGCGCCTTGCCGCTGCGGAACATCTCCTCGAAGACGCCCTTGGCGCCCGTGGTGGAGACCGTGCCCTCTTCGATCAGCACAATCAGCTCGTGGAGCTGTTCGGGCGCGACTTTCGAGTCGCTGATTTCGATGCCGTCGGCGTTAAGCAACCGCGCAAAATCGCCGAGCATCCAATTCGCCACGGCTTTGGCGCGGGCCTGCAGTGTCCCGTCGCCGCTTTTCGCGCCGTCCAGCGCCCGCTCGAAGTACTCGGCGCGGGCGCGCGTGGCGATCAGCAGATTCGCCTCGTAGTGGCCGAGGGCGTACTGCTCCATGAAGCGATTTCGCTTCGCGTCGGGCAGCTCCGGTAGGCGAGCGCGAAGCTCTTCGACGTACGACCGGTCGATCGTGAGCAGGGGTAAGTCGGGCTCCGGGAAGTAACGGTAGTCCTCGGCGAGCTCTTTGCTCCGCTGGCTGACGGTGCGACTCTCCTCGTCTCGCCAGCCGCGCGTCTCGTGGACCACCTTGCCGCCCGAGTCGAGGATCTCGCGCTGGCGCTCGATCTCGTAATCGACGCCCTGTTCGACGGCGCGGAAGCTGTTCAAGTTCTTCAGCTCCACCTTGGTGCCGAACTCTTCGCGGCCGGCGGGCCGCAGGCTGATGTTCGGCTCGCAGCGCATGTTGCCTTCTTCCATGTTCGCCTGGCTGACGCCCAGGTAGCGCAGCGTCTGCTGGAGCTTCGTCAGGTAGAGGCGCGCCTGCTGGCCGGACCGCACGTCAGGCTCCGAGACGATCTCCATCAGCGCGGTCCCCGCGCGGTTCACGTCGATCAGGCTGTAGCCCTCGCCCGCCTCATTCATGCGGTGCATGCTGCGTGCGGTGTCCTCCTCCAGGTGGACGCGCGTCACGCCGATGCGGGTCGTCTCTCCATCGAGGTCGATCTCGAGCCAGCCGTTCTTGCAGAGGGGCAGGTCGTACTGGGAGATCTGGTAGCCCTTCATCAGGTCCGGATACGGGTAGTTCTTGCGGTCGAACTTGGCCTGCTCGGGGATGTCGCAGTTCAGCGCCAGGCCGGTCATGATCGTGTACTCGACGGCCTGCTGGTTGATCACCGGAAGCACTCCCGGCATCCCGAGGCAGACCGGACAGACGTGCGTGTTGGGCGGCGCGCCGAAGTAGTCGGCCCGGCACGCGCAGAACATCTTGCTCTTCGTGAGCAACTGCGCGTGCACCTCGATGCCGATGACGACTTCGTACTTGGTGGCGCTGGGCGCGGTCATGGGCTCACGAGCAGTATAGCACCGCCGGCGGCTGGTGCGACGCTCTACGTTCGCGCGCCCGCCAGCTCCTGGATGAGCTGTGGCAGCTCCTCGACGAAGACCGAACGCGGCACGACGCGATCGCAGCCCGCGTCGCGCGCGTCACGCAGCAGCTCGGCCTCGGTGTGGCGCCCGAAGGCGAGCACGGGCACGTCACGCTCCTTCGCCAGCGCGGCGGCTCGCTGCCAGTCGACGCCGGTCACGTGCAGGTCGAGCACGACGAGGATGGGAGGCGGATCGAACGCCGCATCAAGGGTGGCGGCCGTGTCGAGAACGGCGATCTCGTAGCCGAGCACTCGTGCCTGCTCGGAGACGCGCGACTGGAACATGAGGTCGCTGATGACGGCTAGGATGACTCCGCTCATGAGGCGTCTCGAGGACAGCGTAACATCGCACGCACGAGATAGCGACTACGCGCAACTGTGCCCGAACTGCCCGACAGCGGCGCCCACGTCACCGATAGAGATCACGCCGTCGGGCGGGCGCAGGTTCCAGGGGTTCTGGCCCGGGATGGACCCCTGGCGATCGGCGCTCGTATGGTAGCCGGTGGAACCTGCAGGAGGGACCAGCGGGTCGCCCGACGGGCTCCCGGTGGCGCCGAAGCGGCCGACCACGGCGCCGATGTCGCCGACGGCCACAATCCGGTCCCTTGCCAGCGGCGCGCCGACAAACTGGTCCATGAAGTCCCAGACATCGTTGGCATCTCGCAGCCCGCCGATCACCTCGCTACCCGGTGTGGTCTGCTGCTCCGCGGCGTCGCTGCAGCCGTCGCCGTCGTTGTCCGGGCCCTGGGGCGCGCCGCCGCCGCTGGTGAAGACGAGGTCGTCGAAGTTCGTGACCCAGCCGTCCGTGCTTGCGATCGTCACGCTGGAGCAGGTGCCGGCCCAGCCGGTGGGAATCGTCGCGATCTCGCCTACGACGAGATCGGCGCGCTTGTCGGGCTGGCCGGGGCAGCTCAGCGTCACCGTCGTGTTGGTCGCCAGGCCTGACGCGCCGTTGTGGGCCCGAATGCTCACCAGGCGGCGCGGCGTGAGGAGCGTAAACGTGGCGGCGGTGATGGACGGGCCGTTGAAGCCGATGCTCTTTGTGTTGAAGAGGCCGTACGGGCCGGAGTGGTACCAGGCGTTCGTGCCCCAGTCGATGACGCCTGCGGGGTACTGGCCGTTCAGCACCTGGTCTTGTCCAGCCAGATCGTCGAACGTGACGGTGAGCGTGGGCGGGGCGGTAGTGGTCGTGAAGGTGTGGTCGCTGCTCACGGAGGGGTTCCCGGAAGCATCGGCGCTGTGCGCGCGGTAATGGTACGTCGTGGCGGGCAGCAGACCTGCCAGCTTCTGATGGTGTGACGTTACCAGGCCCGCGTCGAAGACCGTGCTTTGCCCGTAGGACGCGGTCGTGCCCCACTCAACACGCGTGTCCGCGACCTCGTTGGTGTTCCAAACGATCGAGGCGCCGGTAGCGGTCACGCCGGCCGCAGAGACGCCCGAGATGGATGGTGGCGTGGATTCGGCGACGCCGGGCGTGCCCGTCAGCGTGAAGAAGCTGTCGGGAGGCACCTGGATCGAGAACGTCCCGCTGCTCACAGGAACGTTTGCCTGGCGGGCGAGGTCGAGCGAGCTGCTGGTGCGGTACAGCGCCAGCGTGGTCGGCGCGGACGGAACGTTGCTGATCGTACCGTTGAGCGTGAGCGTCGCGCCGCCCACGTTCTGACCGGCGAGGGTCAGCCGCCCCGTGGCGGCGTGGCGGAAAGCCAGCACCTGCAGGTTGGGTTCGGATTCGGCAGCGCCGATGCGCGCGGAGCCGGGCGAGATGAATTTGAAGAACTGCGCGTTGGTGAAGAACCGGTCCTTGGGCGTGTAGACGCCGGTGTCCAGGTCGTACGCGACCAGACCCCAGCGTGAGTAGAGGCCGGAGGGGTTGTGCTCGTGAATGTTGTCGAACGCGTCCCAGGCGAGCACGGCTTCGGCGCCCTCGCCCGGGCCCGCCCCGTCGTCGTCGCTCAGGTGGTTGAACAGATAGTCGGTCATGACGCGCGCGAACGCCCACTCGTCGGCCACCTGGTTGCCATTGTCCAGGAAGCCGTCTGTGGTCGCCTGGGACCACTCCGTCATCCAGGCGTCGCGCCCGCACGTCACGGCGTTGCCTGGCGCCTGGTTCATGTTGCCGCTGTAGTTGTGGAAGGCGAAGTGATCGAGCTTTCCCAGTAGGTATGCGTCGGCGCAGATCTCGTCGAGGTAGTCCATGTCCAGGAAGGCGACATCCGGTCCGACGAGCCGGATGTCCGATAGGCCCAGCGAGTCGAGGCGAAGAAACAGATCGTGGACCAGGTCCACGTAGCTTGCCTCGTCCGCGGACGGGCCCTCCGGCGGGCCGTAGTCGGTCTCGTTGGCTGGGCTGAACATGGTGAAGTCGATGCCGCGCACGACGCGAGCGTAGTAGACGAGCGAGGCGATCATTTCGACCCACTCCGCCTCCCAGCCGGGGTCCACGGCCGTGCCGCCCATCCAGGAGGGCACGAGGCCGGAGACGCCGACCATGATCTGGACGTCCTTCTGCTCGAGGTACTCCAGCGTCTGCCAGAGGTCCTGGAACGATGGCGATTCGTAGATGTCGTTGTAGTACGCCCAGTTGAACGTCCCAGCCTGACTATTGTCGTTCACCACCTCCCAGTCCGACTGGCCGAACGGGTCAACGCGAAAGATCTCCGCGCCAAGCTGGTCGGCGAGCAGGTCCAGCGCCGGGATTAGCTCGCCATCGTTCCAGTTCTTCGGGTTGATGTTCACGCCCAGTCCGTCGATGTCCTGGAACTGCTGCGAGCCGTCCACCGTCAGATTCACCGTCGAGCCGGCCGATGCGGGCTCCGACCACGGGGGAAGCGCGGCGAGAGAGGCGGCGAGCGCCAGCAAAGCAATGACAAGGCCGGTGCGAGGCATGAGGAAAGCCGGTGTGCGCCTCCGACGCATGGGTTTGCATAGTACAACGTGCTGGTGCTGAAGTCGATACATGGGCTGTTTACGCCAGCGCGGATCGCCGGGGTATACTGAACGCCGTGAGAGAGGAGACGACAACGTGGTGAGACAGCCGTTCGGACGCTGGAGGGTTCTCCTCCTCACGAGCGCGATCATGATTCCCTGGTTGGTCGCCTGCAGCAGCGACTCGGACGACAGCGCCGATGACGGCCTGCCGTCGGATCCCCAGGATGCGATTGCTGTCGTGCTGGAGGACTTTGTTGTTGTAGAGCGGCAGGCGCCCGCAGCCCTGCAGACCAAGGGCGACGTTCGCGACACCGACCTCGGCGGAGCGCTGGTCGAGATCATCGCGATCTGTCAGCGCGCCGAGACGATGGGCGATGACGAGGCGGCGGGGGTGCTGAGACGCGCGTGCGATCGCCTGATCTACGCCGGCCTGATTCGCTCGATGGCGAGCGGGAACGCCCTGCTGCTGCTTGACGGGATCAACCAGGCGAAATCGATCCTGGCTGCGGACAAGGAGCCCTAAGCCGCCTTACGCTTCATCACGTCGCGCATGCGTTCGTCGAAGGCGTCGCGCGCTTCCGCCAGAGCGGGTCGTGTCTGGCGATGCCGAGCGTGGCTGCGGACGCTGTCCAGGTAGAACAGGTCGTCCTCGAGTGAGGGCGTCTGATTCGCCTCGTTGGTGAGCTTGTAGAGTCCCCAAGCGAGGACGCCTGCCGCCGTGCCGATGATTGCCTTCCTGTACATCGCGATATCCCTCCTTGACGGAAGAGTATCGGCGCGAATGCCTGACCCCGATATGAGGGATCTACCGGTCGGCCGTCGCGAGTTGCCCGCTCGCGGATGGCTGCCAGAAGGGGTCCTTGGCGACAATGTGGCTTCCCAGTACCAGATAGTCGAGGCCCGATGAGTAGAACGTGCGGATTGCGTCCTTGGGCGCGCAGACGATCGGTTCGCCGCGCAGGTTGAAGGACGTGTTCATGACCACCGGCACGTCGGTGAGGCGGGCGAACTCCCGGATCAGGTTCCAGTAGCGGGGGTTGGCCGCCTCGCTCACGGTCTGGACCCGGGCGGTGTTGTCGGCGTGAGTGACCGCCGGGATGACGTCGCGCTTTTCGGGGCGCACGTCGAAGGTGAGGATCATGAAGGGCGCCTCACGACAGCCTTCGAAGTACTCCGGCGCTGCTTCTTCCAGGCAGGACGGCGCGAACGGGCGCCAGCCCTCGCGGAACTTCACGCACTCGTTCACGCGGTCCTTCATTTCCGGTCGGCGCGGGTCGGCCAGGATCGAGCGGCTGCCGAGCGCGCGCGGCCCGAACTCCATCCGGCCCTGGAACCAGCCGACAATCTGGCCATCGGCCAGCAGGCCAGCGGCGACCTCCTCCACGTTCGGCACATGGGTGGCGCGCAGCTTGTAGGTGTCCAGCACCGAGGCGATCTCGCTTTCGGCGAACTCCGGGCCGAGGTAGGCGTCGGTCATGCGATACCGGGGCGGCGGCGCGCCAAGCTCGGCGTGCGCGGCAACGGCTGCGCCGATGGCGGTGCCGTCATCAGTCGCGGCGGGCTGCACGAAGACGTCGTCGACGAGGCCGGCGGCGAGCAGGCGACCGTTCGCCTTCGAGTTCATCGCCACGCCGCCGGCCAGGCAGAGGTTGCGACAGCCTGTCATTTGCACGCCCACCTCGACCAGGCGGAATACCGCTTCCTCCAACGCGCGCTGTACGGAAGCGGCGAGGTTGCGATCGTCGTCCGTGATGAACCGCTCGGGGTCGCGGCGCGGCCCGTAGCGGGCGGTCATGCGTGAGAGGTCGTTGAACCAGCTCCCGCAGACGAGCTGCGAGTTCAGCTTGTAGCCGTCCGGCAGAACGCGGAGCGCGTCGCTCACGTCGTGTGTCGGCTCGCCGTACGCGGCCAGGCCCATCACCTTCCACTCATCGTTGTTGCGCTCGAAGCCGAGCAGGTCGGTGAACGACTCGTAGAAGGAGCCGAGCGAGTTCGGGAATTTGATGGTGCGGATGAGGCGCAGTTTGTCGCCGCGACCATGGTAGAGCGTGGTGGACTGGCTGGCGCCGCGGCCGTCCATGATCAGGACCAGCGCTTCGTCGTAGCCGGAGAGAGCGTAGGTGCTCCACGCGTGGGCGTCATGGTGGTCGACGAAGAAGATGCGCTTGTGATCGAACGGCCCGAAGGCGCGCTCTAGCGCTCGCCGCCCGTTGGCCTGATACACCTCGCGCGCGGTCGACATGAACGAGTCGACGACGTAGCGGGCGCTGAACGGCAGCCCACCGGTGAGCGTGGAGCGGAGCGTGTGCAGAGGCGTGGCGCCGCCCTTGTTCCAGCCGAAAGCGATGCCCTCCAGTTCGCTGAACTCGATACCCGCATGATCGAGCGCGGCCTGGATGGCGAGCCTGGGGAAGCGGGCGTCCTTCTTGATCCGGGAGAAGCGCTCCTCCTCTGCCGCAAAGACAAGCCGGCCGTCCTTGATCAGGGCCGCCGACGAATCGTGGAGGTAGGAGTTGATACCGAGGACCTGCATGGGGAACCCTCCGAGCAAGCCTGGAGGAGGCTCGCGTTCACGCGTGTTTCATCGTCTCATAACCTTCTACATTTGGCGGGTTGATCGGTTGTTGAACGGCGGTGGCATTGACGTGGAACCGGGGTGGCTCAGGGAGGATCGCCGCCCGCCTCGAGCCCGGCGAAAGCCCGATTCCGCCCGGCCTGCTGGCCGGCACTTACACCTGCGTCTCAACCATCTCTCCACCTTTGATCGTTATCGTTTAGATGAGTCAGTCAGCGTGACGCTCGTTCGGCGATTCTGAACGAGCAGTATCGGCATCGAGAGAGGAGAGGTTATGCAAGACCACCGAGTGGCGGTCGCGGACCGCCGTTACAGCATCAACCCCCGCGCGCTCTGTCGTGTCATTGACGACGAGGCGGTGGCGCTCGACCTGGACGCCGGCCAGTACTACGGCCTGAACGCCGTTGCCACGCGCGTCTGGCAGCTTCTTGCTGACGACGACTCCGTTTCATCCATCTGCGCTACCCTCGTGGAGGAGTTTGACGTGGCCCCGGAGGCGCTCCGCGCCGACGTCGACTCGTTCGTGGCCGAGCTTGTCGCGAAAGGCCTCGCCTTCGAGAAAAAGGAGGATGGTGCGGCGAGCTAGGCAACTCACACCTCGAACGCTGTTCCGGCTGGCCGAGACGGTGGTCTACTTCGGCGTCTCGCAGGTCGGCTTTCTGCTGCCGCCGCGCGCGCTGCTCGGTCGCTGGGTGCAGGGCACCCTCGGTGCGCCGTCAGGCGGTCGCGCGGACCGCACGGAGGCGGCGCGCCTGGCTTGGATAGACGACGCTGTCGCCAACCGCTGGCCGTTCGGCGGCCGCTGCCTGCAGCGGTCGCTCGTCCTGATCTGGCTCCTGCGCCGCCGTGGCATCGAAGGACAAATGCGCATCGGTGTACTCAAAGGATCTGATAGGATGGCCGCCCACGCTTGGGTCGAGGTGGCAGGAGAGCCCGTAAACGACACACCGAGCCACTGCGCCGCGTTCGAGGTGTTTGAGGCGCCTGCAGAGCGCCTGGTGGCGCTTGTGAAGTTGGAGAAAGCATCGTGAGTGGGATCGCGGCGATCTACGATGCCAGCGGCGCGCCTGTAGACCGGGAGCAGCTTCAGGGTCTGCTCGACGCGATCGCGCATCGCGGGTCGCAGGGGCATGTCTGGCTGGCCCCCGGCATCGCGCTGGGCCAGCGCATTCTGCCTACGACCCCCGAAGCGACGAGAGAGGGCCTGCCCACCCATGTCTGCGGTGGGCGTTACCAGATCGCCCTGGACGGACGCCTCGACAACCGCGAAGACCTCGCGCAGGGGCTGGGCATCTACCTCTTTCGCGAGGCGCCAACCGACGCCGACCTCATCGCCCTCGCCTACGAGCGATGGCAGACCGCCTGCCTCGACCGCATCATCGGCGATTTCGCCTTCGCGCTCTGGGACAGCCGGAGCGGATCGCTGTTCGCGGCGCGCGACCAGCGCGGCTTTCGGCCGTTGGTCTATGCGCGTGTCGGGCAGCGGCTGATCGTCGGGTCGGAGCCGCAGCAGCTCTTCGCGCACCCGGACGTGCCCCGCACGATCGATTCGCTCGTGCTCGCGTGTCACCTCACGGGCGCCGTGCCCGAACCGGGCGCAACACCCTACGCTTCGGTGGCCGAAGTGCCGCCGGCGCACTACTTGCTGGCCCGCGGGGACGAGGTCCTGCTGCAGGAGTACTGGCGTTTCGGACCTCGGCCCACGCTGCGGTACAAGCGCCGCGAGGAGTACGTGGAGCACTTCGAAGAAGTCTTCGGCCAGGCGACCGCCGCGGCGGTGCGCGCCCCTTCGGCGCCCGCTGTACTGCTCAGCGGCGGGCTTGACTCGTCATACGTCGCCGCGCGCGCCCGCGAAGCCACGCCCAATCTCCGCGCGTACAACGCCTACGTCAAGGGCTCGAGCGGGATGGACGAGCGACACTACGCTCGAGCGGTCGGCCACCAGCTCGGCATCAGCGTGCAAGAGATCCCGGTCGACGACTGCTGGAGCCTGAGCTCGCACTACCTGCCTGACTCGGTGTTCGATCAGCCGAACGTGCCAATGCAGGCGCCTCTCATGGTGCGCCTGGCGGAAGCGGCTCGCGACGACGGCGTCTGCGTTCTGCTTGACGGCATAGGCGGGGACGAGTGCATGAGCAGCTCCACGGAATACATAGCCGAGCTGTTGATCGGCGGGCACTGGGCCCACGCCCTGCGCGACGCGAGCGCCTGGGGCCGTGCCTATAACCGCTCAACCCTCAGCGTGCTCGCATCGGCCGGCCTGGCTCCGCTGACGCCAAACGCGCTCCGTCACCGGGTTCGCGCATGGCGCGGGCGGCCCGCCCCCAGCCCGCTGCCGCCCTGGATCGACGCAGATGCGATCGCCGCCTTGGGCTTGGACGCGGCGCTTGAAACGCCGGAGGTCCCGACGCTCTGGCGCAAGGCCGACGACCTGGAACTGTTCTGGGCGCTGCACCGCCGCGAGGTGTTGCCCGTGATTGGATGGCGCGAGCGGCAGGCATCGCTGCCGGCCGGTGTGGAGGCGCGCTCACCGTTCTGGGACCTGCGTGTGGTGGAGCTGATGCTGCGCTTTCCCTCCTGGGTGAACGTTCGCCCGGGACGGTCGAAGGCGCTCCTGCGCGACGCTATGCGTCCGCGGCTGCCTGAGGTGGTGGTGGAGCGTACAGACAAGGGTATCTTCGATGAGCTCATGAACACCGGCCTGCTTGATCGCGACCGCGAACGCGTCGATGCGGCGTTGCTCGACGGTCCGCTGGGCCGGCTGTTTTACGTAGATGGCCCCACTCTGGCAACAGAGTTGGAGACATACCGGAGCCGTCAGCACCCATGGTGGCACGCCTTGTGGAGGGCGATCACCGCGGGCCTGTGGCTTCGGGAACAACAAGGGGAGGAGGTGTCGCATGGCACGCAAAGTCGCCAGCTCGTCGACGCCTAGGGAGAGGGATAGTGGTCAGGGAAGCCGCAAGGCGTATCAGCGCCCGGCGATCCAGCCGTATGGCGATATCCGGGAGTTGACTACGCACCGGTTCCGCCACAAGGACTGGGGCCCCGGAGACCTGTTCATCTTCTTCCACTGGGAGGCTCAACCCAGCGGAGGAGGCGATACTGGTCTGTCCTAAGGCATGTGAGACCCCCGCCGCGAAAAGGCCACAGCGGCATGCGCGTGGCGCTCGGCGCCGGCGCGCCCGCGGTCGGGTTGACAACTATGGTGTCCCGCGGTCAGAACGCTGACCGACTCGTCCAAGCGTGAGGAAAGGAGGGGCTGTATGGGGATTCGCAAGACGTACGAGAAGCCCGTGCTGTTGCCCTATGGCGACATTCGGGCGATCACCACCATGCCGAAGAACAAGACCTTCGGCGCTGGTGACGGCCTGGTAGTCTTCGAGAACCAGGACATTCTGCAAACGATCAGCTAACCCGCATTCCCGCCTCTCGATGCTGGCCGCGGGACACATCTGCGCCAGCGGCGGGGCTGAACGCTAGCTGAGGTGTCCCGCGGTCAGAAGACGCTGACCGACTCGTCCAAGCGCAAGGAAAGGAGGGGCTGTATGGGGATTCGCAAGGCGTATGAGAAGCCCGTACTGTTGCCCTACGGCGACATTCGGGCGATCACCAAGATGGCCAAGAACAAGACCTTTGGCGCTGGTGACGGCCTGGTGCTCTTCGAGAACCAGGACATTCTGCATTCCCTAAGCGGTGGGGGTGCGGACTAGCTAAACCTCGCACTCCCGCCTCTCGATGCTGGCCGCGGGACACACCTTCGGACCAGCAGAGGCGTGGTGAGGCTTCGGACAGGCCATGACGCGTTCGCAAACCATCGCCGCCAGACCAACCTTTCTGTATCGGGCGTACGGTACGGTGCTCGAGAGCGACCTGCCGCTGCCCATGCTGCCCGCGATCAGCGCGGGAACACCGGTCCTGAAGGTGCGCCGGCAGCATGAGGAATGGCGGTCGACTGCCGGCGACCCGGTCCATGAAGTTATCGACGAGGACGGCGCGGTCTTCTACCGTGTCGAAAGACAGGGCGATCGCTACCTCTGGGTGTATCCGGAGATCGGACGCTTCAGCGTCATGCGTGACGGACGCCTCATCGAGTGGTCGGCGGACGCAGCGAAGCTCTCTGACGCCGCCGCGGCGGTGAGCGGCCCGGTGCTTGGCTTCGCCCTGCAGTTGCAGGGGCAGACCAGCCTTCACGGCAGCGCGGTCGTGATCGAAGGCGGGGCCGTTGGCCTGCTGGCGCCCTCCGGATACGGCAAATCGACGCTTGGGGCGGCGCTGCTGGCGCGAGGCGCCGCCCTCCTCACCGACGACGTGCTGGCGCTTGAACTCAACGACGATGGGCCAAGAGTCGGCCCCAGCTTCCCCAGCATGAAACTCTGGCCAGACGCGCTCCAGCACCTGTTCGATGGCTCGACGTGGGAAAAGTTGCCGCGTCACGCCTCGTGGCTCGACAAACGTGTCGCGCCCGGCTCAGAACTGGGTGAAGTGTGCGACGGGGCGCGGCCCCTGCGCGCACTCTACGTCCTTGTGCCGGTGACGCCTGAAGGCCATGTCGCCGTCCGGCAACTGCACGGCCGCGACGCGCTGCTGGCGCTCCTGGCAAATGGCTACATGGCGCAACTCCTGGCGCTGGAGCCGGAGCTGCTGGCGCAACAGCTTGAAGTCTTCCGTAAGGTCGCAGAGATGACGCCGGTCTACGCGCTGGCCTGCCCGCGTGATCTGGGGCGATTGAACGAGGTTGTCGACACGATAACGACGGCAGAGCCGGCCGAATGAACGCGATCGACGTGCGTGGCCTGGTCAAGGACTACCCGGCTCACCGCGGCCTGCGCGCAACGCTGCGGCACCCGCTGAGCGGGCCGCGCACGCGCGTGCTCGACGGGCTTGACCTACGCGTCGAGCAGGGCGAGGTTGTCGGCATTCTCGGTTCGAACGGGGCCGGCAAGACAACCCTCCTCAAGGTCCTCGCGACGTTGGTGCGCCCGGACGCCGGCACGGCGTTCGTGCAGGGCTACAACGTCGTGGCGGACGAGCGAGAGGCGCGCGCGGCGGTTTCCTACACGTTCGGCGAGGACCGCAGCTTCTACTGGCGCCTGACCGGCCGCCAGAACATGGAGTTCTTCGCCGCACTCAATGACATACACGGCGCGACGGCCGGACACATGATCGACGAGATCGCTGGGCGGTTGGGCATCGCGTCTTATCTGGACCAGCCTTACTCGTTCTACTCCGCCGGCATCCGGCACCGCATGTCCCTTGTGCGCGCCCTGCTGCGTCACCCGAAGGTGCTCCTGCTCGACGAACCGACGCGCAGCGTCGACCCCGCGAATGCGCGCGAGCTCTGGTCGCTGATCAGGGGCGTCCTCGTCGCGCAGGAGGGCATGACGGTGCTGCTTGTCACGCACCAGGCGGAAGAGGCAGCGGCAGTGTGTGACAGGATCGCGATCATGGCGGAGGGCCGCCTCCAGAACGAGCTGCGACCGGGCGAGCTTCGCGTCGCTGCCGACGGCTTGCGCGGACTGACGATTACGCTCGATGGCTTTCGCACGGCCGAGCTGGCTCGCCTCCGGACGATCCGTGGCGTGCGTGATGTGACGCTGAGCCAGATCGACGGCGAACAGCAGCTCGAGGTGTGGTGCGAGAACGGCGACCTGGCGCTTTCGGAACTGATCGCCGTAACCACGGCGGGCGGGGCGACGGTGCGGGCGCTCAACCAGGCAACTCCCGTCTCCGCGGTAGTGGCGCGACTGTTGCAGCAGGGGAACGGTCATGCCCGCTAAAGCCTCCGCGTTCTTCCTGCGCGATCTGCGGGTTGCGGTTACCTACCGCGTGAGCTTTGTCGAAGGCTTCGTCGGCATGCTGTTAGGGCTGGTGAGTATGCTCTTCATCTCGGACCTGATCAACCAGGGATCGCCGGAGGACCTCGCGGTCTACGGCGGCGACTACTTCGGCTTTGCGCTCGTGGGCGTAGCGTTCGCGCTGTTCGTGCAAGTCGTCGCCGGCCAGTTCGCCGGCATCGTGCGCAGCGCCCAGGTGACCGGCACGTTGGAGGTAATGCTGAGCAGCCGCACGTCGCTGCCGGCGTTCCTTGGCTACTCATCGCTGTACGGGTTCGCCTACGCCGTGCTGCGCCTTGTCGTGGCCCTGAGCGTCGGTGCGCTCTTCCTCGGCGCCAACCTCCACGCGGACGACGCCCCCGTCGCGCTCCTGGCGTTTGTGCTGACAGTAGCGACGTTCGCCGGCATCGGCATTTTCGCTGCCGCGTTCGTCGTCTGGTTCAAGCAGCCGGAGCCGATCACGGCCGGCCTGACGACGCTGTCGCTGCTCGTGAGCGGCGTGCTCTACCCGACGACGGTGCTGCCTGCCTGGCTGCAGGGCCTTGCGCCGCTGCTGCCGCTCACCCACACGATGGAAGCGCTGAGGGGGACCCTGCTTGAAGGCGCGACCGGCGTCTCGATCGCCGCGCACATCGCCGCGCTGGCCGGGTTCTCGTTACTCTTGCCGTTGAGCCTCGTCGCGTTCGAGCTGGCGGTCCGCCAGGCGAAGGCGGCGGGATCGCTCGCCCACTACTAGGAAACACACATGGCGTCGTCCTCTCACGCACGCGCTAGTTCAGCGGAAGCCACCTTCGTCCTCGACGCGCTTCGCGGCGATGCGCCCGCTGCAGCACCTGCGGTGATCGACGCGGCGCTCGCAGTACGCGACTGGGACGCCGTCGCGGCGCTTGCCCACCGACATGGCGTCGGGCCGTGGTTGCTGCGTGTCGTCTCCGCGCCGGAGATCGCCGGTCTCGTACCAGAGAGCGCTGTGGACGCGCTGCGAACGCAAGCTGGGGCGTCGACCATCGCCGCGCTCGCGCTGGCGCAGGCGATGGAGGAAGCGTTGCTCGGGCTTGAGGCCGAAGGCGTGCCGGTCGCGGTGCTCAAGGGTCCCGTGATCGCTGAGCAGTTCTACCCGGACCCCGGCCTGCGCCCTTACCGGGACATCGATCTGCTGGTTCCGCTCGAAGCAAGCGAACGCGTCGCGGCGCTCTGCGGCCGGCTCGGGTATGCGGTCGCCGAAGATCACGGTGGCACGCACGCCGCACAGCATGGCACCTGCGAGACGCCGTTCGAGACGGCCTACGTGCATACGAGGACAGGACTGTCGCTGGACGTGCATTACGATCACCTCCAGGTCGGCCTGCGGCCGCGCGAGCTGGACGGGCTCTGGCAGCGGAGCGAGGCGTGGACGTTCCAGCGCGGGCGCGCGCGCCGGCCGGGACTGAACGACCTGTTCCTCGCGCTCGCCGTGCACCTGCACCGGCACGGCTTCGAGCGGCTGATCTGGTTCAAGGACCTGGACCTGATCGTCCGACGTGCCGGCGATCAACTCGACTGGCGCTGGCTCGATGAGACGGCGCGCGCTGAGGGGGTGGGTGCCTCACTCCAGCACACCCTCTGGCTGCTCCAGCGGCTGCTCGGCACGCCGCTGCCCGGCGAAGCAGCCGCCCTGGCTCGTGTGAGCCGGCTGCACCGGCTGCTCTGGCGAGAGCAGGATGTCATCGAGGCCGATGAGCGAAGAGGTCGCTGGCGGCGCGCGGTCCAGTTCGCGCCGGCGGAGGGGCTGCGTGGCGCCCTGCCCTCGCTGCTACTGATGGGGCGCCGCTCCGACAAGCTACGGGCGCTCTGGCGGAGAGCTACCCGAAACCACAAGGCGAAGCTAGCCTAGATTCAGCTACCGCAGCGGTATTCCCGTTGCCGCGGGCTGTTCGCCGCGCCGCGAGATGACATCCTCGTACACGGCCGCGGTGCGCTCTGCCATCCATCGAGCCGAGAACTCCCGCTCGCAGCGGACACGACCGTTCTCGCCCAGACGCGCTCGTTCGCCCGGGTCAGCCACGAGCAACGCCAGTCCGTCAGCGAGCGCAGCTACGTCGCCGGTGGTCACGACCAGCCCGGTCTCGCCCGGCACGACGATGTCGGCCAGGCCGCCGGGTGAGTCATTGACGATCACGGGCAGTCCGGCGGCCATCGCTTCGAGCACCACCAAACCGAAGCCTTCATACTCGGGCACGTGGACCAGGATATCGACATCGCTCATGAGGGCGCGCGCATCTGGCTGGAAACCGAAGAACTGGACGCGACTCGCGACGCCCAGTTGGCCGGCGAGCGCCTCTAGCTCGACGCGCTGCGGTCCATCGCCCACGATCCAGGTCCGCGTCCCGGGGCAGCGTTCGGCGAGCGGCGCGAGCGCCCGAAGCAGTGTGCTTAGCCCCTTCTCAGGCGAGAGGCGGCCGAAGTAGGCGAGCCGTACTTCGCCCCGGGCGCGCGATGGGGCGTCCGCTGCACGTCGGGATGGGTCCGACGCATCGATGCCGTTGTGAACGACGACCACGCGCGATGCGGGCACGCCTGTCTGCGCTGCCAGCGTGGCCCTCACCCCGGTGGAGACGGCGATCGTGGTATCGATGACGAATGAGTGGACGAGCCGATTGAGCAGGCGGCTTCGCAGTGGCGCGCGCCAGGGCTGCACCTGGTGGTAGGTGGCGATGGTTGCGCAGCCGGCGAGCCGGGATGCGAGCGCGGCGACCGCCTGGCCGCCCGCCGCCGGGCTGTGCAGATGAACGACGTCGATGCGTTCACCAGCGTAGACACGGCGCAGCGCGCGCAGGCGAGTCAGCGCGCTGGCGCCGGGCCTGTACGGCGCCTGGATCAGTCGCAGGCTGGCCCGTTCGGCGAGCTGGCGGGTCTGTGGGCCGTCCGAAGCGTGCTCCATGACCAGCAGCTCGAAGCGGTCGCGGTCCAGATGTTTGGCGAGTAGCCGCAGGTGCTCATCGATGCCGTTCCAGCTCTCCGCGATGAAGTGGAAGGGGTGGAAGAGGATGCGGGCCGGTCGCTGCTGCACGCTGTCATCGTGGCCCGAAACGGTTGACGGGCCGATGAAGCTGAGTCGAGAAGGCGTTGGCCGCGCCAGCCCGGCTCCGAAGCTGTCTGAATCCAAGCTCCACCCCTTCTCAACGTGCCCGCAACGCGACGTTGCTTAGCTGTTAGTGAAGTGACGGTTGAAAGCGGAACACTCCCCGGAGCGCGGCCCGCGCGCGGTCCTGCCGGCGATAGCCCCGCGCGCGGCGACGGGTTCGCCGGCGGCACGCGCATTGTGCGCAACATCCTGGCGCTGGGGTTCGCCCAGGTCTTCACGTGGCTCTCAGCAGCAGGTCTCGCGGTCGTGCTCCCGCGCTACATCGGCGATGTCGCGCTCGGGCGGCTCACGCTAGCCTCCTCGTTCACCGAGCTGTTCGGGCTGCTCGCCAGCCTGGGCACAGCCATCTACCTCACGAAGGAGGTTGCGCGAAGCAGGCAGGCGGCGGCTCCTCAGGTGCTGAACGCGCTCGCTTCACGTGTCCCGCTGGTCCTCGCCGCCAGCGGCATGGCTGTCGGGCTGGCGCTCCTCCTTGGCTACAGCCCTTCCACCATGGAGCTGATCTATCTGTACTGTGTCAATATCGCCGTCGTGTCGGTGACGGGCATCCTAACGGGCACGCTCCAGGGCCTGCAGGAGATGCGCCCGGTGGCGCTGGTCAACTCGCTCTCGAAATTGACGCTGCTCGCGCTCGTCGCGCTCTTTCTCTCGCAGGGCCAGGGTGTGCATGGCGTTGTGCTCGCCTGGGTGCTCGCCGGCTCGCTTGGGGTCGGCGGCTACTTCCTCGCGGTCGTCAGGAATCGCGCCATCGGCGGGCGGATCGACGTCGCGACCTGGCGTCCGCTCCTGTTCGCTGGGCTGCCCTTCTTCGTCTGGCAGTCGGCGCTCCTGATCTACGGACAGGTCGACGTGATCCTGTTGTCCTTCTTCACGACGGAGGCCGTGATTGGGTGGTACGGGGCTGCGTACCGCATCGTCTCGATCCCGGTCTTCATCCCGATGATTATCATGACAGCGGTCTTCCCGGCGATGGCGAGCGCCGCGGAGCATGATCGGCCGGCCTTCGATGCGATCGCGCGGCGGGCGATGCAGGTCGTGCTGGTCGCTACTGTGCCGATCGCGCTCGGCACGATGGTGATCGCGGAGCCGCTCGTCTACTTTCTCGGCTGGGGCGAGTTCACACGATCGACACCGCTCATCATCATTCTCGCCATGCACATTCCGATTATGGGGGCGGACATGATGATCGGCACCGCGCTGAACTCGCTCGACAAGCAGCGCATGTGGGCGATCATGGCGGTCGCGGCGGCGCTGCTCAACCCCGCGATCAACTGTATCCTCATCCCGGTGACGGACGCCGCCTATAACAACGGTGCTATCGGCTCCGCGACCGCGACGGTGATCACCGAGCTGTTCATGATGGTGATGGGTCTGCTCCTGCTGCGAGGCGAGGGCGTCTTCGAGCGGAGCAGCCTGATGGTTGCCCTCAAGTGTCTGGCTGCGGGCGCGCTCATGGCCGCCCTGATCTGGCCGCTGCGAGAGATGTACCTGCCGTTCGTGGTCCTCGTCGGAGCCACCGTCTACGGTGGCGCGTCTCTCGCGCTGGGCACCGTCTCGCCGAAGGACCTCCGGGCGCTGCGTTCCTACGTCTTGGACCGGGCCGAGTCGCGTTCGACGCCTGTCGACGGGCCGGGGGAGTAACGCTCCTGTGAAGCCCAAAGTCAGCTTCGTTGTCACCTCATACAACTACGAGGGGTATATTGGCGAGGCGATCGATAGCCTCCTCAATCAGACGCTCAAAGAGCTTGAGCTGATCGTGATCGACGACGTGTCCACCGACGGCACCGCCGACGTGCTCGCGCGCTACGAGAGCGATCCTCGGGTACGGGTGGTGCGTCACGAACGCAACATGGGGCACATCTGGAGCCACAACGAGGGTATCGCGCTGGCTCGAGGGGACTACGTGGGATCGATCGACGCGGACGACTTCGCCACGCGGGACGACGCCGTCGCGCGCCAGGTCGCGCTATTCGAGCGCTACCCCAACGTCGGGTTCGTCCACTGCGCGCACAAGGTGGTCGATTCGACGGGCCGCGAGCGCTCCGTTTCGCAGTTTTCCGACCACGACCTCGTCGTCGATGGTCTGGACGAGTTCACCCGGCTGATTGAGTTCGACTACGTGCTTCACTCCGGCACGCTCGTGCGCCGGACCTGCCTCGAGCAGCTCGGCGGGTACGACCAGCGTCTGCCCAATACCGCCGATTGGGACCTGTGGCTTCGCATCGCGACCGTCTCCGCCGTGGGTTACGTGGCCGAGCCGTGCTACGCCTACCGCGTACACGACAACAACATGAGTCACGCGAAGGCGACGCCAGGTCAGGCGATCGATGAGAACCTGCTCGTGGTCGATCGCAACTTCGCGCTGCTCCCGCCATCCGCCGCCGAGCTGGCGGCGCTCTGGCGGCCCGCTCGCCGGCGCGCGTTGTTCCTCCAGCTCTGGTACGACCTGTCCCACCTGCGCAAGAGCCGGGCCTGGAGGGGGCTGGCCGCGATGCTCTCGCGATCGCCGGCCGTCCTGCTGGACAGCAGGTTCTATACGAGCTTCGTGCGCGTGCTCGTGCTCACGGTGGCAGGCGGCAGAGCATACCGGCGGCTGTACGGGGCGTACTCGCAGTGAGTCAAGTCCGGGCGAGCATCGAGGAGACCTTGGCTGCAGAGACAGCACCGCTGACGGGCCCGGCGAGCGCGTCGCGGCTGGACGTGAGCGTGCCCATCCTGTTGTACCTGGACGAGTGGGGCGGTGTGGGCGGCACGGCCGGGTACGCAATGATGCTGGCTAGGGCGCTTCGACAGCGCGGGTACCCGGTGGCCGCCGTCTGCCACAGTTCGGAGGCTATGAACGGCGTTCGCGGCGCGCTCGCAGAGGCCGATGTCGAGGTCCACACGATCGAGGCTGACGGCGACGTTTCTGTGAAAGGTCGCCTGCGCCGCCATCGAGCGTTCGCCGGCACCATCCGGGCGCACCCGGGCAGCGTGCTTGTGCTGATCATGGGCTACTTTACGCGGGGCGGCGGCATGACGCTCGCGGCGAAGCAGGCCGGAGCGGGCGCCGTCGTCCGGGCCGACCTAACGCCTCCCGAGCCGCCAATCAGCTTCAGGGAAAAGGTCGCGCTCTGGTTCAAGGACGCGCTCACGGACCGCGTCGTCGTCGGTGCGATCGAGAACCGCGAAGCGTTCGCTCGAGTCATGGGACGACGGCCGGCCAAGGTCGACGTCGTCAACACGGGAATCGAGCTGGACCGCTTCGTGCCTGGTACGGGCAGGGCGGCGGTCCGCGATAGCTTCGGCTACGGTCCGGCTGATCTCGTCGTCGGCACCGTGTCCCGGCTGGACGACGAGCGAAAGGGTCTCGATGACTTTCTGGAGATGGCCGCGCGCACCGTGGCCAGCGTGCCGGACGCGCAATTCCTCATCGTCGGCGATGGCGTCCTACGCCCGCGTCTGGAAGAGCGGGCGGCGGTGCTGGGAATCAGCGAACGCGTGACGTTCGCCGGCTGGCGGGCGGACGTACCGGCCGTGCTGGCGGCGATGGACGTCTTCGTCATGCCATCCTTGTTCGAGGGCGGGCCCACGAGCCTGCTCGAAGCGATGGCGATGCGCATGCCCGTGGTTGCCAGTCGCGTCGGCATGGTTCCGGAGGTGATCGCAGACGGCGGCAACGGCCTGATCGTGCCGCCGGGCGATTCCAGCGCGCTCGCGGAAGCGACGATGGCGCTGCTCCTGGATGATGAGCTCCGCGCGCGAACGGCCGCTGCCGCTCGTGAGACCGCGCTGGAGCGCTTCTCGATCGAACGCATGGCTGATGGCTACCTGGGCGTGTTCGCGAAAGCGCTGGCCGCCAGGACCGGGCGACGCGCGTGAGCGCCCTCCGCGAGTCCGACCGCCTAACGGGCGCTCCGCTCGAGGATGGCCGCGCGACTGCGATACCGCGCCCGCCGGTAGTCCTGTTCACGAATAGCTGGATGATGGGCGGCATGGAGGAGCACATCCTCAAGCTCGCGCGCGGCCTCCGCAGCCGCGGACATCACGTCACGCTGATCTGCCCCCCGGACAATGTGATCGCGCCCCTCCGCGCAGCCTGCCTTGCCGTGGGTGTCCACGTGCGAGTCGTATCGGAGGGCCAAGGGCCACGGGGCGCGATCCGGCGCCTGCGCGCGCTGACACGTCTGCTCCGCCCCCATCGCCATGGCGTTCTCCACCTCCACCTGACGGGCCCGTATGGCGGGGAGTTGGTGATGGCGGCCGCGACGCTGGCCGGCATGGCGGCGATCGTGCGCACGGAACACCAGCCGCCCGAACGGCCGCCTTCGCTGCTGCAACGCTGGCGCATGCGCGCTAAGGACCGGGCACTGTCGACGGTGCTCTGTGTCTCCAGCCAGAACATGGTGCACTTCACGCGCGATCTGGGCCGCGACGCGCGCAAGTTCGCTGTCGTGCACAACTGCATCGATCTGACTCGCTTCGACCCCTCGAAAGTCGATGGCCAGCAGGCCCGGGAGGCTCTTGGCCTGGCCCCGGACGCGGAGGTCGTGGGCATGGTCGCCCGTCTCGCCGAGGAGCGGAAGGGCGGCGCTGTTTTCCTGGAGATGGCGGCCCGCATGGCGAAACGCCGCGCCAGGACGCGCTTCGTGGTCGTCGGCGATGGGCCGCTGCGGCCTGCCCTCGAGCGACAAGCCGAAGCGTTAGGGATCGCCTCGCGGTTCCTCTTTCTCGGCGAGCGGCGGGACATTCCAGAACTGCTGGCGGCAATGGACGTGTTCGTGATGCCCTCGCTCTGGGAAGGCGGGCCCTACACCGTTCTGGAGGCGATGGCGATGGAGCGCCCCGTCGTAACGACGAATGTCGGTATGGTGGCCGACGTCATGCGTTCCGAAGAGCACGCGCTCGTCGTTCCTCCCGGCGACGCCGGGGCGCTCGCCGAGGCTGCGCTCCGGCTGCTGGAGAGCGCGGACCTCCGCAGCCGGTTGGCGGAGCGGGGCCGCCGGCTAGCCACCGAGCGCTTCTCGGAAGACCATCTCGTGGAGGGTGTGCTGGCGATCTACGAGCAGGCGCTGACGAAGGCCTCCGGTTCGCGCCACAGGTAGATTCAACAGGAATCTGCTGCAAAACTCCCTTCGTACTTCATCTACACCCTGCTGAAGGGTTTTCTCAACCCAGGATGACTAGTCTGGAGTTGTATCTAGAGAGGGCCAGCGACGAAGCTAGACGCCGCCGGCGACGAAAACCTATGAGTAGCCTCGTGAGCGCAACGCGCTCGACCGTCTCCGTCGACCAGCCCAGCCTCGGGAGGGCAGCAGTACGCCGCCTGGACTGGGACAGCGACTTCTTCGACGGCTCCTTCGGCGTCATCGAAGGGGTCGAGCCCGCCGCAGGCGCCGGCCGCGCCGCAGCCGTCCACGCGCTGCTCGAGGCGCTGCTTGCTGAGGCCCGGGCCGAGCACTACGATCATCTGATCTATCGCGTGCCGGGCGACGACCCGGCGACCACACACGGAGCGGAGCGTGCCGGTTTGCGGCTTGTCGACGTTGGCGTCGACTTCGTCTACCACTTCGACCACGACGTTCGCCGGCCCCGTCCCAGCCCGCCCGGCGTGCGCCCCTGGCGAGATGCCGACCTCCCGGCCCTGCGGGACATGGCGGGCGCTGTGTTCACGCACAGCCGCTTCGGCGCCGACCCGCACTTCACGGCCGAACAGGTCGAAGCGTTCCACCGGCAGTGGATCACAAACCTGTGCAACGCCCTCGCGCGGGAGGTGCTCGTGTTCGAGGCGGACGGGGCTGTCGCCGGCTTTATCTCGTGCGCTGTGAACGGCGACGAAGGTCGCATCCCGCTCGTCGCCTCATCGGCAACACACCGGCGTCGTGGCGCCGGCCGCGCGATGGTCGACGGTGCGCTGGACTGGTTCCGCATGGAGGGCATGCGCGCCGCCTACGTGAAGACCCAGGCGGGCAACTTGCCTGCCGTCAACCTGTATGAGCGCTCCGGCTTTGCGCTGGACCGTTGCGAGCTTACCTTCAGCATCTCGTTGGCACGCCCCGCCAAGAACGACGGAGGATTGGAATGACAGAACGTGTCCTGGTGACCGGCGGCGCCGGCTATCTCGGTTCGGTGCTCGTGCCGCTGCTACTCGACGAGGGCTATGAAGTGATCGTTCTCGATCGCTTCTACTTCGGCCGCGAGCCGCTGGCTCCCGTGCTCGATCACGCCCGCCTGCGCCTGGTCGAAGGCGATCTTCGCTATCTCGACGCGCAGGACGGCCTGCTCGATGGCGTGCACGCGGTGGTCCATCTGGCCTCGCTCTCGAACGATCCGGCGTGCGACCTCAAGCCGAAGCGCACGGAGCGGATCAATTACGAAGCGACGATGGAGCTGGCGCGGCGCAGCGCCCGAGCCGGCGTGCAGCGCTTCCTGTTCGCCTCGTCCTGCAGCGTCTACGGCTCCAACCCGGCGCCTATCGTCGACGAGGAGTCGGAGCTGCACCCGGTTTCGCTCTACGCCCAGATGAAGCAGAAGGCGGAGCAGGGGCTGATGCTGTTGCCGGCGCCGGGTATGGCCACTGCGGCGTTCCGGATGGCGACACTCTACGGCCTCTCACCCCGCATGCGCTTCGATCTAGCAATCAACCTGATGGTGATGAACGCCGTCCAGAAGGGCGTGATCCACGTGACCGGCGGCGGACGCCAGTGGCGCCCATTCCTCCACGTGGTGGACGCGGCACGCGCGTACCTGCACGCGCTCCGGGCGCCCGTCGAGCTGATCGACCACCAGGTCTACAACCTGGGCAGCGATGCGCAGAACTACCAGATCCAGCAGCTCGCCGAGATCGTGCGCGACTCGCTCACGGACCTGGACGTGAAGGTGGAGACGGTGCCGGACGACGACGATCGGCGCAGCTATCGAGTCACGTTCGAGCGGTCGGCCGAAGTGTTCGGCTACCGGCCGCAGTGCAAGGTCGAGGAGAGCATCGTGGAGATCGGCCGCGCGATCCGCTCCGGCGCGATGGGTGACTGCAGTGAAAGCCGCTTCTTCACCGTCCGCCACCTGCGAGAGTGCGACGACACGCCGGCGCTGGAGGGCGGAGACCCTGTGCGTGAGGAGATGCTGCTCTTTGCCCAGCCGCTTGTTGGGCGGGAGGAGGAGCGCGAAGTGATCGATACCCTCCGCTCCGGCTGGCTCACCACCGGACCGAAGACGAAGAAGTTTGAAGAGGAGCTGGCGGAATACACCGGCGCGAAGCACGCTGTCTGCGTCAACAGTTGCACGGCGGCGCTCCATCTATCCCTCGCCGCCCTGGACATCGGCTCGGGTGACGAGGTGATCACGTCGCCGATCACGTTCCCGGCGACCGCGAACGTGGTCATCCACCAGGGCGCCACGCCTGTGTTTGCCGATGTGGACCCGACAACGCTCAACATCGACCCGCGGGAAATCGAGCGCAAGATCACCCCGCGAACGAAGGCGATCATCCCGGTGCACATGGCCGGCCACCCCGTCGACATGGATGCGGTCCACGCCATCGCGCGCGAGCACGGCCTGGCCGTGATCGAGGACGCGGCCCACGCTATCGGGGCGGAGTACAAGGGCCGGCGGATCGGCAACCTGGACGGCTCGATAGCCGCGTGTTTCAGCTTCTACCCGATCAAGAACATGACGTCGGCGGAGGGTGGCGCGCTGCTGACCAACGACGACGCGCTCGCTGATCGCGCGCGGCTGCTCAGCCTCCACGGGATCAGCGCCGATGCCTGGCAGCGTTACGGCAAGAACGGAACGCAACACTGGGAGACGCTGGAGGCGGGGTACAAGTACAACATGACCGACCTCCAGGCCGCGATCGGCCGCGTACAGCTTCAGCGTCTGGATGGCTTCCTTCAGACGCGCGCGCGTTACGCCGCCATGTATCGCGAGGCGCTCGCCGACGTGCCGGAGATTGAAATCTTGCGCAGTGTGCCCGACGTACATCATGCATGGCACCTCTTCGTTGTTCTGCTGCGTACCGACCTCTTGAGCATCAACCGCGATGAGTTCGTCGAAGCGCTCCGGGCGGAGAAGGTGGCCTCAGGCATCCATTTCCGTTCGCTGCACGTCCAGCCGTTCTACCGGGAGCGCTTCGGTCTTCGGCCTGAAACTCTCCCGCACGCCGCCGCGCTGAGCGATCGCTTGCTTTCGCTGCCGCTCTATCCGAAGATGGGCGAGGTGGATGTGCAAGACGTGATCGAAGCGGTGCGGAAGCTCGCTCGCGCCTACGGGCAAGCGGCGCCGGCGCGGGGCGCGGCGCCCGCCCGCGAACTAGTGTCGACACGTTGATGCCGGAGAAGGCCTAACCATTCGGAGAACTGCGGGCCGCAGGAAGCGGCCCGACCTACTGTCTGTGAAGGAGTAACACAACCAATGCGAGCGACTCGCTCCCTCCAAGTCACGGCGTTGCTGCTGTTTGCTACCCTCGGCGGGCTGGTCGTGGCGCTTTCAGGTGCCGGGTCGCAGGCGCAGATCGACCCCCCACTCCTCGAAGAGACGGACGTCGCCGGAACGTCCCGGGAGCAGCAAAGCCTCCCGGGCGAGCTGGTCGTGGTGTTTCAGCCGGGGACCGATCCGGCCGAGATAGAGGAGATCGCCGGCTCCGTGGGCGGCATGGTTCGTGGCGCCGAGGAGCTGTCGGGCTTGGTGACGCTGCGCGTGGCGGACAGCCAGGTGGCGCCGGCCCTTGAGAAGCTACGGTCGAATCCCGCCGTGCAGGAAGCGGGCCGGAACTTGGTCGCGCAGGCGCTGGGAGTCCCTAACGACCCCCACTACGCGGACCAGTGGCACCTCCACGGCGCCGGCGCGGGGATAGACGCGGAGTCTGCCTGGGACGGCGCGGCAGCGAAGGGTGACGGTGTGGTCGTCGCGGTGATCGATACCGGCGTCGCATACGAGACATACCAGGAACCTAAGACCGCCAGAGTGTTCGCCCAGAGCCGCGACTTTGCGGACACGCGGTTCGTGTTGCCCTGGGACTTCACGGACGACGACGATCACGCAAACGACGACCACGGACATGGGACGCACGTGGCCAGCGGCATCGCGTCAAACGCGGACAACGGTTACGCGGTGGCAGGCGTAGCCCCAGCGGCCGCTATCATGCCGCTCAAGGTGCTAGGCGCCGACGGCCGTGGGACGACGGCGAACGTCGTGGAGTCGATCTACTACGCCGTCGATCACGGCGCGAACGCTATCAACATGAGCCTGGGCTTTCCAGGCACGGGCGGTCAAGACGCCTCGGGCGCATACTGCACCGAAGTCGTCGGGCTGAACCCGGCGCTGGAGTATGCCAACGGCCACGGTGTCAGCGTGATCGCAGCCTCGGGCAACAGCGGGGGCGCCGTGAGCTGCCCTGCCGCATATCCCACGACCATCGCCGTTGGCGCGTCGCGCTTCGACGGCGCTATTTCCTACTACGCGAACCGGGGCGCCGCGCTCGACGTTGTCGCGCCCGGCGGAGATGACCGCGTCGACCAGAACGGCGACGGCTTCACCGACGGCATCCTCCAGAATAGCTACTGCGCGACCGCGCAGGTCCTCGCGCAGACCGGCCGCTACGACCAGTTCTGCGACGTCTTGAAGACGGGCACGTCGATGGCGGCCCCGCAGGTGAGCGGCGTTGCAGCGCTCCTGTTAGGTGAGCAGCCGGACCTCACGCCGGACGGCGTGCGCGCCTTGCTGGTAACGACGGCGACTGACATTGGTCCGGCCGGCTGGGACAGCGACTCAGGTTGGGGACGTATCGACGCGGCTGCCGCCGTCGAAGCCCTCGCCGGTGGCGTGCCGCCGTTGCCGGGCGCGCCGCCACCGACTCCGGCGCCGCCGCAGGATGACCTCAGCGGCATCGAGTCGTACCCGCCAAGCGTCCAATCACTTGACCTGCCGTTTGCCCGCGTGATCGAGGGTGACAGCATAGAGTTCTTCCAGGGCAGCGTCTGGGGCGTCCGGTATATCGGTGTTGATGCGCCGCCGGGCAATACGCCATGCGGCCGCGAGGCGATCGGGTTCCACTGGGGCCTCGTAGGCGGGATCCACCTCGAGCAAGAAGCGCCTTATGATCTTGACGCCGAGGGCCTTCGTCTCTACCACGGGTTTACTCCGGAGGGCGACCTCATCGGCGAGATCCTCATTCGCGCGGGCCTCGCGCGGGCGTCCGACGAGCAGCACCAGTACCGCGATCGTTACCTGGCCGCTGAGGCTGAGGCCCAGGCTGCGGGTCGCGGCTGTCTCTGGAGCGGAGATCCGGCCGCCCTCCAGCGAGCTCCGGCGCCCGTCGAGCAGCCGGCTGCGTCAGAAGAGGACTCGGCCCAGATCCAGGCGAACCCACCGCAAGTGCCGGCTGGGTTCGAAGACCTGAAGGTCGCCCCCGGACCTGGAGACCCCGATCTGGTCGACCCAACGACCTTCGAGTTGCTGCCGGACGGACGGATCTTCATCGCCGAGAAGTCCGGCATCGTCCGGGTCTTCAAAAATGGGCACGTGCTCGCCACGCCGCTCATCGACATCCAGGACCGCGTGAATGACTACTGGGACCACGGCCTCATCGGCATGGCCGTCCACCCCGACTTCGCGAACAACCCATACGTCTATCTGTTGTATACCTACGAGGACGGTGGCGACTACGGCGCCAGAAAGACGGGCCGGTTGGCACGGTACACTGTCACCGGGGACACGGCGTCCACGGCGTCCGAGGACGTCATCCTGGGTAACGTCGTTGGTAGTTCGTGCAACAACTTCGCAGAGGGCGCCGACTGCATCCCCTCCGACAGTCCGTCGCACAGCGTGGGCAACGTCCGGTTTACGTCGGACGGTTACCTCGTCGTCGAAACCGGCGACGGCGCGCACTTCAACTTCGTGGACGACGACGCGTTCCGCACACAGAACCTGAACCTGCTTTCGGGCAAGGTGCTGCGCATCAATCTCGACGGGACAGGCGTGTCCGGCAACCCCTTCTGGAATGGAAACCCGAACGCAAATCGGTCGAAGGTCTACGCGTATGGCACGCGGAACGCCTTCCGGATCAACGAGAAGCCAGGGGTCCAAGGGACGTACTATCTTGGGGACGTCGGCTGGAACACCTGGGAAGAGATCGACGTCGTGAAGTCGGGCGTGAACCTCGGCTGGCCGTGTTACGAAGGCGCGCCGAAGCAGCCCGGATATGATGGCGAGGACAACCCCGCATGCGAGTCGCTCTACGAGCAGGGAGCCGGTGCCGTGACGCCGCCTCTCTACGCGTTCCAGCACACCGTTGGCGGAGGCAACGCGGTCGTCGGCGGCGCCTGGGGGACGAGTTATCCCGATGCGGATCAGAACGTCTATATCTTCGGCGACTACCCCCAGTCGTGGCAGTGGAAGATGAAGACAGATGCCAACGACAACCTCATCTCGATTGAGGACTTCGGCGATCCCCTCGATAACCCGGTGGCCTACCAGACAGGCCCGGACGGCGAGGTCTACTACGTCAGCATTGGCTTCGCCGAGATCCGGCACATCCGCTCCACGTCGGCGAACCGCGCGCCCTTCGCCCTGGCGAGCGCCACGCCAACCAACGGCCTGGCCCCGTTGGACGTGCAGTTCTCCAGCGCGGCGTCGTCGGACCCGGACTTGGACCCGCTCACCTATCTCTGGGACTTCGGTGACGGCACCACGGATTCGACCGCCGCCAATCCGGCCCACACGTACGCGACGAATGGCATCTACGTCGCCACGCTTACGGTCGACGACGGCCAGGGTGGCCAGAACTCGGACACGGTGACGATCACCGTTGGGAACCGCGAGCCGATCGTCACCATCGACGCGCCGCTTGACGGCTCCACCTTCAAGACCGGCGATCTGATCACGTACACAGGCTCGGCTGTCGACCCGGATGACCCCTTGGCAGAACTGCTGCTCGATTGGCAGATCACGCTCCACCATTGTGACCTCGGCGGCTGCCACCCCCACGGCTTCATCTCGGATCAAGACGAGTCCACGGACCCAGAGCCGGGAGGTCAGTTCGTCGTCCCGGAGCACGGCGACGGCCTCCGTTTCGAGTTTGCCGCATCGGCGACTGACTCCGGCCTCGGTCCGCTCACCGGGACGAGCCGCGCCTTCATCGACGCTGAAACGGTGCCGATCACCTTCGAGACCAATCCGCCTCGGCTGAAGATCGTCTACAACGGCGTGGAATACCAGACACCCGTGACGCTTGACGCCGTCGCCAACTCGGTGCGTTCGCTCGGCGTTACCTCGCCCCAACTGATCGCTGACGCCGAAGCGGTGTTCTCTTCGTGGTCCGATGGAGGCGCGAAGCAGCACAACGTCAACACGGGGCAGGGAGCCGGCTACACGATCACCGCCAACTTCACCACCACTCCCGTCACCACGGTGACGTTCGATGACATCGCGGGTCAGGACCAGCCGCTCAACGGCCAGTACCCGACCGGCGTGATCAATTGGGGCAACGGGCAGTGGTACCACTCTGGACCGTTCCTCAACTTCATCACGAAGAGCATAGGCTTCAACGGGCCGGGCATCACGAGCAGCACATTTAGCTTCGTGACGCCGAAGCGCCTGGTCGCGATCGACGCGACCAGCGGCGCGGCGGCTACCGGCAACGTGCGGATCCAGTGTGCCGGGCAGCCGGACGTCGACGTGAACATTGCGCCTCTGCAGCTCATGACCATCCTGACCGGCTGGACCGGCCTGTGCTCTCAGGTGACGGTCTTCAGCTCCGCCGGCTGGGAGGTCAACTTCGATGACTTGCGGTTCGGTGACGGGACGATTGGTGGACCAACGCCGTCGCCCACGCCGACCGCCACGGCGAGCCCGACAGACACGCCGGGTGGGCCGACGCCCACGCCTAGCTTGACGCCGACTCGCACGGCGACGGCGACACCTACGAATACGCCGCTGCCGACGACCACGATCACCTTCGACGACATCCCAACGCAGAACCTGCCGCTGGACGGTCAGTACCCGACGGGCGTGATCAACTGGGGCACCGGTGCGTGGTTCCACTCAGAGCCCTATGGAGGCTTCGCGACAAAGAGCGTCGGCTTTAACGGTCCGGCCCTGACGAGCGGGACGTTCACGTTTATCACGCCGCGCCGCCTCGTGAGCATCCAGGCGGCCAACGGCGGTCCTGCGACCACGGTGACCCTGCAATGCGCCGGTCAACCGAACGTGGTACAGAACGTTCCTTCGGGCCAGGTTGCGACGATCAACACGAACTGGGCTGGGACGTGCGGAAGCGTGACCGTCCTGTCCACCAACGGCTGGGACACAAACTTCGACAACATAGTCTACGCCACGAGCGCCGCCGCACCGACGCCCACGCCCACCGCCACGGCTACGGCGACGACAACCGCCACGGCCACTGCGACTGGCACTGCGACGGTGACGCCCACACAGACCAGCACGCCGACGGCCACTTCAACGCGGACGTCGACGCCGACCTTTACCGTCACGCCGAGTCCGACGGACACGCCCGTTCTGCCAACGTCCACGCCCACGCCCACGGCGACGGCTACGGACACGCCTTCCGGACCCACCGACACGCCGACGCCGAGCGCCACGCCGACCCTGACGGCCACGGACACGGCGACGGCCACGCCGACGAACACGCCAACGCATACCGCTACGCCGCAGGTGACGAGCACACCCACGTCTACCGCGACGCCGACCGCCACCCGCACCCCGACGCCAACCAATACACCGGTGCCGGCGGCAACCGTGACCTTCGACGATATTGCGACCCAGAACCTGCCGCTGAACGGTCAATATCCGACAGGAGTGATCAACTGGGGCACCGGTGGCTGGTTCCACTCCGAGCCCTACGGCGGATTCACGACCAAGAGCATTGGTTTCAACGGGCCGGGCCTGACAAGCGGGACGTTCACGTTCATCACGCCACGACAGCTCATGAGCATCCAGGCTGCCAACGGCGGCCCGGCGACCACCGTGACCTTGCAGTGTGTCGGCAACCCGAACGTGGTGACGAACATCCCGTCGGGCCAGGTCACAACGATCGTGACGGGCTGGGCAGGGACGTGTGGCCAGGTGACGGTCCTGTCGACCAACGGCTGGGACACCAACTTTGACAACATCGTCCACTCCGCAGGGGGCGGGCCGCCGCCAGCGACTCCGACGCCGACGCCTTCTGCAACGCCGACGCGTACAGCGACGACGACGCCCAGCGCGACCCCGACGAACACGCCGCTCCCCGGGGCCGCCACGGTGACGTTCGATGACATTGCGACGCAGAACCTGCCACTGAACGGCCAGTACCCGACGGGCGTGATCAACTGGGGCACCGGTGGCTGGTTCCACTCCGAGCCCTACGGAGGCTTCGCGACGAAGAGCGTCGGTTTCAATGGGCCCGCCTTGACGAGCGGGACGTTCACGTTCATCGCGCCGCGCCGGCTGGTGAGCATCCAGGCGGCCAACGGCGGTCCCGCGACTACCGTGACCCTGCAGTGCGCCGGCAAGCCGAACGTGGTGACGAACGTCGCCTCAGGCCAGGTTGTTACCATAACGACAGGCTGGGTCGGGACGTGCGCCAGCGTGACGATACTATCGACGAACGGCTGGGACACGAACTTCGACAACATCGTGCATGACGGAGGCTAGGCAAGAGCATGGCCCTGAGCGCTAAGTCCACCTCGGGCGCCTTACCGGCGAAGACGGGCGGCGCGCGCGCGCTGGGGAAGCTTGCGCTGCGGGGGCCGCGCCACGCGCGCTGGCTCGTTCAGCAGCAGTTCGGGCGCTGGCGGGAGCGATCGTACCTCGCCGCATCCCTGGATCGCGTTCGCCCTCTCTCGATGGTAGCGGAGCGGTCTCTGTTGCAGCTTGGGCGATACGCGCGCTGGGCGTTGGCGGAAGACATACCCGGCGACTTCGTCGAGTGCGGAGTCTGGCGGGGCGGTTCGGCGTTCCTCATCGCCGACCTGCTGCGCCGCCAGGGCGTGCAGGACCGCAAAGTGTGGTTGTTCGACTCGTTCGAAGGGCACCAACCGCCGGAGGAGATCGACGGCGACCCGGCGCGCGCGTACATCGCGAAAACGGACAGTCCGGAGTACTTCGACAACTGCCGCGTTCCTGTGGAGGACGTGCAGCGCAGCGCTCGGGGGCTGGGCCTCGCACCTTTCACGGAGATCGTCAAGGGCTGGTTCGATGAATCGCTGCCCGCGACGCGCGAACGCATCGGACCGATAGCGCTGCTGCGCGTCGACTGCGACTGGTACGCGAGCGTGCGCACCTGCCTGGAGCAACTCTACGATCAGGTGTCGACGGGCGGCTTCGTCATCTTCGACGACTACTACGACTGGGACGGTTGCACCGTCGCAGTTCACGAGTTCCTAGCCGAGCGCCGGCTGCCCCACCGTATCGCCAGCGACGACGGCGTCGCGTACATTCGAAAGCCGTAAGACGGGCGGGTCCGTGCCCAGCGCGTTTCGCATCGGCGATCTCGACGTGCTCGTCGTCTCCGACGGCTACGCCAAGTTTCCCGCGACCGCCTATTACCGGGGCACGACGGAGGAACACTGGGAGCCGCACAAGCGCTGGCTCGACCACGAAGGCAACCTCGAGTTCTCGTTCGCGTGCTTGCTGGTGCGTTCCGGCGACCGGCGGATCTTGATCGATACCGGGCTCGGCTCGGAGGAGATGTACACGTTCCGCGGTGGTGCGTTGCTCGGCGAGCTGGCGGAGGCCAGCGTCCGGCCGGAAGGCGTCGATACCGTGTTCGTCACACACCTTCACGTCGACCACTGCGGCACCTGTACGCTGAGCGAGGATGGCGCTCCACGGCCGGCGTTCCCGAACGACGTCTATCGTTGGACCTCCGACGAGCACGCGTTCTGGGCGTCGTCGGATCATCCAGGAACGGCCCTCTCGGTGCCCGCGATGTTCGAGACGCTCCGCGGCAAGCTTGAGCCGGCAAACGACGGCGATTCCCCGGCGCCCGGCGTCTCCGTGATCGCCACGCCAGGGCACACGCCGGGCCACGCCGGCGTTGTGCGCTCGTCTGGCGCCGAGCGCGCCTTCATTCTGGGCGACGCGATAAGCTGTCCGACCCAGCTCGAAGAGGCGGAGTGGTCGGGCCTCGGCGACGTCGACCGCAAGCTCGCTCGTCGGACACAGGAAACCGTCGCTCGGGAGATCGAGGAGAGCGGCGCGCTCCTAGCGACCGCTCATTTCCCAGGCCTCACCTTCGGCCGCGTGCTCCGCGGCGAGGGCCGCCGCTACTGGCAGCCTGTCACCGGATCCGCGTAACCCCATTCTGGCCTGGTGTCGCCGTGGGCACTTGCTTACGCACATCCCAAGAAAGGATTTGTAAGCACATCGCAGTCCTGGTACACTACTCTCAGACAGTCCTCGTCTTCGACCGGCCGCAGCCGACCGCTCGTACCGCACTCGACGACCAGGAGCAAACGTCAAAAGGAGGTCGTTGCTTGCCGAGCTCCGACAAGACGCTCACATTCACGCGAGGCGCTGGCGCAGGAAAGCCTGAAGAGAGCCGCCTTCCGTCGCTCCCGCCCCTCCTCCCATCACTTGAGCCGCACATCGCGAAGCTGCTCGATCGACATAAGAAGGCGTCCGCGCGAATCGACTGGTCGTACCACGACTTCCTGCCGCTGGAGGCCTACCACGCGCCCGCCAAGCTCCACAAGCCGCTCTCAGAGGTTGCTTACACCGCGGTGGAGACGGCGTTGCTCACTGAGGCGAACCTCCCCTGGTACACTGCCGTCCTGTACGAGGGCTTCCAGAATTCGCTGGAGCCCCTCCAGGAGTTCGTCCGCGTGTGGACCTCAGAGGAAGACCAGCACTCCACACTGCTGGAGACGTACCTGCTGCTTACCGACAACGGCGACCACGCCGAGCGAGGCACGCGCCGGAAGGCCGTGCTGGCCAGCGGCTGGTCCCACGCGCTGAGCACCCCCTTCGAGGCGATGGTCTACACCACCGTCCAGGAGCTGGCGACCCGGGCGTTCTACAATCACACGGCCCGCGTCTGCGAGGGCGAAGACCCGGCGTTGTCGCAGGCGCTGCGCAGGATCGCGAAGGACGAGACTCGGCACTATTCGTTTTACCGGGACGTCGTGAAGGCGCACTTGGATGCTCAGCCGGAGTACGCGGAGCCGGTCGCCAAGGTGCTGATCGCCTTTCAGATGCCTGGCTACGTCATGGCGGACTTCGCGGAACGCAGCCTGTATCTGGCTTCGCACGACGTGTTCGGGCCGGAGCAGTTCTATCAGGACGTGGTCGAAGAGGTCTGCGCGTCCTGGCAGCTTGACGAGATCGCGCCGTCATCGCCAGAGGCGCAGCGAGCGCTCGCCCGCCTCCGCGTGTATCGGACCGCGCTACGCAGGATGGCTGGCCGCATGGCCGGCGCGAAGGTGCCCGCCCCGGCGCTCGTCCAGTAACGACCAGCCGCCGGCTCCTTCGCCGTGCCGCCGACTGTCCCTGTCGAGTCGGATTCGGGCCGTGGCTCCCATCGCAGAAGACAGCCTGATCGCCGCCTTGCGGGTGCCGACGTTGCCCGAGGGGGCTTCTTAGCAACCACGACCGTCGGAACGATATCGTGAGCGCCAGTGCGATTGGCGTCGCCGCTGCTCCACCCGGAGGAGCAGCGGCAGGCGTCTACCATCTCGCCCGCACCGTCACGCTTGGCGCATGAGGTGGCGAGCTGCGTCCAGTGACGAGCGTGAATCTCAAGGCGCCAGGGTCCCTCGCCGTCCTCGCTGGCCTGGCGATGACAGGCTCGCTCTGCGAGGAGCTATCGGCAGCGGGGCCAATGTGCTCGCGATCCTTCTGGTTACTGCCGTCGGAATTGTTGCACGGCAATTCGCGAGGACGAGGGCTTGTGCGGCGAATAGCCCGGCGGAAGGAAGATCTCAGAGAATGGGTGGGCCCTACTTCCGCCAGTTAGCTGAGGAAGGAGACCTAAGAGAGACCGCGTCCCAGATCCCTCACTCATGACGCCAGGCCGACATAGTGATCGTCCGCTTTGCCGGCCGCTGGTCGGTGGACCGCTGCTCGGGACCCGCCTCCTCAGTGGCCGCGCGGTCCGGTGGCTCGGGACGCTACTGCACAGTAAGGTCCAGCTCGTGACCTTCACTGCCGCCCTTGAGATCGTTGACTGCGGTGTCTGCGGCAGCTTCGCCGTCAAGGCGAAACGTCAATCGTGCGCCTTCCGTGCAGCCGGAGATGGATTCCGGGCCGGCGATGATCAAGGTGTAGAAGCGTTCGACGTCTTCCCCGTATCGAAGCGATGTGACGCCGCAGCGCACCTCGCCGATGTAAGCCTCGACCGCCGTCCCGCTGGGCAGTGCGCTCCCATCGCGATCGAACAGGTGGCCCTTGAACTCGGTGACTGGCAGACTCGCGCCCTGGGGCGCCGTGGAGGAGAAGCTCGCGTCGAACGTGGCTGCGGCGCCGCTCCCGGGCCATGGCACCGTCTGCTGACTGAAGACGTACGCGTCATTGGCGAAGGCCCAGAGCACGATCTCGGCTCCAGGCGCGCCACAGCCGCGCACCTCGGCATCCGAAGCGACCTCGACCTCGTAACGCCCTCGCACTACCGGATAGATCGTTGACTGGCAGGCCGCCGGCAGTCCGTCGCGGATGACCCGCGCGCCCCGAAACTCGGCATCCAGCGGCTGGTCATCCAGCGTCAGGGTGCCGCTCAGCGTTACCCGCCCTTCGACACCAGGCGCACTCTTCTGATCGGTCACGGCGGGAACGGTCGGGGTTGCCTCCGAGTTGCCGCCTTGCTCGTCGCTGCACGCGGCCGCCGCAAGGATGACAGCAGCGGCGCTCAAGGAAAGCAGCATGGCACGCGAAGCTGGTTGCGCGCGTCTCGGCGTCCGTCGAGTGCCCATCTCTGCCTTATACACCGCCAGCGCGTGACGGGTTCCGCCGATTAGCGCAGTAGATCCTTGCCAGCGTCACACAATCGCACTTGGGGACACCATACCGGCTTGCGGCTAGGTAGGGCTTCACAGTACCATCGGCGCGTGCCTAACCAGGGAGAGTACGGGCCGAGCCCTGTGAAGTTCGTCGCCGATCAGGTGGCCCTATACGAGGCTACTGGGGGCGTCGAGGGCGGGACACTCATGGGTAAGCCGGTCGTGATCCTCACCACGCAGGGTCGGCACAGCGGCAAGGTGCGGAAGACGCCGCTGATGCGCGTCGAGCACGATGGGATGTACGCTGTCATCGCTTCGCTGGGCGGCGCTCCGAAGCATCCTGTCTGGTACCTAAACCTGGTCGCCTCGCCAGCCGTGACGCTCCAGGACGGCGCGAACGTCTACGAGATGGGCGCCCGCGAGGTGCGCGGAGATGAGCGGGAGCGCTGGTGGGCGCTGGCCGTCGATGCGTGGCCGGCGTATGCGGAGTACCAGACCAAGACGGATCGCCAGATCCCCGTTGTCGTTCTGGAGCCCACGCCGTAACCAGCCGCGGCGATCGCTTCGCCGCCGTCGGCGCAGGGTATCGACCTGCCGCGAAAACCAACTGGCCCGGCTCCAAGAGCCGGGCCAGTTGCAGAGATCGCGGTCTGTTCGGCCTAGGGCGTCGGTGAGAAGACGACGTCTACCCAGTAGTTCGCCGCGTGGTAGCTCTGGTCCGGGAATCCGCTGCTACCGAAGCGATACACGCCGTTCCCGCCATCCTCTCCGTCACGGAGCGCGCGCAGCGGCGAGCTGAGCAGGCCTGTTGCCGAGAAGTAGAACTCGTTCCAGGAGAAGCCTCCGTTGGTCATGTGATAGGATGCCACGTACGTCGTCCCGGCAGTGACGGCCACCGGCGACGCGAAGTTCACCTGCTGCCAGCCTGTTGGCGTCTCGTTGCTGAACGTGGCTGTTGCCAGCAGCCCGCCGCCGTTGCTCCACAGGTTACCGGTGTGAACGCCGGTGTTGCCGGGCCCCTTGTAGAACCGGATGCCCGTGATGTAGCCGTTGGCCTGAGAGCGGAACTTCACGCCCATCTCCCACGCGTTCGAGTCGCCAACTGACGCGACAGCCGGCGTCGCCGAGCTGTCCCAGATCGTGCAGGGACACGTCGCCGTTGAGAACGACCACGACGTCGGTGCCACCACGTTACCCGCGAGGTCCGCCGCGCCCGTCAGGGTGGCGGTGAATGTGTTCGACAGCGCGAGCGCAGCGTTCGGTGTCAGCGTCGCGGTGCGCGTGCCTGCGTTGTAACCGACGTTCGATGGCACGACAGCGTTGCTACCGTCGCGCAGGACGAAGGAGATCGATCCCGGGACAACGTCTTCGCTGAATGTCGCGGTCACGGTAGAGAGCACGTCGACCTTCGTCGCATCTGACGCGGGCGAGCGCCCGAGCAGCGTGGGCGGCAGAAGGTCCGGCGCCGTGGTGTCGAAGGTAACGTCCACCCAGTAGTTGCTGGCATTGTACGACTGGTTCGGGAATCCCGCGGCGCCGAACTTGTACACGCCGTTGCCTCCGGCCTCGCTGTCGGAGAGCGCGCGCAGCAGCGTGCCCTGGGTCGGCGCTCCTGCGAAGTAGGCCGCGTCGACGGCAAACCCGCCGTTGTCCAGATGATACGAGGCGACATAGGTGGTGCCCGCGGTGACCGCTACCGGAGCGGTGAAGCTGAGCTGCTGCCAGCCGGTGGCCGTTTCATTCGCGAACGTGCCCGTCGCAAGCAGCGTGCCGGTGGCGCTCCAGAGGCTGCCGGTGTGCGTGCCCGTGTTGGCCGGCCCCTTGTAGAAGCGGATGCCGGTCACGAAGCCGTCCAGGTCGCTCGTGAACTTCACGCCCAACTCCCAAGGGTTGGTGTCGGCGACGGATGCAACCTGCGGCGTCGTCGAGGCAGGCCAGATGCTGCAGGGGCAAGTCGGCGTCGAGAACGACCAGGAGACCGGAGACATCGCGTTCCCGGCGGCGTCTGTGGCCCCGCTTACCGTCGCCGTATACGTCTCCGTCGTTGCCAGGGGCGCTGTTGGGTTGAGCGTCGCGATGCGCGTGCTGGCGTCGTAAGTCAGGGCAGCCGGCACCAGCGCGTTCGTGTCGTCCCGCAACTGGAAGGAGATCGATGCGGACGAAACCGGCTCGCTAAAGCTGGCCGTGACACTGGCCACCGGGCTGACGTTCGTCGCGCTTGTCGCAGGCGAGCGACCGGTCACGCTGGGCGGCACGGGGTCGACCGGTTGCGTGTGGAAGACCGGGTCCACCCAGTAGTTCGAGCCATTGTAGGACTGGTTCGGGAAGCCGCTTGCGCCGTAGCGGTACACGCCGTTGCCTCCGGCGACCGGGCTGGCAGGGGCATGCAAGGGCCAACTGTCCGCGCCGCCGAGCGAGAAATACCCGTCGTTGAGCGAGAATCCGCCGTGTTCCATGTGGTAGGACGCGATGTACGTTGTGCCGGCAGCTATTGCTACCGGAGCGGGGAAGAGGGCCTCTTGCCAACCAGACGTCGTTTCGTTCGAAGAAGTCGTTGTAGCAAGCAGCGTCCCTGAGCTGGACCAGAGATTGACGCTGTGCGTCCCAGTATTAGAGAGTCCCTTGTAGAAGCGAACGCCGGTGGCATACCCGTTCAGGTCGCTGGTGAACTTCACGCCCAGCTCCCAAGGCTGGTTGTCGGGGTGCGAAGGCACAGCGGGCGTGACCGAGATGTCCCAGATTGTGCAAGGGCACGTCGGGGTGGAGCTCGTGGTGAAGGTGAAGTTGCCAGAGACGGCCAGGTTTCCTGCCGGATCGCGGCTCTTCACCCGGAAGTTGTAGAGGGTGCCGGGTGTCAGGCCCGTGAGCTGCACCGAGTGTCCGGTGACCGGGAGTGTGTTCAGCGCCGTCAGGGAGCTGTACGCGGTCGTCGTGCCGTACTCAACCTGCGAGTTCGAAGGCTCGTCGGTCGTCCAGTTGATCGTCGTCTTCGTCGCACCAACGTTGGCTGCGGCCACGGCGCTGATGACGGGCGCCGTGACGTCCGACCCCGCGCCGGCGTAGTCATAGGCGATGTTGTCGAAGTTCGTGTCCCAGCCGTTGGTACTCTCGATCGTTACCGCGTCGCACACGACGGTCCAATCGGTGAAGATCGTCTCCAGCTCGTCCGGATCGAGCATCGTCGCGACGCCGGGGTTACCGGCGCAGGAGATGGTGATCGTGCTCGCGCTGGTGCCGCCGTTGTAGGCCTCAATGCTGATCACGCGCGCAGGCGTCGTAAACGAAATCGTGCCGTCCGTCAGGCCAAACCCGTTGAAGCCAACGCTGTTGCTGTCGAACTCGCCGTAGATCCCGGCCAGGTACCAGCCGCCGGTGCCCCAGTCGGCCACGGCGGCGGGGTAGACGCCGTCCAGCGGGCGTGGCGCCAGCGTGAGGTCGTCGAATGTGATCGTCGCCCGGTCTACCTGAACGGTCAGGCCGGCTGAGGGCGCCCCAACGTTACCGCTGTCGTCCACCGCGCGGGTCATGAGGGTGACCTGGCCGATGATCGTTGGTGCCCAGGTGTACGACCAGCCTTCGCGTCCTTCAGCAGGGTGCCAGGTGTTGCCGCCGTCAAGGGAGACCTCCACGCCGGCCACAATGCCGCCGCCGGCGTCCGCCGCTGTACCGGTAATGGTGACCGGGCCGGCGCTCTCGATGACGGCGCCGTTGGCAGGCCACGTAATGGCCGCCGTCGGCGGCGACACGTCAGTGGATGCGGACGCGGCGACGAGGCCGCCTTGAAGCGAGCCGGGCTGCACACCCATGTCCGCAAAGAGATTCACGGTCGCCTGCTGCATCCGGGAGTCCGGCGTGCTGGGCCCGCGGTCGTGCGTACCGTCCAGCCCCCACGACCATTGGACCGTGCCCGCGCCGAACACCAGCGCGCCGCTTGCATGCCGGTAGAGCGTCAGGCTGTGCGTTGCGTCGCCGGCGCCGTACGTGTCGCCGTAGTCCAGCAGGTGCGAGCCCAAATGGAGCGTCGTCTCGGAGAGGCGCATCAGCCCCGCAGGCCGGAAGCCGTTGTCCAGGTCCTCGTCCCACTCGTGGCCCAGCGCCCCCGGCGTCAGCGTCGAGGTTGCGTTCGGTGGGAGATTGGCGATATCCGTGTTGCGCCAGAAGCGTAGATCGCCGAACTCGCCGGAGATTGTCATCGTGTCAGCACGCGGGCCGTTGACAGTGAAGATCGTCCCGGTCAGCTCGTTCTCGGGACGGCCCCCGTCCGAGGGCGGACTGAATCGCGGATCGCGCCAGGTGCCCGTCCACTGAGGGCTAGGGTCGACCTTGGCGCCGGCCTTGGTCTCCTTGTAGGTCACAAGCGTATCGTAAGGCGTGTTCGCGCCGTCCGTACTGCTTTCCCAACGCGTCTTCCAGAACACCTCGTTGCCGCTGAAGAAGGCGAGGTTGACACCCGCATCTCGCGCCGCCTCTACGTTGGTGCGCTCCTCCCCCGACCAGTACTCATCGTGCCCGGTGGAGAGGAGTGCGTCGTGCTCGAGGATCTCCGCGCCGAAACGGGCGGTGTCGACGCCACTGAAGTAGCTGACGTTGTAGCCGTTGCGCTCCAGCCAGCGGAGCATCGGATACTCCGCGTTGAAGAAGTAGCTCCGCTGCCCGAGCGCGTCGATGTCCGACCGGGTGTTGATCGGCCGGTTGTAGCTGACCTTGAACGCTCTGCGTTCGGGCAGGTTGAAGGCGAAGTCGCGGTAGAGGCTGGCGCCGCCGTAGCTGTTGTAGGCCTGCCAGGTGGTATCGGAGGTCCTGAAGAGCAGGTCGGAGTGGCCGTCGTCGTCGCGGACGATGAAGATGATGTGGCTGACGCCGGTGGTACCGTCCTCCCGGACAAGCTTGGCGATGTAGACCCCGGAGACAGCGTCGGCGGGCACGCTCCAGGAAGCGGAGACCGCCCAGTTCCCGCAGTCGACCAGCCCGACCCAAGGATCGGTGAGGCACGCCGGTTGGTTCTGGGGCAGGGCCGCGGAGGGCTCAACTGTCGCGATCTTGCGGGCGCCGAGGCCGCCGTAGTAGCCGAGGCGGTAGATGTCAAGGCGGTAGTTGTTGGCGGGCGTCTTGACCTTGAACTGGACGGCCTGGCCCTGGTCGACACTCAAGTCGGCTGCGTAGCCCTGGATGTTCGGATCGCCCATGTCGTGCGTGGGGATGTCCCACTCGCTGGCGGGGTTGCCGGGCTTCGAGTTCTCGCACGCGATTGCGTTGGCGTTCGGCCCGTCGCAGGGGGCGGCGCTCTCGGCCGGCATCAGACGGAACGTGATGAACGTGAGCGCGGCTGCCAGCAGCAGGACCCAGAATAGCCGCGTGCGGCCGCTTCCAAGCGGTAGCGTCGTGGCAAGGCCGCGGCCCTGCCTGGAACGTGTGTGCTGGTCGTTCGTTGTCCTCAAGATACGGCCTCTCTCCATGTGGGTATGCGCTTGCGAGGCGCAGCGAGGCACCCGCATGTATCATATCAGCGCTAGCTTCGAGCCAGGTTGAGACGAAGTTGAGAATGCGCAGGCCTCTCTCAGCATGAAACGAGGGCGACGGCCCCGATTGGACTGGCAGTCTCGCTTGCAGCTCATCGAGCGCCCGCCTCAGGAGATGCTCGCCCGCCTGCTAGCCTCCATCGTGCACCAGGTCATCGAAGTTCGTGTCCCAGCCGTTGCTGGACAGGATCGTGACCTGGCCGCAGGTTGCCACCCATCCGGTCGCGATCGTCACGAGCTGACCGGACGTCACGTTCGTCAGTACGTCCGGCTTGCCCGCGCACTGCAGCGTCACGGTGGTTGCTGCGCCGCTATTGTAAGCCTTGATGCTTACCGGGCGGCGTGGCGTGATGATGGGATGAAGATGATGTGGCTGACGCCGGTGGTGCCGTCCTCCCGGACCAACTTGGCGATGTAGACGCCGGAGACAGCGTCGGCGGGGATGCTCCAGGAAGCGGAGACCGCCCAGTTCCCGCAGTCGACCAGCCCGACTGCGGCGTTCGTCAGGCAAGCTGGCTGGCTCTGCGGGAGGGACGCCGAAGGTTGCACCGTCGCGATCTTGCGGGCGCCGAGGCCGCCGTGGTAGCCGAGGCGGTAGATGTCGAGGCGGTAGTTGTTGGCGGGCGTCTTGACCTTGAACTGGACGGTCTGGCCCTGATCCACGCTGATGGTGGCCGCGTAGCCCTGGATGTTCGGGTCGCCCATGTCGTGGGCCGGGATGTCCCACTCGCTGGCGGGGTTGCCGGCCTTCGAGTTCTCGCAGGCGATCGGGTTGGCGATGGGCGCGTCGCAAGGGCCTGCGCCTGCGGCGGGCAGCAGTCGCGAGCCGAACAGGACCAGCGCGACGGTGAGGAGCAGCACCCAGAAGACCCGGGTGCGTGCATCATGTGGCGCCAATGCACCAACCAACTGTCTATCACCACGAACGTTTCTGGGCGCCCTCGCTCTTCTCACCGTACTGCCTTCCCCTACGACGCAGGCGTGCGCCGTCAAAGCGCGGCGAGGCACCCGCGAATCATGTTACTCATCGCGAGATGCTCGCCTGTTGAAACAAGGTTGAGAATACGCAACCGTGGTGGCGACGATAGGGCTGGCGTCTTGGCGGGCTAGCTGTCGGCGGGTTGGATGAGCGCGGCTAGGCGCTGCGCGAACTGCTCCACGGTGAAGCGCTCTTCGACGGCGCGGCGACCATTCGCGCCAAGCTTTTGGCAAACCTCAGGATGCGCCAGGAGGAAGCCGATGGCCGAGCGCCAGCCGTCGACGTCGCCCGGAGCGACGTATATGCCACTCGACTCCTCCGGGGGCGGTCCCTCAGCGGGCCAACCCGTGGCGCCGGCTTGCCAGACCGGCCCGACGACGACGTCGCGCTGAGCCTGCGTGCGTGTGACCACGATGGCCCTGGCCATCGCCATCGCCTCCAGCATCAGGGTGATGCCAGCCTGGAAGTCGACGTCGAAGAGCGGCACGACCACAAAGCGCGATCGAGCGTAGAGATCGCGCAGGGCGACGTAATCGTAGCTGTCGACCTGCACTTGAGCCGTCAAAGCGCGTCCCTGGAGGAGATTGCGCTTGCTGGACCAGTGGCTGGCGGCGCCGATGTGGAAGCCGACAGGGAGGCCCTCGATCGCATCGATCACCGTCTCGTAGTCGCGGCACTCCAGGCCGGCCGAGCAGATCAGCGGCGGGTCGGCCATGGCGAGGCCTTGAGGGCGCCAGAAGTTCTGGTCCGCTTGATAGGGCAGGTGGTGTACCCGCGCCGGCGCGAAGCCGAGCTGCTCGATGGCCAGCCTGCGTTGGAGGGCTGCGTGGACGATCAGCGCATCGATGGCCGGCCGCGCGAGTCGGGCGAAGAGATGCTTCTTCTTCGGAGTGAGGTGATGCGCGAGGAGCACATGGCGGGGACGATGGCGCCGGAACCGGAAGAGGATGCCCAGGAGGAGTCCGAAGTGCTCGCCGTCTGAGTAGACCGCCTGATACGCACCGGAGCGTCGCCAGCCGAAGAGCGCCTGCGCGACGGCGCCGCCCAGGGGCCGAGCGAGCCTGGAGCCGGCCGTACCGCGGCTGATCGCTCCGAAGTCGAGCAGATCGGCGTCGAGCAGCCGGGCTAGCTCGTGGTAATCCCGGCGAGGCGCTTCCCCGCGCTCCGCCTGGGCGGCGTCAGCGGCCGCGTCGGCAGAGACGATCAGGAGCGTCTTGGACATCGGTGCCAACAGATCTCACCCTCATCTCCCCATCGTGAACGATGGGCCTCCGATGTCTCAAGTCCGAGCAGGAATCTCGATACCGGACGCGGCGGGATAGGGTCGGAGATCGAAGGCAGGAGTCAGGGGCCGTGGCGCCTCCAGCCTGAAGCTGCGCCAAGTAGCGAGGCCGCCCCTCCTCGCGCCTTGAGGCGGTTGACCCTAGATGCGGATCAGCCGACAATCAAGGCCAGTGTTCAGACTCAGGGGAGACCTGCCGAGCTTGGTACTGGAGGGTGATCCCTCCATGCTGGTTTCAGGAAGGCGGCGGGCCTGCCCGTCTCCCCTGAGACCCAGTCGGCGCGAATCGATAAGGGCAAACCCGTCGCAAGGCGGGGACGCAAAGCTATGGGTCCGCGAATGCGGATCGCCAGGCTGCCGAACTCGGGGACAATCTTCCTTTGGGACGCTGCGGCGGCGGTTCCTGAACCCTCGATTCGATCCAGCCTGCCCGTAACGTGATCGCCACCGCTTGGTGCAGAGGAAGGGAGTTCGGAGTATGGATCGCCTGGGGCCGGAACACAGCAGCGCGGGGGTTGAACGAGTGCACAGGATGGCCTCGATCTGGCGGATAGGTCCAGGCTCAGGACTGCCTCTTCTCCTCTTGCCCGTTGCCCTCCTCGGGATGGCAGCCACCGCGCTCGCCCTTTCTCTGGGCGGCGGGTCCGTCCGAGCAGGCCCGGGGGCGACGGATACCGACCTCGACGGTTGCACCGATGCCCAGGAGCTAGGATCAGACGCGCTGGCTGGCGGTCGGCGCAACCCAAACAGTTTCTGGGACTTCTTCGACACGCCGGACGGCGCCAACGTCAGGGACCGCGCCGTTGCGGTGGCTGACATCTTCCGCGTCTCGCAGCGTCTGGGCACCAACGGATCGGCCACATCCGTCGCAAACGCCCGGTCCGCCCCGCCGGCCACCGGCTATCACGCCGCCTTCGACCGCAGCGCGCCCGCAGCCGGCGCGGACCTCTGGGACTCGGGGCCAGCGGACGGGGCGATCAGCACGGGCGATATCGCATTCGCGGTCGCCCAGTTCGGCCACACCTGCTCAGCAGGCACGCCACCGCCTAACCCCACGGCTACGCGGACTCCTACTCCACAGGGTCCGACGCCGACGCCGCTTCCGCCGGGGTCGACCTGGACGATCACGTTCAACGATGCCCTCGGCTCGAACCGCCAGCTCTTCGATGTCTACCCTAATCAGGTGATCGATTGGGGTAGTGACGGTACGTGGTTCCTCTCCGGTCCATTTGGCTTCCCAAACAAGAACGTGGGGTTCAGCGGGCCGGAGGTTCCCGGCGGGAGCTTCACGTTCCTCACGCCACGAAAGCTGGTCAGCTTGGACGCCTACAACGGTGGCGATCCAACCGTCCTCACGTTGGAGTGCAACGGCAACAGCGGGACCGCTCGCAATGTCGCGGTGCAGTCCGACGAGATGATCACGATTACCACGGGCTGGAACACGGCGTGCAGCACGGTGTCCATCGCCAGCACGAACGGCTGGGACACAAACTTCGACAACCTTGTCGTCGATGGCCCGCTGCCACCCCCTACCCCGACCCCGCCGCCGCCACCGACGCCGCCGCCTGACCCGACCGTCTGGACGTTCCTGGACACGTTCACGGGCACCCCGCCGGCGCCGCAGCCGTTCGATTCCGACCGTTTCGACGTGACGATCAGCTCGCTGAACGCCAACCCCGCGATGGACGGCCAGACCATCGGCCCGGGCGGGACCATCACGTACCCTCCGATCGAGGCCGGCCACGGCAGCGACTGCGGCGCCCCGCCCGCCCTGCACATGGTCGACGTCAATTGGGACTTCCAGGGGTTCCAGCAGGAGACCCGGCCCCAGTTGGCATTCAACTGCAAAGACCACATGATGACTACCAACAAGTCCGGCTACGCGACCGTCACGATGATGCCACGCCAGCTCTTCGATTTCGAGGGGCGGATGGGCACCGTCGCCTTCGACACGAACGTGTACACGTTCGGCCGGTCATGGCTGGAGTTCTTCATCGTGCCGGAAGAAGACATGCTGATCGACATCGGGCCAAACGAGGAACTGCCGAAGCGCGGCGTGATGTTCTCGAATCATGACGGTGTAATCAGGGTGAGCCTGATCGAGAACTACGCGAAGATCTACACGTTCACCGGCGGCAACTACCGGGGCACGTTCCCGGACGACCCGGCGCTCACCGACCCCAAAGTCCGCCGGACGTTCAAGTTCAACCTGAGCCAGACGGCTTGGCGCTTCGACATCCAGAAGGCGGACGGCACGTTCTGGTCGCACTCCGATGTGTTCCCACAGCCGCTGTCCTTCACGCGTGGCATGGTCAAGCTGGAGCACGACACGTATAACCCGTCGAAGGATGGCATCGACCCGCAGTTCTTCACCTACCACTGGGACAACGTCCGCTTCGATGGGCCCGTTGTGGCGGCCCGCTCCGCGTACGAGTTCCCGCTCCTCATGGTCGATCGCATGTACCAGCCCGTGAACAGCGTGAGCCAGCCCTATCAGGTCTTCGTCGGCAGCAACAACCAGCCGCGGCTCATCGGCCATGTCTACTCCTGGGTGACCAAGGACGACCCGACGAACAGCACCGGTTGGATGCAGGTGCGCGTGAACGGCGGCGCCTGGCAGAACCTGCACCTCGCCAAGGACAACAACATCGGTATTGCGAACCGCAACTGGTCCACGGTCAACACACCGATTACCGGTGTGGTGGTCGGCACCAATACGTTCGAGTTCCGTCACGCTAGCAGCAACGGCTTCCGGCTCACGGACATCGAGATTCAGACAGAAGACCGCGTGGTGGTTTCGGCCGGCCCGACGAACAGCGGTCCGCTCGCGGCGTTCGCCCTCGCGTCGACGGCTTCCTGCGATGTGCCCGGCAGCGCGCCCTCGCCGGTGACGGCGGTCGCGGATGCGCGGATCGAGGAGCCTAGCGTGGTCGCGGGCGGCCTGTTCACCCGCCGTTAGCCTGCCTCGTAGCGCCGCTCGAGACGAGCGTGACACGGCCCCCGGCCTGCAAAGGCCGGGGGCCGTTGGCTTCTGGCTCGGACCGCCGCCTACTCCGCGGCAGTCGAGCGGCGCGACCAGACCTGCCAGTACTGGTCCTCGTAGGCCAGCTCAAACTGTTCGTCCATGTAGGCTGTGACCGACGGCAGGTAGTTGAACTCGCCGGGAAAGACGACGATCGAGTCCGACCCTGCGAAGACGCGGAGGAACTCCTCCGCACCGGCCTTGCCTGTGATGCGGGCGAGGTACGTATCTGTGGTGTAGTACCACGGGTAGAGGTCGCGTCCCGACTGCAAGGCGAACGACGGGTGAAGCGCGTAGATATACCCGTCGCGCGTTTCCAGCTCGCGCACTACGGCAGATGCTGACGTGGTGTGGAACTCCCGGGAGTGATGGTATGTCTCCTCGTAGACGAGCGGTGCGATGATCGCGGCGAAAAGCGTGCCTGCGATCGCAACCGGCGCCCAGAGCCTGCTCGCAAAGCGCTCCGTGATCTGCTGCGCCAGGACACACCAGACAATCACGGCTCCCGGCAGGAGCTGGATCATGTAGAAGTTGTTGAAGCTGTTGAACGCGAACACCAGGAACGGCACCTGGCCGGCGGTCACGAGCGCGATGACCCGCATACGCGCGTCTTTGCTCCAAACCAGGAGCCAGAGGCTTCCGACCAGGGCAAGCGGCACCAGCGGGTAACGCCCACTGGCGCTGGTGAACTGCTCGATGCGCTCGTCCAGCGGCATGCTCGGCCGGTCCAGTTGAGAACGGATCGCGGCGTCGAAGAAGTCGCTGCCCATGAGCGCGACCGCCGCAATCGCCGCGACCACCAGCGCGCCACCCGCGCCGGCGATGGCCCACGATCTCGCGAACTCTGCCAGCGATTGCTTGCGCCATCGGAACGCCAGGTCGCCCACGACCATGAAGGCAGCGGGCAGCACAGCGCCAAATTTCACCATGACCGCCGCCCCAAGCAGGGCCCCGACGACGAATCGGACACGCAGTGATTCTGGTCGCCAGACATAGAGGGCCAGGGCCGGGATGAGAAAGACGTTCGTGAACGGCTCCAGCCGCACGGTGCGACCGGTATTCGCGATGAAGAGCATGCCCGCCGTGTACAGAGGCACCGCGAGCAGCGCCGTCCAGCGGTTGCCTGAGAGGTAGCGGACGATGAGGTACAGGGGAAGCGTAGAGAGCATGACCAGCCCCATATAGACGTAGCGGGCTGCCATGACGTCCGTTCCGAAGATCTTGAAGGGAATCGCCATCGTGTACATGAGCAGCGGCGGGTGCCCGATGAAGAAGTCGCGATACGGCAACTCGCCCTGCGCTATCAGCTTGGCCGCGTAGAGGTAGGTGCCCTCGTCCTGGCTGGGCACGATAACCGAGCCGAGACGGTACGAATACGTCGCGACGATCGCGATGAGCACCGCGACGAGGATCGAAGCCTCTACCAAGAGGGTGCGGGAGAGCCGAACGCCGCCTCGCCAACCGAAGCCCGGTATCGTGAGCGACGCGCTCTCGGCGGCCGGTTCGCTAACGGAGCGTGCGCTCATATTGACTGGTGCCCGCTCAGTCGCCGGCCTGCGGCTTGCGCACCCAGAGCTCCCAGTGCTCGTCCTGGTACGCCAGTTCGAAGTTGTCGTTCACGTATACCTCGGCACGGGGCATGTACTCGACCTCGCCTCGCCAGAATGCGAGCGCCTGTGAGTGGGAAAACACATCGATGAAGTCGTCATCGTCCGCGCGGTCGGTGATTCTCGGCAGATAGGAATCGGCGGCATAGTACCAGGGATAGAGTTCCCGGTCCGACCAGAGCGCGAACGACGGCATCTGAGAATAGACATAGCCATCGTCCTGCTGAAGCAGCCGGACGACTGCCCGCGCGGAGGAGTCGTGCTCGTCGGCGTAACGGTGGTAGAGCTCGGCGTAGGCCAGAGGGATCAGGCCAGCAACCACAAACAGGCAAGCCGTGCCAACCGGGAGCCAGGCACGCTTGAAGAGACGCTGCCCGATCTCGCAGCCCACCACCGCGAACACGATGGCCACCGCCGGCAGGATCTGTACCAGATAGAAGCCAAGGAAGGTCTGGAAAGCGAAGAACAGGATCAGCACCTGACCCAACGCCACCACGGCGACCACCCGCATGCGGGGGTCGCTACCGCGTACCAGCAGCCAGACACTGGCGAGCAGGGCCAGCGGAATGGCGGGGTAGCGGGTGCTCTCCTCCATGAAGTACTCGCGCCGCAACTGGAAGGGCAGACCGGGCCGGTCCAACTGAGAGCCGACGACATCGTGGAGGAAGTCGGTCTGGCTCAGCAGGTAAGCGGCGGAGGGTAGCAGGACCAGCGCGGCGCCCGCCACCGTGACCGCCCATGAGAGCAGGTAGCGGCGGTCCTCGCGGCGCCAGAGCAGGTCACCGCCCACCAGGCAGATCGCCGGCAACACCGCGACGAGCTTCACCATGAACGCGAACCCGAACAGCGCGCCCACAGCCACGCGCACGCGCAGCGAGTCGGGTCGCCAGAAATAGAGGGCCATCGCGCTGATGATGAAGGCGTTCATCAGCGGTTCCAGCAAGACGGTGCGCGTCGTATTCGCGACGATCAGCGTACCTGTCGTGTATAGCGGTACGGAGAGGAGCGCGGCCATCCTGCTTCCGGAGAGGTTCTTCACCAGCAGATACAGCGGGATGGTCGAGAGCAGGATAATCGTCATGTAGATCATCCTCGCCATCATCACGTCCACCCCGAAGAGCTTGAACGGGACGGCGAAGATCGCCATCAGCAGCGGCGGATGCCCGAGGAAGAAGTCGTCGTAGGGGACCTGGCCCTCCGCGATGAGCTTGGCGCCGTACAGGTACGTCCCCTCGTCCTGGTTTGGGAGTACGGCCGAGGCCAGGTGCAGCGAGTAGCTGGCGAAGATAAGTGCGAGCAGCCCGAGCAGGACGAGCCCCTCGATGACGGCAGAACGCGAGGTGCTGAGCTTGACTCGCACGCCAAGGCGCGGCAGCCGCAGCGCGCGGTCGGTGTCGGTGGTAACGGTTGAGATATCCATGCGGGCCATCTGTACCCTAACTCGCAATGTAGCTTCTCAGACTTGAGAGGCGGTTGACTTCCAGTCTGGAAGACGTTGCGGAGGCCCTCCCTGTGGCTTGCTGGGTCGCTCGCGGCCCGCCGGCCGAAGCACGCCTCAACCGGGGAGGGCGCAGAGTCCACCGATTCCGAACGGCATCGCCACGGCGGCTTCACCGCGCTGGGCTATTAGTAGAGTTGGAACCTATGGTGATTGGATCTCGCAGACCTCCCGCTCAGCAGATAAAGGCCGCGCGCTCGGCCGGCCCGACCACGCCCGACGCCGTTCAGGTAGGTCCGGTGCTCTCTGTTGTCGTGCCGACGCGCAACGAGGCAGCGAATATCGATCCTCTGCTGGCTCGACTGGACGCGGCGCTGGCCGGCGTCGAGTACGAGCTGATCTTCGTTGACGACAGCGACGACCGCACTCCGCAGATGCTCGAGGAGCGAGCCGCTCGCGATGGACAGCGGATCGTACTGCACCACCGTTCGGCTGGAGAGCGCAGGGACGGCCTGTCCGGCGCCGTCCTCGAAGGGCTTGCGATTGCCGGTGGGGCATATGTGGCGGTGATAGACGCCGACCTCCAGCACCCACCCGAGCTCCTGCCTCAGATGCTCGCCCGCGCGACGACACGAGGCGCCGACGTGGTGGTCGCCAGCCGCTACGTTGGAGACGGCAGCGTCGACGGCCTGGGCGGATTGAGCCGCAAGCTGCTCTCGCAGGCAACACGCTGGTTCTCCCGCGTCCTCTTCCACGAGCGCATCTGGGAGGTGCAGGACCCGTGTTCTGGCTTCTTCATCTTCCGCAGGGCGCTGCTGGAGCATGCTTCGCTGCGGCCAATCGGTTACAAGATCCTCCTGGAAGTGCTCATGCGAACGCCTTGGGTGGCCCTGGAAGAAGTACCGTACAAGTTTGCCGAACGCTCTGGCGGCGACAGCAAGGCGAACCTGAATCAGGGCCTGCTCTTCCTGCGACATTCGCTACGGATGTTCAGGGAGGTGCCAAGCGCCGGCCGAGTCTGGAAGTTCTTCATCGTCGGCGCCACCGGAGCCGTGGTGAACCTCTCAGTGCTCTGGGTGCTTGGGGTGGAGGTCGGGCTTGGCAGAGCAATCGCCTGGCCAATCGCCCTCGAGGCGTCCGTGCTTACGAACTTCGCCCTCAATCGGAACCTGACGTGGCACGACCGGCGCGCGTCTGGCCTGGCTGGCCTCGTCAGTAATGGGCTCCGTTATCACGTCGCTGTGGCCGCGGGCTTGGGAGTGAGCACCGGCGTGTTCGCCGCCCTCTCGTGGTTCGGCTTGCCGATCCTGCTCGCGGGGATTGGTGGCATCGTGGCTGGCGCGGCATCGAACTACCTGGGTGCTGATCGGCTCGTGTTCGTCACGCGGAAGCAGAAGGCTGTCGTTCGCCAGGTGACGGAGCGCTCTCTTCAGGAGGAAGCCGCCAGCGCAAACGGTTAGCCCCCGCCCGTTGCTCATCACTCGCTTCCCCTCGCCTGAGCTCGTTCGCGGTTCAATTGCCCAGGCGCTAAACTCACCCTCAACCCCTGGGCGATAAGGTCTGCCCGAAGCGAACGTTCAGCTAGAGATATGAGTCTTCTCCATGGCCCTGTCGGCTCGCCACGCCGCGCCTGGCTTCTCGCGGCGCTGGTTGGCGTCTGGAGTATTGTCGCCGTCGCTCAGTTCTGGACGAACATCAGAGGGGCGCTCGATCTGCGCGACACCCTCTCATCGCTCACGCCAGCCGAACAGGCCACGTTCTGGAACGGCCCGGCCGAGCCATTCGGCCGCTACGCGGCCAGCCGCCTGCCCCGGGATGCCACGGTCGTGCTCGTCGACATGGGTGATCCGGACGCCAACATCGCGAGTCTGTACCTGTACCCGCGCACGATGCTGCGCGGCCAGTCGGATGGCCTTGGCGAGCTGGTGGCAGACAGCTACCTAGTCTATTTTAGCGAGGCTGGGCCGGGATCGGCCGTCAGCGTTGCGCAGGCGGACGTCGAGGGACTGGTTCGGGAGCAGGGCCGGCTGGGCGGGGTCTTAACCTACACGGCGCCGGACGGGTCGACAGGCGTGATCCTGAAGGTGGTGGACTGGCCGTGGACCTGATCAAGCTCGCCCTGGCCATCTGCGTTATCGCTGTCGCGGGCCAGGCAGTGCTGCTGGTTCCGCCCCTGCACAGAATGCGCCTTTCGCTGGCCGAGCGGCTTGGGCTGAGCCTGCTGCTGGGCATGGGGGCCGTCGCGCTCGAGCTCCTCCTGCTCTCTCTGCTCGAGGTCGACTGGGCGCTCTGGCAGGTGGCCGCTGTCTGGCCGATCGCGCTTTTCGCGCTCGCTGGCGTGCACCTGGCCCGCCGCAGGCCCGGCGCGCCGGTGCCGGCCCTGGCCTCGCGCGCTACCTTCGCCGCGCTCCTCGTGGCAGTCATCGCGCTTGGAAGCGCGCTGGCCGCGCTGGCGCAGCAAGAGCCGGGCTGGCGAGACTTCCCGGACGGCTTTGCGTTCTACGTCTACCAGGCCAACGCTTTCTACGAGGACGGCTCGATGAAGCCTTACTTTGAGCAGGCATCCGACTATCCGGACGGCGCGATCGCCACATCGCAGCCGGACCACCCGCCGCTCGTGCCGCTCACGATGACGGCGCTCGCGCTCTTCCTGGGCGAGGCCGACGGGGGCGCGCTCCTCGTCGTGTCCTGGGTAGCTGGCGTGGGACTGACCCTGACGTTCTTCGGCCTGTTGCGCCGGCTCGGCCAGAAGGACTGGGTCGCTGGGCTCTTCTCATCGCTGCTCCTGCTTGGCTTCATCGCCGAGCCATCCGGCTTCTCGATCCCCGGCTACGCCGATCTCCCCCTCGCCGCCTACTTCCTGGTGGGCGGCGGCTACCTTTACGGGTGGGCTCGGGACCGCGAGCCCGCCGCGCTGATCGTCTCGGCGCTGGCGCTTGGACTGGGCGTGCTGACGAAGAATGAAGGCACGACGTTCCTGCTGATCGCGGTGGCCCTCGTGGCGGCATTCCAGTGGTCCGGGGGCCGCAGACTCCAGGACGTTCTCTGGCCCGCAGCCGGCTATGGCGCGCTGGCGTTGGTGGTAGCGCTGCCATGGCTCTACCTGCGTCAGTCCTATGACGTGGACGTAGCCTTCCTCTCAGAGCCGGGCCAGGACGCCACGGCCCCTTCCCTGGTGCAGGACAGCGCGTTGATCGTCGTCTGGATCACGGCAAAGACCGCCCAGGAGTTGTACCTGCCGCTGATCGGCGTAGCTCTGGGTGTCGCGTTGGGCTGGCGGCCGGACCGCGCCGCGCTCCTCCTCGCAGCGCTGATAGTGCTGCAGTTCGCCGCCGACGCGCTCGTCGTCCTGATCAGCCCGGACCAGCCTCGGGAGCTGCTGCGACACGCCTCGGTGCGGCTGGTGCTACAGATGACACCGCTGGTGTTCTTGCTCGCGGCTGAGACTCTCAGCCCGCAGCTCGCGCTCGCTCTGGTGAGGCGCGGCGACGCGGTGCCGCGGCAACCAGAATCACCGCAAGAAGCGGTTCCCGCGTCTTAGCAAGCGCGACCGCATGGCGGCCGCGTGCTAGGGGTTCTTTTCGGCGATCTCGTGCAGGATCTCTGCCACGCGCGCCACGTTCTTGCGCGCGTCGAAGCGCTGCTCGGCGATGGCGCGGCCGTTGTCGGCCAATCGCAGGCGCATGGGGCGGTCCTCGATGAGGCGCGTGAGCACGGCGTCCAGCGAACCCACGTCGCCTGGCGGCACCAGGACGCCACTTATCCCGTCGTCGACAACCTCAGGAATGCCGCCGACGGGGCAGGTGACGACGGGCAGGCCGGACGCCATCGCCTCGGTGAGCACCAGGCCGAAGCACTCGGCGCGCGTCGGCAGGACGAAGATGTCGGCCTCACGAAAGAGCTGCGCAAGACGGTTCTTCTCGTGCGATAGACGGTGAACGATCACGCGCTCCGACGACGTGATCGGTTCGCGCGTAACGATGTGAAGCTCGCAGCGCTCAGCCGCGGACGAGCTGCCGAACCACTCGAGCAGCGTGTCGCCGCCCTTGCGGGCGAAGTCGCCGCCAACGAAGAGGATGCGCAGCCTGCCCGTGTCCTTTGATGGACGGCTGTCCGGCGGGTGAAAGCGCTCCAGGTCCGTGCCGGGCGCCAGCACTTCGATGCGTTCGTCCGGGACGCCGTAGTCGTCTATCAGCGAGCGGCGCACCCAGTCCGTTGCCGGCAGCAGCAGGCGGGCCTGGTTGAAGATGCGACGGTTCAGCCAGTGCTTCGCCGATGCGATGGCCCCGGGCCTGTCCGGCGCGTGGCCGTACTCTTCCGCCAGGTCATCGTACTGCTTAGGCGTCACGTCCAGGGAGATCACAGACGGCACCTTCTGCACCAGTTGAGAGCAGAACATCGCCGGCTTTTGCGTGTTCCAGAAGATGGCGTCCGGCTGCCAGTCGCGCAGCCCGTCGCCAACCTCCAGCCGCGCGCGGTAGGCCGCGCGGGCGTACCCGGGCAGCGGCAGCCGCTCGACGAGGCCGCGCTTGTTGAAGAACGTCACGGGGATGAAACGCGCCTCGATCTCTGCGTGGTCGACGATGCAGCGCTGCATGTGCTCCGCCTGGACAGCGTGCCCGACGACTTGCTCCATCACGAATGCGACGCGGATCGTGTTCACGCTGGTGCGCCCACGTCGGAACGGGATCGGCTCGGCTTTCGGCCGGGCTGGCGCGCTCATCGCTTGGTCTCCGCCGCGGCCAGCGCCCCCGGCTCGGCCGCCCGCCAGAGCTCCAGGCTAGGCCAGAAGAGATCGCGGCCGTGAAGGGCCTCACACACGCCCTGGTAGTAGAGCAGGTTGAAGATCACGCTGTAGGCGGCCCTGGCGCCGCGCTTGAAGCGGAGCCAGGACGCAACCTGCGCCGCTGCCGCTGCGCCGGTTACGAAGGCCGCTAATCGTCGTCGATGGCCGACAAGGTGTCGCGCAACTCCTCGGAGAGCGGGATGGCGTTGGTGGACGAACTCGTGGCCGATCACACGAATGATGTGCGCCCGGCCCTTCGCGCGCCACATCAGGATGTCGTAGTAGCCATACTGCTCGGCCATGCGCCGCCAGGCGGCGTACGACCGGCCGGGCCGGTGATACGCGACGGCCTCCGGCAGGAAGCGGAACGCCAGGCCCAGGTCGCGCAGGCGATAGGCGAGCTCCACGTCCTCAGCGCGTCGGAAGAGCGGATCGAAGAGCCCGGCTGCAATGAGGTCGACTCGGTGGACGGAAGCGTTCGCCGTGTAGAACTGGCGCGGCGTGGGCGCCCAGCGCCCCTCCTGCATCGCCTCGTACTGCTTGTAGAGGGCGTACGACTCCCATTCGGCCCAGGGCGAGAGGCGAGCGCCGTCAGCCAGCGCCATGAGCCCGATGACCACCAGATCACCTGGGGCCTCGTGCGCCTCGATGTGGCGGCGCAACAGGTCGGGCGCGGCGATGACGTCGTCGTCTACGAAGATGATCAGCTCGCCCGCAGCGACGCGAACAGCGGCGTTGCGGGCGACGCCCGGGCCCTGGTTGCGCTGCCAGAGCGGGCGTAGCCGGTAGGGCTGGCGCGCCTCGTTCAAGGCGTGCCAGGTGCCGTCGGACGAGCCGTCGTCGACGACAATCACCTCGAAGTCATCAGGCGCGATGTCTTGCTGCGCGAGCGAGTCGAGCAGCCTGACGAGGCTCTTCGCCCGGTTGTAGGTTGGCACGACGACGGAGCAACGGAGCGCGGGCATGCTAGGCCTCAGAGCTTACGCACGACCCGCGCGGGCACGCCGAAGGCGAGCGAACGGGGCGGGATGTCTTCTGTGACCACGGCTCCAGCGCCGACGACAGCGCCGCGCCCGATGCGCACGCCCTTGAGTACCGTGGCGCGCGTGCCGAGCCAGACATCGTCTTCGATCACGATTGGCGCGGCCTCGCCCGGGCGGGTGCGGTCGGTGAGGTCGTGGTAGTCGCTGTCCATGATCACGACGTAGTTGCCCACGAGGCAGTTCTCGCCGATAATCACGCTGCGGTGGGCAGAGAGCGAGACGCCGTAGTTGAGGAACGTCCCGTCGCCCACGCTGATCGTCGCCTCACGCCAGCAAGCAAGCTCGACGGGCACGGTGCGCGCCTCGATGCGCACGCGCTCGCCCAGCTCGATCCGGCCGTGATTCTCGACGAAGACGCGGCCGCGCAAGCGGACGGTCGATGGCACGCGGTCGCAGCGGTGGAGCTGCCAGTGGGCGCGTAGCACCTGCGCAACGACCTCTGGCGAACGCACCGCCTTCGCTCCGTAGCGCAGCGCCCGGGCCAGGCGGCCCGGTTCGCTCGCGGCGGTCGGGACCGTGATCTCGGTCATCGCTTGACGGCGGCGGCGCGGGCGGGCGCCTCGCGGGCCGTCCACGTCTCCTCAGGCTCTCCCAACAGCACGTGGTTGACAAACTCCACTCCCTGCATCACGGAGTGGTCCATGTTGCCGATCTCGTAGAGCCAGGCGCCGAAGCGTCCGCGCGAGTAGATGTCGCGCTCCATCAGGAACGGCTGGAGCACCGCCAGCGCCGGGTCGCGTTCGATCGTCGGCGTGGGGTAGGCGTAGGGCACCTCGATCAGCGTCCGGTCGACGATGCGATCGCGGTCCGACTCTTCGAGGATGCGGGTGTTGATCAGCCCCTGGACCGTCCGCTCGACGATCGTGTTGCGGTCTTCCGCCTTCCAGATGGAGGCGGAAGTCTCCGTGATGATGCTGAAGTGGCCCTGGTCCGGCGCCATGTGCGGCGAGTAGTTGCTCAGGTAAGTGATGCGATAGAACGGCGCGTTGTCCTCAGGGAAGTAGATCCAGCACTTGTCGCTCGGGCACCGGCGTTCAATCCCCAGCCCGACGAAGAGGCCGCTGCTCCACGAGAGCCGGCGCGCGCTCGCCAGCGCGCCGTCGGGCGCGTCGGATAGGCGCGGCATGAGCTCCGTGAGCGGCATCGTGTTGAGGAGCACGTCGTAGCGGTCTTCGCTGCCGTCGCTCAGCCGCACGACCTTCCGGGCCGTGTCGATCTGCTCGACGCGGGTGTTGAGTCTCATGTTCGGCCCGACGTACGGTACGAACGGCTCGTAGAGGCCGCCTGTGCCGCCGCGGAGCGGGAACTTGAAGGTGGCGTTCGGCCCCCAGCGCGAGTCGTCCGAGGTGCCCAGGATGTTTCGCAGCGTGTGCTCCAGGTCGACGACCGCGACGCGCTCGGCGATCCACTGCTTGTCCATCATCTCAAGCGGATGCGCCCACACCTTCCAGTTGTAAGGGAACATGAAGTGGCGGGCGATGCCTTCGCCGAAGACGGCGAGCGTCCAGTCCCGGAAGTTGCGCGCGTCTTCCGGGTCAGTGCGCCCGTTAGCGAGGCCCAGCACGCACTCGATGATCGACTCGCTGTCCAGGTGACGCAGATTGTTCTGGAACGGATAGGGCACCCAGCGGTCCTGCATCCAGATCCAGCTCTCGCGGCTGATCTCGCTGTAGGCGTCGCCGAGCATCTTGTCGACGAGCCTGTCGAAGTACTCGTAGTGCGAGAACATGACGTGGCCGCCGGTGTCGTACACGAAGCCGTTCGACGTCACGCTGCTCGCCAGCCCGCCGACGTGGTCAGACGCCTCGTAGCAGCGCCAGTCGTCGTGGCCCAGCTCCTGTAGCCGGTAGCCCGCTCCCAGGCCCGTCGGTCCCGCGCCGATGATCAGGATTCGCATCGGTGGTTAGCTCCCGGCCAGCCGGTAGAGCCGCTTCTCCCGGTCGATGTCGTATCGCAGGCTGCGCCGCATGCCCTCGAAGTAGGAGCGCAGGTAGGGCCACTGAGTCGGCTTGCGACGGATCGGATTGACCATCTCGCGGGCAAGCAAGCGGCTTACACGGCCGAGCAGCAGTCGTAGCGCCGTCAGATCGCCGCAGCGCACGTGCTTCATGTAGAAGGCCCCGTCGCCGACACCGTAGGCCGTCATGGTGTCGGTCCACTCCTGGCCGCGCCGGATGCCGTAGTGGTGCACCCAGACCTCGGGCGAGAGCAGGCAGACGGCGCCCGATCGAAACGCCCGGTACTGGAAATCGAAGTCCTGTGACGAGCGAAGCGGTCCGCCCCCACCCAGCGCCTCATCGAAGCCGCCGATCCGCTCGATCAGCGAGCGGCGCATGGCGAAGTTGGCGCCCATGCCGTAGATGCGAAAGCCCTGCTCCTTGCCCAGCTTCTCCTCGCGCCTGATCGCCAGCTCGGGCACAACGCCGGCGGCGGCCTTCAGCTCCGGCGCCGTCAGCGTCTGGCCGTAGAGCAGCTCGACGTCGGCGTGCCGCTGGAAGGCGCGTTCGATCGCCGCCAGCCAGTCCGGCGGCGCGATGCAGTCGTCGTCGGTGAAGGCCAGCAGCGGCGCCGCGCTCAGCGCAATGCCGGTGTTGTAGGCCGCGGAGAGGCCCACGCGGTCTAAGTGGACATAACGAAGGCGCTCATCGCTTCGATACGCGTCGAGAGCGCGCTCCGTCGAATCGTCGGAGCTCTGGTCGATCACCAGCAGCTCGAATGACGGGTGCTCGTTCGCGAGGACGCTGCCCACGGCCTGCCCGATCAGGTCAGGGCGCCCTTTGGTGCAGATCACCGCGGACATCTTGGTCATGCCGCTGCCTCCTCGGTGGTAGGCAGGCTCAGGCTGTCCGCAGCGGCGAAGTGCTGGAGCACGGGGACCAGTCCAAGGAACATGCCGAACAGCATCATCAGCCTCGGATTGAGCAGCCCCAGGTCCACGTAAGAGAACATCAATAGCATCACGATGTATGCGAGCACCGCCGAGGCCGCGGTGATAATCAGAGGGTCCCGGCTGGACTTGATCACGGCAGCGGCCTGAGAACACGCGGCCCCGACCAGGAACCAGAACGCGACGAAGGCGAAGACGCCTGCCTTGAGCCACACCCAGAGGATGGTGTTGTGAGGGATTTGCGGCCAGAAGGGCCAGAAGTTGGTGAGATCGGGCATCGGTTGTGGCTTGGGGTACTCCATGCCAAAACCAAGGCCGCGCGTTGGCTGGGCCTGGATGTTCCACCAGACGTTTTGCGTCTCCTTGAAGCGGTAGTCGTCCGAGGCCTGGTCGCGCGCACCGAGCGACTCGGTGTCGAAGACGCTGCGGAAGGCGCGTGCCGGCTGTCCCAGCGTGTTCGGGTCGTTCCAGTAGACGCCAAGGTAGACCACGGCTGCGGCTGCTGCGATAGGAGCGATGATCATAAACCGCCGGCGGTCCTTCACCAGGAGCACGAGCCCCACCAGCAATAGTCCCGCTTCGCCCGCCACCAGACCTGCTCGGCGTCGCATCGTGAGCAGCACGATGCCCGTAAGGACGGCAATTGCAAGTGCGATCAGTCGCTGGCGAGGGTTCGGTCCCCAGAGCGCCCAACTTGCCGCGATGACCATGACCAGCGCGATCAGCGGGCCGTTTTCGTGCGTGAATGCCAGGTCCAGCGCTCCGCCATACGCGCCGCGGACGTGAAACAGGTACTCCCAGAACTGCTCACCTGCCATGACCAGGAGCGAGCAAAAGAGCACGGCTCCGAGCTCGGCAAGGTGCCGGCGCTCGGTGACGAGCCCGGTCGTGATGAGCATCAGCGGTAGGACGGCCAGCATCGGCCGCACTTCCCACAGCGCCAGCGTCAGGTCCGCGCCCCGGCTCACACCGTACTGGACGGCGAGCAGGAACAGCACGAACGAACAGACCGCGCCCGCCATCAAGTACCGGTTCGGGAGGCGCCAGCTCCCTTGCGCCGCGCTGCGGACGGCCCAGGCGATGGTCGTCCACAGGACGAGCAGTTCGACTGGACTGATCGCCAGGCCGGAGAGCGGCGTCGAGGAGCCGATCGCAAGGAACAGGTAGCGGAATGGCGAGTCCGGCGCGCCAAACGTCACCGACTCCAGGCCGACCGCGACGGCCGCGAGATACAGGCCCAGTCTCGGTTCGACGACAATGAGGATTCCAACGGCCAGAGCGGCGATCACCCAGAGCTCGGGTACCGGGACCAGCGCGGCGCAGGCCAGCGCCGCGCCCGCGGCGAGCAGTGCTATCGCGAGCGACCCGCTGCGCGCCGGCTCTTCGCGGCGCGGGGCGGACGCGGACGGGAGGATATAGGCTCGCTGCATCCCTGTTAGACCCGTCCTGTCAGCCAGTACGCCGAAACGAGGCAGATAGCGATGACGAGCACCAGCAGGTGGGTGCGCAGGTCGGGCGCGCGCAGCAGGCCCAGGGCAATGAAGCCGAACAGGCCGAGCATCATCAGGTTCATGCGGGGGTTTCCTCTGATGCGCCGGGGCTATGCCTCGAGGAGCGAGGCCAGCCAGCGGGGAGCATGCTCGTGGACCTGGTTCAGGAGAACGCCCCGCAGGGGCACGTCCCCCAGAAGCGCCATAGTAGCGTTGACCTCGTCGACCGTCGTCTTTCCGGCCGAGACCACCAGGACCGCCCCGTCTAGCTGGCCGACGAAGGACGGCGCTTCCTCGTCCTCGAGCACGGCAGGCACATCGAACAGGGACACGGCGTACCGGCCGCGCAACTTAGCCAGCAGCGCGCGTGTCGCGCTCGGCGACAGCACCCGACCATCATGTTTGCCGTTCTGGCCTGCCGGGAGGATCCAGAGGTTGCCCTTCGCTGTGGGCTGCACCACGTCCTCGATCGACGCGCGTTCCTGGAGAACGCCGGCCAGGCCTGCGCTAGGGCTGAGGCCCAACTCCTCGGTGAACGACGGCTGGCTCCCCTGTTGAGCGGCCATCTCGATCAAGACGACATTCGCGCACATATCGGCGAGCGCACCAGCCAGACCAAGGCTGACGGTTGTCCGCCCCTCGCCGCTCTCAGCGCTCACGACGCCCAGGAGCAGCCCTTGCGGCTCCTCCTTGACCAGGTAACGCGCGGCAAAGCTGCGGAGCGTCTTCGCCAGATCGGCGTACTCGGGGCACGCGATCGCGATGTCGTCCTTGATCTCGGCCAGGAGCTGATTGCGTTCCTCGCTGGCGCTCAGGGCGGGCTTGCGGGCCCGTGATCGCCCGAGCCTCTTGGTGTTGATGGCTTCCGCGCGCATATCTGCCTCTCTAGCCAAGGTGGTTCATTCCGTTTGTGAGACCCGTCGCCAGCCTGACGAACGACCGCGGCCAGCGGCGCCGGTTGGAGCGCAGGGTGGGCAGGCTCATGACCGGTGCGCCGTTGCCCAGGAAGTTCAGGTCCGTGGCCATGCGCACCGTTCGGTCTCGGCGCCACAGCACGAAGAAGAGCCCCGCGCTGACGATGAGGCCAGCCGCGAGTCCCATCACCGGCTTGGTTGCCACTGCCCGCGTTCCAAGCGCAATCGGCAGGTTCGGCTCATTAGGCGGGTCATACAGCTCGAAGGTCGCTGAGCCGCTCGTGGAGGCGTTGGCCAAGTCTTGCGCTGCTTGAAGCTGGGCAAGCGTGACCTGGTAGTTGTCCTTGTAAATCTGGACCGCCGAAGAAAGGCGGAGATACTGCTCGTCGGCGATCGCCTCCGCCCCTGGCTTCGTGATGTCGACGATGTTCGCATATTCAGGCCGCGTACTGACGTACGCTCTGAAATCTCCGGTCGCCGTGACCTGGTTCTGGGCCGCGATATCGAGCTGGCCTGTGTAGAACTTCACGGCTTCCTCAGCGTCCGCTTGGACCTTGAGATCGAAGACCCCGGTGTACTCATCGTAGAGCGCTTGAACAACAATTGGGGCGACACAACGCGAACTCGAGCGATAGGACAAGCTCACGATCGTGTTTCCCGCGGGCGTGATCGACGTGCCGCCGAGCAGATCATAGTAGGTCAGGGCGGGCACGCCACATTCACCGATCTGATCGTTGGCGCGCGCCAGGACCGCAGCGCTGAAGGTGTCCGTCGGGAGCAGCTCCACCATCGCTTCGGTCTGGTTCTGAGCGGCGGAGAGGTACGGGTTGAACTCGAACGCGGTTGGCAGGAATGAGGGACGCTCCACCTTGATGGAAGCATCTGAGACGTACTCGTCCTTCATGCTGGATACGAACCAGGCGATGCCCAGCACCAGGCCGAGCAGCACCGGCACGATGAGCAGCACTTTGTGGCGAAACACAAGGTCAAGCATGCGAAGACTCATAACCTCTCCTACAACGCATCCGCCCGCAGGGATATAACGGGGGAAGATTCATCCAGCTACAATTTGATGCTAGCCAGGCTCCGTTGAGAGCGGGTTGAGGCGCGGTTAAGGTAAGGTCACACACTGACCTGAGGCGGCGCGTTATGACCTGGACTAGGCTGGACGGCCTACCTACCACGTCGGATCGGACGAGACATAACTAAGCCCTTGCGGTGATTCGCGGAGCCTGCCGCCCACCTTACGATGAACAGATCATAGCAGGGATCCCGGGTGGGAACGCACGGAAGCGGCGCCCTGGCTCGTGACTGAGGGAAGGAGCCGGGGCCCACGGGTGGCACATGGTGGCAGGGACGGCACTGATCCTGTTTCGCTCGGCGTTGTTCCGAGACGTATTCGCCAAGCTCCTTTCGGGCTGGGCGAATACGGTTCGGACGCGCCCGCTGCCTGAGGCCGTCGCCCGACCCCTGGATCTGGGCCCTGAGCAAGAGGTCACGGTCCTGCTGGAGGTGATCGGCGAGGATGAGCAGCTACGGGACACGGTCTGCTCCTATCTGTTCGCCGCCACCGGTAAGAGTCTCAGGGTCTACATCGTTGATCTTAGACGAGACCAGATGACGGAGTACCGTCGCAAGGAGTACCGCACCATCGACGTGATAAGGCAGCCCGCAGGAGCGAACAGCAACTGATGCAGATCCAGCCGCAGACTTCCACGAACGGCCATCACCCAACAGCCCCTCGCATCCGAGTATTCGACACCTGGGTGCACGCGGTCGACCGGCGCTCCGCCGCGGAACGCCTCGGCGCATTCTTCCAGGAGGGACGTCCTCGCCAGGTCGTCACGGTGAACCTGGACTTCCTCCGGATCGCGAAGACACTCCCACAGTTCAACCAGATCATCAACGGCGCCGACCTGGCCGTGCCTGACGGCGCGCCGCTCGTCTGGATCGCCCACTACTTAGGCCTCGGGACGTGCGAGCGCGTCACGGGGCCCGATCTGATCGAGGCCTGCGCGGCCCTGTCGGCGGAGCACGGCTATCGGATGTTCCTGCTGGGCGCGGGGCCCGGCGTGGCGGAGCAAGCGGCAAGCGTTCTCGAGGAGCGCTTTCCCGGAGCGCAGGTCTGCGGCGCCTATTCGCCGCCCGAGTACGCGTACCCCTTCCCGGCAGCACTCGACGACGAGATCGTATCGCGTGTCAAAGCCGCCAGGCCCGATGCGCTGTTCGTCGCGTTTGGTTGTCCAAAGCAAGACCTCTGGATCCACGACCACCGCGAAACACTGGGCGTGCCCGTCTCCATCGGCGTCGGCGGCTCGTTCAACTTCCTGAACGGAACTGTCGCGCGGGCTCCAAGGCCGATGCAACGCCTGGGCTTGGAGTGGATGCACCGGCTCTACAGCGAGCCTCGTCGCCTCTGGCGAAGGTATCTCCTACAGGATGCTCCCTTCGCCGGTCGACTTCTGCTAGCCGAGACGGCTCGCCGGATGCGGCTGACGCGCAAGGACACTCTGGAGCTTGAGGTGGCCGGCTATGGGGAGTAGCACGACGAACCGCCGTCCGCCCCGCAAGTCGACACCACCGGCCCGGCTCAACGGCGGGACGGAGCTGGCGCTGCCGCTGAAGGGCCCGATCGAGTTCGCGGCGGCGGTCGCCCACGACATGCGCGGGCCGCTCACGACGATCGCCACGTCGGCCGAGCTGCTTGAGCAGGAGCTCCAGCCGGACGACTCGACGCATCTCATCACGGTCATCCAGCGGCAGGCGCAGCGCCTCCAGAACATGATCCAGGACCTCGTTGAGTACGCGAACCTGGAGTCCGGCGAGATCCGCCTCCACCCTGCCGTCGTCGACCTGACGGACCTCGTTCGAGAGATCTGCAAGGAGTATCAGGAGTTCCAGCCCACCCACAGGCTCATGGTCGAGCTGCCCGCTTCCGGCCTCAAGGTGCGGGCCGACCGCGATAAGCTCCGCCGCATGCTCGAGAACCTGCTGAACAACGCCTTCAAGTACTCGCCGCGCGGGAGCACCGTGCTCGCGCGGTTGCGCATGCCGGACAGCGCTCACCCGGAGGTGGCGCTGGAAGTCGAAGACGAAGGACCGGGAATCCCCGAGGAGATGCGCACGGTGGTGTTCAAGCCGTTCGTGCGGCTCGCCGGTGCGAACGGTGGTGGACAGGGACTCGGCCTGCACATCGTGAAGTCGCTTGCCGAGGCGCACGGCGGGCGCGCGTGGGTTGAGTCGGGCGCGGCGGATGGCGCGCGCTTCTGCATCGCGCTACCAGCGACGGACGAAGGACACTAACCGAGGCGCTCGCGCGTGGTGCGAGTCCAGGCCGGCTGGCGGCGGCTGATCAGCTCCCGTAGATAGAGCCAGACCTTCCAGATGACGAATCGAGGCGCGTGGACCAGCGCCACGTACGTGCGTGCGGGCAGGCCTGAGAGCAGCAGACCGACGACGACGTAGCTCGCGAGGCCCCCGACGTTGGCGGCGCTCAGCGCGACCTGGCCTGGCGAACCGCACACCCAGGCTGCGACACCGAGGACGGCGGCCGCTACACAGAGCGCTGAGAGCGGCGGCAGCGCCGCCTCGATGAGCGCGGCGGCAGGCGAAGCGCGTCGCTGGCGCAGGCTGGCCTGGAGCAGCGGACGCCAGTACCGGCCGATGAGACCCCTCCGTCCGCCCTCCCAGCGCTGTTGCTGGCCTCGGGCGGCGCCGAAGGTCGCGGGCATGTGGCCATACACGCGCCCTTCGGGCGCATAGGCGACGCGCTCCCCCCGGAGGAGGAGCTGCAGGTGCTGTTCGGCGTCCTCGACGGCGGAGGAACTCTGCCACCCGATCGCGTCCAGCACGGGTCGCGCGAAGACCATGCCGTTGCCCCAGAGCCCGCACGAGAGGCCGAGGCGCGCCTTTCCGCGCCCGCGCAGGTCGTGCATCAGCGCGAAGCCCATCGCCCGCAATGCGACGAGAGGCGCCGATTCGGGATCCTGTACGCGATAGCTGGTCTGCAAGACCGACGACCCTCCCGAAGCGAGCCGGCGATCCATCACGTCAAGGAAGTTCTCGGACAACCGGGAGTCCGCATCCACGAAGGCGAAGGCATCCGCCCCATCCTCGCGCAGGCGCTCTAGCACCCAGCGCAACGCCTGGCCCTTGCCGGGCTGCGACGCGTCCTGGCGAATGTGGACCGTGGCGCCGTGTCGCTCGGCGACCTCCGCCGTAGCGTCCGTGCAGTTGTCAGCGATGACGTGGACGGCGTAACGGTTCGTAGGATACGCGAGGCGGGCCAGGCTATCGAGCAAGTCGCCGATGAGCAACTCCTCGTTGTGAGCGGGCACGATGATCGCAAACCGCCTCCGCGGGCCGGCGGCCGGTAGCGTTCGTGGGCGGTAGGCCAGCGCCGCCAGCGTGAGCAGCAGCAGGAAGGCCGACGCGGCAGCGGAGAGCGCGAGCAGCGGCCAGAGGGCCGCCGAAACGAGGTCGGCGAACATTACGCGTGCGCCTCGACCTGCTGGCCGGCGAGAAGCGGCAGGTGGGCGAGCGGGTCGTCGGGCGGCGCCAGGCCCAGGATGTCTCGCATGCGTTGCGTGTCGGCGACGAAACGCACGACCTCTTCTTCGCGCGCTGGCATGATTCGGATCGACGAGCCGCCGCCGCTCGCGCTCAGGATCCGTTCGGCGAGCTTGATGATCGGCGTGCCCTGCCCGCTGCCGACGTTGACCGGTTCGCTGAGCGAGTCGAGGTCGGCAGCGCGCAACAGCGCTTCGACAACGACGTCGATCCAGATGAAGTCGAGCACCTGCTTGCCGCCGTAGACCTCCAGGTCGAGGCCGCGCTGTGCCCTATCAAGCCAGAGCGGGATGACGCGCTGGGTGTCGCGTGGGCCGTAGACGTTGGCAAGACGAAGCGTGCGAACGTCCAGCCCGCGCTGGCGGAACGCGCCGCAGTACGCCTCGCCGGCTGCCTTGCTCGCGCCGTAGAAGTTCTTCGGCGCGAGAGGGCGGTCCTCGCGCACGGGCAGCTCCTCCGGGTCGCCGTAGACCTCGCGAGACGAGGTGAAGACGGCCCGTCGCACGCCCGCGTCGAGCGCGCCGGCGAGCACGTTGACCGTGCCGACGACGTTCGTCTCGCTAGAGTAGTGGACGTCCTTGCTCGCCCCCAGCACATTCGACTGGGCCGCGAGGTGAACGACGATGTCGACGCCTGCGCAGGCTTCGCGCACTGCGTCCGCGTCGCGGATGTCAGCGTCGAGGCGCGCGAGGCGAGGATCGCCATCGTGTGCGCTGAGGTGCTCCCAGCGGCCGCGGCGCAGGTTGTCGAGCGCGACCACCGCATCTTCGCCGCGCGCCATCAACGCATCGACCACATGGCTGCCGATAAAGCCCGCTCCGCCCGTCACCAGCCAGCGCATGGACTAGCGGCTCCTCCCGGCGACGTCGCGCATCAGATCCAGCACCGCCAGAGCGTTGCGTTTCGCGTCGAAGCGCTCCTCGGCGATTTCGCGGCCGCGCGCGCCCATCGCCTGGCGCAGCGCCCGGTCGTTCACTAGCGTCTCCAGCGTGTCACCGAGCGCCTCGAGGTTGTCGGGCGGGACGAGCAGGCCGGACCGATCTTGCTCGACTGCCTCCGCATGGGCGCCGACGGCGGTCGTGATGATCGGCAACGATGCAGCCATCGCCTCGCCCAGGACGACGGCGAGGCAGTCGCCACGCGTCGGCAGCGCGAAGATGTCGGCGGTATTGAAGAGCTCCAGCAGCTCGAGTGAGTTAGGCTTGACGCCGTTGTGGATGAAGACGCCCTCCTCGTTTGGCATCTGGTGCGCAGTGACGAAGTGCAGCTCTGCGCGGCCCTGCAGCCGATCGCGGTACGCCTGGAGCAGGGTGTCGCCTCCCTTGCGGACGAAGTCGCCCCCGACGAAGAGGATGCGCACCGGGCCGTCGCCTTCGCGCCGGATGCCGGCAGGGAACAGGTCGAGGTCAGCGCCGGGCGCGGCGACGAGCACACGGTCCGGGTCGGCGCCGTAGTCATCGACGAGCGAGCGCTTGGCCCACTCCGACCAGCTCACGAACGCGTCGGCGCGCGAGACCGCCCGCCGCACGACGTTTCGCTTGACGCGCTCGACCGCGCCGGGGTGCGCCTCGTGGCCGTAGAGGCGGCCGACGCTGTCGAAGTTGATTGGCGTGGCGTCCAACGACAGGACCGTCGGAATCCTGTCGTAGAACGGCGTCGCGAAGAGCGCGATCGTCAGCGTGTGCACGAAGAGCGCATCGAGCTCGCGCCAGCCGTCGGCTTGGAGCGCGCGGCGGGCGTAGAGGCTGCCCCTCAGGCTCCAGTTCGTCGAGAGCGGCGGCACTCTGTAAAGCGTGCCCTCGGGCTGGAACGGCACGTCGTACCAACTCGGCTCGACGCCGGCTTCACGGCCGATGAAGCGCCGCAGGTTCTGGCCGTGCGTGACGTGGCCAAGCGTCTGTTCCAGGACGAATCCGGGCCGGAACGTGCTCATCTCTCGATAACGCCCAGATACGTCGGATATGCCATCGTTTCCGGGAGCTGGCGCACGGTCTGCGCAGGCTGGCCGGCGACCAGCGTGTGAGGCGGCACGTCCTCCGTGACGATCGCGCCCGCGCCGACAACGGCGCCTTCGCCGATGGTCACGCCCTTGAGGACCGCCGCCCGAAATCCGATCCAGACGTTGTCCTGGATGCGCACTGGGCGTGGCGGGCCGAGGCCGGGGCGTTCGTGCAGGTCGTTGTCGGCGATGACGACATCGAAGCCGATGAGGCAGTTCCGCCCAATGCTCACCTCGCGCGCGGCGGCGATGCGCACGTTCTGGTTGCACATGGTCCCCTTGCCGATCCGGATCACGCCGCCCGAAAAGACCTCGAAGACCATCCCGGGCGAGAACGCGCAGCCCTCGGCGTGGATCTCGCCGCCCCAGTCGATCACGCGCGGCTTGGGGAAGCCCGGCGAGACGGTGCAGACCCCTGCGCTCGCGAAGCGGCGGGTGAGCAGCCAGCCGAAGAAGAACTCGAACGGCGAATGCGAGCGCAGGCGCCGGCGCAGCCGGGTCAGGGTGGGCAGGGCATGTGCGATGCTGCTCATGGTGATAGTCTCGGTTGAGGTGCGCTCAACCTGCGTCTCTCACGGTAGGCGCAGGCCGTTGAAGGGCAGTTGAGGGGCCGTGGAGAGCGTGTTTCGTTCGATTCCGCCCGTTCAGTATGCGCCGCGCCCGCTCAATACGGCCACAGGCGTCCGCGCGAGCAGCGCGATGTCGTAGGCCGGCGACCAGCGGTCAACGTAATCGATGTCAAGCGTCACCATCTCCGTGAAGCTCAGGTCGCTCCGGCCGCTCACTTGCCAGAGGCCGGTCAGGCCCGGTGTCACGGCCAGGCGGCGGAGCTGCCAGTCCTCGTACTCCAGCACCTCGGAGGCCAGTGGCGGGCGCGGCCCGACGAAGCTCATGTGGCCGAGCAGGATGTTCCAGATCTGCGGCAGCTCGTCCAGGCTGGTGCGCCTGATGAAGCGCCCCACGCGGGTCATCCGCGGGTCATCCTTCAGCTTGAACGTGGGCCCATCCTTGATGTGATTGTGCTCCAGCACCTCATGCAGCCGTTCCTCGGCGTCCTTGCGCATGGAGCGGAACTTGTAGACTGTGAAAGGTCGCCCGTTCTTGCCTAGACGCTCCTGAGCGAAGATGATCGGCCAGCCGTTGTCGATCAGGATCAGCAGGCTAATCACGAACACCGGGATGGCCAGGATCGGGATGGCAATGACTGCGACGGCCAGGTCGACAATGCGCTTGCAGGCGGAGGCCAGGCCTGTCTGGGGTGTCTCGCCCACCAGCGCCAGGCGCTGCGCGAGCGTCGTCTGTTCTGTGGGACGCAGTCGCTCGGAGACGATCCGCGTTCGCTCGGAAAGGATGGTGCTCATTCGCTCTCCCAACCAGTGTTGCCTGTAGCTCGTTACGGGATCCGCTCGACTCTGGTGGGCGTCCATGCCGCGAGCGCCATCGTTTTCTCGAGGGGCGCGCCCAGCGACGCACCACTCAATCCTTCAAGACATATTGTCTCGCGTTGGAGTTAATGCAGGGTTGACTGAAGGTGAAGAGGGCGTCTGTTAGTTCGCGTGGATGTGGAGACTGTACCCGACGCCCGCGATCGCCTGGATGCTGATCGGATGGGCGGAGACCTCCCGGAGCTTGCGGCGGATGTGCGAGAAGTGGGTCTTGAGCAATGAGCCGTCTCCCTCTCCGTCGAGACCCCACGCGAAATCGATCAGGCGCGACGTTGTCACGACGCGGCCGGCGTTAGCGGCGAGGCAGTAAAGGAGCTGAAACTCGAGCCGCGTCAGGCGCACGGGCTCCTCATCGATCGTGACCTCGAAGGAGTCCAGGTCGATTACGAGTGGGTCGAGCGTGAGGCGGCGCGGCGCAACGTCGGCTGCGCGGCCGGAGGCGCGGCGGTAGATGGCGCGCAGGCGCATTACCAGGTGCTGGACGCTGAAGGGCTTCGTTACGTAGTCGTCGGCGCCCGCCTCAAAGCCCTCAACTATCTCGTGCTCGCGCCTGTGGCCGGTGATGAGAACCACGGGCGTTTCAGACGCGCCGCGGATCGCCTGGCAGACCTCCAGGCCGGTCTTCTTCGGCATGGCGATGTCCAGCAGGACGATATCGGGGTCTTCCGACTTCCAGCAGTCGAGCGCCTCCTCCCCGTCCGCTACGGCGGTTACGAGGAAGCCCGCGCGGCGCAGGGCATACGCCGTCACGTCGAGGAAGTCGAGGTCGTCGTCAGCGAGTAGGACCTTAATGCTCATTACCTCATTCACGGTAGGCGACCTCGACCAACCCCGGACGGCGCATGGGAGCGCTGCCCTGGGAAGACCGTCGGCCACCCAGCCGGACTTCATGCCTGGTCATTGCGCCTCCGTGCTTTGCGGTTGCTAGCGATACCATATCAGTGTCTCAACGCACCCGGGCGGCGATCCTTGCTCGACGGGTGGTACGCAATTGGTTGTACTCCGCTGCCCCCTCGACCTGGGTTGACGTCGCTGGCAGGAACGGGTGCAGAAACGGGTCTCTTGGGTGCAAAACCGGTCGCGTGGTCAGCCGGCGCTCATCATATAGCCGACGCCGGGGATGACGCGGATGGTTGTACCGCTGCCCATGTCGGAGAGTTTCGACCGGATGTTACGAATGTGGCCCTTGATGATGCTGCTGTTCGCCTCGCCCGGGTAACCCCAGACTCGCTGGATGAGGACGTCGTGCGGCACGACTTGCCCCAGGTGGAGCGCCAGGTCATACAAGATGCGATGCTCCAGCCGGGTGAGGCGAATCTCGTGACTGTCGCAGACGACGGTACGCCAGAGTCCGTCGATCGTGAGGTCACCCGCGCTGATTGCGGAGTTCGCGTCCACGGGCTCCCGCGTCGCGGCCCGCCTCAGAACAGCGCGCACCCGCGCCTGAAGCTGCTTGGGGCTGAACGGCTTGACCAGGTAGTCGTCCGCTCCCAGGTCCAGGCCGCGGACGATATCCTCGTCGCCGTCCGACCCGGTGAGGATCACGATTGGGGTGGGCGACTCGTTGCGGATCGCGCGGCAGACCTCCCACCCGTCCTTCCGCGGCAGGCCGATGTCCAGGAGGATCAGCTCCGGGTTCTGCTCCCTCCACATACGGAGGGCCGCGTCTCCATCAAACGCGACGATGACATCGTGTCCCGCGCGTCGCAGGATGTAGCGTAGGAGGTCGCTCAGGTCGGGTTCGTCTTCAACGACGAGAATGGGCATGCCCAACACCTCTTCCAGCAACTTCTCGCTGGGTGAGCCGGCTCTGCCAGGCGATGGTGGCCGCCTGCACGCGGTTGCTCACCTGGAGCTTTTGCATGATCGCCCTTAGATGGGCGCGAACGGTGTGCTCGGATACGCAGAGTTTCGTGGCGATCTGTCGATTCGTGCAGCCCTCCGCCAGTAGGCCCAGGACCTCGTTCTCGCGGTGAGTGAGGTCCGCGTCGGGAGCGGTGGTGGGCGCCGCCTCAGGTCCGAAGGCGTACTGCTGCGCCAGGCGCGTGGCGAGCGACTTCGACATCACGAACTGGCCTTCGGCGCACTGCTGAATGCTCTCGATGAGCTGGTCCCCATCGAACGTGTCATCGATGACGCCGCGAACGCCGGACCGGAGTGCGCTGACGACCGCTTCATCGTCTTGCGTGAGCAGCAGGCAGAGCACCGGAGCTGCCGGGTGACGCTGGTTGAGCCCGGCGACCACGTCGGCAATGTCGGGCCGCTTGTCGAGAATGCAGAGCACGAGCGACGCCTTCTCGACGTGCTCCTCTTGCGAGTCTAGCCGCGTCCCTCGAGGGTGTAGCGACGGCTGGGCGCGAAGCAACTCAACCACCGCATCGCGGATGATCGCGTGATCGGATGCCACCAGGATCTGAAGCGCCATATTCCTCATTTCTCAGTCGGCCGGACTAGGCGTGTCCGATGTGTCCCTCCTGCGGGCCGACTAGACGTGCGGGTAACGATGGGACGCTGGTTAGAGCGACTTGGTCTCCCCCGGCACTCGCGCTCACTATACGGCTATGCCTATTCTTGTCAAGCAGTTATGTACTGGACTGGACGCTTGCCACCTTGAGGAGGAGGGTCATGCTCAACGCTGAGCGTATTTGCCGCTTCGGATTATCGCCCGTGCTCCCCCTGCTCATGTGAGCATCTACCCATTTTCCATAATGCCTTGACCCCCTGTCAATGCTTCTAACGCGGTGTGGACTAGTCTGTTACGTAGATGTCATGAACGGCCTAACCATAGCACTAGGAATTTCTCTGGCCTCAGTTGGGCGCAGCGAAGCGGCCAACAGGCCCGGCGCGGTCGTGGGCGGTTGCCGGGAGCCGTACCTGGGAACGCCCTCACAACCCTCCGCCTATGTCAACACGTTCTCAACCGGTGCTGCGTAGTTTGAGGTAGAAGCATGGCACTGAATCGAACGGGGGCGAGAATGGAACGTAGAATCGCGGTGGCGGGCGCCGGGCACGTTGGCCTGGTCACTGCCGCCTGTTTCGCTGAGCTGGGTCACAGGGTCACTTGCGTCGAGATCGACCGCGGGCGCATCGAGGGGCTCCGGCGGGGCGAGCTGCCCTTCTTCGAGCCGGGCCTGGGCGAGCTGGTCGAGCGGCACACGGTGTCCGGCCGGCTGACCTTCACCACCGACTACGCGGAGGGCGCTGGCGACGCCGACTTCGTCTTCATCGCCGTGGCAACGCCGATCACGCCCGACGGCACGCCCGACCTGCGCCATGTGCGCTCCGCAGCCCGCGAAGTCGTCCGTGTTGCCGGCGAGCGGCACCCGATCATCGTGAGCAAGAGCACGGCGCCGGTCGGCATAAGCGAGACGCTGGAGCACATGCTCGCCCTCGAGGGCAACGGCGCCGGCCCGCTGCCGCTGGTCGCCAACCCCGAGTTCCTCCGCGAGGGCACCGCCGTCCGCGACTTCCTGGAGCCGGACCGCGTGGTCCTCGGCTCCGACGACACGGACGCGCGCGACGAGGTCGCGTCGCTGTATGAGCCGCTTGGCTGCCCGGTCGTGCTCACCGACATCAAGACCGCCGAAATGGTGAAGTACGCCTCGAACGCGTTCCTGGCGACGAAGATCTCGTTCATCAACGAGATCGCCGCCGTCTGCGAGCGTGTCGGCGCGGACGTGCGAGACGTCGCGCGTGGCATGGGCCTCGACCCGCGCATCGGGCCGGACTTTCTGAGCGCCGGCCTCGGCTTCGGCGGGAGCTGCCTGCCGAAGGACGTGAAGGCGCTCGCGCATCTCGCCGCGGTGTACGGCTCGCACCCGCAGCTCCTGCACGCGGTGCTGCAGATCAACGCCGATCAGAAGCGCAAACTCATCGCCCGCCTGCGCGACGTGCTCGGCACGCTGCGCGGCCGCACCGTCGTGCTGCTGGGCCTCGCGTTCAAGCCGGGCACGGACGACGTTCGCGACGCGCCCTCGCTCGACCTGATCCACTCGCTCCAGTACGAGGAGGTCGACCTGCGCGCCTGCGACCCGGTCGCGGTGGACGGCGCGCGCGCCCTCTTCCCCGACGTCCACTACGAGACCGACCCCTACATCGCCGCGACCGACGCCGACGCCGTGATCTTGGTGACGGAGTGGCCGGAGTACCGCCAGCTCGACCTCGGCAGGCTGCGCGACGTGATGCGCACGCCGGTGCTGGCGGACGGGCGCAACGCGCTCGACCCGGAGGAGGCGCGCAGGCAGGGCTTCGTCTACCTGGGCATCGGCCTCGCCGACGAGTCACGGGCCGCGAACGGCCATCGGGTGCTCGTATGACGCGCATGCGCATCCTCGTGACGGGCGGCGCGGGCTTCGTCGGCTCGACTCTCTGCGAGTCGCTGCTCGACCAGGGGCATTGGGTGACGGCGGTCGACAACCTGATCACCGGCAAGCTACGCAACATCGACGGCCTGCGGCGACGCGCCGGCTTCAAGTTCGTCGAACGCGACGTCTGCCAGATGGAGACGTTCGACGTTGACGCGGTGTTCCATCTCGCCAGCCCGGCCAGCCCCGTCGGGTACGGCCTCTACCCCATCGAGACGATGATCACGAACTCCGAAGGCACGCGTCGCGCGCTCGAAGTCGCCCGCCAGAGCGGGGCGCGCTTCTTGCTCGCCTCGACTTCCGAGGTGTACGGCGATCCGCTACAGCACCCGCAGACCGAGTCCTACTTCGGCAACGTCGACCCGATCGGCCCGCGTTCGTGCTACGACGAGGGCAAGCGCTACGCCGAGGCGCTGACGACCTGGTACGGGCGCGAGTACGGCGTGGACCAGCGCATTGTGCGCATCTTCAACTGCTACGGCCCGCGCAACGACCCGGACGACGGCCGCATGGTGCCGAGCTTCGTCATGCAGGCCTTGCGCGGCGAGCCGATCACCGTCTACGGCGACGGCTCCCAGACGCGCAGCCTCTGCTTCGTCAGCGACCTGGTGCGCGGGCTGGAGGCGGCGCTCTCGACGGGCGTTTCGGGCCGCGTCTACAACCTCGGCAACCCGGACGAGCACTCGATCCTGGAGTTCGCGCAGATCATCCAGCGCCTCTCCGGCTCGAGCGCGGCGATCGCGCACGAGGACGAGCGGCCCGGCGAGATCGCTCGCCGCAAGCCCGACATCACCCGCGCCACCGATGAGCTCGGCTGGTCGCCCGAGGTGGGCCTGGAAGAGGGCCTCGCGCGGACCATCGACTGGTATCGCTCGCTGAGCGAGCGCGGCGCTGCGAGGGCGCCGGCGTACCTGCGGGCGCGGTAGCCAGACGTTCTTCTTTGCCTATCCCTTGCGCGTCTGAGGGTTGAAAACCCTCAGCTTCCATAGGGTGGCGCCCATACATCCGTGCTCTGCTCAGCAGGCGCCACTGCGCCCCCTGCACCCCCGCTCGACCCCCTTTCTCCGCGGGG
>JBBEBM010000054.1:0-739 GCA_040882355.1 Dehalococcoidia bacterium | reverse complement strand
ACCCGAGACCTCGACCGGTCGGTGCTCGTTTCGCCGGCGACGGGCAGGGCGCATCGCGATGCGCCCCTACATGGCCCCATCTCCATACTTCCGTGCTCTCCTCATCAGGCGCGGCTGCGCCTCCTACACCCGCCCTCGCCCAACTCGCCCTTCGGCCTACGGCGCCTCGATCGCGCCGTGGTCGATGCCGAGGAGGGCGAGGTAGTGGAAGATGTCGGCGCGATGGTGGATGTCGTGCTCCAGGCCGTGAAACGCGAGCCAGTGCCCGTTGGTGCGGGCGACGCCGGCCGGCCCGTGGGGGACGTCGTACGTCGCTTCGAGCCTGTCGCGGCTGCTGAGGAAGCGCTCCATGCGTGCCCACGAGAGCCTGAGCTGCGCCTTCAGCCCGTCCTTCGTCTGGCCTTCGCGCAGCACGTCCGGCGTCTCTTCGCCGTCGCCGACGTCGCGCCCCATCCAGTTGTGACGCGCGACGACGACGTGGAGCAGGATGCCCTTGAAGTTGTAGAGCTCCGGCTTCGGGCTCCAGTCCAGCTTGTCGTCCGGGACCAGATCGAGGAGCGCGACGAGCTGCTCGTTGAGCGGCGCCCAGTAGGCGGTGATGTCGAGCGGGGGAAAGGTCGTTGTCATGGCGAGCCCTAGTGTAGCGCAGGAACAATCGTCATCTCTCCCACCCACCCGCCCAGTAATGTAGGAATCTGGGGGACACCCCCAGGCCCCCGGCATGGGCGCTGCGCCCCCT
>JBBEBM010000053.1:65738-82588 GCA_040882355.1 Dehalococcoidia bacterium | reverse complement strand
GGGATTTGAACCCACACGCCCTTGCGAGCACTGCGCCCTGAACGCAGCGTGTCTACCATTCCACCACTTCGGCGCGCAGCATGGTGGGCGATGCAGGACTCGAACCTGCGACTTCTTCCGTGTGAAGGAAGCGCTCTAGCCACTGAGCTAATCGCCCCCAAACGCACCTGAAGTCTAACGGGCCGCCCGTCGCCTCGTCAACTTGCGCGCCAGCGCGGGCAGCGCGCCCTCGAACGCGAAGGCGTCGAACTCGGAGTCGTCCGGCACGGCGACGCCGGTGCGCGGCGCCCGCGCGACGACTGCATCGGACACGAGGCCATGATAGCGCCGCGTGGTCGGCTGCTGGCCTTCCCGTGCCGTCTTCCCGTAGGCGCTGTTCCCGCCCTGCCTTATCCTGACCGTCGACAACCTGGCGTCGGCTGCCCGGTTCCGGGTCTGCCCGGAAGCAGACCCGCCTGGGCGCGAGCGCCGTCCTGTCGCAGACTCGCCTGGGCGAGAGCCTGCCGAGGGCTTGTCGAAGGGTGTCACCCGACATCGGGATCAATCAAACGGCTGGTTCAGAATCGCAGCCCGGAGTGCGCCGCCCCGCTAGCTTCGAGGGCTGTCCTGCGAGAAAGGCGCTTTTGCCAAACGGACTGGTCAATCAAACGTCGGTCTGCTCCCGCCCGCGAGGATCGCCCATGCTACCATGAACTTGATGCTCGAACCCCTCTCGATCTACGTCCACATCCCGTTCTGCACCGCCAAGTGCGGCTACTGCGACTTCAACTCGTACGCCGGCCACGAGCACATGATCCCCTCGTACACCGTTGGCCTCGTGCGCGAGGCGAAGCTGTGGCGCAGCGCCACCGAAGGGCGCCCTGTCGCGACGGTGTTCTTCGGCGGCGGCACGCCCAGCCTGACGCCGCTGAACGAGATGCGCCCGATCATGGATGCCCTGCGCGAGTCGTTCGACTTCGCTCCCGACGCCGAGGTGACGGTGGAGTCGAACCCGGGGTCGCTCGACGAGGAGTACCTGCGCGGGCTGCGCGATCTCGGCGTCAACCGGCTCAGCATCGGCGTGCAGAGCTTCCACGACGACGAGCTGCGCGCGCTCGACCGCATCCACACCGGCGCCGACGCGAAGGCGGCGTTCGGGGCGGCGCGTTCCGCTGGCTTCGACAACGTCAACCTCGACCTGATCTTCGGCTTGCCGGAGCAGCCGATCGAGCGCTGGCAGGAGAGCGCCGAGCAGGCGCTGGCGCTCGGTCCGGAGCACCTCTCGCTCTACGCGCTCACGGTCGAAGACGGCACGCCGCTCGCGCGCGACGTCGCCCGCGGCCGCACGCCCGCGCCCGATCCCGACATGCAGGCGGACCAGTACGAGTGGACGCAGGAGCGCCTCGCGCGCGCCGGCTACGAGCATTACGAGATCTCGAACTGGGCGCGGCCAAGACGTCGCTGTCGCCACAACCTCACCTACTGGCAGTGCCGCGAGTACCTGGCGCTGGGGGCGGGCGCGCACTCCTACCTGGACGGCGTGCGCTTCGCCAACGCCGCGCTGCCGCAGCAGCACCTGACGCTCGTCGACGAATCGTGGCGGGCGGCGGAAGCGGGCGGGGGCGAGACGCCGATGCGCCAGGTCGTCTCGGGCGAGACCGTCACGCCGGAGCTGGCGATGTCCGACACGCTCGTGCTCGGCCTGCGCCTCGTGGAAGGCGTCAGCCTCGCGGCGTTCCGCGAGCGCTTCAGCGTCGATGCGTTGGAGCTGTATGGCGAGCGGCTGGCGGAGCCCTTCGAGTGGGGCCTTATCGAAATCGACGGTGGCTCGCTGCGCCTCACTGAACGAGGCCGCCTGCTTTCGAACGAGGTGTTCGTCCGGCTGCTACCCGACTGACGGCACGAGCCCGGCGAACGGGCTGGGTGCGCTCGCGGGCGAAGGCGAGAGGATGAGCGAGCGCAGCCGCACGCTCAGGTAGTCGATCGCCATCACGACGACGAACGTGATGATCAGGGCGGTCATCAGGTTCTCGTACTGCAGCAACTGGATGTACCCCAGCATGTAGTAGCCGATCCCCCCGGCTCCCACGAAGCCCATGATCGATGAGGCGCGGATGTTGTACTCGAACATGAAGAGGAGCTGGCTGATCAGCGCGTTCGCCGACTCCGGCAGCACCGCGAACGCGAAGAGCTGAAGTCGATTCGCGCTCACGCTGCGCACCGCCTCGACCACCTCCGCGTCGGCCGCCTCGAACGCCTCGTAGAGCAGCTTGCCCATGTAGCCGACGGTGTAGAGCGCGACGCCAAGCGCGCCCGCCGCTGGGCCCAGCCCGAAGCCGATCACGAAGATCACCCCCCAGAGCAGCGATGGGACGGTGCGGACGGCGCCCATCACGAGTCGCGCGGCTGTGGTCACCGTGCCGCCGAAGAGCGTGCGCGTCGCCAGGATGGCGAGGGGCAGTGAAAAGAGGAAGCCGAGCAGCGTGCCGGCGAAGGCGATCTGAAGCGTCTCGCCCATCGCGCCCAGGAGCGTCCGTGTCACGTCCCAGTTCGGCGGGAACAGCTCCGTGACGAACTCGCCGAGCCGTTGGAGCGCTGGCCAGACCACGGACGGGTCGAGCAGCTCCAAGCGGTAGAGCGAGACGACGAACGCGGCGACAACCGCCAGGAACGCCACGCGGCCCGTGATCTGCCGCGACGTCATCGCAGCAAGTCCACCATCTCGGCCTCGGTGAGCGCCGCTGCGCGACTGTCGTGAACGATGGCGCCTTCGCGCATCACGATGACCTGGTCGGCGTACTTCGCGACGATGTCGGTCTCGTGCGTGGTAATCAGGAAGCTAACGCCGTCCGCGGCGATCCGGCGCATCATGTCCAGGATCTCTTCCGCCGTCACCGGGTCGAGCTGCGAGACGAACTCGTCGGCCAGGATCACGGACGGCTCCTGCATCAGCGCGCGCGCGATCGCGACGCGCTGGCGCTCGCCTCCGCTGAGGGCGTACACCTGCTTGTTGAGCTTGTCGCCGAGGCCCAGGCTCGCGAGCGTCCCTTTCGCCTGCTCGACGGTGCTCTTCGGGAAGAGCCGGAGCAGCGAGCGCACCGTGCCGACCCGGGCCAGCGCGCCGGTGAGCGCGTTCTCCAGCGCGCTCGTGTTGCGCACGAGCCCCAACGTCTGCGGGACGTACGCGATACGGTGGCGCAGGCCGCCACCGTTCGCGCCCACGGTCACGGAGCCCCGTTGCGGGTGGAGCAGTCCGTGGAGTGTCTTGAGCAGGGTCGTCTTGCCGCTACCGCTGCGTCCGAGCACCATCGTCATGGCGCCGTGCGGCACGGCGAGGTCGACGCCGCGTACGGCGTGAGCGCGGCCGTCGTAGGAGAACCAGAGGTCGCGCGCGACGAGCGCGGGCTCACGGCCGTTCGCGGCCGGCTGGCCAGCCGGGGCGAGCGCCGCGATCAGGTAGGGCGGCGCTGCTGTCTTCACGTCTGGCATCGCTGCGTCACGCATCATCGCGATCAGTTGGCCTCGGGCTCCGGGTCGGCTTCTGGCTCGGGATCAGCTTCTGGCTGGATGGTGGCTTCGGGTTCGGGATCCGCTTCCGGCTCTGGATCGGCCTCGGGCTCCGGGTCGGCGATGGGCTGCGCGCCGCCGGGGCTGCCCTCGACGAAGGTGAGACCTGTCGCCTCCAGGTAGGCGTTGAGCTGGCCGAGATGCTCCTCTGTTGTGGACTCCTCGAACCGGACGAAGATGCCGGAGATGAACTTCCGCATCAGCTCCCGGTTCTCGGGCTGTCCCAGCTCCATGAGCGCGTCGCGCAACTGCGATCGCAGCGGGTCCTCGAGGTCTTTGCTGAAGACGACGGCGTGCGAGGGCACCGGTCCCTGCTGGTCGATCACCTTCGTGTTCGCGAGCACCTCGTTGTACAGGTCCTCCGGCACGTCGCCTGCGATGACCGTGGCGTCTACCTGTCCGGCCTGGAGCGCCTCCCAGCCCTGCGCGTAGCCGCCCGCGAAGAAGACCTCACCGAAGAAGTCGTTCGGGTCGGCCTGCTCGCCGGCGGGCAGCAGTCCTAGCTCGACGAGCCGCGCCATCGGCGCGACGTAGCCGGACGTGGAGATCTGGCTCGGGAACGCCACAGCTTTCCCCTCGAGTTGCTCCAGGCTGGTGTACGGGCTATCCTCCGGGACGACCCAGTAGGAGAAGTAGTAGGGCTGCTCCTGCTTCTCATCGCCGATGAGCACCTCGCGGATCTCGGCCAGGGCGACGTCCGCATCCGCCTCCTGCTTCGCGAGGGCCGCGGGCCACGCGCCCAAGAACGCCGCGTCCGCGTGTCCGAAGCGGAGCGCTTCGATCACACCGGCGTAGGTTGTCGGAAAGTTCAGCTCGACGTCCACGTCGAGCCGACCTTCGAGGAAGTCCTCGATTTCGCCCGCGTCCGCGCTCAGCTCCTCGGCGGTGCTCGTCGGCTGGACTGCGATGACCAGCGTCTCGCCGTCGTCGCCCGTGCAGGACACGGCGGCAAGCGCGACGAGCGCCGCGCCAGCCAGGGCTGTGAGCGAGAAGTGTCGGCGTAGCATGGTGTCTCCTACGATCTGTGATTAGTGTGGCCTAATATATGGTTGTCGTCAACACTTATTTGGGGGTTTCTCGTCACTCGACGGTGAAGGCGGTGTGCATGCCCTGCTCGTAGTGGCTCTCCAGCACGCCGTCCTCCTCCGTCTCGACGAGGTTGCAGATGAGCACGTAGTTGCCGGGCGTGAGCCGGAACACCCCGGAAGCCTGGTCCCCGGCGGGGAACTGCTCCAGCTCGCCAAGGAAGTCCACTTCGTCCTCGGGCACGGCGCCGCGCAGGACGGGGAGCTGGTCAGGCTCCTCGTCGCTGCGGATGACCACCAGCTCATGGGGCTCACTGCCGGCGTTCGTCGCTAGGAAGTAGATGGTGGGCCCGGTGACCTGCACCGGCGCCGGTGTAATCGACCACTCATCCAGCTCGACGGTCACCTGCGTTGAGCCGGCGGGCGCCGGCTGGACGCCCGGCCCGGGCTCGGGCTGTGGTTCGGCCTCCGGGTCCGCCTCCGGGTCCGCCTCCGGATCAGCCTCTGGTTCGGGATCTGCGCCCGGAGCGATAGTCGCGTCCGGGTCCCCTGATTCATTGTCATCGCAGGCCACAGCATCCACTGCGACGACCACCAAGCCGCCTATCGCCAGACTCACCATCAGCCGTCCTATCCAGGTTCGCGTGTTCACGTGTATACCTCCCTCAGTGTTCGATTAGAGTCCGCTCAAGTCGAGCGTCTCGATGAATGACCGCACGGGACTGGACAAGGAATGCCGGCCGTCTTCCTTGGCGCCGTCGGGGTTCTTGAGTAGGAGCGGAAGGCCGTGCCGGAGCGCCACCGCGAAGGCCTCGATGACGTGGAGGTCGACCGCCAGCGCTTCGCCCTCCTCAGGCGAAAGGTTCAGTTTCGCCTGAGGCTTCTGCCCGTGCAGCTCCAACACGATCGACTGGAGGCTGAGTCCGAGCGCGCTTGCCACCGACTCGGCGGCGGACGGCGTGCGGGCGCACTTGCACGAGGCGGTCTCGATCAGGTCGACCTGGTGCGGCGAGAGGGTGACGGCGAAGACGGCGCCCGTTTCGGGCGAACGCAACATGAGGTACGACTTCCGCTCACCGAGGTCCTGCTGCATGCCCAGGATGTCTAGCTGTTCCACCTCGCGCCTCCTCATAGGCGGCGTTAGTGTATGCTAAGCCTCGACTTGTGTCAATACTAATGGCCCCTTAGATCGTAGGTGAGGGCGCAGTAATTCAGACGGAACGAGAGCCCGCCCTGGGCAGGGGGATCCGTGGTTGGGATCGGTGTCGGCGGTGTTGTTCTGGGCTGCTCAGGCGACGCCGAGGTTCGCCTGAAGGGCGCCGTGGGCGCCCTGCGCGAGGAGCTCGCCCGCGTCTTCACTATCATCGGGGAAGCAGGCGATGCCGATGCGCGGCCGCACCGCGCTGAGCTCTTTCTCGAGCCGCTTCTTGGCCAGGATGGCGCTCCGGCGGCTGGTGTTTGGGAGCAGGATCGCCAGACTGCCGTCCTGCAGCAGGCCGGCCAGGTCCGCCTTGCGTAGGTGGCGCTGGATCCGCTCGCTGAACCACTCGCTCGCCGTCGAGACCTCCACGTCCTGGTGGAGCGCCAGCGCCTTGACGATCACCACGACGAAGTGGAGCCCGTAGCGCCGGGAGCGTTCGACCTCTTCCTGGAGGCGGAGGCGGAAGTACCAGTGGGTGTAGAGGCCGTTGGCGTCGTGGATCGTGAGGAGCTGCACGCGCGCGCGCCAGAGACCTTGCTCTGCCGCTCGGGCCAGACCCACCTGCTCGTCCGCCGCCCGGCGGGCAACCAGGCTCACGCCCAGGAAGAGGAGGGTGGAGATGACGACGCCTGCAATGGCGTTCAGGCTGATCACGACCCAGAGAGCAGACTGGCTAGCAGCGAGGATGCTGACGCCCGCCATCATGCCCGGCGTGCAGAGCAGCAGCATCCGCAGCCAGCGATGGCGTAACATGGGTCGAACGGCGGATAGCGTTTCGCTGGGGTCCATTGGTCAGTACTCTGTGATCTTGATCGACAGCTTCCGCGCGCCTCTGTAGGGGTACAGATGTGCTACAATCGGCGACAGCCAGGGAGGAGGTTCGAGAATGGACGCCCAGGACGCTATTCGGACGAAGCGGGACAGCAGGGCCTACGCCGACCGGCCCATCTCAGACGAGACGCTGGGGGTCATCCTCCAGGCGGGCCGGATGGCGGGCAGCTCCAAGAACACGCAGCCCTGGCGCTTCGTCGTGCTGAGAGATGACGCCCGCAAGCGAGAGGTCGCCGCGTGTGGGCAGTTCGCCCAGCACGTGCCGGCCGCGCCCGTCGTCATCGCCATCGTGCTGCTGCCCGGCGGCGGCCCCTTCGATGCGGGCCGCGCCGCCCAGAATATGATGCTCGCCGCCTGGGCGGAGGGCATCATATTCTGGGCGGTGGCGATGCACGATCAGGAGTGCGCCTCCCGCGTGCTGGGCCTGCCGGACGAGCATCGCGTGGCGATGGTGATCTCGTTCGGCTACCCGGAATCGAAGGAGTCGCTCCATCGGGGCATCTCGCGCACGTCGCTCGACGAGCTGGTGCGCTACGAGCGTTGGTAAGCGTTGGTACGGACTAGGCCGACCTCAGTAGCCCTCTAAAGCGCGTCGCTCAGCCTCCGATACTCCCTTCGAGAGACTTCGCCGGAGTAGAGGTGTCCCGCATGTTCCAACGCATCCTGCTGCCTGTCGATGGGAGCACCGGCTCAGAGACAGCCGTCCCGTACGCGCTGGGCATCGCCAAGGTGACCGACGCTGAGGTGATCGTCTGCCAGGTGATCACCTCGCCTGTGACGCCCAACTCGGCGGTCGAGGAGCATGAGGCCGCGGAGTACGTGAGCTGGGTGGCGGAGCGCTTCCGCGAGGCCGGAGTGGCCGTGAAGACGCTGGTGCGGCGGGGGAACGCCCCTCAGGAGATCCGCAAGGCGGCGATCGATTGGAACGTGGATGCCGTCTGCATGGCAACGCACGCCCGCCGCCCGCTCGACAAGCTCATGCTCGGCAGCGTCGCCGACGTCGTCGTCCGCGAGTCGCACCTGCCGGTCCTCCTCGTCTCGCAGCAGAAGACCAAGCAGAACAAACGCAAGAAGGTCGCCTGATCCTCCCAGGCTCGAAGGCCAGGCTAAAGCCTGGCCCCTGACCGCTAGCCGCCCCGCTCCCCGACCTTCCCTCAGTCCCGGTACACCACCAGCACCGTCGCCGCCGTCACCACCCAGAGCGCGATATCGATGATCAGCGGCCAGTCGCGGAGGAGCACCTCTTCCGGGCTGCCACCTTCGTGCCGCTGGTGCACCAGGTAGAGGTAGCGGAGCAGCCCGTAGAGCACGAAGGGAATCGTGAGCATCATCGTGTTGTTCTCGGGCAGGTTCTCGGCCGTGAACGTGTAGAGCCCGTAAGCGGTCAGCGTCGAGGCCGTCACGAGCGACGCCATCTGGTCGAGCAGCGGCGCCGAGTACTCCTCGAGGATCGGCCGGTGGCTGGCGGCGCCCTCTTCCAGCAGCGTGATCTCCGCCCGGCGCTTGTGGATCACCAGGAACAGCGCCCCCAGCGCCGTCACCACGTAGAGCCACGGCGAGATCGGCACGTCGATCGCGAGCGCCCCCGCCATCGCGCGCAGCACGAACCCGCCCGCGATCGCCATCATGTCGAGGAGCACGACGTGCTTCAAAAGGAAGCTGTACGCGAGCTGGAGCGCGGCGTAGCCGGCGATCGTGGCGCCGACGTGCCACTCGATTGCGAAGCCGCCGGCGAGCGCGATCGCTCCCAGCGCCACTGCCCAGACTATCGCCGCGCGCGGCGATAGCAGGCCCGCCGCGATAGGGCGCATGCGCTTCGTCGGATGGAGGCGGTCGTTTTCGGCGTCGACCACGTCGTTCACCAGGTAATCGGCGCTGGAGATGAGACAGAAGCAGACGAAGGTCGCGGTGGTGCGGGCCAGCAAGCTCCACCAGGTCGACGGATCGCCCAGCTCCCACTCTTGGTCGATCGAGAAGATCAGCGCCAGGTAGACGATCGCGTTCTTCGTCCACTGGCGCGGCCGCATCGAGCGGAAGACGTAGCGCAGATTGGAGACGGCGTCGACCGCGGAGGTCGTTGAGGAACGTTCGTCGGCGGCGGTGTCGCCGGGCGCCGCGTGCCCGTCGGGGCGGACGTCTTCCTGAGGGCGGGCCCCGAGGGCGCGCTGCTCCTCCGACATATCACGTCGATGATACCGCGCCGCCTGAAGGGCGTCTATGCCGGCACTCGATGTTCGAGGTTCGAAGTTTGACCTCGCCGGGCGCCGCCCCGTTACCCAAGACGTTTGATTGACCAGTCCGTTTTGCAAAATCGCCCTTCTCAGCGGCTGGCCCTGGAATCCAGCCGCTGCGGCGTCCTGCGGGCTGTGAATCTGAACGGGTCGTTTGATTGATCCCGACGCCGGGCGCCGCCCCGTTACCCAAGACGTTTGATTGACCAGTCCGTTTTGCAAAATCGCCTTTCTCAGCGGCTGGCCCTGGAAGCCAGCCGACGCGGCGCGCTGCGGGCTGTGAATCTAAACGGGTCGTTTCATTGATCCCGACGCCGGGCGCTGCTGCGCGGCTCGTCCCGGCGCGGGCCGGCAGCGCGCAGATGGGCCATGGGCAGCTCGACAGGTCCTCCAAGAGTTCCTCCAGCGGGTGCTCAATTGCGAGTATGCGCACGTTAAGCGCGGCCAACCTTCGACAAGCCCTTCGGCAGGCTCTCGCCCAGGCGAGTCTGCGACAGGGCATGCCACGCGCGGTTATCCAGGGTTAAGGTAAGACAGGGGTGGGAGAACTCGAAGGCGGAGATGGCACGGCGGGTCCTCGGTGTCCGCCTTGTCCCCTGTTCTTCGTTCCTGCTACGCTAGGCCAAACGTTCTGGGCCGGAGCGATGCCGGCTGGAGGCGGGACGCCCCACCATGACGCCGATCCGACGCCAGTACCTCGACATCAAGAGGCGTTACCCGCACGCCATCGTCTTCTTTCGCCTCGGCGACTTCTTCGAGACGTTCGATGACGACGCGAAGCTCGTCGCGCGCGAGCTCGAGATCACGCTCACGTCGAAGCCGATGGGCAAGGGCGAGCGCGTGCCGCTCGCCGGCATCCCCTACCACGCCCTTGAGGGCTACCTGTCGCGGCTGATCGCGAAGGGCTACAAGGTGGCGATCTGCGAGCAGCTCGGCGACCCGGCAACGAGCAAGGGCATCGTCGACCGCGAGGTCGTGCGCGTCGTCACGCCCGGCACAGTGATCGAAGGCAACCTGCTCGACGAGCGGGCGAACAACTACCTCGTCGCGCTCGCGCCCGCGCTCCCGAAGCGAGCACCCAGGGACGGCGACGCGCCGTGGGCCGACCCGCGCGCGGTCGTTGGGCTCGCCTACGCCGACGTCTCCACCGGCGAGTTCGTCGCGGGCGAGGTGGCGATGGGCGCGCTGCCCGGCGAGCTGGGCCGCCTCGGCCCGGCCGAGCTGCTGCTGCCGGAGAACGTCCCGCCGCCCGACGGCATCGAGGCCGTCTCGCCGCTTCCGCCCGACTGGTACGTGACCGAGGTCGCGGAGGGCGCGCTGCGCGAGCACTTCGCGGTCGCGTCGAGCGAGGCGTTCGGGCTGGCCGGGCAGCCGAACGCGGTCGCCGCGGCCGGGGCGCTGCTCCAGTACCTGCGCGAGAACCAGCGCTCGTCGCTGGCCCACGTGACGAAGCTGCAGTCGTACCGGCCCGAAGGCTTCCTGCTGCTCGACGCGGCGACGCGCCGCAATCTCGAGCTGTTCGCGGGCGGGCGCAGCAGCAAGCGGGAGCACTCGCTGCTTGGCACTCTCGACATAACGAGGACAGCGATGGGCGCCCGGCTGCTCGCGCGGCGCCTCGGCCAGCCGCTGCTCGACAGGGCGGCGATCGAGGCGCGGCTGGACCAGGTGCAGCACTTCTTCGAGAGCGCCGTCCGCCGCGGCCAGGCGCAGGACTTGCTCGGCAAGATGCCGGACCTGGAGCGCCTCTGCGGCCGCGTCGTCGCCGGACTGGCCGGGCCGCGCGACCTCGTCGGGCTGCGGCGCGGCCTCGAGCTGGCGCCTTCGCTGCGCGAAGCCGTGTCGACCGAAGAAGCGCCGGAAGCGGTGCGCGAGCTCGCGTCACGTCTGCGTCCGTGCGACGACGTCGTCGCCGCGATCGAACAGGCGATCGCCGACGATCCCGGCGCGACCCTCGAGCAGGGGAACGTGGTGCGCGCCGGCTTCTCGCAGGAGCTGGACAGCCTGCGCGCGATCACACGCGACACGAAGCGCTACGTCGCCGAGCTGGAGACGGCGGAGCGGGAACGCACCGGCATCAAGTCGCTGCGCGTCGGCTACAACAAGGTCTTCGGCTACTACCTCGAGGTGAGCAAGCCCAACGTCTCGCTGGTCCCCGACGACTACGAGCGCCGCCAGACGCTCGTCGGCGCCGAGCGCTACGTCACGCCACAGCTCAAGGAGCACGAGACGCGCATCCTCACCGCCGGCGAGCGCATTCAGGAGATCGAGCAGCAGGTCTTCCGGCAGGTCTGCGCGCAGGTCGCCGCCGCCAGCGGTCAGGTGCTCGCCTTCGCATCGGCCGCCGCCGAGCTGGACGTCGCGGTCGCGCTCGCCGAAGCGGCTGCGCGCTACAACTACGTCCGGCCGGCGCTGCACGACGGCGACGAGATCGATGTGCGCGACGGGCGTCATCCGGTCGTCGAGCGCACGCTGGCCGATGGCACGCCCGCGAGCGGCCTGCCGTCGTCGTTCGTGCCGAACGACACGTCGCTCTCGAAGGACGCGCAGATCGTGATCATCACCGGGCCGAACATGGCCGGCAAGTCGACCTACCTGCGCCAGGTGGCGCTGATCGCGCTGATGGCGCAGATCGGCAGCTTCGTGCCGGCGGCGTCGGCGCGCATCGGGCTGGTGGACCGCATCTTCACGCGCGTCGGCGCGCAGGACGACCTCGCGTCGGGGCAGTCCACCTTCCTGGTCGAGATGCTCGAGACCGCGAACATCTTGCACAACGCGACGCCGCGCTCGCTCGTCGTGCTCGACGAGATCGGGCGCGGCACCAGCACCTACGACGGCATGGCGATCGCGCGCGCCGTCGTCGAGTACCTGCACAACCGGCCGGAGCTGGCGGCGAAGACGCTCTTCGCCACGCACTACCACGAGCTGGTCGAGCTGGCGCATCACCTGCCGCGCGTGCGCAACGAGAACGTCGCCGTCGCCGAGGAGGAGGGCCGCGTCGTCTTCCTGCACAAGATCGTGCCGGGCGGCGCCGACCGCAGCTACGGTGTCCACGTCGCCGAGTTGGCCGGCCTGCCCAAGGCCGTCGTCCAGCGCGCCCGCGAGGTGCTCTCGACGCTCGAACAGCGTGCGAATGGCGCGGCGCCCGCCCGCCGCCGACCTACTGAGCCCGTCGAGCAGCTCCCGCTCCTGCCGGCCCGCTCGCCCCTCCTGGACGAGGTCGCCTCGCTGGAGGTTGACGCCATGACGCCGCTTGACGCGCTGACGAAGCTCTACGAGTTGCGCGAGAAGGCGAAGCCCGCGGGACCCGATGCGGGGGTGGACTAGCGGATGGCGTGGCAGCCCTCACCCCCGGCCCCTCTCCCGCCCGGCGCGGGAGAGGGGTGACCCGCCGAAGGCGGACCGGGGAGAGGGTCGGCTGACAAAGCTCTACGAGCTGTGTGAGCAGGCGACGGGCGCGGGACCCGATGCGGGGGTGGACTAGCGGATGACGTGGCAGCCCTCACCCCCGGCCCCTCTCCCGCCCGGCGCGGGAGAGGGGTGACCCGCCGAAGGCGGACCGGGGAGAGGGTCGGCTGACAAAGCTCTACGAGCTGTGTGAGCAGGCGACGGGTACGCCGACGGAAACGCGAACGGAATAGCGGATGGTAGGAGCGGATAAGCGGATGGCAGACGGCGGCGCTGTACGGAAAGCACTCGGTCCGACACGAGACGATGTAGGGGCGCACGGCTGTGCGCCCTGCCCGCCGCAGGCGGGGGCGTCGCGCGTCTGTCAACGGATGAGGAACGGATTAACGGATAGCGAACGCAGAGCTGTACACAGAGCGCGCGGCCCGAAGCGAGACCTGTAGGGGCGCACGGCTGCGCGCCCTGCCCGCCGCAGGCGGGGCGTTGGCCGTCTTTCACGGACAGGAGAAAGGATCAACGGATGGCGAATGACCCGCTTCGACTGACTCTGCATGGCCGTGAGGTCAAGAGCGTCTTCCAGCTCCTGGGCCATCACGAAAACGACATGACGTTCAGCCTTGGCTGGGTGTTGGCCCAGTGCCCTCGGTTCGTTCGAGCACTGCTCGAATCGGTTGGCCGTCCATCCGAAGATGCGAGCAACGCGGTCATTCGGCTGCAAGAGCACAAGCGCGATGCCGGTATCACCGACATTGAAATCGAGGTGCCTGGCGTGGTGCACGTGATTGTCGAGGCGAAACGGGGCTGGAATCTGCCGGATCATAGTCAGCTTAAGACGTATGACGAGAGGCTCCGGAGGAGTACCTCCCCCGCGAAGCTCATCGTTGTCCTGAGCGAATGCAGTTACGATTTTGCCGCACGACGTCTGTCGAGCGAGCGTCTCACCGTACCAATCAAGGCTCTGTCGTGGAAAGAGGTTGCGCCGCTGGCGAGCACGGCTCGCAAGGGATCTGGTCACAAAGAAAAACGGCTGCTCGATGAGCTGCTGATCTATCTGGGAGGGTTGGTGACGATGCAGAACGTGGACTCGAACGCCGTGTACGTCGTGTCGCTTGCGACTGGAACGCCCGACGGCTGGGGTGTCTCGCGGATCGACCTTGTAGAAGAGAGGCAGCGCTACTTCCACCCGGCTGGCGGTCGTGGATGGCCGAAGGAGCCGCCCAACTACATCGCGTTCCGGTATTACGGTGCTTTGCAGTCGATTCACCACCTTGATGATTACGAGGTCGTGACAAACATGCACGAGCGGATACCCGAGATTCCGGATGGCGAGTGGGGCGAACCGTTTTTCCTCTACACCTTAGGACCCGCCTTCGCCCCTAGCCACCGCCTGCCGACAGGGAAGATCTATCCGAGCGGTCGCGTGTGGTGCATGCTGGATACATTGTTCACCTATCCCACCATCGCCGAAGCACGCGATGCTTCCCAAGCCCGATGGAACGCGGCCTTATGAAGAGCAAGATCAGCAACGCGCGACGCCTCGCGCGGAGGGCCAGCGAAGTGCTCGGAATGACATAAGGATCGCCATCCGTTAGTCCGTTCCCTCATCCGTTGACAGATCCTGCGCCGCCCTCTCACCGCTCCTCACTTAACCGCACGTACGTGTCTCCTTCGCCAGACCGTACCAGCAACCAGCGACTAGCGACCAGCGACCCTCTCCCCCAGCCACGCCCCCACCCGCTCGATCGCCTGCTGGCCTTCGGGCAGGATGAAGTAGAACATGTGCCAGACGTGGAGCATGTCGTCCCACGGCTCCAGCGTGACGTCCACGCCCGCTGAGCGCGCCCGCTCTGCGAAGCGCAGGGAGTCGTCAAGCAGCACCTCCGCGGTGCCGACCTGCACGAGCAGCGGCGGCAGGCCGGCGAGGTCGGCGTACACAGGCGAAGCGAGCGGCGCGCGGGCGTCCGCGCCGTTCAGGTAGTGGGCGCCCCAGCCTTGCAGCAGCTCCCGGCTGAGGATCGGGTCGGCTTCGGCTTTCGATGACATCGATTCGCCCGCGCAGGCCAGGTCGAGCCAGGGCGAGATGAGCGCAGCGACGGCGGGCAGCGTGTCGCCTGCGTCGCGCAGGGCGAGGAGCGTCGCCGCTGTCAGTCCGCCGCCCGCCGAGTCGCCCGCGATGGCGAGCCGCGCCGGATCGACGCCCTGCGCCAGCAGCCAGCGATAGACGGCCGTCGCGTCCTCGATCGCGGCCGGAAACGGGTGCTCCGGCCCGAGCCGGTAGTCGATGAGCAGCGTGCGCGCCGCCGACGCCTTCGTGATGCGCGAGACCCAGGACCGGTGGCTCGCGACCGAGCCGATGACGTAGCCGCCGCCGTGCAGGAAGAGGAGCGTGCCGCCGCCTGCCGCGCCCTCCGGCGTCAGCCACTCGCCTGGCACGCCGCCCGCGTCGACCGGCTCCGTGCCCACGCCCTCTGCGAGCGGCAGGTTGGCGCTCATCAGGTCCATGCCGGCGCGGAGCTGCTCGATGGTCGGGTTCTCGGTGCGCGGGCGGGCGCGGATGATGTCGATCAGCGTCTGGAGCTGCGGGCTGGCCATCGCGCGTCCCCCTCTCGTGCCGCCTAGTGTACCGTGTCGCGTTGCGCAGGCAGCGACCTGAGCAGCGCATCGACCTCGCGCGTTGACCGCATCTCGATCACGCGGGCGTTGTGCGGCGTCTCGGCGAGGGTGTGATGCATCTTCCGCACGTGCGGCCGCCAGTTGGTGATCCCCCATAGCAAGATCGAGTCGCGGCTCATGAACGACAGCCGCCACGACTCGCGGTTCGTGCCCCAGAGCGACTCCTTCGTCCAGGCGCGGCTCACCGTGCGCCAGATGAGACGCGGGTAGACGACTCGGAACGGCAGCCGCAGCCAGATCGCCGTCTCGGCCTGGCCGAGCGTCAGGTCGTGCACGCGGCTGTAGTTGCCGTCGACGACCCAACCCTGCGTCGCATCCTCAAGGGCGCGCGCGACCTTCGCGTGGAACTCCTCGTCTGTCGAAGGCTCCCAGTTTGGCTTGTGGAAGAGCGCGTCGAGCTCGATGCGCGCCAGCCCGAGCCGATCGGCGATCGTCCGCCCAACCGTCGTCTTGCCCGATCCGGAGTGCCCGAAGACAACGATGCGACGCGTGGACTGTGGGAGAAGCACGTCTGTCAATGGATGCGCCCCTCTCGGCCCTGTAAGCTGGCCCTCAACCCTGACGGTACCAGTGACCAGCAACCAGCAACCAGCGACTAGATCCCCGTGCTCACGCCGATCAGCGAGCCGATGCCGTAGGTGATCGCCGCCGCCGCCGCGCCCAGGCCGAGCTGTCGCGCGCCGCTGTAGAGGGCGCTCTTGCCCGTGAAGAGCGAGACGCCAACGCCCACGGCGAAGAGGGCGATGCCGCTCATCACCGCGCTGATCGCGAACTGGAGCCAGCCCGCGTTGCCGCTAAAGTACGCGAGCACCGGCACGATAGCGCCCGCTGCGAACGCAAGGAACGAGCCGATCGCCGCGCCCCAGGGGGAACCCAGCTCGCTCGGGTCGAGGCCCAGCTCCTCGCGCACCAGCGTATCGAGCGCGATCTGCTTGTCGCCCAGGATGCGGTCGGCGAGCACCTCGGCCTCGTCGGCTGGCACGCCCTTCGCGCGATAGATCAGCGCCAGCTCAGCGCGCTCCTCCTCCGGCGCCAGCGCCAGCTCCGCCTCCTCGAGCGAGATCTGGCGCTCGAACAGCTCGCGCTGGGAGCGCATCGAGACGTACTCGCCCGCGGCCATCGACGCGGCGCCGGCGAGCAGCCCGGCCACGCCGGCGAGCACGACGAACTGGGAGTCGGCCTGCGCACCGGCGAAGCCCATCACGAGCGACAGGTTCGAGACGAGGCCGTCGCTCACGCCGAAGATCGTCGCCCGCAGCGTGCCGCCGCCGCCCGTGCGGTGCCAGCTCTCGTGCTGCGCGATGGCGACCGGCCCCGGCGTGCCGCGCGTCAGGCTGCCCAGCGTGCGGTAGTGGCCACGTTCTTCGCCGGCGAGCGCCATGACTGCCGGGTCCTGCTCCGGCTCGCGGTAGGCGGCGTAGTCCTTCGCTTCGAAGCTCTCGACGATCGGGAGGACGGAGCGGGCGCCGAAGACGCGCGCGAACACGCTGAGGACGCGCACGCGCAGGCTGGTGCGGTGCTTGGGCAGCGCGATGCCCATCTCGTCGAGGCGCTTCGCCATGATCGCAGCGTGGCGCTCCTCCGCTTCCGCCATCTCGGCGAGCACGTCCGCGCGCCCCTCGTGCTCGTGGCGGGCGAGGGCGCGGTAGAGCGCGGCGGCGTCGAGCTCGCCGTGATAGTTGTCGATCAGCAGCTTGGGGTTGATGTCGAGATGGACGGTCTCGCCGGAAGCGGGCGGCTGGGGGGCGTCCCCTTCGGCGTCGCTCAGGGCAGGCGTGGGCGCCATGTCGATTTCAGTATAGCGAAGGTTGGCGCGCCCGTAGCCGCAGGGCTTTAGCCCTACCGTCGGTCCGATCTGGGCAGACCTAAAGGTCTGCAGCTACGGTGTATCTCAGTACGGCGAAGCCCTCTCGACAGGGGTGCTGTAGGGGCGGCTCG
>JBBEBM010000053.1:48791-65728 GCA_040882355.1 Dehalococcoidia bacterium | reverse complement strand
CTCGCGAGCCGCCCCTACGCCCGCCATCAGCGACTGCTCCGCCATCCGTTAATCCGTTTCGCACCCGCTGACAGACCCGGCGCGCCCAACCAGCCCTTTCGCCTCCACCAGTCAGTTCGATCTGCAGAAGCTGCGGGTTTCAACCCGCAGACCTGTTTCCAGGGCCACTGTCGCGCCAGTGACCAGCGACCGCAAAGCCATCCGCTTATCCGCTTCCCATCTGTTGACCTTGACTTCCCGCACGCGACGGCGTTATGGTGCCTGCGCAATCCCCGCGAATTCGCTTCGGAGGTAAGCATGGAACTGAACAACGTTGTACTGGTCGATGGCGTCCGCACCGCGTTCGCGCGCGGCGGGCGCGGCATGCTGGTCGCTACCCGTCTCGATGAGACGGCCGGCGCCGTCCTGCGCACGCTGATGGAGCGCAACCCCAAGGTGAGCCCCTGGCTGGTGGAGGACATCGGCATGGGCAACGTCCAGGGCGTGCGCGAGCTCATCGGCATCGGCGCGAACACGGCGGCTCGCCTGGGCGGCCTGCCCGCCGAGGCCTGCGGCTTCGACACGAACCGCCAGTGCGGCTCGAGCATGGAGACGCTGCACCGCGTCGCGCAGTCGATCATGGTCGGCGCGACGGAGTGCGGCATCGCCCTCGGCGTCGAGCGCATGGGCCGAGGCCTGGGTGGGGGCGGCGACGGCCGCGCCTCGCGCAACCGCGTCAACGAGTTCAACAAGCGCATCCTCGACCAGAACGAGATGCAGCGGAACCTGCCGCCGGACCACAGCGCGAACTTCTCGGTGCCCTTCCCGGACTACGTCCTCGACTCGCCGCCGCTCCAGTCGATGACGCAGACAGCGCAGAACGTGGCCGAGATCTACAACCTCTCGCGCGAAGACATGGACATGTTCGCGGTGGAGAGCCACAAGAAGTGCCTCGCCTCCTACGAGAAAGGCGCGTACAGGGACGAGATCGTCCCGCTCCAGGTCGAGACGCCCGTCTTCGATGCCGAAGGCAACTGGGCGCCGGACGAGAAGGGCGAGATGGTGCTCTTCGACCGTGACGAATGCCTGCGCCCCGGCACGAACATCGAATCGCTGTCGCAGCTCAAACCGATCGGCGGCCTCGAGAGCTACGGCAGCCGCGAGATCGTGATCACCGCTGGCAACTCCTGCCCGACGAACGACGGCGTCTCCGCCGCGCTCCTCATGAGCGAGAAGAAGGCCAAGGAGCTGGGCCTGGAGCCGCTGGCGCGCATCGTCGGCATGGGTGTCGCGGGCGTGAAGCCGCAGGTGATGGGGCTGGGCCCCGTGCCCTCGACGAACAAGGCGCTCCGCCACGCCGGCATCGAGGCCGGTGACATCGACCGCGTCGAGTTCAACGAGGCGTTCGCCGCCCAGGTGCTGCCGTCCTGCAAGGAGCTGGGCATTCCGCTCGACCGCGTGAACGTGAACGGCGGCTCGCTCGCCATCGGCCACCCGCTGGGTGCGACGGGCGCCCGCCTGGTCTCCACCGTCGCCCACGAGCTGCGCCGCTCGGGCAAGAAGTACGGCCTGGCCACGCAGTGCATCGGCGCCGGCATGGGCATCTCGACGATCATCGAGGCGCTCTAGGACGTTCCGCCAGGCTGAAGCCTGGCCCGCGAGGTTATCGCAAGGGGCGCCCCGACCGGTCGGGGCGCCCCTACTTTGTAGGGAGACGAAGCTCTCATGATAGAACCCGACCTCTCGCCCGACGCGCCCTGGAAGCAGCGCTTCCGCGCCTGGACGATCGCGATCGCCGCCGTGGCCTCGCAGGAGCCATCGCGCGGCATCGCCACGACGAACCGCTCCGGCGTCCAGCAGGTGTACGCGTGGGACGTGCCTTCGGGCGAGCTGCGACAGCTCACCTTTGCGCCCGCAGGCAAGGTGATGGCGTCGCTCAGCCCCGATGGCCGCTTCGTCTACTATCTCGACGACGAGCAGGGCAACGAGATCGGTCACGTCGTGCGCGTGCCCTTCGAGGGCGGCGACGCCGAAGACGTAACGCCCGACCTTCCGCTGTACGCGTCCGGTGGCCTGGCGATGAGTCGCGACTGCAGCCGCCTCACGCTCACCACAGCGACGCGCGAAGGCTTCCACACCTACCTGATCGAGCTGGGCGCCGCCGGCGAGATCGGCGCTCGCTCCCTCCTCTATCACACGAGACCGCTCATGCGTGGGGTGAACCTCTCGAATGACGGCGGCATCGCGGTGCTCGGCCTCACGGAGCGCAGCAATTCGACCGACGTCGACCTCGCGGCGTTCGACACGGCAACGGGCGAGCGCATCGCCGAGCTGTACGACGAGGGCGCGAGCGTGACCGCCACGCGCTTTTCGCGCGTCCCCGGCGACGACCGGGTCCTCTGCTCGACGACGCGCAGCGGGCTCAGCCGGCCGCTGGTCTGGTCGCCGCGCTCCGGCGATCGGGTCGATCTCGACTTCGCAGATGTGCCAGGGGAGGTGCTTCCGGTCGACTGGTCGGAGGACGGTCAGCATCTGCTCATGATGCAGGTGAACGAGGCCGTCCAGCGGCTGGCGGTCTACGACCTCACTGGCGGCTCGCTGCGCTGGCTCGATCATCCTTCCGGCACGGTCGTGAACGCGCACTTCGCGCCCGGTGGCGAGATATACGTTCTCTTGAGCGACTCGACGCGTCCGGCGCGCGTCGTCGCGCTCGATGAGCAAACGGGCGCTGAGCGCCGTGTGCTGCTCAAAGGCGACGATGCCCCGCCCGGCGCGAAGTGGCGATCGGTCTCCTACGACTCGACGGAAGGCGCTCGCATCCAGGCCTGGCTCGCGACGCCGCCAGGCCAGGGCCCCTTCCCCGCGGTCCTCAACGTGCACGGCGGCCCGACGGCCGTCATGATGGACAGCTTCAGCCCGCGATCGCAGGCGTGGCTCGACCACGGTTTCGCTGTGTTGAGCATCAACTACCGCGGTTCGACAACCTTCGGACGCGAGTTCCAGAAGTGCATCGAGGGCGACCTCGGTCACTGGGAGGTCGACGACATCGGCGCCGCCTACGCCTGGCTCGTCGAGCAGGGCATCGCGATCCCGGACCAGGTCTTCCTGGCCGGCGGTTCGTACGGCGGCTACCTGACGCTGCTCGGTCTCGGCAGGCTGCCGGAGCTGTGGGCGGGCGGCATCGCGCAGGTCGCCATCGCAGACTGGGTGCTCATGTACGAGGACCAGGCGGAGACGCTGCGCCGTTACCAGGTCGCGCTCTTCGGCGGCACGCCGGACGAGAAGCCCGAGGAGCACGCGCGCAGCTCGCCGATCACCTACGCGTCTGACGTGCGCGCGCCGCTGCTCGTCATCCAGGGCAGCAACGACACGCGCTGCCCGTCGCGCCAGATGCACGTCTACGAGGAGAAGATGCGCGAGCTGGGCAAGGAGATCGAGCTAATCTGGTTCGACGCGGGCCACGGGTCGCTCGCAATCGAGCAAAACATCGAGCACCAGGAGCGCTCGCTCCAGTTCGCTCACGAGGTGCTGCGGTCGATAGAGGAGCGCGCCGTTGGCGCGTGAGGCCTCGTACGACTACGTCATCGTCGGCGCCGGTTCGTCCGGCGCGACGCTCGCCGCCCGGCTGACGGAAGACCCGGCGTGCCGCGTCCTGCTGCTCGAAGCGGGGCCCGACTGGCGCTCCGCCGACGCGCCGCGCGAGATGCGTATCCCCAATCCCTCCGCGATGGTCGCGCACCCGGACTTCTCCTGGACGAAGCTGCGCGCGCGCCGGACAGAGTCGCAGGAGCCTAGCCTGTTCTGGCGCGGGCGCGGCCTGGGCGGCTCGTCGGCGATCAACGGCCAGATCGCCATCCGGCCGCCGCTCGCCGACTTCGACCGCTGGGTGACGGTGCACGGCTGCGACGGCTGGTCGGGCGAGGCGGTGCTGCCCTACTTCGTCAAGCTGGAGGACGATCTCGACTTCGGCGATGCGCCCTACCACGGCCACGGTGGCCCGATCCCGATCTACCGCGCGCCGAGGGAGAAGTGGGGCGCCGGCGACCGGGCGCTGGCCGGGAGCGCCCTCGCGCTCGGCTATTCGTGGTGCGAGGACCACAACGCGCCGATGGGTACCGGCGTCTCGCCCTACGCGATCAACAGCCGCGACGAGCAGCGCGTGACGACGAACGACGGCTACCTGGAGCCGGCGCGCGACCGCCCGAACCTCGAGATCCGCGGCGGTGCGCTCGTCGACCGCGTCGACTTCGTGGGCACGCGCGCGGTCGGCGTGCGGGTGCGCATCGACGGCGAGTGGCGTTCCGTGCGCGCGAACGACGTGATTCTGAGCGCGGGCGCGGTTCACACGCCGGCCATCCTCCAGCGCTCGGGCGTCGGCCGGCCGGAACATCTGCGGTCGCTCGGCATCGCGCCGCTGATCGACCTGCCGGTAGGCGAGAGCCTGCAGGACCACCCCGTCGTCCAACTCCTGCTCATGCTGCGCGAGGACGCCCGCGTGCCGGACCCCGACTTTCGCCACACCAACGTCTGCGTCCGCTACACGTCTGGGCTCGCGGGCGACGAAGAGAACGACATGATGCAGGTGGGCATGAACATGGTGCTCGGCAACCCGTCGATGGCGCTCTTCGGCTGCTGGGTGAACCTGTGCTACTCGCGCGGCTGGCTGCGCATCACCAGCGCCGACCCGGAGCTCGACCCGCAGGTCGAGGAGCGCATGCTCTCAGACGAGCGCGACCTCATGCGCCTGCGCGATGGCGCCCGCCGCCTGTTTGAGATCGCCCGACAGCCCGCGACGACGGCGATCGCCGGGGGAGCGATGACGCTCAGCCTCGATCCGGACTACCGCCGGGGCGTCGACGGCTTCGGGAGCGACGCCGACCTCGACGCCTGGCTGCTCGGCGCGGCGGGCGACGCCCAGCACATCGTGGGCACCTGTCGCATGGGCCCGCCCGATGACCCGCAATCGGTCGTCGATACCGAGTGCCGGGTGCTTGGGACGGAGTCGCTTCGCGTGATCGACGCTTCGATCATGCCCGAGGTGCCCCGCGCCAACACCCACCTCACCTGCGTCATGATCGGCGAGCGCATGGCAGACCGCCTGCGTGCGGTGCCGCCGGAGGCGGAGGTCCGGCGAGTGCCAAGTACCCCCCGCTACCCTCTATAGTGTGCGACGGACTCACACGACTAAAACGAAGGGAGCCGGACTATGTCCCAGGAACGCGATGCGATCGAAAATCCCGTTACCGGTGAGAGGCTGATCTTCCGCCAGCGAGCGCGAGACACGGCAGGCGAGCTCTTGCAGTTTGAGTTGTTCATGAAGCCTGGCGCGGCGCGAGTGATGGAGCACGTCCATGCGCGCCAGGAGGAACGGGTGGAGGTCCTGTCGGGCGCGGTGCGCTACCGTCTCGGGGGCGAGGAACAAGACCTTGGCGCCGGAAAGGCCGTTGTTCTTCCGCCCCGCATTCCGCACACGTTGTGGAACGACGGCAATACCGACGCGCACATGCTCTTCGAGGTGCGGCCTGCGTTGAAGGCGGAAGCGGCTTTCGAGACGCTCTTCGGCTTAGCCCGGGCGGGAAAGATCAACCAACAAGGCATGCCGAACCCGCTGCAAGGGGCGCTCCTGGCCCGGGAGTACGACACCTTCCTCCCGTGGCCCCCGATGCTGGTCCAGCGGACGGTCCTTGCTGTGTTGGCGCCGCTAGCGAGGCTGCTCGGATACCGAGCTCGGTACCCAGAATACAGCAGCCCGGAATCGAGCTAACGACCGCCGAACCCGCCCGTGCTAGAATAGCGGCGGAGGTTCCCCCAACGTGCCCATCCGGGTGCTCAGCCCGCAGGAGGCCGCCCGCATCGCCGCCGGCGAGGTGATCGAGCGGCCCGCTTCTGTCGTCAAGGAGCTGATCGAGAACGCGCTCGACGCCCACGCGCGCCAGATCACCGTCGAGACGCGCCAGGGCGGCATCGCGTTCCTCCGCGTCGTCGATGACGGCGAGGGCATCCCGCCCGACGAGCTGCGCCTGGCCTTCGAGCGCCACGCGACGAGCAAGGTGCAGTCGGAGGAGGAGCTGTGGCGCATCGCCACGCTTGGCTTCCGGGGCGAGGCGCTGCCGAGCATCGCCGCCGCGGCCGATGTCGAGCTGGCGTCGCGGCCAGCGGGCGCGCTCGTCGCCGGTCGGATCGTCCTGCGCGAGGGCGAGGTGGCGCACCAGGGGAGCGCCGGCGCGCCGCCCGGCACGTCGATCACCGTGCAAGGGCTGTTCCGCCGCCAGCCGGCCCGCCTCAAGTTCCTCCGCACACCCGCGTCTGAGAGCGCCCAGATAGCGAACGTCGTCAGCCAGTACGCGCTCGCCTACCCTGAGGTGCGCTTCACGCTGCGCGCCGACGGCCGCGTGCTTCTCCAGACGCCCGGCAACGGCGACCTGCGCGACGCGGCCGCCGCCGTCTACGGCGTCGAGGTCGCCGCCGAGCTGATCCCGTTGGATAGCGAAGGGCAGGGCAGCATCGAGGTCAGCGGCCTCGTCGGTTCGCCCGCTGTCTCGCGCGCGAACCGCAACTACGTCTCGCTCTTCGCCAACCGCCGCTGGATCCGCCACCGCGCGCTCACGTTCGCAGTGATCGAGGCCTACCAGGGCATGCTGCCGGTCGGGCGCTTCCCGGTCGCGATCCTCGAGGTGCGGTTGCCGCCGGACGAGGTCGACGTCAACGTCCACCCGACGAAGGCCGAGGTGCGCTTCCGAGACGAACGCGCCGTCTTCGCCGCCGTCCAGCGCGCCGTCCGCCGCACGCTCTCGTCGCGCGCGCCCGTGCCTGGCCTCGATGGTGGGAGCTGGACGCTGGAGGCCGGAGCCTCGATGTTCGATGCTCGAGGCTCGACGCTCGAGACGGCCACGCCCCCGCTCACCTGGCGCGAGCAGTCGCCGCCGCTGCCCCTTCCGACCGCAGCACCAGCAACCAGCCACCAGCGACCAGCAACCGTCGAAGCGCCCCCGCTTCTCGGTAACGACGCGCTGCCGCTCCTGCGCGCGGTCGGCCAGGTGGGCAACACCTACGTCATCGCCGAGGGGCCGGAAGGCATGTACCTGATCGACCAGCACGCTGCTCACGAGCGCGTCCTCTACGAGCGCTTCCTCACCGACCGCCGCGATGGCGTGCGCGAGCAGCAGCCGCTGCTCCAGCCCGCGCCGCTGGAGCTGACGGCGCGCCAGCGGGCGCTGCTGGAGGACTTCGCCGGCGAACTGGAGGCGGCAGGCCTGTGCGTCGAGCCGTTTGGCGGCGACGGCGCGTATCTCGTGCGCGCTGTGCCGCCCGCGCTCGCGGGCGGCGACGCGACCCGCGCCGTGAGCGAGCTGCTCGACCTGCTCGGCCGCGAAGACAGTCCGAGCGAGGAGCCCGCGCATCGAGTCGCCGCGTCGCTCGCCTGCCACGCTGCCGTCCGCGCCGGCAAACCACTCAGCGACGAGGAGCAGCGCGAGCTGCTTAGCCAGCTCGAAGCGTCGGAGCACGCGCGCACCTGCCCGCACGGCCGCCCAACGATGATCCACGTCAGCTCGGATGCGCTGGCGCGCCAGTTCCGAAGACGGTAGAGGAGGAAACGATGCGTATCTCGATTACCTTCGGCGGGGCGCGCAACAGCGACTGGGACGGCGCGACGGACTTCGTCGTCGAGGCCGAGCGGCTGGGCGTGCACGATGTCTGGTCCGCCGAGGCCTGGGGCTACGACGCCGTCACGCCGCTCGCCTACCTCGCCGCCAAGACGTCGACCATCCGGCTGGGCACCGGCATCATGCAGGCCGGTACCCGCACGCCCGCGCTTGTCGCGATGACCGCGATGTCGCTCGCGTCGCTCTCGAACAATCGATTCGTGCTCGGCTTCGGCACCAGCGGCCCGCAGGTGATCGAGGGCTGGCACGGCATCCCGTTCGACCGGCCGGTCACGCGCATGCGCGAGCTCATCGAGATCGTGCGCATCGCGACGAAGGGCGAGCGGCTCAGCTACCAGGGGAAGGTCTACACGCTGCCGCTGCCGGGCGGCGAGGGCAAGCCGCTGCGCTCCGGCTCGCCCGCGGTGCCCGACATCCCCGTCTACCTCGCCACGCTCAGCCCGCGAAGCCTCGCGCTCACCGGCGAGCTCGCCGATGGCTGGCTCGGCACCTCGTTCATGCCTGACCACGCCGGCGTCTTCTTCGACCACATCGCCAGCGGCGCGACGAAGGCCGGGCGCTCGCTCGCCGACCTCGACCTGCAGGCGGGCGGCGTCGTGGCGTTCGGCGACGACGCGGAGTCGCTGACCCCGCGCCGCAAGCCGGGGCTCGCCTTCACGCTGGGCGCGATGGGCTCGCGCGAGCACAACTTCTACAACGCCGCCTTCCAGCGCGCCGGTTACGAGGACGTCGCGCAGGAGGCGCAGCGCTTGTGGCTCGACGGCAAGCGCGACGAGGCGGCGGAGCTGGTGCCGGACGAGCTGGTGCTGAAGACGAACCTGCTCGGCACCGACGCGATGGTGAAGGATCGCATCCGCGTCTACCGCGACGCCGGCGTCACCACCCTCCGTGTCGACCCCGAGGGCCGTACACCTACTGAGCGCCTCGACACTCTCGCCCGCGCCATCGACCTGGTGAAAGCGGTGGACGCGGAGCCGGCGCGGGTGGCGCGCTAAGCAGCTAGGCTACCCACCGGGCCACGTTCTGCCGGTCCTATGTTGAAAGAGGGCCTGGGTTGTGCTAGATTTCAGGCGGGCAGGCGGTCGAGCTGCTCAATTGCACAAGCAAGTGAGGCTATCGAGTGCTACCATTCGAGAGGACGCGGCTTTGGAAGAGCACCCTGGCCGAACAGCCGGGCGAAGACGAGTTTCGCGAGCAGCGTGAGCGGCTGCGAAACGCGTTCCTGAGATTCCGCGAGCGCGCGGCGGTGCTTGCCGCCGAAATCGCGCGCGACCTGCCCGAATTCACGGTGCATGACGTCTCCCACCTGGATGCCTTGTGGGAGACCGGCGACCTGATCGCCGGCGAGGCCTTTGAGATCAATCCCGTGGAGGCGTTCATCCTGGGCGGTGCCTTTCTTGTACACGACCTCGGATTGGGCCTGGCGGCCTACCCTGGGGGTCTGGCTGAGCTCAAGCAGGACGTAAGCTGGCAGGACACCGTCATCGCTCTGAAGACCGCAGAGCTTGGTCGCGTCCCATCTGCCGAGGAACTCGCTGACGTTAGCCCGGAGATGGAGCGCGAGGCGAAGGAGCAAGTTCTCCGCAACCTGCACGCCAGACGCGCCGAACAGCTGCCACGGATCTCCTGGCGCGACCGCGAAGGCGATGCTGAATACCACCTCATAGAGGATGTTGACCTGCGGAATACTTATGCGCCGCTCATCGGTAGGCTCGGCCATAGCCACTGGTGGCCTGTCGCAAACCTGAACGCGCAGTTCGGTCAGAAGCTCGGTGCGCCACCGGGGTCCCCTCGTGATTGGACTGTGGATCCTCTGCCGCTTGCTTGCCTGGTGCGCACAGCCGACGCCGCACACATCTACGGTGAGCGCGCACCAGGGTTCCTCAGGGCCGTTCGCAAACCTGGAGATGGATCACAACTCCACTGGGTGTTCCAAGAGAAGGTCCAGCAACCACATCTAGAGACTGACCGACTCGTGTACGCATCGGCGCACGGTTTCCCAGCAGAGGATGCCGAAGCCTGGTGGCTGGGCTTTGACCTCCTTCGATTGGCAGACGACGAACTGAGGGAGGTGGACTCCTTGCTCACCGACAGCGGCAGGCAGAGATTCGTCGCGAAGGGCGTTCGAGGTGCGGAAGACGCGATGCGCCTTGCTCTTTTCATTCGCTGCGACGGCTGGGTGCCCGTGGATGCGAGAATACAGGTCACCGACGTGGCGGGGCTGGTCCAGAAGCTAGGCGGCGAGACATTGTATGGGGAACGAAGCAGCGGGCTAATACCGGTGCGAGAGCTGATCCAGAATGCGTGTGACGCGGTGCGCGCGCGTCGTGTGTGCGAAGCACGGCCGGAGGACTGGGGGGACGTCACAATTCGGTTCGGTGAAGATCGCGCCGGGCCTTGGATGGAGGTCGAAGACAACGGCATTGGCATGTCCGAGAGAGTTCTCACCGGGCCGCTCCTCGACTTCGGTACCACCTACTGGGGCTCGCTGCTAATGCAGCACGAGCTTCCGGGTCTCCTTGCAAAAGGCTTTGAATCAACGGGCAAGTACGGCATCGGATTCTTTTCCGTTTTCATGCTCGGCGACCACGTTTGTGTGACGACCCGCAGGTTCGACCAGGGGCAGCAGGCAACCCGGGCGCTGGAGTTCGAGCAAGGACTCGCGTCGCGGCCCCTGCTGCGACGCGTAGATCATCGACCCAGCGTGAGAGATGGAGGTACGTGTGTTCGAGTGTGGTTGCGCAAGGATCCACGGGAGAATGCCCAATCGATCGTGAGCGGAGGTATTTTCTCGCCTGGGTTCACTGTGGCGCTTGCCCAGATGTGTGCTGCGATCGACGTCAACCTCTATTTGGCCGAACCGAACACCGCGCCCGTCTGCGTCGTGCGCGCGAACGATTGGCTGGTGGTGGAACCGGCGAGGCTCCTGGCACGCTTAAATTGCCTGGACTACGACGATTTGACGGCATACGAGAAGGCGGGACTGCGGGAGATAGGCCGGTACTTGCGGCCGCTCTCCGGAGCGGACGGGCGTCCTGTGGGGCGAGCAGCTCTTCCTGGACTGCGTAGGATGACTCATGGGCGGTGGGCAGCTGACGGGGTGGTATATGCCGGCGGTCTAGCTGTACGCCCGACAAACCTGCCTGGAATGATCTTGGGCAAGACCAGCCGTGCGGCCAGAGACTTGGGCGTAGCCCTAGTTGAGCCGGGCAGCTTAGCGAGGTGGGCAACTGAGCAGCGTGAACTGGTAGAGGCACGCGCTGCGGAACGCAGCGACCAACGCGCCACGCTTGCAGCCGAGGTCGGGGCCTTTGGTGGCGATGTAGGAAACCTTCCGATCGCATATGCCGGCCGAAGGTACCGGTCGACACGCGCGCTCGCCGCGTGGTTCCACAAGAAACACAGAATGGTCCTGCTAGAAAGGCGGGCGTTTGATTACGCCGATGGGAAGATCTCGCTGAGTGACGATGTCGTTCTCATGCAGCGCCAACCCTACGCGCCGGGACAGGTGTTCTCGACACTTCAACAGCGCGACTGGAGGTCATTGGTGGAGGACGCGCTTGCGGAGGCTTGGTCGCTGTCGCCCGCTGAGGTAATCGGTTGCCGCTCTGACCCGTTGGCGTATTTCATGACGCATCGTAGGCTGCCACGCTTTGCGGTAGGCAAGGCTGGCAACAAGCCGGTGCGGCTCGTAGCTACGTTGTATCGAAGGCCCAGGAAGTAGGACCGCGGCCGGCAGGGGCACAGGCGTCAGCTCGGCCTTCTCAGTCTGCGCCATCATCTCGCCCGACAGTACGCCCGTTTCGGGTCGATCGTTCCGTCAGCCCTCGCGCGAGTAGTCCCAGGAGACGTAGCGCCGGGGCCGGATGCGAATGTAGGCGACGCCGGGGCGCGCCGCGGTCGGGAACTGGTCGTCCGGCGTGCCGCGCTGGCGCGCGGCTTCGCGCATGAGCGGCAGGACCTCCGACGGCTCGGTGACGAGTTCGGCGTCGCCCTCGATCATCAGGCCCTTGATCTCCTGCATCGTCTTGCCGCTCTCGACGAGCGCGCTCACCTTCGGGTTGCGCTCGATGTTCTTCAGGCGCTGCGTGCCGGCGCGGCCACCGGTGTAGACGTCGTCGCCCATGCGGAAGTAGCCGACCGGGATCGTGTGCGGATAGCTGTTGCGCCCGATCGTCGTGAGGACTAGCCAGCCGGGCCGGCTGTCGAGGAAGGCATGGGCTTCGTCTTTCGTGAGCTTCGCGGGCATCGTGACCTCCTTGGCGCGCCCAGTATAGCGGCCACCCCCTAGTACACGATCTCCATCCGCAGGCCGCGCGCATCGAGATCGCGGCGGGCGGGCAGGCGCTGCGCCTCGCCCTGCGCGAGACGCCAGGCCGTCCAGGCGACGGCGCAGGCGTCGAGCAGGTCGTCTCGCGCAGCGCCTGACGGCGGCGCGAGGGAGGCGGTGTCGTCCTCGAACACCTTCGTGAGCACCGCGAGGCGCTCCTGCCGGCCAGCGCGCGACTTCTTGCGATAGGCCATCGCGCGCCCGCCGTTCAGCGCCCGGAAGGTGACCTCCGGGTGCGCCTCGACGACGCGCTGCTGGAGCGCGGGGGTCATCGACCGGTCCGCCTCGCGGATCTTGGGCAGGATGTTGTAGGTCTGCTGCGAGAGCTTGCGGCCGCACGCGCGGAACGACAGGTCGCGGGCCTCGAGGTAGCTTTTCGCGGCGAGCGTGGCGCGTACCGGCGCGGGAAAGACGCTGGTCATGCGCGGCCTGCCGAGGAGGCGTCGAGCCTCGCGGTCCGCCGCGCGCGGCTCGCTGTCGCTCAGGCCGATCGGGATGTCGACGGCGACGGCCACGCAACCCTTCGTGAGGGCGAGCAGCTCGTCAAAGGTGGGGACGACGGCGATGTCGAGGAGGCGCAGTCGCTTCGCGCCCTCGTAGCGCACGACCAGCCAGCCGCCCCGACAGCCGTCAACGCCTGAAAACGAATGCGCCGAGCACGCCAACTATTGCCCCTAGCCCGAATCCGAGCGCTCCGAAGACGGTCGTAGGAATGAGCGCAACGGGGTGGAAGCCGAGAAAGGCAGCCTCAACATTACCGATCGTTCCAATGGTGACGATGCCCATGACAACCCCGCCTCGGAGCGCCCATCTCTCTTGTCGATTGGAGCTGGCTGCTGCGAGTCGCCATATCCGCCACGCGGCGGTGACAGCGACCACGATCGTGACGACGCAGTAGATGGCGATGTGGATCGCCAAGCGTAAGCCACGGTCATCCGCCGAATCCAATGAGTCCTGGCGCTACTCGATACCCAACTCTTGGCGGACTTCGTGGACGCCCTGCATCATCACGCGCAGTTGGGCCTCCGCCTCGTCCCAGGTGCGTGTCTTTAGCCCGCAGTCCGGGTCGATGAAGAGCCGTTCCGGCGGCAGCACTTCCAGGCCGCGCTTGATGGCGGTCTTCACCTCGTCGACCGTCTCGACGACGTGCGTGTGCACGTCGAAGACGCCCCAGGCGATCTCTTTGCCCTCGGGAAAGCCCTTCGCCTTGAACAGCTCGACCAGGTCGTGGCCGCTGTTCGCCATCTCCAGGTCGAACTGGACGACCGGCATATCGAGGAAGCGTGGGTAGACGGAGACGAAGTCGCCGTAGCAGATGTGGGTGAGCGTCTTTGCGCGCAGGCCCTCAGTGACGACGCCCATCGCCTCGATCGCGAGCTCGAGGTCTTCGAGCCGGGTTGAGAGCGCGGGCTCATCGATCTGGATGTAGGCGGCGCCCGCCCGATCGAGCTCGACGGCCTCCATGTGGACGGCCTTCGCCATCTCCAGGACGGCCGTGCGGCGGTCGTCGTAACCTTCGAGGAACGACCACTCGACCATCGTGTAGGGCCCGGTGAGCATGCCTTTCACCGGCTTGTCGGTGAGACCCTGGGCGAAGCGCCACAGCTCGAGCGTGATCGGCTCGGTCCAGCGCAGGCCGCCCTTCACGATCGGCTTGTGGTAGTAGCGGTTGCCGTAGGAGCGCACGAGCCCGCCGATCTCCATCCCCTGGAGGTGCTCGGCGAAGTAGACGACCATGTCGCCGCGCGCCATCTCGCCGTCTACGAGGATGTCGATGCCCAGCTCCTCCTGCAGCGCGATCACCTCGCGTGTCGCCTTGCGCTCCAGCTCCTGCAGCTCGTCGAGCGGCAGCTTGCCGGCGGCGAACTGGTTGCGCGCCTTCTGCAGATAGTCGGGCTTCGGAAAGCTGCCGACTGTCGTGGTAAGCAGGCCCTTGCTCATACCAGCACCCCTTCCGCCTGGCGCACACCCTGCGCCAGGTTGCGTAGCTTCTCCTGCGCGACCTCTCGCGGCAGGAACTCCAGCCCCGCGCTGGGGCTGACGTGGATGTGATCGGGCGGTAGGTTGCCCGCGAGCGACTTGATCCGCTCGGCGATCTGCTGCGGCGACTCCAGCCGCGTGTTGCGCGCGTCGACGATGCCCAGTCCGAGCTTCTTGGTGAAGGGCGAGCGGTGGAGCAGGCCCTCGTTCGCGGCGCCCATCACGAAGTCGAGCCCGATCAGGTCGAACGGTAGGTCGAGCAGTTGCGGGTAGATGCCGTCCACGTTGCCGAAGTAGAAGTAGACCGAGGTCTCGACGTTCAGCCCATCGACCAGCCGCCGGCTAATCGCGCCGAAGTCGGGAAAGTCATCCTTGTGCGTGAGCACAGCCGGCTCGTTGAACTGGATGAGCTTGGCGCCCGCCTGTTGAAGCGCCTTCGCCTCCTGGTTGAGCGCCTCGGCGAACGCCGTCGCCAGCGCATCGACGGAGTTGTAGTGCTGGTCGACAGCGAGGCGGGCGAGCGTGTACGGCCCCGTGAGCACAGGCTTCACCGGCTTCGCGCTGTGCTCTACCGCGAAGGCGTAGTCACGCACGGTGATCGGCTCGCGCCAGCCGACGGGGCCCTCGATCACCGGCTGGCGATAGTACATGTTCGTGTCGAACCAGCGGATCAGCCCGTTGATCGAGACGCCGCTGAGCTTGCGCGCGAGGTAGGTCTGCTCGTCTTCCCAGCGGATCTGGCCGTCCGTGACCAGATCGAGGCCCGCCTCGGCCTGCTCCTGGAGCGCCTCGATCGTCACCTCGTCCGCGACCTTGTCCAGCTCCTCGCTCGAGACGTCGCCCCGGTCAAAGCGGGCGATGGCGTTGCGCAGCCGGGCCGGTCGCGGTCGATTCGGGATCTTCGGGTAGCTGCCGACGACAGTGGCGATCATGGGCGCTGTCCTCTCAGGTCGTACATAACAAGAAGGGCCGTGCCCACGGCCCTTGGGCCTCTACGGTGCGCTCGCTGGGAGCACTGGCAGTGTAGCACCGGCTCGGAAGGCCGGTCAATCGAAGGAAACCCCTAAGCGATAATGGCGACTGTGTCGAGCGCGACGAGCGCCAGCCTCTCATCGCCGGACCGGCGCATGCGCTTGCGCGCGGCCCCGCGCGAGATGCCCTTCGTGAATAGCCGCCAGGCGGTGTCTTCGTCGAGCGCGACCTCCGCCGTCGCCTCGGCAGCGATCTCCTCGAAGAGGCGCCATGCGCCCTCGTGGTGCACAAGCGACCAGGCACCCCCGGCATCGCCGCTGATGACGACGCGCACGTGAGCGCCCTCCGGTGCGGACACTTCGCTGTAGGTGCGCGGAAGTGCGTGGACGAAGGTGTCCAGCACCGGCGCGAAGAGGCGACGCTCGAAGAGTCCGGGTGCGCCGACGGCCTCGCGGACCTGCTGCTGGTGCAGCCAGCGCTCCGTGTACTCGCGGGCGACGTGCAGCCAGCGAGGCGCCGGCTGGGGGCCCGCCCAGCTCACCGGCGCACCCAGCGCAAGCGGGTCGAGGGATCGGAAGTGATCGAGGACCCGGTCACCGCTCGACGAGAGGAGCTCGATCAACACCTGCGGGCTCAGACGCCGCGTCGCGCGCACCCACTCCTCGTTGCGCTCGTTGATGAAGGCGACAAGCTCGCCCCAGTTCGAGAGATCGCAGTTGGCCGGCCCGTCGAAACCGTCTCGCCCGCCTGAGAGGTTGCCCAGGTCGTCGGCCAGGATGTGCGCCGTCAGATCCTTTACCGACCAGTCCGGACACGGCGTCGGCGCTTGCCACTGCTCCGGCGAGAGGCCGGAGAGCAGCGTGAGCAGGCGCTGTCGCTCCTCTCCGAAGCGATCGAGCACATTGACGGGCCCCTTTGGCCGCATGTCACACTATAGCGAGCGTACCCGGAAGGAATCGCGACGCATGGATCCCGTTCGATGAGCCCGCGCGCTGACCGAGAAGCCAACGAGGAGCGCCCGGCGCGCTGGCGCCGGCGCGAAGGCCGTCGTGAGGCCGAGCGGCGCCGGATGAAGAAGCACGGCGCCGGCCTGGGGCCGGCCTATCGGGACGCCGTGCTCAAGCGGGCGGGCCGGGTCAGGCGGCGCAAGAGGTAGCTTCACTCTGTTGACATCTTGTGGTATATTTATGCACGTGTGTTAGCATCTTAGTCGGCCAAAGGGGAGCGTATGGCATCCAACCCGTTCGATAACTACCTCGATCTCGTGGAAGCGGCGAGGATCCTGCGTATTCATCCGCAGAGCCTGCGCCGGCTGATCAAGCAGAAGAAGGTGCCGGCGGTGCTCTTCGCCGGCAAGTATCTCATCGAGCGCGACAAGCTGGAGATGTTCAAGTCGAACTACGACCCGCGGCCGGGCCGCAAACCGGTCCGCCGCCTGCTCTGAGCTGACCGATCGTCGAGTAAGAGGAGAGTGCGGGCGCGTCGCTCCCGGACTCTCCTGCTCTCGCTTACGCCGTTGTTATTCGGCGTGGCCGCTGGCAACGGTGAGGCTTGTAGTACCGTCCTCGCTGCCCGGGGCTGTCACGATCCAGGCGGCTTGCTGTCCGTCATCCATGGTCCAGAGGAGCAGCCCGCCCTCCGAGGTCGTCACTCCATAGGCTTCTTCCCAATCGCCCTGGTTGTCCTTGTAGAAGTCGACGATGTCCTCCGGCGAGCCGTCCACGGTGTAGGTCTTGACGGTGAGCTCGCCAAAGGTGCTGGCATCGACGCCCGATTCGGAAGGAATCGGGAAGGGGAGCTGCGATCCGGAGTACGTCAGGCTCGACTCCTCATTCGCGCCATCCGGCAGCGGTACGTCTGACGAGCCCGAGCTTCCGCCGTCGCCGTCTTCCTCAGTCGGGTCCTCCTCGCCATCTTCGAGCGTATCCGTCGCGTCCGCGTCGCCGTCACCGCCGTCTTCGGAGGTCGCCTCTTCGGTGGCGGTTGCGTTGCCGCCGTCATCGCCGTGGGGG
>JBBEBM010000053.1:0-48781 GCA_040882355.1 Dehalococcoidia bacterium | reverse complement strand
CGCCACTACGAACGCGCCGAGCGCAAGCACCCCGACGACCAGCCACAGGCGCCATAGGTTCCTCATGGGTTTTCCTCCCTCTTTCCGAACATAGTCCTGGCTAACGGAATCAGTATAACGGGGCTAGCGGTTGAGGCAATATCGGGGTCACGTCTCAAGGTGGCGGTGTGTCTCCAGGAACGCCATGGACCGGCGGTACTGGTCCTCCGTGATCTTGCCGCTGGACATCAGGTAGTTCATCAGCACCTCGAGCGTGAGCAGCGAGACGAGGTTGATGCCCTGGCGTCGCAGGCGTTCGCGGCCGCCCTGCTGGCGGTCGAGCAGCACGACCGCGTCGCGCACCATGAGGCCAGATTCGCCGAGCTGGAGCGCCGTCTCCAGGATGCTGCCGCCCCCGGCGAGCAGGTCGTCCATGATCAGGGCGCGCTCGTTCGGGTGGTACACCCCCTCGATGTCCCTGCCAAGGTCGTCCGGCCGTGGGTGGAGGTAGATCATGGGAACCTTGGCGGTGAGGGAGAACGCGCTCGCGACGTGCAGCCCGCCGAACGGCACGCCTGCCACCCGCTCGAACGGCTGCACCTGGGGGTGGAGCATGCTCTGCAACGTCTGCAGCTCGTCCCAGATGATGTGGGCGGCGCGCCAGAGGGCGGTGGGGTGGCTGATCAGCAGGCGCAGGTTGACGTAGACCGGCGAATCGACGGTCGTGCGGCCGAGCGTGAAGCTGCCGAACTGGATGGCGCCCAGTTTCCAGAGGGTCTCCGCCAACCAGAGGTTGCTGCTGCGACTAAGCGGACGGCGTGGCGGCATGGAGCATCCTGCTCTAGCATAAGGGCTTTCCCATTGCTGAGAAAGCCCTTACACGTTCACTTCCGTGTAGTTCGCTTCCGCCGACCCCGCAAATCGGGTAGCCCCCGAGCGGTGTGGCTGGTTTCCTTCCAACAGTCGTGACCGCGTCACGCGAGGTTCGGCGGTTCCGGGGTGCCCTACCAGACGGCGCCTGTAGGGCGTGACCTGTCAACCTGCCAAACACCCCAGAGGACCCGAATGCTGTTCTTCATGAGGACCTCCCTTCGGAACTATCCCATGCCGGTGCGGGTTCCTCTAACGCTACGGTAGCTCCGAGAGCGGCACTTGTCAAGACCGCAGATCGGCGTACGCCATGCGGCCTACGTTGCGGGGCGTCCGTCCGGGTTGATGCAGTGGAGGGGCGGCCGGCCCGCCAGCGCCGCGAGCACGTTGTCGACCGCGATGGCGGCCATGCGCTCCCGCGTCGCGACGCTCGCCGAAGCGATGTGCGGCGTTACGAGGAGGTTCGGCAGACGCAGGAGCGGGTCGTGGCTCGCCAGCGGCTCCTGCTCCGCGACGTCGATCGCCGCCGCGGCGATCTGCTTCGTTTCGAGCGCGCGGCGGAGGGCGCCTTCATCAACGACGGCGCCGCGCGACGTGTTCACGAGGATGGCCGTCGGCTTCATGCGCGCGAAGGCTGCGTCGTCGAACATGTGGCGCGTCTCCGGCGTGAGCGGTACGTGCACGCTAACGAAGTCGGCTTGGGCGAGCAGATCCTCGAATCCCACGGACTCGACGGTCAGCTCGCGCTCGAGGTCGTCCCGACGCGTCCGGTTCGTGTAGAGGACGCGCATCGAGAAGCCGCGCGCTCGGCGGGCGACCGCCTCGCCGATCTGGCCCAGCCCGACGATGCCCAGCGTCGCGCCGTAGACGTCGCGGCCCAGCAGGAACGATGGGTGCCAGGTCTTCCAGCGCCCCTCGCGCACGGCGCGCTCCGCCTCGGGCAGGCGTCGCGCGGCGGCGAGTAGGAGGGCGAACGCGAAGTCGGCCGTCGTCTCGGTGAGGACGCCGGGCGTGTTGCAAACGAGCACTCCGCGCGCTGTCGCCGCCGGGACATCGATGTTGTCGTAGCCGACGGCGACGTTGCTCACAACGCGCAGCTTCGGCGCCGCGTCGAGCAGCTCGGCGTCAATCGTGTCGGTGAGCAGTGAGATGAGGCCATCGATGTCGCGGACCGCGCGGAGCAGCTCCTCGCGCGGCGGCGGCAGCTCGTTGCGCCAGACCTCGGTCTCCGCGTCGCGGCGCAGGCGGTCGAGCGCGTCGCCGGGGAGCTCGCGGGTGACGTAAACGCGCGGCCGGGCCATGCTTGGCGTTACTGAATGCGCGTGCGGCGCTGGTCCGGCTCGCCGCCGCCGGCGTAGCGCGGCTTATAGGACGGGTCGCGGCCCGCGATCTGGTCCTGGTGCATGCGGTCGTGTCGATAGTACGAACGCAGCCACTGAAGCACCGTCAGCGAGCCGAACATGCGCTGCGAGGCGGTGCGCTCGTAGTCCTCCGGGTGCAGCGTCTGGATCAGCGCCAACGTTGTCTCGCGCTGGGCGCGCAACTGCGACGTCAGGTCTCGCAGCGGATGCCCGTTCGCCTGGTCGAGCGGGATCGCGACGGGCTCGCCGCGCGTGGTCGACACATCCGGATTGTCCTCCGCCAGCGCCCGCGCCACCCACGCGCGATACGCCGTCTCCATCTCGGCGAGGTGGGCGCACTGCTGCTTCGCCGACCACTGCGCCTCGCCCTCGCCGTCGGCGGGCGCTTGCTCGGCGGCATCTTCGTCCAGCGCCTCGATCTGCGCGAGGAGCTTCTCGCGCTCCTCCGTCATCTTGGCAATGAGATCGTCGATCGCGGTTTGGTCAGCCACGGTGCTTCTCCTGCCCTTTCCTTTACCGCACTCCAGGCGGTTCGTGACGGGGAGTGCAGAGGGGCGGAGCCCCGCTGCCGGGGGTCTGGGGCCTGTCCTGAGCGAAGCCGAAGGAGTGTCCCCCAGATCACCATCCTCTCTGGGCGGGTGGGTGGGAAGAGAGACGTCCCATCACACCTTCCAAAACTCCCACCACTTCTTCGACGACGCGCCCGCTGGCGCCGGCATCTCCTTCGGCGCCTCCCCGCTCAGGTACTTCGCAGGGTCCGCGTCGAACGCCTCCTTGCACCCGACGGCGCAGAAGTAGTAGGTCGCGCCCCCGTACTCCGACTGCGCGGGCGCCGCGTCGGGGTCGACGTCCATGCCGCAGACCACGTCCTTCACCAGCTCGGCCATCGCGTACCTCCTGCGAACCTCGGTTCGCGCGTCCCCAGTATACGAGAGCACGACCACGGATCGAGCGGGGCCGCGTTGACGGGGGCGCGGGCGGCCCTATAATGATGGCAACTTAAGCAAGGAGGTTCAGCACATGGCACTCTATCTACTGGAAGTCGCGTACACACCCGAGGCGTGGGCAACGATGGTGGCGAAGCCGCAAGACCGCATCGAGGCGGTGACACCGGCGGTGAAGAAGCTCGGCGGAAAGCTCGTCGAGGGCTACTTCGCGTTCGGCGAGTACGACGTGGTCGCGATCGTGCAGATGCCGGACAACGTGACGGCCGCCGCGTTCTCGATGTCCGTCGCTGCGCGCGGCGCCGTGAAGTCGATCAAGACCACGCCGTTGATGTCGCGCGCCGAAGGCGTCCGCGCCATGCGGAAGGCGAAGCAGTCGACCTACACGCCGCCGAGCTAGGCGGCGCCGTCAGGACCCGTGGGCGCCGCTTCTGCTGGTGTCGGCTCGTTCTCGCCGACTATCGCCCGAAACTTCCGCGCGAGCCGGCGACTATCTCGCAGCGGCTGGAAGTATGAGTGTGAGCCAGCGCGTGCGGCGTATCGCTTCCTGAAAGAGCGAAGAGAATCGTTGTGCCCGAGTATCCAATCTAGGTCTCTCTCAGCGGCCTGCACATCACGACTCCTCGCCTCCAGGCTCGCACGGTTCAGTCTGAATAGCGCTTCCTCCGGAGCAAGGTCCACAGCTTCGTTGTACTTCGCTCTGGCCGCAACGGGCTCTCCCAGACGGTCGAGGCAGGCACCCAGATTGTTGAGCGCCAGCGCATCACCCGGACTTAAGGACAAGGAACGGCTCAAATCGCGGGTGGCCTCTTCGAAACGTCCGAGTTCGAGGAGCGCTGCGCCTCGACCATTGAGCGCCGCCGGACTGTCCGGTTCGATCGCCACGGCACGGGTTAGGGCGTCCAATGCCTCATCTGGGCGACCTAGCGCCACCAGGATTGTGCCGAGATTCGTCAATGATGCTGGATCGTCTGGGCGCTGCTCTAGAGCACGCGATATTACGTCCAGAGCCTCCTGATACCGGGCCATTCGGAACAGAGCCGCACCGAGATTCGGGAGCGCGTCCACGTTGCCTGGGTCGACTTGTGAGGCCCTGGAATAGAGCTCGGCCGCTTCCTCGTACTTCCCAGCAGCGAAGAGGCTGTTAGCTTCAGAGACTTGCTGCTTGAGAATGTCTTCAGGCGACGGCGCGAGGGCGGTTGCCAGTCCGGCTTCACGGGTTGCGGCCATTTCACGCACCAGTGACAAGGTCTCCAGAATGTTGGCCTTCACGTCGCTTGGAAGTTCGATCCGCCCGGCCGTAACCAGGCCGTGGGCATCGATTCCCGCCGTTCGCTGCAAGTCGTCAAGCTGGCGCCGCAGCAGCTCCTCGGCAGCCGAGTGCTGCTCACGTAGTTGTTCAGTGTGACGGCGCTCGCGGTCGATCTCGTCGGCGCAGTCCTTGCGCTGGTCGTCCAAGTCGTCCCTCGCGCCTTGAGTCTCCTGCCTGAGAAGGCTCATCCGCTCGCCCTGAACCCTGTAGAGCCAAAACCCCAAAACGCCCAAGCCGACGATCATGATGGCGTCTAGTGCTTCGCTGACTCCGAAGCCGTCGAAGAAGCCCTGGTCCGACGCGTCGCTCGGAGCCGATGCCGTAGGTGTGGGCTGCTGCGCGGAGGCGTGGAGGACGTCGACTGCCAGGGCGGCACTAGCCAGGAATGCAGCGAGACCGATTCTTCTTGCGAATCCCATGAGACATGGACTAGCGGGTGCTAGGCAGGCCCGCCCGTTCGCGCGCATTATACACGAAGCCGCGGCGCGTGCCGCGGCTTCGGCTGTGGTGGCACGTGAGGGTGCGCTACTGCAGCGCGCCGAGCTCTCGTTCCATGGCGACCCTTCGCTTCGCTCAGGGCAGGCTCCGAAGGGGAAGCGCCGTGCCTAGTTAAAAGCGCCGAGCTCCCGCGCCATCGCTACTATTTCGTCGGCGGTGTAGTAGTCGCGGCGGTAGTTGGCGAAGGTCTTCGCGCTCTCGTCGAACGCTCCGTCGTAGGCGTCCTGGATCTTGTCGTAGATCTGCTTCACGACGCGGCTCGTGTTCGAGAAGCGCTGCTCGTTGCCGGCGCGCTCCATCTCGCGGTTGAGGATCGAGACGATGCCCTCGGAGCCGGAGAGCGACCCGACCCGGCTCAGCTCGACCTCCTTGCGCCCGAACAGCGACGCCGAGAACGGCAGGTAGATCAGCCCGCCCGGCGCATCCTGCTGCGCGGCGACGCCCGCCTGGTGGATGCCGGCGGCGGTCGTGAACACCTCGCCGATGATCGGAGCGCGGTCGGGCAGCGGCGTCACCTCGCCGTGGACGAGCGTCTTCATCTCCTCGAGCGCCGTCAGGTCCAGGCCCGGGTCGCCGTAGTAGCGAACGAGCGCGGCGATCATCTGCTCGAGCGACGTGTTGCCGGTGCGCTCGCCCAGGCCGCCGAACGCCGCGTTCACCTTCTTCGCACCGAAGCGCCACGACATAACGGAGTTGGCCGTCGCCAGGCCGAAGTCGTTGTGGCCGTGGAACTCGAGCTCGGCGCCGGTCTCCTCGCGCAGCACCTGGAAGAGGCGCGGGATGCCCCAGGGGAGCGCGGCGTAGGGGTCGGGCACGCCCCAGCCGATCGTGTCGCAGATGCGGAACTTGGCGATGCCCTTGCTCGCGTCGAGGACGCGCTGCATGAAGGGGATCACCCAGCCGTAGATGTCGGCGCGGGTGCAGTCTTCGAGGTGGACGCGAGGCGTGATGCCGTGCTCGAGCGCGGTCTCGATCGGTTGCAGGTACTTCTCGGCGGCCTCCTCTTTGCTGCGGAAGCCGAGCTTGTCGAAGATGTGGTGGTCGGACGCGGAGGCGAGCATGCCCGTCTCCTTCACCCGCCCCTGCGAGACGTCGACGAGCTGCTTGATGTCCTTGGGCGTCGCGCGCGTCCAGGTGGTCACCTTCGGCCACTCGTAGCCTCGGTCGAGGAGCTGCTCCAGCGTCCAGGCGTCGCGCTTCTGGTAGATGAACGCCTCGACAGCGTAGATCGTGCCGGTGCCGTTATCGAGGCCGTGCAGCAAGTCGTAGTAGCGCACTCGCGCTTCGTGCGGGAACAGGGCGATGCGGCTGTCCTGGGCGCCGTCGCGCAGTGTGGTGTCGGTGATCAGCTTCGGCAGATCGTCGACTGGCGGCGGCGTGGCCGGCTGCTCCTCCATCGGGATCGGCGGCAGGTTGCCCTGGTAGTTGTAGTAGACGCGCTCGGTGTTGATCTTGGTGGCTGTTACCATGCGGGGCCCGCTCCTTCACTCGAATCTATCGCGGCGGCTGGAGCTATAGACGCTGTCTTTCGTCGCTATCGATGTCGTGCATACCTATCATAGCTATCGTCGGCTCGAAGGGACAAGAGGCGAGGGAGCCGAATGATGTGAAGATTACGTTACGGTCAGCTCCCAGAGGTCGTTCAGGTCGTTCGTGCCGTCGTTGCCACCGAACACGACGAGCGAGCGGCGGTCCGCGAGCCATACGGCGTCGTGACCGGAGCGAGGCGAAGGCGCCTCGCCCGAAGGCGCGTGCTGCGTCCAGGCGTTCGTCGCGGAGTCGAACGTCCAGACGTCGTTCGCCGGGCCGTCCTCGGTGTCGCCGCCGACGAGGACCGCGCGGCCGGCGTCGGGGTCGAAGGCCATCGCGTAGAACTTGCGCGGCGAGGGCTTGGGGTCGACCGCGATCTCGTTCCAGCCGGCCCCGTCGAACGCCCAGAGATCGCCCAGGTAGGGCGTGGCGTCGGTCTGCCCGCCGAACATCAGCAGGCGCTGCGCCTTGCTGTCCCAGACCGCGCGCATCAGGCAGCGCTCCACGGGCCGCGGGCCCTCGGCGGGGGAGACGTCGGTCCACACACCGGAGGCGAGATCGTGGAGCCACGTGTCGTCGAAGCGGCCGGAGTCCGTGAAGCCGTGGCTGAGCACCAGCCGGCCTGCCGTGTCGATGGCGGCGGCGGCGCCATAACGAGGGGCTGGCCCGGCGCCTGCGCTGAGCTGGAGCCACGCGTTCGACGCGGGATCGAACGACCAGAGGTCGTTGAAGAAGGCGCTGGCCGCCTGCCCGCCGAAGACGGCCACGCGCTCGCGGGCGCTGTCCCAGACGGCGTTGTGGCCGAAGCGAGCCGAAGGCCCGGTCGCGCCGAACTCCGTCCAGGCGTCCGCGTCGACGTCGTAGCGCCAGAGGTCCTGCATCGTGCCTTCAGGGCCGCGCCCGCCGAACAGAACGAGGCTGGAACCTGCCGCGACGAGCGAGTGGTCGCGACGCGGCGCGGGCTGGAGGCCGTTCGTCGCCAGTCGCCGCCAGGAGAACGACAGCGGCGCGTCGGTCTCGTCGGGCGTGGCGGCGACCGCCGTGTCGGGAGGCGGCGTTGCGGTCGATGAAGCCGCGTCGTCGCCGTCTTCGCAGGCGAGCGCGTACGCGGCGAGCAGGCCGGAGCCGCCGAGCGCGGCGGAGCGCAGGAAGTCGCGACGCGAGAGGCGGGGTGCGCGGCGGGTCATCGCTACGCAACAGTGTGCTGCCCGGCGCGGCCAGGGTCAACCGCGCCGGGCAGCGCGCTCGAGGCGCTGGCGGCAGGTCGCTCGGTGACGGAAGCGGCGCTTCACGTCGGCTACGACAGCCCCAGCTCGTTCATCGCGATGTTTCGGCGCGCGCTCGGTACCACGCCCAGCCGGTACTTCGCAAGCGAGCGCTAATGCTTCATTCGTTGAGGGGCAGCAGCCAGAAGACGGCGAGGCCCGCGTAGATGCTCAGGGTGATCCAGGGGCTGATGAAGGCGAGGGGCAGCCCGGCGGCGTAAAGCAATGGTCCGGGCAGATAGCGTACGGTGCGACTCCTGATGCGCGCCTCGCTCACGTGCTCGTCGATCAAGCTCGGGCCGCGCGAGGCGTACAGCCAGAACGCATCGAAGAAGATCGCGATCACGACGAACGTGCAGCCGTACATCAGCGCCGCCTCGGTCTGGTGGTCGCCCTCGCGCACGTACTCCGCGACGACGGCGGTGGGGAAAGGCACGAAGGCAATCCCCATGAGCAGCAGCAGGTTGAGCACGAGCAGCGTGTGGTCGACTCGGACGATGTCTTTGAACATGTGGTGATGGTTGATCCACATCACCCCGATGCTCAGGAAGCTGACGGCGTAGCCGACGTACGACGGCCATAGGTCGAGGAGCGCGCGCGTCAGGCTCTCGTTGGCCTCGACGTGGGGCACGCCGATCTCGATGATGAGCAGCGTGATCGCGATGGCGAAGACGCCGTCGCTGAACGCCTCGAGTCGCTGCGTATCGCTGTGGTGGGCGAGCGGGTCGTCGTGCTGCGAGGCCATCGTCACGCGTCCTGCGTCATCGGGCCCGCTCCGTCAGGCCAAGCTCGCGCTCGAGCGTCGCGAAGCCATCGGCGTTGCGAAGGCGCGTGCCCGAGAACTCAAGCGTCGATGCGATCACACGCCGCCAGAGGTCGATCAGCGTCGGCGTCACGCGCAGCTCGACACCGGCGGCGGACGATCTCGCCGAGCAGGTCGCCGATCGGCTCGACGGACACCGGCTCGACCGCCTCGCGGCTCACCCAGTGGCCCGCCGTCGCGTCGTTCAGTGTAAACGACACCTCGGGCATCGCGTATCGATAGAGGCACGTCGAGCGGATGCGCTCCAGCCACCGCGCCTCCACCGCGATCACCATGCGCGCCTCAATGCCGCCGAAGAAGCGCTCGCGGTCCTCGGCGCTGGTCTGCGCGCCTGGCCAGAAGCAGGCGCGAGGGCAGTCGCGCGGCAGGTAGTACATCGGCGCGTGCCAGTCGTCGATCGCCCAGACCAGCTCGTCATCGAGCTGGCTCGTCGCCGCCCGGTGCGGCCGGAACAGCTCGATGTCCGGCTCTTCGCTGAAGTGGTAGAGGGGCATGGCGTCCGGGCGCTCTCGGGTCGGCGCCTTACGCTGGAACGTCGGCCAGCGAGAGTTCGAGAGGCTCGGCCTTGAGGGCGCTCACCTTGAGAATCGAGAAGCCGATCACGTGTCCCAGCGCGTCTACCTTGGCCATCACCTGATCGGCAGCCGTCTCACGGAAGGTGCCGGCCAGATCGCGGAAGGTGACTTCCAGGTAGTCAGCCTCGGGGTCGAACCAGACCTTTATGCCCTCGTCCACAGGACGGCTCCTCGCTTCGGCCTGTCGGTGAAATAGGCCGTGATTAGGAATCGGTCGTTGCTTCGCCACTTTCCACCGCGCGGATCGTGCGGGCAGCAGGCGCTGGTGTGGAGATCCAATGACAAAGATGGACCCTCATCTAAGCACTACAGATCCTTCGGCTCGTGAGCATCTCCTGCTTTGCTCTGAAGGCCTGCTCTGGCGCTTCCAAGCGCTGCTAGCAAGTCTTCGAGGTCGACTCTCCATGGGTGGCCTGTAGCCTGCGGATAGAATTCGACCACCAGCGCGCCGTCTTCCTCGAACACCTCGCCCATGTACCCTTCGGCAGTCGATACCTCCCCACACCAGATCTCCGCCACGGGGACGTCTCTGTTCAGCAAGCGGGCTATTGAGACTCTCAAGGTTTCCATTCTAACGTGTAGTCGGGCCCTGCTGCTTCAGTCTTCCAGCGTGCTGGTGTCCCCTTCGTCGAGGCCCAGCTCGCGCGCCTTCAGCAGCCGGCGCATGATCTTGCCGGAGCGCGTTTTCGGGAGCGTGTCGATGAACTCGATCTCGCGCGGCGCAACTTGAGTGCCGAGCTTCGCCTTCGCGAAGCGCATCAGCTCGCGCCGTAGTGCGTCAGTGGGTTCGTGGCCCTCCTTGAGCGAGACGAACGCCTTCACGATCTCCATCGCCACGGGGTCCGGCTTGCCGATGACGCCCGCCTCCGCGACGGCGGGGTGCTCGATCAGCGCCGACTCGACCTCGAACGGCCCGACGAGATGGCCCGCGGTGTTGATCACGTCGTCCGACCGCCCGACGAACCAGAAGTAGCCGTCCGCGTCCATGCGCGCGCGGTCGCCGGTGATGTACCAGCCGTTCTGGAAGCGCGAGTTGTAGAGCTCCTCGTTGTTCCAGTACGTGCGGAACATCGATGGCCAGCCCGGGCGGACGGCCAGGTCGCCCTCCTCACCGGGCGCCACGACGTTGCCCTGCTCATCGATCACGCCGGGCTCGATGCCGGGCATCGGCCGGCCCATGGAGCCGGGACGGATCGGCATCAGCGGGTAGTTCGCGATCAGGATCGAGCCGGTCTCGGTCTGCCACCAGTTGTCGTGGAACGCCAGGCCCAGGTGCTTCTCGCCCCAGAAGACGCCTTCGGGGTTGAGCGGCTCGCCGACCGACATCGTGTAGCGCAGGCTGGAGAGGTCGAATCGCTTCGGCACGGCCTCGCCGGCCTTCATCAGCATCCGGATCGCGGTCGGGGCCGTGTACCAGACGGTGACGCCGTACTTCTGGATTACCTCGTACCACTTGCTCGCCGAGAAGCCGCCCTCGTAGATCACGGACGTCACGCCGTTCGTGCACGGCGCGAACATCCCGTACGAGGTGCCGGTCACCCAGCCCGGGTCGGCCGTGCACCAGTAGATGTCATCGTCGTGCAGGTCGAGCACGTACTTGCCGGTGGCGTAGTGTCCGAGCACCGCCTTGTGGACGTGGAGCGCGCCCTTCGGCTTGCCCGTCGTACCCGACGTGTAGTGCATGACCGCCCCGTCCTCGAAGTCCGTGCGGACGATGGCGAATTCGTCCGATGCGGCGTCCATCAGGTCGTTCCAGCACAGCTCGTCGGCACCCACCTCCGGGCGCTTGTCGTGGTCGGCGACGATCAGGTGCTTGAGCGCCGGCAGCTCTGCGCGGATCTCGTGCACCTTCGACACGAGGTGCGGCTGCGTGACGAGCACGACCGCCTCGCTGTTCTCGAGCCGGTCGCGGATCGCGTCGGGCCCGAACGCGGAGAAGAGCGGCCCAATGATGCAGCCGGCCTTCAGCGTGCCGAAGACCGCGGCGTACAGTTCCGGTATGCGGTCCATGAAGACGAAGACCCGCTCGCCCTTCGCCACGCCCAACGACTGAAGCGCGTTCGCGAACCGGTTCGACAGGCGGACCATCTCGGCGTAGGTGTAGGTCTCGGCGCGGCCGTCCTTGCTCTCCCAGAGCAGGCAGGGCTTGTCGCCGCGGCCCTTCGCGACGTGGCGGTCGAGCGCCTCGTAGGCGATGTTCAGCCCGCCGCCCGGCAGGCCGTCCAGCTCATCGATCACGCGCTCGTAATCGAAGCCGGCGCGGATCCGGTCGTAGTCGTCCAGGTTCGGCCGCACCGCGAACTTGTCGACGGGCGGCTTGGCGATCGGCTCGTAGTCCATCGTGCGCTCCTTCGTCCTTGTTGGCGTATGGGAGCGTAGCGGAGGGTCGGGAGGGAGGTCAATGGGAAGCGCGTGCAGCCTGCGTGTCGTGGCCGGCCTTGACAAGCAGCTCCATTGGTATTACATATAATACCATGACTCGGATTCGGGCCCTTCGCCGCCGGATCCAGCAGCTCAGGTCGGCCAAGGCGAACGTTCGCAGCCGACAGCTTGTAAGCCTGGCGCGATCGGTCGGACGAGTGTCTGTGCAGAGAGGGAAGCATCCGACGTTCGAGAAGGAGGGGCGCCCGCCGCTCACCATCCCAAATCACCGGGCTCGATGAGCCCGATTACGGTCGAGAGCATTCTGGACATGCTCGAAGAAGATCTGGACTATGAGGAGGGGATAGCAGGTGACTAGACCACGAGTTGCTCGCATTCTGCGTGAGGCGTATGCGCGTGTCATCATCCCGGACGACCAGGGCAGGTGTGCGGCCCAGGTGCTGGAGTTCCCCGGCTGCTTCGCCGAAGGCGACACACCTGAGGAGGCGTACGCCAACTTGGAGACAGCAGCGGAGAGTTGGATTGAGAGCGCCCTCGCTCAAGGCATGCAGGTCCCGCCGCCGTTCGCGAGCCAGGGATACAGTGGCACCGTCTCGCTGCGACTGCCCAAGAGCCTGCATCGTCGGGCTGCCGAGCACGCGCATCGAGATGGCGTGAGCCTGAACCAGTTCCTGGTGGCAGCCGTCGCCGCGCAGGTAGGCGCTGCGGACATTGCCACGGCGGTGGCTGCGAAGCTCGACGACAGGCTTGATGCCTTGGAGTCGCGGCGCTTCCGAGGCCCTGCGCGCGTCAGCGCACGATAGCGCGGGAAGCCCATCGGCCATGCCTGAGCCACGCGACCTCGTCGAAGGGCTGGAGCGCACCGCAACGCTGCCGGAGGGCGCGGAAGAGCGCTTTGCAGGCTATGGCGTGATGGCGGCCCCGTTCGCCGCGGGGCACATCCTCTGCATGAGGCGCTTCCCCGCCACGTCGCTGGGCTCGCCTTACACCGCGGTCTGGCACCGCGATCGCGGAGGGAGCTGGACGATCTACTCGGATGTCTCGCCCGATCGCGCGTGCCCTCGCTACTTCGGCAGCGCGTTGCACGACGCGCCGGTGCGGGAGATCGACCTGCGCTGGACCGGGCCCCGCGCCTTCTCGATCGAGATGCCCGGCGAGCCGTCGCTTGACTGGCAAGTCTCTCTCTCGCCGACCGTCGCGACAAGGGCCATGAACGTGATCGGCGGCCTCATGCCCGAGCCGCTGTGGCGCAACGAGACCGTGCTGCGGTTGATGTCGGGCGTCGCCACCGTCGCGCTCCAGGCCGGCAAGCTGGGCCTGAGCGGGCGCGCCCCCAACGGCCAGCGCTTCGCCGCCAACCCGAAGCTCATCTGGACGATCTCACAGACTCGCGCCGTCTTCGGCGGCCAGGACTTTGGCCCGCCCGGCGCCGTGCCCGAACAGGCGCGACTGGGCGACTTCTGGATCCCGCAGCGAGGCCTGTTCGCCATCGGCGGCGCCTTCTTCGAGCCATTCGACTCTACTCGTCACGTCGCCGCGACGTCACAGGCGACGGCCGGGCCCAACTAGCACGCTTGTCCCCTTCTCCGGCCGCCACCTATACTCTCCGTGAACGCTCGTTCGTAAAGGAGCACGCACGAAGGCCAGCGAAGGACGTGGAAAGCGAAGCGGGTCGACCGAAGGTGAGCGGCCTTGCGTCGCCATCGACGGGCCGGTCGCGGCGGGCAAGAGCGCCGTGGGTGCGCGCGTCGCTCGACGGCTGGCCTATGGCTTCGTCGATACGGGCGTGATGTACCGCGCGATTACGCTGGCGGCGCTGGAACGAAAGCTCGACCTGGAAGACGAGGCGGCCCTAGGCGAACTCGCCCGCAGCGTCTCGATCGCCCTCGAACCCGGCCCGCGCGAAGCGCCGGAGGCGTCGCGCGTGCTCGTCGACGGAGTCGACGTCACCGACCGGCTCCGCTCGACCGAAGTTGGGGCCGCGGTGTCGCTCGTCTCGAGAGTGCGCGCCGTGCGCGAAGCGATGGTCGAACAACAACGCCGGCTGGCGCGCGAGGGCGGCCTCGTGATGGCGGGCCGCGACATCGGCACGGTCGTATTGCCGGATGCGCCGGTTAAGGTCTATCTGGACGCCTCGCCTGAAGAACGGCTGCGTCGTCGGTACGACGAACTCGTCGCTGCGGGCCGCGAGACCACGGAGGAGCAGGTGCGCGACGAGCTCGCCCGGCGCGACGCCATCGACAGCGCCCGCAGCGTCTCGCCGCTCCGGCCTGCCGCCGACGCGGTCGTCATCAACACCGACCACCTCTCGCTCGACGAGGTCGTTGAGCGTATCCTGTCCTTGGTGCCATGTCACTCCTAGACGCGCTCCGTCGTGGGGTCATCCAGATCGACAGGCTCTGCTTCACGGTCTACTGCCGGAAGTTCGAGGTCGTTGGCAAGGAGCGCGTGCCGCTCGAGGGCGGCTTGATCCTGGCGAGCAACCACATGAACAACGCCGACCCGCCTGCCATCTGCCTGGCGATCCCTCGCCACCCGACATTCATGGCCAAGAAGGAGATGTTCGGCTGGCCGGTCCTCGGCCTCGCCTTCCGTGCCTTCGGCGCATTCCCGGTGCGCCGCACCCAGGCCGATCTCGGCGCCCTGCGCGCCGCGAGCGAGGCCGTGCGGGGCGGCGAGATGCTCGTGATGTTTCCGGAGGGCACGCGGAGTCGCACGGGCGGCCTCGGCAAGGGCCACCCGGGCACAGGTCTGATCGCACTGCGCACCGGCGCGCCGATCCTGCCTGTCGCGGTGACGGGCACGGAGGGTGTCCGCTGGCCCTGGATCTTCCTCAAGCCTTACTCGATGAAGCGCGTCACCGTGACCATCGGCGAGCCGTTTCGCGTGCCCCCGGTCGAACGCATCAACAACGAATCGGCCGCCGAGGCGACGGACCTGATCATGCGCCGCATCGCCGCGCTGCTGCCGCCCGAGTATCGCGGCGTCTACGCCAACGTCGACCTCGAAACGAAGCTGGAGACGCCCGCGTAGCCGTCGAGAGGGTATACTGGAGGCGACATGGAGATCGTGCTCGCCCGCGATATGGGGTTCTGCTTCGGAGTGCGCCGCGCCGTCGAGATGATGGAGGAGGCGACCGGGACCGTCGGCGAGATGGTCAGTCTGGGCTCCATCGTCCACAACCCTCAGGTGGTCGACCGGCTCAAGGAGCAGGGCATCGACGTGATCACCGCCGTCGACCAGGTCGACGCGCGCCCGGTCGCGATCACCGCTCACGGCGTCAGCGAGTCGGTCGTACGCGAGCTGGAGCAGCGCGGCGTGCCTGTCGTCGATACCACCTGCCCCATCGTGACGCGCTCGCAGCAGTGGGCGAAGCGGCTGGCGGAAGACGGATTCGCCGTCATCGTCTTCGGCGACCCGAACCACAAGGAAGTGCGCGGCGTCCTCGGCTGGGCGCCGGGCAAGGTCTTCGCCGTGACCAGCGTCGGTGAGATCGATTCGCTGCCCGATGACCTGCCGAGCAAGGTCGGCGTCCTCTCGCAGACGACCGAGACTGAGGCGCACTTCGCTGAGTTCGTGCGGGCGCTGCTCGAGCGGCGCATGGACCACATCAGCGAGCTGCGCGTAATCAACACGCTCTGCAACGCGACGACAAGCCAGCAGGCGGCGGCGCGCGAGCTCGCCCACGACGTCGATCTGATGGTCGTCGTCGGTGGACGCGAGAGCGCGAACACGCGCCACCTGGCCGAGGTCGCCCGCGACGAAGGCGTCGAGACGTATCACGTCGAGTCCGCGGACGATATCGACGCTGGCTGGCTCTCGGGCCACGAGCGCGTCGGCGTCACCGCAGGCGCCTCGACGCCCGACGACGCCATCGATGCGGTGGTAGCGCGCCTGCGCGAGCTGGCGCCGGCCTGAGCCAGAAAAGGGAGGTGATACGGCAGGACGCCGCGACAACGGGACACCCCATCGACTGAGGTCGGTGGCATGATAAGCGCCTGATCCGCTGGCGGCGGATGACGAGGAAGAGGCTCATCGAACAACTCGGCGGATGGCCTCTCGGCTGCACGGTCGTCATGGACGGCACAAACCAGGGATGGGAGTCCCTGACAAAGGCCCTCCAACGTGCCGGGGGAGACTGCAGCCCCCGCCCCACTCCGCGGCAACGTACACAGCAAGTTTCCAACCAATTCACAAGAACGTCTCGAGTCGGTCGAGAGGGCCGCTCCCTTTGTCATGCTGAGCGAAGCGAAGCATCTTACAGCCGAAGGAGCCTGACCCTGCCCATATTCACTGGACGGACCGACGACGAGCCAATGTAGAGTGAAAGGACCTTACGATGTGCGGCATCATCGGCTACGCAGGCCTGCGGGAAGCGGCCCCACTGCTGCTGGAGGGCCTTCAGCGGCTCGAGTACCGCGGCTACGATAGCGCCGGCTTCGCCGTCCTGGACGGCGACGGCCGTCTGCACCTGAGGAAGCTGGCGGGCAAGATCGGCAACCTGAACGCGACGCTGGAGGGCGTCTACCCTCCGGGGACGCTCGGCCTGGCGCACACGCGCTGGGCGACGCACGGCAAGCCATCGGACGAGAACGCCCACCCGCATCTCGACTGCACGGGTGATGTCGCGGTCGTGCACAACGGCATCGTCGAGAACTACCTGGCGCTGCGCGACGAGCTGCGCGCGGCCGGGCACCGCTTCCACTCCGAGACGGACACCGAGGTGCTCGCTCACCTGCTCGAGACGTACCTGGCGCAGGCCGACGACCTGCCGTCGGCGCTGCGCCGGACGATAGGACGCGTTCACGGCGCCCACGCGATCGTCGCGCTCAGCCGCCGGCACCCCGGCCGGCTGGTCGCGGCCCGTGTCGGCAACGCCGGCGGCGTCGTCGTCGGCTACGGCGAGCACGAGCGCTTCGTCGCGAGCGACCTGCCCGCGCTGCTGCCGCTGACGCGTCGCGTCGCCTTCCTCGGCCACGGTGAGCTGGTAGAGCTTTCGCGCGAGGAAGTGCGCTACTGGAACGCGGGCGGCGAGGCGATCGAGAAGGCGCCGCAGACGGTGCCGCAGGACCCTGTGGCGGCGGCGAAGGGCGTCTACAAGCACTTCATGCTCAAGGAGATCATGGAGCAGCCCGAGTGCGTGCTCGACACCTTCCGCGGCAGGGTGCTCTTCGACCCGCCCCGCGTCGACCTGGGCGAGCTCGAGATCGCGGACGAGACGCTGCGTTCGGTGCAGCGCGTCGTGCTCATCGCGATGGGCACGAGCCTGCACGCCGCGATGGTCGGCCGCCACTACTTCGAGGCGCTCGCCGGCCTGCCGGCGGAGGTCGATAACGCGTCGGAGTTCCGCTACCGGGACGCGCTGATCGGGCCGGAGACGCTCGTCATCTCCGTCGCGCAGTCCGGTGAGACCGTCGATACGCTGGAGGCGATGCACGAAGCTCGCGAGCGTGGCGCCCTCCAGATCACCGTCTGCAACACCCCCGGTGCGCAGTCGACGCGCGTCGCCGGCGGGACGTTCTACACGCGCTGCGGCCCCGAGATCGGTGTCGCGAGCACGAAGACGCTGACGGCGTCGATGGTCGGCCTCTACCTGCTCGCGTGCCACATCGGGCGGCTGCGCGGCCGGTTAGACGAGGCGCGGCTGGCGGAGCTGGTCGCGCCGCTCGCGCACCTGCCGGAGCAGATGGGCCGCGTCCTCGAGCGCGCCGGCCAGATCGAGCAGCTCGCGCATCGATTCCATCGCTATCACCACTTCCTTTTCCTCGGCCGCGGCCTCCAGTACCCCGTCGCCATGGAGGGCGCCCTCAAGCTGAAAGAGGTCAGCTACATCCACGCCGAGGGCTACCCGGCGGGCGAGATGAAGCACGGCCCGATCGCGCTCATCGACGAGTCCATGCCGACGCTTGCGATCGCCGTGCGCGACGGCCTGCGCGAGAAGATGCTCTCGAACATCGAGCAGGTGCGCGCCCGCGACGGCATCGTCATCGCGCTGATCAACGAGGGCGATGACGAGCTGGCGTCGAAGGCTGACGAGGTGATCGAGGTGCCGGAGACATCGCGTCTGCTGCTGCCTGCGCTGACGGTGCTGCCGCTGCAATTGCTCGCCTACCACATCGCCGTCTGGCGCGGCTGCGACGTGGACCAGCCACGCAACCTGGCGAAGACCGTGACGGTAGAATAACGACCAACCCCCTTAGCCCCTCTCCCGCCTGGGCGGGAGAGGGGTGGCCGGTAGGCCGGGGTGAGGGAGTGTGAGGGGCGCCTCGGAACCTGCCGGGGCGTTCCTCCGAGGGGACACGCGGTGGGGGCGCACGGCCGGGCGCCGGACGTGCCCAGGGTAACGGTGGACGTTATACTACCGCCGATGACCACGATCCTGATCGCTTCGCTCCAGCCCGGCGAAGGCCGCACGGCGGCGACGGCGGCGCTCGGCGCGCTGCTCGCCGAGCAGGGCAAGGCCGTCCGCCTGCTCCGCGTGCGCTCCCAGGACGAGGACGCCGCAACCGCGCAGGACGACGCGCGCGCGCTCGCGTCGGTGCCGGGCTGTACGGCGCCCGCGAGCGCCGTCAGCGCTCAGGACGCGCAGGTGCAGGCCCGTGAAGCCGACACCTCGGGCGCCGTCTGCCTGATCGAAGCGCCGGCCGGCGATGCGAAGGACCTCGCGAGCGCGCTCTCGGCGAAGGTCGTGCTGGTCAGCGCTCAGGCGGACGCCTTGCGGCTGAGCGACCTCACTTCCGCGGCTGGCGCGCTCGGCGATGCGCTGCTCGGTGTGATCGTCACGCGCCAGAAGGAGCGCGCCCTGACGAAGGTGCGCGACGCGCTGGCGGAACGCAACCTCATGTGCCTGGCTGTCGTGCCGGAGGACCGCCTGCTCGCCGGGCCGACCATCCGCGAGCTGGCCGAGGCGCTGCGCGCCTCGCGTCTGTTCGACGAGGCGCCCGAAGACGAGGCCGTTGAGTTCGTGATGATCGGGCCCATCTCCTCCGACCCGGGCCAGCCCTACTTCCTGCAGCACGGCCACAAGGCGGTGGTGAACCGCTTCGACAAGATGGACCTCCACCTGGCCGCGCTCGCGACCGAGCCGGACTGCCTGATCTTGACGGGTGGCCAGCAGCCCAGCCCCTACTTTTTCGATCGCGTCGGCGGCAGCGGGCTTGAAATCACCGTACTGCTGGCGCCCGAAGGCACGGTGCGCACTGTCGAGCAGGTGGACGAGCTCTACGACAGGACGCGCTTCTCCGGCCGGCGCAAGCTGGAACGCGCGATCGAGCTCTTCCGGCAGCACGCCGACCTCGCGCTGCTCTACTAGACTGCAGGACGAAACGACGGATCGAACGCGCCGCGTGGCGCGACCGTTGCGTTACTGCGTCGGGGTGCCGGGCGGCGAAGACGACGGCGAAGGGTTCGGCCGCGAGGCGCTGGAAGCCGGGCGGCGCTGCGGCCGTCGAGGCGCCGGGCGGGCCGTGGGGCGCTCGGCGACCTCCGCGGGCGGCGGCGGTGTCGCGGCCAGGGCGTCAGGCACGGGCATCGGCGGCGGCTCGTCCCTGAGCAGCGGCGGCGGCACCGGCGCCGGCGCTGGGGCCGGCCGGTCCATCGGCGGCGGCGCTTGTTCCATCACGGGCGGCGCCGAAGACTGGGGGCCGTTGGCTCCGCAGTACGCGCAGGCAACCCAGTTCAACTCCAGCCCTCGGCCACAGGCTACACAGAGTTCCAGCAGCTTCGTCCGGCAGAACGGGCAGACGATGAACTCCTCTTTCGCCGGGCGTCGGCATGTCGGGCAAGCGCGTCGCTGCTCGGCCAGCTCTTGCTTGAGCGCCTCCGCCTCCAGCCGCCGCTCGTAGGCCTCGCTCAGCGTGTCGTTGGGGCGAAGCAACAGGTAAAGGAACAGGCCCGGCAGGCTGAAGATGAGCACCAGCAGGACCGCGAGCCAGCGGGTGCCGCCGTCGCGAGTGCGATCGCTGATGTCGTGGTAAGTCCAATAGACGATGCCCAGCCAGAGGACGATGGCGTAGAAGATGAGGACGCCAGCCACCAGCCCAACAATCGCTTGCCAGCTATCAAACATCGACGCCTCCCGGTCTGAACGGGGCGCCCGCCTGGCGGACGCTCCGCCGATTATACCATGCAACCCACTTGGCAAATAGGCGGATAGCGAAGCTAGCGGGTCTCATGGCGCGGCCGAGACGTATACTTAGGAGGCAGCGAGATGGAGCTGGTCGCAGAACGCGGATTCCCTGCGTTCGCCGAGAGGACAGCATGCTTCGCCTGGTCGACGTTGTGAGCCAGTCGCCGCTCCCGTTCGAGGAGCTGGCCGGCCGCGCCGCGATTGAGGAGCTCGCCGCGCTCGCGGCGCCGCTGCGAGGCGTGCGCGTGCTTCACTTGAACGCGACGCCGTACGGCGGCGGCGTGTCGGAGCTGCTCCGCTCAGAGGTGCCCCTGCTGATGGGGCTCGGCATCCAGGCGGAATGGCGCGTGATCACGGCCGACGAGCCGTTCTTCCGCATCACCAAGGGCATCCACAACGCCCTGCAGGGCGCCGAGGTGACGCTGACGAGCGAGGAACGCGATACCTACCTGGGCTACAACAAGCGTAACGCCGAGCTGCTTGAGGCGGAGTACGACGTGGTGATCGTGCACGACCCCCAACCAGCGGCCATGCGCCATTTTGGCCCGGACCACAGCATGCGCTGGATCTGGCGCTGCCACATCGATACGTCGGAGCCGAACAGGGATGTCTGGGCATTCCTGCAGCCCTTCATCAAGGATTACGACGCGGTCGTCTTCACGATGAGTGAATTCGTGCCGCCGGGGCTGGACGGTGGTCGGGTGGCCGTGATCGCTCCCGCCATCGACCCGCGCAGTCCAAAGAACATGCCGGTGCCTCAGGCGCTCGCCCGGCGGATCATGGAGTGGATGGGCGTCCGGACGGAGCGTCCACTGATGACGCAGGTCTCCCGCTTCGATCCCTGGAAGGACCCGCTCGGCGTGATCGAGGTCTACCGGCGCGTTCGCGAGGAGGTGCCCGACCTCCAGCTCGCGCTGCTCGGCTCGATGGCGCTGGACGATCCGGAGGCTTGGGACATCTACCGCGCCATCATGGACGAGACGAAGGACGACCCCGAGGTCCACGTCTTCACGAACCTGACCGGGGTCAGCAACGTGGAGGTAAACGCCTTTCAAAGCCTCTCAGACGTCGTGATCCAGAAGTCGGTGCGGGAGGGCTTTGGCCTTGTCGTATCCGAAACGCTATGGAAGGGGACGCCGGTGGTGGCCGTGCGCGCGGGCGGCATCCCGCTCCAGATCCCGCCTGAGAGCGCCGAGCTCCTCGTCGAATCGACGGAGCAGTGCGCCGCTGCGGCCCTCCGCATCCTCCAGAACCCCCACGAGGGACGGGCGCATGGCGCGCGCGGCCGCGAGTGGGTGCGGGATCGCTTCCTCATGCCGCGTCTCATCGCCGACGAGCTGCGCCTGATTAGCCGCGTGCTCGGCCTGTCCGTGGACGCGGACAGTGACGCGGCACGCCGGATGAGCGCGTGACGATGCCGGCGATGTCCGGCCGTTCCTTACGCTGGGCCCTCCCGGCGCTCTTCGCGATTGCCGTGCTGCCCATCGCCTGCGATGATGACGCGTCGACGGCGAGTTCGGCCGACCCGACGATGGACCTCACGCCGGCGGAGTTGGCGACGGAAGAACCGAGCGACGATCCCGGCGGCACGCCGGCTGCGGAGGGCGCAACATGCTCGCCGGCGCGGCCGCGCGAGCCGGGCGCGTCGAACGAAACGTTCGACTTCGAGGGCGAGGAGCGCACCTACGTCTTGCACGTCCCCCCCGCGTACGAAGGTGACGCCGCCATGCCGCTCGTGCTGAACCTGCACGGCCTCGGCTCCGACTCGAATGAGCAGGACCGCTACAGCCAGCTCCCGGCGAAGGCGGATGAGGAGGGCTTTGTCCTCGTGACGCCTCAGGGTCAGGGGCCGATCGGCTTCTGGAACATCTCGCCCGGCACGGCCGGCTTCGCGAACGATGTGGCCTTCCTCGGCGGCCTGCTCGATGCGCTGGAGGAGCAGCTCTGCATTGATCAGGCGCGCGTCTACTCGACCGGCATCTCGAACGGCGGGCTGATGTCGTCGCGGCTGGGCTGCGACCTTTCCGAGCGCATCGCCGCTTTCGCTTCCATCGCCGGCATCACGTTCGCCGCCGACTGCGCCCCGGCCGGTCCCGTCTCGGTGCTCGCCTTCCACGGCGTCGCAGACCCGATCATCCCCTTCGAGGGCGGCCCGCTCGGCATCGAGGCCCTCAGCAACCTGAGCTTCCCGGCGGTGCGAGAGTCGGTCGGCAAGTGGGCCGCGCAGGATGCGTGCGACACGGCACCCGAAGAAGAGCAGGTCTCGGAGCACGTCACGTTGGAGCGCTACGCGGGCTGCGCTGAGGGTGCCGACGTCGTGCTCTACGTGATCAGCGAAGGCGGGCACACCTGGCCCGGCGCGCCGGTCGACGTCGCCAGTCTCGGCGTGACGACGCGCGAGATCAAGGCGACGGACCTGCTCTGGGAGTTCTTCGCCGCCCACCCGAAGCCGTAGGCCGGTCGCCGCCGTCCTCATCTCAGGCCCTCCTCCTTCCGGCTGATAGTGCGACCGCGAGCCGAGTTACACGCGGCGCGCTGCCGCGCGCGGGGGATCGCCTATCGCCGTGCCCTCTCCTGCGGCCCTACGCTGAATGCGAAGTCAGAAGGTCGTCGCCTTGCTGGACCAGGCGGCGGCTGCTGTTGGAAAGCGAGGGCTGGCCCATGTTCCGGCGATCCGTGCTCCTGGCGACAGTGTTCACGTTCGGAGCGCTCCTGGCGTTTGGCTGCAGTGGCGGCGGCGGCGAGAAGACGAGCGACAGCGATGACGGCACCGAGTCCGCCCCGCCTGCCTCCAACCCGGAGGTCAGCGCCGAGGAGATCGTTCCCAAATACGAAATGTCCGCGGTCTTCATCCTGGCCGAGGGGTTCTACGGCGGCGCAAGCTCCGGCACCGGCATTGTGATGGACGCGGAGGGCCACATCTTGACGAACAACCATGTGGTCGAAGGCGCCGGCAGCATCTCGGTGCGCAGCCCGGAGGACGGCCGCGAGATCCCGGCGCGCATCGTCGGGCGCAGCCCGTGTGACGACCTGGCCGTCATCGAGGTTCGCGACGCGGCCCCCTTCGAGCCGGCGGTGATCGGCTCAGTCGGCGATCTCAAGGTCGGCTCTCAGGTGTACGCCGTCGGGTTCCCGGGCACGCCGTCAGAGGAGTTCGGCGAAACCGAGCTCTCGCTTACCGGCGGCCTGGTCAGCAAGCTCACTGCCCAGATGGACTACTACGGCTTGCAGAACATGGTTCAGACCGATACCGCGCTCAACCACGGCAACAGCGGCGGGCCCTTGGTCGACAAGACGGGGGCCGTCGTGGGCGTGAACACGCTCGGATTCCTGCAAGCAGGGCTGGAGAACGTCAACTACGCGATTGCAATCGACGACGCGATGTCGGTCTACGAGCAGCTCTTGCTGGGTGAGGACATCGATTGGTTGGGCGTGAACGTGATCCCGAACACCCCGGACCTGGAAGCGGACTACGGCGTCCCGTATGTGGAAGGTAGCGTTGTGATCGTCGGCGTGGACACGAGCAGCCCGCTGTTCGAGCAGGGCTGGGTGTCAGGCGACGTCTTGCAAGCAGCGGAAGGCCAGGTCCTGACGACGCCTGGAGACCTGTGCGCGGTCGTCCGCTCGCACCGGCCGGGTGACCAGATCCTGCTGGAGGGAATCGGACAGTTCCCGGACGACATCACCGGAGAAACGTACTACGACACCTACTCCACTACCGTTGCCATGCCCTAGCGCCGGTAGCGGCTCTCCTGCCACGCCCGCACGATAGCCGGGTCGTGCGGGAAGGCGAGCGGCGGCAGCGCGTCCGGGGCGAAGAAGCGCACGTCCTGGCACTCGGCGCCCACCTCAATCCGCCCGCCGACGACTCGCGCCGCGTAGGCGATGAAGATCACGCGCTCGCCCGCGCGGGAGTAAGCGCCGATCAGGCCGTCGATGCGCGCGTCGAGGCCCGTCTCCTCCTTCGTCTCGCGCACGGCTCCCTCCTCCAAAGGCTCGCCCGCGTCGATGAATCCGGAGGGGAACGACCACTCGCCCAGGTGCGGCTCGTGGTTGCGCTTCACGAGTAGTAGCCGTCCGCGCCGCTGAGCGACGACGCCCACCGCCACCTTCGGGTCGTTGAAGTGGACGAAGCCGCACTGCGCGCAGACGAGCCGCCTTCGCCCGAAGGCGCGCCGCCTGCGAAGTGGTGTCGCGCACTGAGGGCAGAAGCGCGGACCCAACGCTAGCGGAACAGGACGACGCGGCGGAAGCGTTCCGTGTAGCGGCCGTCCTCGCCCTTCCAGCGCTCGCGGACGAACTTGAGGAACTCTGAGCCCTCGCCGAACTGGCTGGTGTGGCGGAGCAGCGCCTGGATCTTCGTCTCGACCGCTTCGCTGATGTCGACGACGAACTCGGCCTTCTCCGAGCCCCAGATGAAGATCTCCTTCACCTTGTGCGGCTCCAGCCCTTCGTCCAGGTGCTCCGGGAAGTTGAGGCGGTCGCGCGCGGAGGGGTACACCGCATCGATCGAGACGAGGCCCGTCGTGCGGTGGTCGGAGTGGTTGACGAAGGAGTTCCGGATGACGACCTCCGACGGTTCGTGCGTGAAGACGGCGTAGGGCTTGAGCTGGCGGATCACCCGCACCACGTCGCCGAGGAGCTTGCGCGTGTACGTCAGCTCGCCGTCGACCTGGCCTTCGAGGAAGAAGACGTCCTTCACGCCCAGCGTCTCGGCGGCGGCGCGCTGCTCCTTTTGGCGCATGGGCACCAGGCGGTCCGGCGTCAGCGAAGGGTCCTCGGTCCCCTTCGAGCCGTCGGTGCAGACGAGGTAGTAGAACTCCCAGCCCTGCTTCGACCACAGGTGCGCCGTGCCCGCCGCGCCGAAATCGGCGTCGTCCGGGTGCGCGGCGATGACCAGGGCGACCTTGGCGTGGTCGCCGGTGTCGGGGGGTTCCTGGGGCACGGGCGAGGTCATCGTAGTTTCCAGATCAGTCGTCACGAACCACCTCCGGTTGTGTGTATGGGGCCAGGATAGCACGCGGCCCCAGGCTGGAGGCTCGAAGTTCGACCCCACCCCACTGCCCTAGCCGGCGCCAGAGCCCTATCATTCCGCGGGTCAGGCTTTAGCCTGACGGGAACCGCAGCCCGCTCGGCCCGCGCGAAACGTGGCAGTCCCTCACCCCGGCCTCCGGCCGACCCTCTCCCAAAAGGAGAGGGTACGAAGCGCCTTGCGCTGCTCTGCCGCGGGCGGAGACCGCGCGAAACGTGGCAGTACGTTTTGCAAAATCGCCTTTTTCGGGCGAGGCCCTCGAATCTCCTCCGGAGCGCGAATCTGGCGGGTGGGTGTTGAGCGCCGCATGCCCGCGCCGGGTTGTCGTCGTTAGGGTAAGGCCCCGGCGGGAGAGCGCGGATGTGCGCGGCGGCGGGCTTGGCCGCGGAATGCGAAAGCGGCAGCGGGCCCTTGCCAACGCTTTCTTGTCGAGCAGTCTGACCTGCGCCCTTCGGACTCGTTGTCCGCCGAACATAAGGAGGCGAACTTTGGTTGACAAAACGCGGGTCGAACGGCTAGCATGAGAAATGATGAGCGCATTGGCACCGACGCTTGAAGTGACTCCTCGCCAGGCGCTCGACACGCTGGAGAAGTCGTTGGGCATGTCGGAGGACGACCTGGCGCAGGCGCTGGACAGCAATCGCAGGTCCCTTCAGCGCTGGAGGGCGGGGGCAGCCTATCCCCAGCAGCTGGCGCGTCAGCGGCTGGCAGAGCTACTGCGCCTGCAGGAGCGAGCCCGCGCGACCTTCCGGGGCCGCGACCCGGTCCGCCGCTGGTTCCACAGCGAGAGCCGTTACCTGGGTGGCATGACCCCGGCAGAGGCGGTCCGCGTTGGCAGGGTGGACCGAGTGGAAGCCGCGCTGGAAGCCCTCGACTCCGGCGTGTTCGTGTAGGCCACCATCGAGTGGCCAGGCCGACCGGCTGGGACGCGAGCGCGGCGATCGCTGGACTTGGTCCGGGGCGCTGGAAGGGCCGAGCATGGCGATTTCATCGGCGCAGGTATGAGGCTCTCGATTCGTCCGGCTCGCTGCTCGTCTCGGGTCGCTACAACCGGGGGTCGGACCAGTTTTCCACACACCAGACGTGGCCCGCTCTCTATCTCGCCTTGCGGCCAGAGACCGCACTGGGGGAGGTCGTTCGCCACGTCACGGTGGAGCTCCTCGGCAAGCTCAATGACTTCCGGCTGAGCGAGCTGGAGGTCGAACTGGAGGCGGTGCTCGACTGCCACGATGAGACGGCACTCGGGCTGGCCGCCGGCGTCCTCAGCCGCGACTATGACTTCGAGCCGACGCAGGCCCTGGCGGCAGCGGCGATCGATCGCGACGCGGAGGGTATCCTCGTCCCATCCGCTACCGGTCTCGGAGACAACTTGATCGTCTTCCCGACCCGCGTGCAAGCCAGCTCGCGGCTGGCCGTCCTCGATAGCCGTGACCCGCGACTGAACGCTCCGCGCTAGGCGGCCGTCACTAAGTCTTCCTCGGCCTCGATAAGTGTACGCCAGGTAGCCGGGCCTGCGTCCGGGCGCTGCACGTCCACGATTTCTTGTCGAGCGTAGGGTAAGGGCTGCGGCGGGGAGCGCGAAGGGGTGGGTGGCACGGAGGGCGGAGGCGGAGGTAGGAAGGCCAGAAGGGGAGGCCCCGGCGCATGTATCCATGGTGACGACCTCTTGACCTCCACAAGCGCAGCACATATATTCTCGATGAAAGGTGGGTGATACGGCCTGGCTCCGCGCGACCCGTTCACTAAACATTAGAGCACGACATTCCTCCTAAGTCAACACATTTGTGCTACAGCTAGAGTCGCCGGAGCGGGTCGATGCCCGCGCGTCCCGGGGCCCCCGTGCCACCGCCCCCTTCGCGCAATCTTCCGCCACCCTTATCCTCTTCCTCGATAGCTCGGCGTGGGCGTGCCACGCGAGGGGGCCGGCCCGCCAGATTCGGCGCCGGAGAGGCAAACCGGCGTGATCGGCGCGAGAGGGCGTTTTTGCAAATCGTAATGACACGAATCGCGCGGCCGGGTGGGCTGCGGTTTTTCGTCAGGCTCAAGCCTGACCCGCGGACGGAAGAGGGCGAGGCTGCCCGGGTGGGCGGCGCTGTGAAGGGGGCGCTGCTGATGGCGACCTGAAGGTCGCCGCTACCGAGCCTTCGACGGAGCGAGCCCCTTGACACGATGCGCCCTACGGCGTATCTATCGGGGTGCGTCAGGCTGAAGTCTGACCCGCCGAGGAGGAACGCATGTCGCTGCGCGCGCTCAACACGATGAACTGGGAGATTACGGCGCCCTACCAGGACCGGATGACATCGGTGGCGATGATCCCGATGCACACGCCGGAGGAGGCGCTGGACGAGCTGGACTACGTGACGAAGCTCGGCGTGAAGGTGTGCGTGATCCCGGCGGGCGTCGGCCGGCCGATCGCGGCGCTCGAACGCGAGGCGCCGGGCGCGTACCCGCTCGCCGCTCACTTCGACTGCTACGGCTACGAGAGCGCCCACGACTACAGCCCGGTCTGGGAGGCGTTCCGCTCGCACAAGATCGCGGTCACGTCGCACGGTGCGCCGGCGCTGCACTACATGCCGCAGGCGCGCCGCTCGCCGTCGAGCTACATGTACAACCACATCATGGGCCACGCCTACCAGCAGATCGAGCTCTGCCTCTCGCTCGTCATGGGCGGCGTGCCGAAGCGCTTCCCCGACCTGCAGTTCGGCTTCCTCGAAGGCGGCGCCGGCTGGGGGAGCGACCTGCTCCACGGACTCGAGGAGCACTGGGAGAAGCGCAACGCCGAGGGCATCCAGAACTACGATCCGCGCAAGCTCGATACGGCGCTGCTGGGCGAGCTCTTTGCCCAGTACGCGCCGGAGGCCTTTCACGTCGAAGGCGAGCAGCGCGGCAACGGAGCGGCGCCCAGCACCGGGCCGCGCGACTACGCGCAGTACGACGAGTTCGCGTCGAGCCTGATCGACCGCGAGGAGGACTTCGTCGACATGTTCGGCCGGCAGTTCTACTTCGGCTGCGAGGCCGACGACATGAGCGTCTACCGCGCCCTGGACGCGAAGGGCAACCCGCTGGGCGTGCGACTGCAGCCGTTCTTCAGCTCCGACATCGGCCACTGGGACGTGCCGCACCTGTCGGAGGTGCTGCTCGAAAGCCACCAGCTCGTCGACAAGGGCCTGCTCAGCGACGCCGACTACCGCGACTTCGTCTTCACGAACCCGGCCGGCCTCCACCTGAGCATGAACCCGTCGTTCTTCGACCGCACGCCGGTCGAGAGCGCGGCGCGGGACCTGGTGAAGGCGAAGGCGTAGGGGACGCTCTGATCGAGCGCCCCCTACTACAGTTGTGACTGCTGTAGCTAGCGCCTGCGTCGGGCGAACGCGAGCCCTGCGCCGCCGGCGAGCAGCCCGAACGCCGCGAACGCGCCAGCGACATAGTACGGCGTCGATGAGCCGCCGTCGTCCGGGAACGTGCCGCCCGTCGAGGGCATCGCGACGACCTCGACGCCGGCGACGTCGGTCACGGGGCAGTTCACGACCATGTCGGTCTGCGTGACTTCGAAGCCGGCCGCCAGCACGTCCTCCGCCGAGCGGATCGAGTCCGGCCCGTAGTCGGCAGGCACGGTGACCATGTTGACGCGCCAGAATGCCGTGTAATCGGCCTGTCCCGGGACGGTATCGATGATGTTATGCTGACCCTCGACCACGTCGGGCGTGCCGTCGGCGTTCATGCCGTGGATGAGCACCCAGATGGGCGCTGTTGTCGCCGGGTTCGGGCCGAAGTCCGGGTAGAAGACCTGCTCGTCCTTGTACCAGCCCTGCACCAGCGGTTCGCCGCCCTCCAGCGTGGTGCCCTCAGGCACGATAGGGCAGTTGACGAAGGTGTCGGTCGCCTCGACATCGAAACCGGAGGTGTCGATCTCCTCCTCCGAGGTGATCGAGTCGGGCTCGTAGTCGTCGGGCACGGTCACGAAACTGACCTGCCAGAGATCGCTGTAGCCGGTGTCGCCGGGCCTGACGTCGACGATGTTGTGCTGGCCCTCGACCATGTCGGGCGTGCCGTCGGCGTTCATGCCGTGGATGAAGACGTAGATGGGCGCGACAGCGACGCCGGTGCCAGCGAGCGCCGTGTTCATACCGAAGTCGTAGTACTTGACCTCACGGTCGCGGAACCAGCCGGAGACCAGCGCCTTCTGCTCGGCCTGCGCTCCAACAGTCGGGCCGAGCAGCACCGGTGCGGCGACGAGTAGCGCTGCGACCAGCGCAAGCAGGGTGACGAGTCGTTTCATGAGACCTCCTCTCGATTTTGCGGACGTGTGGGGCAGAGCGTAACGGGCAGGTCTGACCTGGCGGTGACGTTTCTTACGAATGTCTGAACAGCGCCCGGGTCGAGGCGGTGGCGGAGCGGCCTGGCCGAAGGCAAGGGCTGTAATGGATTCGTAAGGTCTATCCGTTAGCCTGAGAAGGAGAGTTGCCTGGCAGGAGTAAAATGAGAAGCGAAGCGATGGCCGAGCAGCGTGTTCTGGTCGTGGAGGACGAACCGATGGTGGCGGAGGTGGTCGAGCGCTATCTGCGCCGTGACGGCTACGCTGTGCGCGTCGCTCACGATGGGCGCGCCGCCCTCGATGACTACGAGCGCTTCCAGCCGGACCTGATCGTGCTGGACCTGATGCTGCCGGGCGTCGATGGCATGGAGGTCTGCCGTCAGGTGCGCGCGCAGGGGCAGACGCCCGTGATCATGCTCACGGCGCGCGGCGAGGAGCTCGACAAGCTCGTCGGGCTGGAGCTGGGCGCCGACGACTACGTGACGAAGCCGTTCAGCCCGCGGGAGCTGGCGGCGCGCGTGAAGGCCGTCCTCCGGCGCTCCGGCCGCGCCGCGCAGGTCGACGGCGAAGCGCTCCGGTTCGGGGAGCTGCGCATCAACGGCCGGACGCGCGCTGTGGAGGACCGGCGCGGCGCGATCAAGCTCACGGCCCGCGAGTTCGACTTGCTCTTTCACCTGGCGAAGCATCCGGGCCAGGTGTTCACGCGTGAGCAGGTCATGGACGCCGTCTGGGACTACGAGTTCGCCGGCGACGCCAGCACCGTGACGGTGCACATGCGCCGCCTGCGCGCCAAGGTCGAGGCCGACCCCTCGCGGCCGAAGCACCTGAAGACGGTCTGGGGAGTGGGGTACAAGTTTGAGCCGTAGCGCGAACGCCGCCCGCGCGCCATTGCGCCTCGCGCCGCCCTGGCTCGGCGCGGTGCTGGCGCTGACGCTCGCCATCGGCGCGGGCCTACTGCTGACGCAGCTCTTGATGGCGCCACCATCGAGCGATATGCGGGCGATGACGGCCTATCTGACGCTCTCGGGCGCCGCGACGATGGCCGCCGGTTGGGCCGCGCTGACCGTCGCCGACCGCGCGGTGGGCATCTCGATCCAGACGAAGGCGTTCCTGAGCGCCGCCGTCGGCAGCGGCGTCGCGCTGCTCAACGTCTTCATCGTCGCGCAGCTCATGTTCGTGTCGACATCCCACGATCTCAAGCTGCTCGTGGCGTTGATCGGCTTCAGCGCGATCGTCACCCTGTTCTTCAGCCTCTGGGCAGCGTCGACCGTAGCCGGGCGGATCGAGCAGGTCGCTCGCGGCATCCGGGCGCTGGCAGGCGGCGATTACCAGGCGCGCGTCGAGATCTCGGGCGGCGATGAGGTCTCGCAGCTCGCCAACGACGTGAACGACCTGGCTGATAGGCTTGCGGGTGCCGAGGAGCAGCGCCGCGCGCTCGACCGCGAGCGGCGGGAGCTCACCGCCGCGATCTCGCACGACCTGCGGACGCCGCTCGCCAGTGTGCGCGCCATGGTCGAAGCCCTGGACGATCGCGTCGTCCAGGACGAGGCCGAGATAGATCGCTACTACGGCACCATCCGACGCGAGATTGAGCGCCTCAGCCGCATGATTGACGACCTGTTCGAGCTCGCCCAGCTCGATGCGGGGGCGTTGCGGCTGGAGCGGCGCCCCGTCGCGCTGCAAGAGGTGGCTGCGGAGGTAGTGGACGCGATGCAGGCGCAGGCGCACCGTCAGGGCGTGAAGCTGCGCCTCGAGCCCAGCGGCGAGCCGTCCGCGGTCACGGTAGATGGCGCGCGCATGGAGCGTGCGATTGGCAACCTGGTCCGAAACGCCCTCGAGCACACGCCCGAAGGCGGGCAGGTGGAGATCGGGCTGTTCGCGGAGAACGGCTTCGCGGGACTGCGCGTCTCCGACAGCGGGGAGGGCATCGACGGAAGCGACCTGCCGCGGATATGGGAGCGCTTCTACCGAGCGGAGCGGTCGCGCAGGCGGTCGACGAACGGCGCGGACGGCGCGGGGTTGGGCCTCGCGATCGTCAAGGGCATCGTCGAGGCGCACGGCGGCGCGGTGGAGGCGAGCTCGGCGCCTGGTCGCGGCGCGACGTTCACGGTGCGACTGCCGGCGGCGGCATCCTGACTCACCTGGGGAAGGGGAAGGACCGGGCGCGAATCCGGCCCGGCCCTTCCTGGCTGCGTCCGCCGGCGGGCTGGTCAGTCCACTCGCTCGATCGTCACGCGAGCGACGGGGCCCTTCCAGCCGTGCAGTTCGGGATCGAGATCGTCAAGACCCGCGATGCCGGGGTGATGGCGGACGCGCCGCTGGGGGTGCGTGTCGACCGCGCTGTCCTCGTTGCCGTCGGGGTCGCCGTCCAACGGGGCGGGCCCGAGCGCGCTGCACGGGTCGACGATGTCCTGACTCGCCTCCGTGTTGTCCTCGGTTCCCGCGTCATAGCCGCCAAGGTAGAAGACGCGCTCTCCGTGGTGCGGCAGATGAATGCCGTCCAGGCCGGTGATGCCGTCGTTCGTGCAGATGAGCATCGTCGCGAGGGAGAAGCGGTCGCCCGGCCGGGCCTCGATCTGGAATGTGACCGAGTCCGTGAAGTCGCCGACCGTGGTGCCATGCGGCGTCAGCGGGCGACCGATGTCAAGCGCCTCCGTCACCTTCTTGGACATCATCAGCCGCTCGAACATCGGCACCTCGTTGCCGTCCTCGGCGATGAGCTCCAGCTCGGGCGACGCCCTGCTGCCCACATCGAAGACTTCGATGCCGTGGCGGTGCGTCGCCGCGACCGGCGGGGAGAACGGCTGGCCGCCGGTGAGGTTCTCAAGTGTGATCTGGTAGGTGCGCAGGTGCGGATTGCCCGTCGCTTGGGCGGCCGCGCTTGAGAGCGCGATCACCAGAAGCGCCAGACCTGCGCTGAAGAGCAGCTTCTTCATAAGGCCTGTTCCTCCTCTTTTGGGATGCGAATGATGTGGTGAATACGATCTGGTCTGGCTGTGGCGGGTCCCTCCTTTCGCGGCTCCCCTGACACTGAGGGACAGGCTAGAGCCGCGATATGACCCGGCTATGACAAGCCTTACCAAACGATTACGGGTCGCCGAACGCGCGTGCCCGCGACATGCTCTGGGTTCCGCCATCCTCGTAATTCTTTCGTAAGGTCTCCCTGCTAAGCTCGATCGGAGAGCTTCATCTGGAGGGTGTCATGTCGATCTTCGGCGACCTGGAACGCTTCGCGTCCGACCTCTATCCGTACCGCTGGCCGATTACCATCGCCGTGCTGATCGTGATTGCGGCGTTCGTTGCGTTCGCTTATCGTCAGGGCTGGCACCGAACGTTCGCCCGCCACTGGCTCGCGACGGCGCTCGTCGCAGTCCCGCTGGTGGCGGTCGTCGCGCCGGCGGGGTGGTATGCACTATCGCCGCTGTGGGAGCGCACGCACTTGGAGGAGGCGAGTCCCCTAGCGCCGGCGCCCGACGCGCAGGCCGAGGGTGCGACGCCCGAAGGGGATGAGGCGGAGGCGGCGGCAGTGCCGACCGTCGCCAGTGGGCCGGCGGCGGCGCCGGCCTTCGAGCCGCGGGTGGTGCAGCAGGGCGAGTTCGTCGGGGCGGACGACTTCCACTTCGGGCGCGGCGCGGCGCTGCTCATCGAGACGGAGCCCGGGCGTTACACGCTCCGGTTCGAGGAGTTCTCGGTGCGGAACGGGCCGGACCTTTTCGTCTACCTCTCGCCGGACGGTGGTGGATACGCAGAGGGCGCGATCAACCTGGGCGAGCTGAAGGCGACCGACGGCGCGTTCAACTACGAGGTGCCCGCGGGCACGGACGTCTCGCAGTTCAAGAGCGCGGTGGTGTGGTGCCGGGAATTTGCGGTGCTGTTTGCGACGGCAACGTTTGGGACCTGGGGGTAGGGGCTTTCGGTGGAACGCCCCTACGAGGTGGGCGGCGCAGGCGATGGCGATCTCGCCGTCGTGACGAGGGCGCCGCCCGGCGAGAGGTAGACCTTGCCATCGCGCACCTCCACCTGGTACGTCGCCACCGGCTTGACGGCGGGCCCGGCCAGCACGGCGCCGGTTTCGAGATCGAAGCGCGAGGCGTGCCAGGGGCAGGTGACGGTCGTGCCGTCGACCTCGCCGTCCGCGAGGGGGCCGTTCGCGTGCGGACAGCGGTTCGCGACAGCGTAGAGCCGCCCGGAAATGTTGAAGAGCGCGACCTGCTCGCCGCCCGCGTAGACGACCTTGCTGCCGCCGTAAGGCAGCTCTGCCAGCGATGCGACGCGCGCCCAGCCGTCGCCGGCGCTTGCACCGTCTTGCGCCACAGGCGCGGCGACGGCGTCGCCCGGCGCGCCCAGGCTGTCGAGCGCCTGCCGCAGCGGCATCGCGATGCAACTGAAGATCGGCGTGTCGCGCAGCGTGTAGCCGCTCGCTTCGGTCTCGCGCAGCTCCATCACGAGGTCGAGGAAGTCGGACGGCTCGTCCGTCTCGAACGAGAGCATGAACTCCTGGTCGTCGAGGCCGTAGGAGTACGTGGTGTTCAGCTTGACCGACGGATACTTCCGCCCGATGGCGATGTGCTCGTCCATCATGCCCTGCCGCGCGGACTTCGTGAGCTTGTACCAGGCGCGCGTCTTCACGAACGGGTAGACGAAGAAGTACTTCGCGTCGCTAGGGCGGATGACGGAACGGTCGCCCTCGCCCAGCTCGTGCTCGAGCTTCGGCGTGACGTAGATCGAGCGACGCGTCATGGCGAGGTAGGCGTGGCTGGTGCTCAGGTACGGGCCCATCGCGCTGCCGAAGACAGCGGTCGTCAGCTCCTGGATCTCGTCGAGCCCGTCGCCGACCTGCCAGAGGAGGATGTCGGCGTCGCCGCGCAGGCCGATCAGGCTGTAGCTGCGGATGAGCAGGCGGTCGCCGTACGACTCGACCGCGCGACAGAGGTCCTGTTTCGCCTGCTCGCGCTCGTCGGGGCGCAGGCGGCGCCACGACGGGTCGACCTTGAAGAACGTGAACTTCACGTACTGGCGACGGGTGGGCTGGGCCGATGCGTCGCCGGGCCCAGGAGATGAGGTCATGGCCGCGTTCCTCCCAGCAAGGCGCGCCCGGTGGGTCTGGCGATTCGTTGGGGCGACTTCGTCGCCCAGGGCGACCAGATGGTCGCCCCTACGAGCGCCGGTCGTGGGAAGAAGGCAGCGGCGCGGGTCATGGGTTACGCCTCGCTCGCGACCGGCTCGCCGCGGTCGAGGTAGAAGCCGTGTTCGTAGAGGTCGGCGATACGGTCGAGCTCGTCCTGCGTCAGCCCGGCCGTGTCGGACGCCGCGGCGAACTCGGCGAGCTGCTCCTCGTCGTAGATGTTCGGGAGCACGGAGGCGATGCTTGGCTCGTTGAGGATGAACTGGATCGCCGCCTGCCCCAGCGTGCGGCCCGTGGCTTCGGTGAGGAACGCGAGCTGCTCGATCTTCTGCAGACCCTCGACCAGCCACTCGCGCGGGCGGTGGCTGCGGTGGTCGCTCTCCGGAAACGTCGTGTCCTTCGTGTACTTGCCTTCCAGCATCCCGGACGAGTGCGGCACGCGAACGAGGACGCCGACGTTGCGCTCGCGGGCGTCCGGGAAGAAGGCGCGGCCCGGGTCCTGCTCCAGCATGTTGTAGATGATCTGGAGGCCGTCGATCTCGCGCGTGCGCATCGAAGCGAGGCCCTCTTCCTCCCAGCCGATGGCCGGGCCGAGCGCGGCTCCGTAGGCGCGGATCTTGCCCTCGCTCTTCAGGTCTTCGAGCGTGGCGAACAGCTCATCGTTCTCGACGGCCGTCATGCGCGGGTTGTGGACCTGGTAGAGGTCGATGCGGTCCGTCTCCAGCCGCTGCAGGCTCTGCTCGACGGCGAAGCGAACGAACTTGGGCGAGAAGTCCTGCGGCAGCTCCTGCTGTCCTCGCCGCTCGTCCGCGTGGTTGTAGAAGTCGTAGCCGAACTTCGTCGCGATGACGATCTCGTCGCGGACGTCCTTCAGCGCGCGCGCGACGATCGTCTCGCCCTTGCCGTTGCCGTAGGTGTCGGCGGTGTCGAAGAAGGTGACGCCGGCGGCGTGAGCCTTGCGCAGCAGATCGACGGCGTAGTCATCGTCCTTGATGCCCCACCAGCCGGTGCTCACCGTCCAGACGCCGAAGCCGACCGCCGAGACGCTGATGCCGGTGTCGCCGAGGTTGCGGTACTGCATGGTTGTGCTCCTTGTCACGAATGCCGCCATCATTATAGCGAGGGGCCCGCCCGGACGGTCGTTCGAGATGCGCGACCGAGGAAGGTTGCGCCGAGCTTTGCATAGGTTGGAGCGGCGCGGCCTGCTTACGGGGCAGCCGGCTCCTCGGCGGGCATGGGGAAGCGGTGAGCGAACTTCGCCCAGTACTCTCCGTCGGTCATCCTGCCGCCGAGGTCGGCGATGAACTCTTCGTCTGTCATCCGGCGCCGCCCTTCGATGAACGCGGTCGCGTCGACCCCCACCGGGTAGCGGAACTTCGGCTCGCTCGTCGTGGCGGCGTGCTCGATCACCTCCGCGACGATGCTCGGGTCGGCGCCGATCTGCATCGCCTGCGAGTAGAGCGTGAGGAGACGGCGCTCGAGGTCCGCGTACGGCGAATCGTCGTCCGTGGGGATGACGGCGACAGCTTTGCCGATGATCGGCGTGGCGATGAAGCCGGGCTCGATGACGGCGACGCGGATGCCGAACTGGGTGACCTCGACGGCGAGGGACAGGCTGAGCGCCTCGATCGCATGCTTGGTCGCGCTGTAGAGGCTCATGCCCGCGCCCGAGATCTGCCCGGCGACGGAGCTGACGTTGACGATCGCGCCGCTCTGCCGCTCGCGCATGCCGGGGAGGACGGCGCGGATCAGGCGCAGCGGCCCGAAGAAGTTCGTCTCGAAGATCGCCTTCGCGATGTCGTCGTTCGTCTTCTCGACGACGCCCAGGTCGCCGATGCCGGCGTTGTTCACCAGCACGTCGATGCGCCCGGCGTCAGCCAGCACGTCGCGGACGGCGCGATCGATGGAGGCAGGATCGTCTACATCGAGTTGTGAGACATTGATGGTCAGGCCTTCCGCCTGCGCCGCATCCTTCAGGGCGCCGGACCCGCTGGCCGGGTTGCGCATCGTCGCGTAGACGTCGTGGCCCTTGCGGGCGAAGTGAAGCGCCGTCGCGAGGCCGATGCCGGTGCTCGTGCCTGTAATTAGCGTGATGGCCATGCTGTGAACCTCCTGTGTTGAGCGTGTGGCAAGCTTCCCGGACTAGCTCTAGTCGCGCCAGCGCACTTCGTACAGGTGCACTGGGTCCTCGAAGCCGCGCAGGGCGGTCTCGCCTTGGTCGGCGAAGAGGAACTCCTTGCCTGCCACGATCTGACGTACGGCCTCGGAAACCAAGATCTGGCCGGGCTGTGCCTCGTCGCAGATTCGTTTCGCCAGGTAGACCGCCGAGCCGAAGATGTCGTCATCGGAGACGATTGGCTCGCCGGCGTTCAGCCCAATCTTCACCTGCGTCTGAGTTTCCTCGGCTTCCTTTTGGGCCGCGAACCCTCCTTGAATGCTGACTGCGCACTCCACCGCTTTCGTCGCGGATAAGAACGACGCCAGGGCGCCGTCGCCAAGCTCCTTCACGATTATACCGTCATGCGCCTCGACGGCCTCCCGCGTCATGCGCGCCCACGTTTGCTTGATAAGCCAGGCCCGGTCGTCGCCAATTTGCTGAAACAGCACCCCCGAAGCGTGGATGTCCGTGAAGAGGATGGTGCGAAAGGCGCGCACAGCGGTCGGCCTTGACGGCGGCGCGGCTACCTCGGGTTCCCACGCGACCTCGCAGGCAGCAAGCGGCTCGGCGATGCCCTTGAGCTGGAGCGCACCCAGGTCCCGGAAGGTGTACTGCCCGCGTGAGCCGACTAGACGTCGCACGAGGTCCGACGCGAGGATCTGGCCGCCCTGGGCGCTGCTGCACAGCCGCGTGGCGGTCACCACGGGCATGCCGAAGTAGTCATCTTCGTCCTGGATGGGCTCGCCCACGTGCAGGCCGACACGCACGCGCGAGCGGAGCTGATCGTGGCCCTGCACCGCCTGCTGCATCGCGACGGCGCAGCCGAGCGCATCGACGGCGCTGGTGAAGACGACCATCAGGCCGTCACCGAGGCTCTTCACCTCCTGTCCGCCGCGGGCATTCACCACGTCCCGAAGCATGCTGAAGTGGGTACGTCGAAGCTGTTCACCGGCGTCTTCACCGAGCGCCTCGAGCAGCTCGGTGGAGCCCACGAGATCCGTGAACAGGAGGACGACGATGCTGCTGGGCGTCCGCGGCATAGGGCCCCTTTCCGGCGTGGTGCGGAACGATTATACCGTCAGCGAGACGAAGGGGGCTACGGGCAGGCCGTAGCGACGCCTCGCGATTGCCAGCCGGGCTGAAGGCCCGGGCTACGGTTAGAGCGGTGCCGCTACTACGGCAGCAGCTCGCCGGCGTTGAGTTCGTCGATTGCCGTGAGCGTGCGCTGCGCGATCATCTCGAACAGCTCGACGCCGCGCTCGTTCGCCAAGTCGAGCGAGCCGATGCCGATGACGGCGTAGTTCAGCAGGAAGAGCAGCGAGCGGCGGTAGTCCTCCCAGCACTGGTCGAAGCTGTAGCCGCTCACGCCGCCCTCTTCCAGGAGATCGTGGTACATGCGCACGAGGTCGCGCTCGCCGACCTTGCGCTCGTCGGACGGGAGCGTGCCCGCCAGGAAGTACGCGACATCGAAGACGCCGCGCGCTCGTGCCGAGATCTGCCAGTCGATGACGGCGAACGACGTTCCGCCCTTCGCCGCGTCGAAAAAGAGGTTGTCCAGGCGATAGTCGCCGTGGATGATCGTGCACGGGGCCGTGCCGAAGTAGTTCATGAGCTGCGGGATCCGCTGCCCGTAGCGCTCGCCAAGGTCGCGCATCGCCGGGAGGAGGCGATCTCCGAAGTAGTCGATGAAGGGCCCCCAGGCCTGCAAGTAACCGCCCTGGACGGCCTCCACGTACCACTCGTCGTGTATCGAGGGCAGCCAGTCGAGTTCCGCCAGGCGCGGATGCTCCCACCACGCCGCGTGGAACTTCGCCAGCTCACGAATGGCGAGCTCGACGTGCTGGCCCGAGCAGCCGGTGAGCTGATCGCCCACGCACGCCGGCGCAAGGTCCTCGATCAGCAGGCAGAAGTCGCCCGAACCGGCGTCGAAGTGGCTGAAGTAGAGGCGAGGCGTTCGCAGCTCGACGTTCGCCGCGATCTCGTCGTAGAATCGCACCTCCCGCTCGTAGAAGCGGAAGAACTGCGCGATCTCTTTGTTCTCCTGGGCTGCGGCGGGCAGCTTCGCGATGAGTGATTGGGGCGCCCCCTCCTCTGCCTGATTGTAGTGAAGCCGGACCAGCGCGAGCTGTCCGAGGAAGCCGGCGCCCTCGCCGATGACCGTCGTGTCGAGTGATGTGACCGAAGCGTTCTTGATCGCGCCGCCCGAACGGAGGGCCTGCGTGAGCCACTCGGGAGTCAGCTGCTGCGGCCCCGATGGGATGCTTACTTCTGCCACGATCTCACCTCCCTGGCGTTGCCGGCCCGGAGGCCGCTACATGTACATGCCGCCGTTGGGGTTGAGCTGTTGGCCGGTTATCCAGTCGCCCTCCGTGCAGAGGAAGCGACAGAACGCGGCGACCTCCTCCGGCTTGCCGAAGCGGCCCAGCGGCACCCGGCTGAGCAGCGCTTCCTTCACCTCATCGGTGAGGGCGATCACCATGTCGGTCTCGACGAAGCCGGGGCACATGGCGTTGACCGTGATGTTGTATCGCGCCACCTCCTGGGCCGCCGACTTCGTGAAGGCGATCAGGCCCGCCTTGGCCGCGGCGTAGTTCGCCTGACCGACGTTGCCCATCTGGCCGATGATGCTGGACATGTTGATGATCCGTCCGTAGGTGCGCTCGATCATGTGCGGAAGGACGGCGCTGGTGCAGTAAAACGCGCTGCTCAGGTCGGTGTTGATCACCTCCTGCCACTCCTCGACGGACATGCGCCGCAGAGTGCGGTCGCGGTTGACGCCGGCGTTGTTCACCAGGATGTCGATCTGGCCGAACTCAGCGAGCGCCTTCTCCACCATCGCCTGCACGTCATCGGGGTGGCCTACGCCTGCCCGCACGGCGATCGCCCTGCCCCCGCTACTCACGATCTCGCCGACCAGCTCCTCCGCCGGCTCCTGGCTCTGGAAGTAGTTGACGACCACGGCGGCGCCCCAGTCCGCCAGCTCCTTCGCCACCGCCCGGCCGATGCCGCGCGAGGCGCCCGTCACGATCGCCACCTGCCCGTCTAGCTTGTTCATGTGCCGCTCCTCCGTCTGTCAGTAGGTGTGTTGAGGCGTGCGCCCTTCGAGGGCAAACGCCCCTGAGTCTAGCATCCGAGAGATGCACAGGGAACTAGGTTTTCTAGCTCCAGCCGAGTGCCGAGCCCTCGCCGCGAAGGTCGGAAGCGGCGAGGAGCGTGCCGTCCGCTCGCCGGGCGACGAGCTGGCTGCGGGAGAAGGTCGTCTCCCAGGCCGCGCCCGGCTTCACGCGGTGGCCGCGCTTCGACAGCTCGTCGAGCGTCTCCTGCGGGAAGCGCCCTTCGAGCGCGAGGTCGCCGCGGGCCGTGAGCACCCACTTCGGCGCGAGGTCGCCGCGGGCCGTGAGCACCCACTTCGGCGCGTCGATGGCGCTCTGCGGGTCGAGGCGGCGGTCGACGAGGTTCGTGATCACTTGGAGGTTCGTCTGCACCTGGAAATCGGCGCCCGGCGTGCCGCCGGCGTAGACGACGCCGTCGGGTCCATCGAGGAGCCAGGTATTCAGCGTGTGGACGGTGCGCATGCCGGGCCGGAGCGCGTTCGGGCTGGCCGCGTCAAGCGAGAAGCCGAGCATGCGATTGTTCAGCAGGACGCCGGTGCCCGGCACGAGGACGGCGCTGCCCCACGGGTGGAAGATGCTCTGGATGAAGCTCACCAGGTTGCCCTGCTCGTCCGCGACGGCGAACGAAGTCGTGTCGCCGCCGCGCAGCGCCGACGTGGTCGGCGCCTCCGCGCCGTTTGTGATGCGCTGGCGCAGCTCCGCAGCGTGCTCCTTCGACAGGAGGCGCTCGATCGGCACCTCGACGGCGTCCGGATCGCCCACATGGGCGTCGCGGTCGGCGAAGGCGAGGCGCATCGCCTCGGCGCAGGGGTGGACGGCGTCGGCGGATGTCGCCGGCGCATTCGCGAGGTCGAAGCCCTCGACGATGTTAAGCGCCTCGAGCGCGAGGAACCCCTGCGAGGGCAGCGGCTGCTCGTACACCGTGCAGCCGCGGTAGTCGACGCGAAGCGGCTCGCCCCAGACGGCCTGATCGCGGGCCAGGTCCTCGTCCGAGAGCAGACCACCATGTTCCTCCATGTACGCGGTGATGCGCTTGCCTACCGCGCCGCCGTAGAAGCCGTTGCGGCCGTCCGACGCGATCGCTTCGAGCGTGCGCGCGAGGTCGGGCTGGCGAAGGATTTTGCCCGCACGGGCCACGCCCTCGCCGAAGAAGACCTCGTTGCAGCCGGGGTCGGCGGTGAGCTCGTCTTGCGATCCGCGCGCGACGCGGCCGAGGCTCTGCGAGGTCGGGAAGCCGTCGCGGGCGAGGGCGATCGCGGGCGCGAGCAGCTCGGCGAGCGGCCTGGTGGCGAAGCGCTGCTGGAGCGCGCACCAGGCGTCGACCAGCCCCGGCACGGCGACGGCGGTCGGGCCGCGCAGCGGCACCCCGTCCGGGAAGCGTTCGGGTGTGGCGGCGAGCGGCGCCCGGCCGCCCGCGTTCAGCGCGACCGTCTCGCCGGAAGCGGTGCGGATGATCGTGAAGGCGTCGCCGCCGAGGTGGCTCGAGTAGGGCTGGGTGACGACCATCACGGCCGAGACGGCGAGCGCGGCATCGATCGCGTTGCCGCCGCCGCGCAGCACGTCGAGCCCGGCAAGCGTCGCCAGCGGCTGACCGCTCGCAGCGACGCCTCGCTTGCCGAAGACGGGGCCGCGGGCGGGCGAGTGGAGGTCAGCGGGAGTGTTAGCGGGGGCGGGCGGTGCCACGATGGGTGGAGGGCTGGCTTCCGCCGCCTAGACCACCGTCGGTGGCGTGTACTCGCCGAAGACGGTGCGCAGCTCGCCGCAGATCTCGCCCAGCGTGGCGTACGACTTCACGGCGTCGAGGAGCGGCGGCATCAGGTTGTCGTCGCCGCGAGCGGCCTCGTTCAGGCGGGCGAGGCTGGCGCTGACGGCTTCGTTGTCGCGCCCGGCTCGCAGGCGGCGCACGCGCTCGACCTGCTTCTTCGCGCGCTCGCTGTCGACGCGGAAGATGGCGGGGGGCTGCTCCGCCTCGGTCACGAACTTGTTCACGCCGACTACGACGCGCCGGCCGTCCTCGATCTCCTGCTGCTGGCGAACGGCCGCCTCCTGGATCTCGCGCTGCATGTAGCCGGACTCGATGCCGGCGACAGCGCCGCCCATGTCCTCGACGCGGTCGAGGTACTCCTGCGCCTGGCGCTCGATCTCGTTCGTCAGGCTCTCCACGAAGTACGAGCCGGCGAACGGGTCGACGGTGTCGGTGACGCCGGTCTCGTGGGCGATCACCTGCTGGGTGCGGAGGGCGATGCGCTGGGCGTCCTCGGTCGGGATGGCGAGCGCTTCGTCGTAGCAGGAGAGCGCGAGCGACTGGATGCCGCCGAGCACGGAGGCGAGCGCCTGCAGCGACGCGCGCACGATGTTGTTCTCGGGCTGCTGGGCGGTGAGCGTCGCGCCGCCCGTCTGAACGTGCGTGCGCAGCAACCACGAGCGCGGGTCCTCGGCGGCGAAGCGATCGCGCATCAGGCGCGCCCACATGCGGCGGAGGGCGCGGTACTTGGCGACCTCTTCGAAGAAGTTGTTGTGGGTGTTGAAGATCCACGAGATGCGCGGCGCGACCTCGTCGACGCCGAAGCCGCGCGCCTGGCACGCCTCGATGTACTCGATGGCGTTGGCGAAGGCGAAGGCGATCTCCTGCGCGGAGGTCGAGCCGGCGTCGCGGATGTGGTAGCCGCTGACGCTGATCGGGTTGAACTTCGGCGCGGAGCCGGCGCAGTAGGTGATCAGGTCGGCGGCGAGGCGCAGCGACGGGCGAGGCGGGTAGATGTAGGTGCCGCGCGCGACGTACTCCTTGAGCACGTCGTTCTGGGCGGTGCCCATCACGTCGCCGGAGGGCACGCCCTGCTTCTCGGCGACGGCGATGTACATCGCCACCAGCACGGGCGCCGGGGCGTTGATCGTCATCGACGTGCTCACCTGGTCGAGCGGGATGCCTTCGAACATCGTCTCCATGTCCTGGAGCGAGTCGATGGCGACGCCCACCTGGCCCACCTCCGACTCGGCCAGCGGGTCGTCGGAGTCGTAGCCGATCTGCGTCGGCAGGTCGAAGGCGACGGAGAGGCCGGTCTGGCCCTGCGTCAGGAGGAACTTGAAGCGCTCGTTGCTCTCCTCGGCGGTGCCGTAGCCGGCGTACTGGCGCATCGTCCAGAGGCGGCCGCGGTACATCGTGGGCTGGACACCGCGGGTGTAGGGGTACTCGCCCGGGTAGCCGATGTCGCGGTGGTAGTCGGTGTCGGTGATGTCTAGCGAGGTGTAGAGGCGCTCGACCGGCCCGACGCTCGTCTCGAAAGCGGCGTCGCGCTCCGGCGAGCGCTTCAGCGCGGGCTGCAGCGTCTTCTCCTCCCACTCCGCGAGGGCGGAGCGCAGGTCCTCGGGCTTGCCGTTGCTGGGGCCGTTCGTGGCCATGGCGAGACTAGTATACCGCATTCGACTCGAGCCATCGGAATCACCAATCGTACTCAGTCAGCCCTTGCTTGCAGATCACAAACAACGTCAAGGCGTTGAAGGAGGCCAAGCCTAGACCGATCAGAAGCCACAAGATCACCGACATACCCAGCAGGAGGGCCGTGAGAGATGTGGCAAGCGGCACCGTAATGAGGAGTGAAGCTGCGACGAATCGCAGTCTGAGCATCGCCAATCGTCACCCACCCAGCGCGTCCAACAGCACCGTGGCCTCGCCGGTGAGGACGGACTGGCCGTCCTGGTTCACGCACTCCGTGGAGCAGGTGACGAAGCGCTTCTCAGGGTCGATGGCCGTGACCTCGACCCTGGCGGTGACGGTGTCGCCCGGGTAGACCGGGCGCAGGAAGCGCAGCGACTGGCTCAGGTAGATGACGGTGGCGTTCGGCGCCAGCTTCACGCCAAGCGCCGCCGAGATCAGTCCGGCGCTGAGCATGCCGTGGGCGATACGGCGCTTGAAGCGCGTCTTCGCGGCGTGGGCGTCGTCGAGGTGGAGCGGCTGCTCGTCGCCGGTAACGCGCGCGAAGTCGACGATGTCTTGCTCGGAGACGGTCTTGGTGACTTCGGCGGTGTCGCCGACCTTCACGCCGAGGATCGAATCTACGTCAGTCATGAGGGCCTCCACTGGTCGACCGAGTGTGCCAGGGTGAAGCCTGGCCATCGGGAAACGCGCCTTTTGCAAGACGTGACGCTGGTGGCGACCTAAAGGTCGCCGCTACCGGATCACGGGGCTACGGCACGTCGGTCAGCCCCTCGCGAGGGGCGCTCACCAGGACGGCCATGTTGCCGTCCGGCTGCTTGCCTTCGTACATCTGCTGGTGGCAGAGGCCGACCTCGTCGAACTGGTAGACGTGCGAGAGGGCGGGGTCGACCTTGCCCTCGGTGACGAGCTGGTTGATTCCGGCGCACTGCTCGTCGTTCGCGAAGTGCGAGCCCTGGAGGCGCTTCTGGCGCATCCACAGGTAGCGCAGGTCCACGACAGCGTTGTAGCCGGTGGTGCCCGCGCAGATCACGACCATGCCGCCGTTGTCGCAGACGAAGATCGAGGTCGGGATCGTGTCCTCGCCCGGGTGCTCGAAGACGATGCGCGGGTTCTTGCGCTCGCCGAGCACGTCCCAGAGCGCCTTGCCGAACGCGCGCGCCTTTAGCGTCCAGGCGTTGTACGCTTCGTCGTCCGTCCAATGGGGTGGCATGCCCCAGTGATCGAACTGCTTGCGATTGATGTAGCCGGCGGCGCCCAGCCGCTTGCAGTACTCGCCCTTCTCGTCGCTCGACGTGACGGCGACCGCGGTACCGCCGAGAGCCTTCGCGATCTGGACCGCCATCGACCCGAGGCCGCCGGAGCCGCCCCAGACGAGGACGACGTCGCCCGGCTGCACGGTGTGGGGCGCCCAGTGAGTGAGCATGCGATACGCCGTCGCGCCGACGAGCATGAACGCGGCGGCCGCCTCCCAGGTATGCTGCGGCGGCTTCGGCAGGCACTGATGCGCCTGGACCTTCGTGAACTGAGCGAAGCTGCCCCAGTTGGTCTCGTAGCCCCAGATCCTGGCGCTCGGCGCGACGATGGGGTCGCCGCCCGCCTTGATGAACGGGTCGTCTTCCTTCCAGACGCCGCAATGCACCACGACATGGTCGCCCACCTTAACGTTCTTCACGCCGGCGCCGACCGCGTAGACGATGCCCGAGGCGTCGCTGCCGCCGATGTGGAACCCGGAGTCGTCGCCGAGCTGGGAGTGAACTCGAATGACATCGACGGGCACACCCAGGGCCGCCCAGACGTTGTTGTAGTTGATGCCTGCCGCCATCACGAGCACCAGCGCCTCGTCTGGGTCGATCTCGGGCACGGGCACCCGTTCGCGCGCGAAAGCCTTGCTCGGCTCGCCGAATCGCTCCCTACGGATCACCTGGGCGTACATTTGAGGCGGCACTTCGCCGATGGGCGGCAGCTCGCCTACCTCGTAGATCTCCTTGGCGCCGGTGGTCATGCCGCTCCTCCTGGGTGAATCTGGGCCAGCGTGGCGATGATACACGAAGCTCCCTGGCTCGTCCAGCTTATCCGACAGATGTGAATGGCGCTGCCCGAAGTGCCGAACATGAGATAGGAGCAATTGCGTGGTCCAGGAGGATCGATTGACCAAGGAGTCCCTGGAAGGCGCTTCCGGCGACAACGCTGCGCCGTCCGCGTGGCAGCAAGCGCTGGAGGAGCTGGAGTGGAGCCTGCGCCAGGCGACGCGGGCTGTCATGCTGCTGCGCGACAGCCTCGCCGCCGACGGCGGCGAGCCAGCGCCCGCGACGAGCACCAAGCCGGTGCCTGAGCCTGCGCGGGCGCCTGAGCCTCAAGTTGAGCTTGCGTCGGCGACAGGCGCCGCAAACGATGACCAGTCCACGCCGCCCGTCCAGACGCCGGGCACGCGCGAGACGTTCGATCGCCTGTGGGACCGGATCGAACGGGAGCGCATGGAGCGCGCGGCGGAGCCTGCGCAAGAGGGGCCGCAGCCGCTCGGGCGCCGCGGCATCGACCTGTTGCCGAAGCAGTACTTGATGACGGTCGAGGACCGGGAAGGCTCGGTCGATCTCGTGCCGTTGCACCGGGCGCTGCTGACCATGCCCGGTGTGGAGGAGATCTCGCTGATCAGCTACGCGAACGGCGTGCCGGTGATCTCGGTGCGGACCGAGGGCGAGCTGGACCTGGAGCTGCTCGGCGAAAACGTCGGCATGTCGATGGACCGCCTCTGCGAGGTGATCCCTCAGGAGAACGGCAAAGTGTACCTGCGGATGAAGGCCCGCGAGGAGCAGGGAGTGATCGATGGCTAAGACGCCGTGGCTGCGCTGGAAGAAGCCGACTGACGACGGAGACCAAGGCGAGAACGCGCCGGAGGGTCGCCCGGGCTATCCGATGTCCGCGCAACAGGACGCGCCCGGCGAGGCGGGTGAGACGGAACGCGAGCGGCAGCTCCACGGCCTCGGGATCCTCTCGCTCTTCTTGCACAGCACCGCCACGATCGAGGAGATGATGGCGATGCTCATGGAGCAGGCGCCGACGGTCACGGGCGCGATCCTCGTCTACCCGCTGCTCCTCGACCGCAAGCGACAGCTCCTGCGGGCGTCCGCCCTGGAGGGTTGCCACGACTCGCGCCTGGAGGCCGCGATGGACGCCTTCCAGGAAGACCTGACCGCGCTCGAGTTCTCGCTGGTCCAGAACAACGACCTGTTTCGCATCCTTGAGGACGGCGAGGTGGCGCTCCGCCGGAGCTTCGCGACGCTGATGCAAGGCCAGGTTGAGGAGGAGCGCTGGCGCGCCGCCGATGAGACGCTGGGCGTGCGCAAGCTTGCTTTCGTGCCGATGGTGGTGGAGAGCGAGCCGCTGGGTATGGTCGTCTTCGCCTTTGATCGCGAGGACATCGACGTCGAGACGCTGGAGCTGCTCGCCGGGCACCTGACGCTCGGCCTGCGAGACCTGCTCGTCCGTGACGAGGCCCTCCGCTTCAGCGATGTCGATCCGGTGACCTGGGTGCACAACCGGCGCTACCTGCTCCACGAGCTGGAGAGCGAGATGGTGCGCGCCGGTCGCTACGGGCGAGGCCTCTCGCTCGTGCTGCTCGACCTCGACGACTTCGGCGAGTTCAACTCGACCTTCGGGCAGTCGATGGGCGACCGTCTCCTGCGCGCCGTCGCGACGACGCTCGCCGAGACGGTGTCACCGCCGGAGATCGTCGCGCGCATTCGGGACGACGACTTCGCCGTGCTGCTGCCCGAGACGAATCGGGCGGCCGCGGTCACCACGACGACGCGGCTCCTCGCCAGCGTGGCCCAGGTCTCGATCTTCGCGAGCGGCGACGCGGAAGCGCAGCCCGTCACGGTGAGCGTGGCGATCACGTGCTTCCCGGAGGACGGCGCCACCGCGCACGCGCTGCTCGAACGCGCCCAGAACGACCTTGAGGCCGCCAAGCGCGAGCGGAAGAGCGAGAAGGAGCGCGGCCGCTCGCCGGTCGACCCCATGGCCCGCGCCGCCGCCCAGCGCCAGGCGAGCTAGCTCGGGGCGTTAGTAGGTTCCTCCGTGCTCGAAGACCCGGCGGGGGTTGTGCACCATCATCTGCGTGATCTGCTCTTCCTGGACGCCGGCCGCGCGTAGCGCGGGCAGCACGTCGCGGCTGATGTGCGCGAAATGCCAGTTCGGCACGACGGAGCGCACGGCCTCCATCGGGTACCAGTCGATGTAGCTGCACGCGTCGTGGGCGAGCACCATCTGGCCGGCGTAGCCGTGCTCGCAGAGGCGGACGACGACGCCGACGCGCTTCTCCATCGACAGGATCTGGTCGAGCCCGAAGCGGTCCATGCCGATGAACGAGCCGCGCTTCATGAGCGCCTCCAGGTACTCGATGTCCTCGGTGTCGCCGCTGTGGCCGATAATCACGCGGCTCAGGTCAACGCCTTCCTCTTCAAAGATCGCCTGCTGATCGAGCCCGCGGCGAGTCGCGGCGTGGGTGTGCGTGGAGATCGGCACGCCCGTGCGGCGCTGGGCGCGCGCGACGGCGCGGAGCACCTTCTCGACGCCCGGCGTCACGCCCGGCTCGTCTGTCGCCACCTTCAGGATCGCGGCCTTGACGCTCGTGCCCTGAATGCCCTCGGTGATGTCTTGGACGAACAAGTCGGCCATGGCGTCGGCGTCGCGGTTCTGGAAATAGTGGGGCAGCTCGTTGTACGTGTAGAGGCCGCTGGCGACGATGACGCTGAGCGGAATGTCGCCCACTACCTGCCGCAGGCGCGGGATGTTGCGCCCGAGTCCCATCACAGTCAGATCGACGATCGTCTGCACGCCCGTCTCGACGAGCTCCCGTAGCTTCGCGCGGGCGGTGTTCGTCTGGGGCGGCTCGTCCCAGACCGAGGGGAAGTTCTGAGCGACGCCCTCCGACTGGACGAAGACGTGCTCGTGCATGAGCGTGGCGCCGAGCTGAGCGGTGTCGACGGGGCCGCGAAGCGTTTCGACCTGTGGCATGGTGGTTGTCCTTTTTGTCCTACGCTCGGAGGCCGGCGATCTGCACCGCGTGGTCCCAGTCGTGCTCGATCACGTGCTCGACAGCGAAGCGCAGCGACGCGACGCCGCGAGAATTCGAGAACCGGCGCTGGAGGTCGTCGGCCGTGAGCGATGCGACGACATCGGCGAAGGCGCGCCGGGAGTCGTCGAGCCCGCGCAGCGCTTCGTCCCTTGTCGCGTAGGGCGGCGGTTCCGGCAGCGGCTCCGGCGGCGTGCCCGCCTGTCGAGACGCCTCGCGGGCCAGGTTTTCGCTGACCGTCTTGTCGATGTCGAGAGTAGGCTGGCCGCGCTGCTGGAGCTCCCGTACGAGCGCCGTCCAGTAGAACTCGACCCAGACGACGTGCCGCAGCAGGGTCGCGGCGCTCCACTCGTTGCCGTGCGCGCGATTGAATTCACCAACTGGCAGTCGGCGGACCGCGTCAAGCAGCGCCTGCCGGCTGCGCGACGAACGGGACAGGATGTCCTCACGGTCGAGCTGCGTGATGTCAGGTGCGTTCATTTCGGCGCTAACGAGTATTCGAGAGCGGCGGGTGGCTGTCAAGGGAGAGTGTTGGTGGGTGAAAGAGGGTGCCGAGGCTATTCATTAGGGGTGAGGCTGCGGGGCGGCCTCGGCAGTGAACAGAGGCCCGAAGCTGGTGGCGGGAAGGAATCGGGCGTGCTCCGCTCTGCAGCTACTTACCATAATAGCTACCTTCGCGCGTCGTCGCAAGGAAAGCTGAAGCTGCATGGCGTGTTCGGCACGGAGCAACTTCTGCCTCCTTGGGGCGGCCCTAGACCAGGCAGCCACGGGTGCCAAGCAGGCTGCTGAAAGAGCCCAAGAACCAATGTCATTCGTGGGGGGGGGGGGGGGGGGGGGGGGGGGGGGGGGGGGGGGGGGGGGGGG
>JBBEBM010000052.1:0-82796 GCA_040882355.1 Dehalococcoidia bacterium | reverse complement strand
GATGGCCGACCCATCGGCCGTCGAGCAAGCGCTCCAGGCGCTGCGCAGCGCCGAGCGGCCGCTTGTCATCGTCGGCAAGGGCGCCGCATACTCGCGCGCGGAGCAGGAGGTGCAGGACTTCATCGAGCGGACGCAGCTCCCGTTCCTGCCATCGCCTATGGGCAAGGGCATTTTGCCGGACGACCACCCGCTCTCCGTCGCGGCCGCGCGTTCGTACGCGCTCCAGAACGCCGACGTCGTCTTCCTGATCGCCGCGCGGCTGAACTGGATCCTCCACTTCGGCCAGCCGCCCCGCTTCGACCCGAACGTGCGCATCGTCCAGCTCGACATCTCCGCTGAAGAGATCGGCACGAATGTCGCGACCGAGGTCCCGCTCGTCGGTGACGCGAAGGCGGTGACGGGCCAGCTCAACGCCGCGCTCGAGGAGCGTCCGTGGCAGTTCAGCCCGGAGAGCCCGTGGCGTGCCAGCCTGGCCGAGAAGGTGCAGGAGAACGTCGACAAGACCGAGCCGATGCTCAACGACGACTCCGTACCGATGGGCTACTACCGCGTCCTCAAGGAGATCCGCGACGCCCTCCCGCGCGACGCCATCCTGGTGAACGAAGGCTCGAACACGATGGACATCGGCCGCCAGGTGCTGCCAACCTACCTCCCGCGCCACCGCCTCGACGCAGCCACCTTCGGCACCATGGGCATGGGCCTGCCGTTCGCCATCGCGGCCCAGGCGGTCCACCGCGACAAGCGGGTCGTTGCAGTCGAAGGGGATTCGGCGTTCGGCTTCAGCGGCATGGAAGTGGAGGTCGCGTGCCGCTACGCCATGCCGATCACGTTTATCGTCATCAACAACAACGGCATCAGCGGCGGCCCGAGCGAGCTCGACCCGGCGAACGTGCCGCCGACGGCCTACGTGCCCAATGCGCACTACGAGAAGGTGATCGAAGGCTTCGGTGGCCTTGGCTACTACTGCGAGCGGCCGGAAGAGGTCCGGCCCGCGCTGGAGCAGGCCTTCGCCAGCGGCAAGCCGAGCGTCGTCAATATCATGATCGACCCGCGCGCCCAGCGACGCCCGCAGCAGTTCGCCTGGCTGACGCGTTAGGCAACGCTATGCCCGAACGCGTCGCGCTCGGCACGACCGACATCCAGATCAGCCCGCTGGGCATCGGCACCTGGCAGTGGGGCGACCGCTTCTACTGGGGCTATGGCAGCTCCTACAGCAGCGACGACATTGACGAATCGTTCCGCGCCGCGCTGAGCGCCGACATCAACTTCTACGATACCGCCGAGATGTACGGCTTCGGCCGGTCGGAACGTCTCGTCGGCGAAGCGATGCGTAAGGCAGGTGAACCGGCCGTCATCGCGACGAAGTTCATGCCCTTTCCGTGGCGACTGCGCAAGGCCAGCCTGCGCGGCGCCCTACGCGGCAGCCTGGAGCGCCTGGGCGTGGAGCGAGTCGACCTCTACCAGATGCACTGGCCCCTGCCGCCCGTGTCGATCGAGCGCTGGATGGACGGGATGGCCGACGCCTACGACGCGGGCCTCGTCGCCGCGGTCGGCGTGTCGAACTACAACGTCGGCCAGCTCCGGCGCGCGCACGCGGCGCTGGCGAAGCGCGGCGTCCCGCTCGCAGCGGACCAGGTGCGCTACAGCCTGATCGATCGCTCGCCGGAGACCACCGGCCTGCTCGACGCTTGCCGTGAGCTGAACGTGACGCTGATCGCGTACAGCCCGCTCGGGCAAGGCCTGCTCACCGGCAAGTACAGCGCGGACAACCCGCCGCCGGGCATCCGCCAGCGCCGCGGCGGTAGCCGAAAACGCCTGGACCTCCTCCAGCCCCTCATCGACCTCCTCCGCTCAACGGGCGAGGCGCGCGGAGGCAAGACGCCGGGCCAGGTGGCGCTCAACTGGCTGATCTGCAAGGGCGCCGTCCCCATCCCCGGCGCCAAGAACGCCGAGCAGGCCCGCCAGAACGCTGGCGCCCTCGGCTGGCGCCTCACCGACACAGAGGTCGCGGCGCTGGACGCCGCGAGCGCGGCGGTAAGCGAGTAACAGGCGGCACCGGGCGCGATGGTCAGCCTCGAACTTCGACTTCGAACTAGTGCAGCACCTGCTCCACCATCAGCTCCGCGATCTCGTCGTCGCTGAGGCCGAGGAGCTCCTTGCAGACCTGGTGCGTGTGCTCGCCGAGGCAAGGCGCGGCGGTGCGAAACTGCGCGGGCGTCTTCGAGAGCCGGAAGCCGGCGCCGTCGTAGGCGGTGCGGCCCGCCTCCGGGTGGTCCAGGTGGACGTAGTACTCGCGCTCGCGCAGGTGGGCGTCGTTCTCGAGGCAGTCGCGGGCGTTCTGGACGACCGCTGCGGGCACGCCGGCGGCCTGCAGCGTCTTCATCACATCCTCCGGCGATCGCTCGGACGTCCACTCCTCAATGCGCTGCTCCAGGTCGTCCTCGTGCTGCTTGCGGGCGGCGTGCGTGCCGAAGCGCTCGTCGCGCGTCCACTCCGGGTCGCCGATTGCGTGGCGAAGCGCGTCCCACTGCGCGTCGCTGAAACACGCGATGACACACCAGCGCTCTTCGTCGCGCTCGCCGAAGGCTGTTTCGACTTTGATCGTATGGCAGCGGAAGGCGCCGTGCGGCGCGGCGTGCGGCAGCCGGTTGCCCGAGCGCCCCTGCACGCGGCCGTTCACCGTGCAGTCCATCAGCGCCGGCGCCAGCGCCGAGACCGTCGATTCGAGCTGCGACAGCTCGACGCGCTGGCCCTTGCCCGTGCGCCTTCGATGCCGTAGCGCGGCGAGGATCGCGACGAGCGTGTGGTTCGGGTTGATCACGTAGTCCGGGTAGTTCGTGCCCAGCCCTGACGGCGCCCGGTTCGGGAAGCCGGCCAGGTGGTTGAAGCCCGTGATTGGCGTCAGCACCGCGCCGAAGCCGAGGAAGTCGCGGTGGGGGCCGTCGTAGCCTTGCATCGGCTGGTAGACGGCGATGACGTCCGGCCGCGCCTTCACGAGCTCGTCGTACGTGAGGCGCCAGCGCTCGATGACGCGAGGTGTCATGTTCGTGATGAAGACGTCTGCCCACGCGACGAGCCGCAGCGCTACGTCGCGGCCCTTCTCCGTGTTCAGGTCGATCGTCACGCCGAGCTTGTTCGCGTTGTAGTTGTTGAAGTAACCGCTCACGTTGTAACCGGTCTTCCCTTGCGCGAACGGCCCCACGCCGCGCAGCCCGTCCACGTGCGACTCCGACTCAACACGCACGACCGTCGCGCCGTAGAGGCCCATCACCTCGGCGCAAATCGGCCCCGCCGCGAACCACGAGAAGTCCGCGACGTTGAGGCCCGTGAGCGGCAGCCGGCGCTCTTCCGGCGTCATCGGCCGGCCTTCCTCGCTCCGTTCGCGCGCGGCCCGGTCGAGGGCGTCTCGATCGCTCCCGCCGCGCGCAGCGACGCGATCTCATCCTCCGAGTAGCCGACCTCGCGCAGCACTTCCGACGTGTGCTCGGCCAGGAGCGGCGCCCGGCGCGCGATGCGCCACGGCGTCGCGTCTAGCCGATAGGGCGGCCCCGGCAGGCGGAGGGTGTCGTGCAGCGCGACATGCTCGATCTCCTGAAACCAATCGCGCGCGTTGAGCTGCGGGTTCTTCGCCAGGTCCTCCGGCGTGCTCACGATACCGATGAGCAGGCGGCGGCTCTGCCCCTGCTCGTACAGCTCCCACTTCGTCTTCGCCTCGAAGAATCGCCGCAGCACCTCATCGATGCGCGCGAGAGTCGGCCCGTGCTTTTCACGCTGCTCCGCGTCGAGCACGGTGACGGTGAGGAAGCGCAGGTTGAGCTGCTCGATGACCGAGCGACACGGGTCTTCGCTCAGGTCCTCGGCCTTGCCTTCGTCCTCCATCCATTGGAGCAGCTCCGACCACGGCGCGCCGCCCGGCGTCCCGACGTAGGCCCAGATCCAGCCGTCGCTCGTCTCGTACGGACCCATCCCGGGCACGACGATGGGCAGCGCGGCGCGCGCGCCGCTGCGGCCGCGCACCGCCTTCTGCATGTCGTAGCTCTGCATCGCCGTCTCCTGCGCGATGAGCAGGGCCTCCTGCATGGAGACGTCGACGTGCTGGCCCTCGCCGGTCAGGTCGCGGTGGTAGAGCGCCATCATCGTGCCCGCGGCCGCCTGGATCGACGCCGAGAGGAAGCCCTGGTAGGCGGGCGGCACGTTCGGCGGGTCCTGCGGGTCGCCGGCGAGCCACATGATGCCCGCCATCGCCACGCCGACGATGTCCGGCGCCAGGTAGCCGGCGTGCGGACCCGACTGGCCGAACCCCGTGATCGACGTGTGGACCAGGTCGGGTCGGAGCGAGCGGAGCGCCTCGTCGCCCAGGCCCAGGTTGTCGAGGTAGTCGGGGGCGAATGATTCGAGCACGACGTCCGCGGTCGCGACCAGCTCGCTGAAGACCTTGCGGCCCTCCTCGCGCTCCAGGTCGAGCACAATGCCGCGCTTGCTCGTGTTCAGGTTGAGGAAGTAGAGGCTGCGCTCGGGGCCGGGCTCGTCGTGGTAGAACGGCCCGACGTTACGCGACGGATCGCCGCCCGGCGGCTCAATCTTGATCACGTCCGCCCCAAGATCGGCGAGCAGCTTGCCGCAGTACGCGCCGATCTCGCCCGTCAGGTCGAGCACGCGGATGTCGTCAAGGGCGGTGGGGGCGTCAGTCATGCAGGGTTGCTCGACCGCGCACTGAAGTGCGCGGCATCGTCAACAACTCGAAGCGCCTCACCCTCCCCGCCAAGAGGCACCCGGCCCCAACGCCGTAGCCGAGGCTTTCCAGCCTCGGCGGGCACGCACCAAGCCGTGTCTGGCATTCGACCGGCTGCCCTACGGCTCCACCGCGATCTGCACGCGGCGCGGCAGCTCTTCGGAGAGGATACGCGCGGTTTCGCTGACCAGGTCCTCCAGGATCTCCTTGGCTGGCCGGCTCTCGTGGAGCATGCCGGAGATCTGGCCCGCCGGGTTCATCGTGAGCTCCAGCTTGCCCGCCGCGCGCGCCGCCGTCGAGATCTCGCCGGAGACGATGCCCTGAGCGCCCATGGGCAGCGCGCCCAACCCCTCCTGCTCCCAGTACTCGATGAGCGGGTTCGTCACGTTGCGCATCGTCTTGCCGCTGTAGAGGCGCGTCACGCGCGTGTCCTCCTCGGTCGCGGCGAGGATGCGGTCCTTCAGCAGCTGCGGCCAGTTCGCTTCGCGGCTCACCAGGAAGGCGGTGCCCACCCAGACGCCCTGCGCGCCCATCGCCAGCGCTGCGGCGATGCCCCGCCCGTCGCCGACGCCGCCCGCGGCGAGCACCGGCGTCGGCGCAACGGCGTCGACCACCTGCGGCACCAGCGCCAGCGTACCGATGCGCCCGGTGTGCCCGCCCGCTTCGTGGCCCTGCGCGACGACGACGTCCGTGCCGCCCTCGGCCACCTTGCGCGCGCTCTTCACGTTACCGACGAGGCCGATCACCTTGCTTCCGATCGAGTGGAACGCTTCGACGTAGGGGCCGGGGTTGCCCAGCCCGGATGCGAAGACGGGCACCTTGTGCTCGAGGATCGCGTCGACCTGGCTCTTGGTGAAGTCGGCCGACATGCGGCGGACCACCCGTCCAACACCGGGCGCGGCGTCAGCGTCGACGTCCTCCGGCAGATCGAACTCCGCCTTCGCCTTGCGAACGAACTCCTGGTACGCGGGCGGCAGCATCTCGACCAGCCGGCGTGGCCGCTCCGATGGCCCGGTGGCAGGACGCGCTGCGCCGCCGTCTTGTCTCGGCGGCCCCGCGACGCCTGAGGGCAGCAGGATGTCCACGCCGAAGGGGCGGTTCGTCAGGTCGCGGATCCGGCGCACCTGCGCGTCGATCTCGTCCGGGCCCATGCCCGCCGCGCCGACGATGCCCAGGCCGCCCGCGTCGGAGACAGCCGCGACGAGCTCGGCCGTTGCGACGCCACCCATGCCGGCGAGCACGATGGGGTACTCAATGTCGAGCAGATCGCAGATCGCGGTTCGTAGGACGGGTCGAGCCATGATGCTCCTCTCAAACGGGGACACTTCGGCGGCGGACGTGACGCCCGCCGCCACGCTGATTCTACTGAACGCGCGACGAAAGTCAACCGAGCGCAGGGTCAGGGGTGAAGGGTCACGGGTCAAGACAGCGCGCCCCCTGTCGCAAGGAGCCCTCGTTCCTCCCTCTCTGACGTTGACGGAAAGGTGCGAGTTTCGCTAAGGTTGAGAGGCCAGCCCGTCTCGTTCCGTTCGCGCCTCTCATGAGCACAACGCTAGCCCCAGGACATGCCCCCGACCGTCCCCCGGTCAATGACGCCTTACCCGTGGAGGGCTGGCAGCGGGCGTTCGACTCGCTCTCCAACCCGCACTTCCGCATGCTCTTCATCAGCATGCTCGTGTCGTTCATTGGCCTGCACATGGGCTTCATGGCGCAGAGCGCGCTCACGTATGACCTGGAGGGCAACGCGACGTCGCTCGGCATCGTCGTCCTGGCCTGGGGAGTGCCCCAGATGTTGTTTTCGCTTGTTGGCGGTGTCGCAGCGGACCGGATCAACAAGCGCACCATCATCCTCTTCAGCCAGGGCACGATCGGCGTGCTCATGCTCGCGCTGGCGATCTCGATTGAGACGGGCCACGTCGCGCTCTGGCAGATCGCCGGCCTGGGCTTCGTCCAGGGCACTGTCTTCTCGTTCAACGTGCCGGCGCGGCAGGCCTGGATCCCGGAGATCGTCGGCCGCGACAAGCTGAGCAACGCGATCGCGCTCAACAGCTCCGGCTTCAACATGGCCAGCGTCGCCGGGCCTTTCCTGGCGGGCGGCCTGATCACGGTGCCGTTCATCGGTTTCTCCGGTGTCTACTTCATCATGGCCGGCTGCTTTTTCGCTGTCGTGCTGCTGCTACTGCGCACGCCGGCCGACGGCGCGGACGCGCGCGAGGACACGGGCAGCTCGGTCATCGAGGACATGAAGGAGGGCGTTCACTACGTGCGGGCGCACTCCGCGCTGATGACCATGCTGGCGATGGGCTTCGTCGTGATCGTGCTAGGGATGCCCTATCGGACACTCTTCCCGGTCTTCGCCGGGGAGATCTATGGCGTAGGCAAGGTGGGCCTGGGCGCGATGTACACCGTGGGCGGTATCGGCGCCGTCGTCGGTTCGCTGCTCGTGGCGATGTGGTCGCAGTCGCCGAACAAAGCGCGCCTCCAGCTCATCTCGGGGCTCGGTTTCGCCGCGACCCTGGTCGTCTTCGCCCTGATCGGGTGGTTCGCGCTCGCGCTGGTCACCCTCGCGGTGATGGGCCTGGCGTGCATGGGCTTTGTCGCTCTGAACAACACGATGGTGCTCAGCGCCAGCGACCCCGAGTACTACGGCCGGGTGCAGAGCGTCTACATGCTGAGCTGGTCAGTACAACCGTTCGCTGCGATGCCGGTCGCGGTGCTGGCGGACGTCTGGGGGGCGCAGTACGCCGTCGCGTTGACGGGCGTGGTCGTTGCGCTTGGGATCCTCACCGTGCGCGGCTACTCAACAGCGCGCCGGCCCGCGCGCGAGGCGCTCGCAGCGGGCGACGTCACGTAGGCGTTCCCGCCCCTTGGCCTTCCGGCTTACGCTAGCCTCACGAGCCAGCCTGCTATACTGGTTTGCGAAGGAGGGAAAGCTCCGCATGGCCGAACTACAGGAGTGGCTCGCAACAAAGGGCGAGCGCGATCGCCGGCTCTACGAACAATTCGGAAGGCCGTTAGAGAAGGACCACACGGGCGAGTACGCTGCCATCGGCCCCGATGGCCGGACGATCTTGGGACAGAGTGCCGCGGATGTCCTCCAACGAGCAGTCGAGACCTTCGGCAGCGGCAACTTTGCCCTCACCCGGGTAGGTCACCGCACGTTTGGCCGATGGCTCAGCCTCCACCGGTAGAGAGCACGGTCTTCCCTTATCTGCCTGTCAGGATCGAGCTTCGTGGCCACCGCAGCGAAGCTCTTGCCCTCCTGGACACCGGCTTCACCGGCGATCTAGCGATTCCAACCGCCTCCGTCAGCGCCGACCTGGGCTTGCCGGACGCGCGGATCGACTGGCAGCTCGCCGACGGTAGCACGATCGACGCCCCGGTCTATCTGGGCACTCTCGAGATCGTCGGCCTTCCGCCCATGCCCGCAGCCGTCACCGTCCTAGGCGATGAGTACATCATGGGTCGAGGTGTGCTTGACAAGTTCAGGATAACCCTAGACCGCGGACGGCGTGTCGTCGCCGAGGCGTAGCTCGCGCCCGATTTTCCTCCTACCCGGCTCTCGGTTCTCGGTTCTGGGTTCCGCGTCGCCCTACGCGCAGGTATGCCCGAACTGGACGACTGTCCCGCCGACGTCGCCGATGGTGATTGACCCGTCCGGCGGGCCAAGGTCCCACGGGTCGCCCGTGGCCGGCGAGCGGTCGAAGGCAGTGTGGTACGCGGGCGCGGCCGGCGGGACGGAAAGCGGGTCGATGACGGTGCTGCCGCCGCTGCCGAAGCGCGCCACCACCCGCCCGATGTCCGCGACGCTAACCACGCGGTCGCGAGCGTTGTTGTTGTCGGGCGTGTCGAAGAAATCCCAGAAGTAGTTGTCGTCTCGCAGGCCGCCCGTCGCCTGGCTGCCCGGCGCCGTCTGCTGCTCGCGCGCGTCGGAGCAGCCGTCGGCGTCGGCGTCCGGTCCGGGCGGTTGGAGGAAAGAGACCTTGTTGCCGGTGTACTCGGCGATGTAGACCGTGCCGTCCGGGCCGACGGCGACATCGAGCGGGTTCTCAAATCCAGACTCGAGCGTGGTCACGGAGGTGACCGATAAGCCGTCCCCCGCCAACTGCACCCGCCGAACGCGCCCCAAGCCCCACTCCGCGATGAGCAGATCGCCCTGCATCGCGCCACTGAAGGCATCGCTCGTGTACTCGGCCAGGCCGTCGCAGGAGCAGTGCGCCGGCAGCGTGGCGATGGGCCCCGTGAAGCCCGCCCCGCTGCCTGCTTCGGCGGGATGGTAGACGCACTCGTCCGCGTCGAACCGGCCGCGGTTGCGGTTCGGGTGACCGTAGTAGTTGCCCTGCACGATCCGGTTGAGCTCATCGGATGCGCTCGCCGCGTTGTTACTCGTGGAGCAGGTGAGCGAGGTCGCCGCCGACTCGGGCGCGCCGTTGTCCGTGGCGTAAACATAGCCGTTGCTGTGCACGACCAGGTCGTACGGGTTCCGCGTGCCCGACGCGAAGACCGAGACATCGGTCCCGCTCACCTGGTTGACGCTGTCGTTTGCGGGCGAGCCCGATGGGTTGTAGGTGATCGCGCCGTTGAAGCCGGGCGCGTGCACGTCGGCGATGAGGATCGCGGCGGAGAGCGGCGTCTCCGGCCAGAACGAGCCGGTGTCGACGCCGGCGTCGGTGCTGGAGCCCTGGGCGATCAAGAGCTGTCCACCCGCGTTGAAGGCCAGGCCGTTCGTGAAGTGGTTCGAGGCGGGGGCGGAGCTGGGCAGGCCGGTGATCACGTCCTGGCGCGTCCAGTTCGGCGCGGTGAACCTGCTCACCACGCCCTCAAAGCCGTCCGTCGCGCTAGCGCTCAGGTTCTGGCGCGACGCGTAGAGCGTCATGGGCAAGGCGCCCGGGTCGAAGGCGATGCCGAGGATGCCCGTCTCGTTGAACGCGATGGTCTCCGTCGACAACACCTGCTTGGTCGCGGGGTTGAGCGTCAGCGCGACGATTGTCGACTGAGACGCGACGTAGAGGCGGCCGTCCGGTCCCCAAGCGAGCGAGGTGGGGTTGCTGACGCTGAAGTTAAGCTGTCCGCGCCCGAACGAGACGCTGCCCGCATCGCCCCGACTGGCCGGTTGCGCGAGCGGGATGAAGACAGCCAGTGCGAGCAGACCGGCTACCGCAGCCCAGCGTTGCATCCGCTCGTGGCGCGGCCGCTACGTCCCCGGCGGTACCAGACAGGAGTGGCCGAACTGCACGACCGCCGCTCCAATGTCGCCGATGGAGATCGATCCGTTCGGCGGCAGCATGTCCCAGATATCTCCGGCCGGGTTCGAGCCGTTGCGGTCGTACGCAGTGTGGTAGACCGGCGCCGCGGGCGGCGTGCTCAGCGGGTCGCCGTTCGGGTCGCCGCTGCTCCCGAACCGCGCCACGATAGCACCGATGTCGCCAACCGTGACTGCCCTGTCCCGCGCGGCGGGCGAACCGGCAGGCACGTCCATGAAGTCCCAGATATAGCCAGGGTCGCGCCGGCCGCCGGACGTCTCGCTGCCAATCGCGGTCTGCTGCTCCGCCACGTCCGTGCAGCCGTCCTGGTCGGTGTCGCCGTACAGCGTGAGGGAGATGGATACGATGCAGGCGCCGATGGGCAGCGTAGGCGTGAGCGGCGTGCACTCCGGGTCTTCGTCGATCAGCCCGTCACTGTCGTCGTCGCAGGTGGCCAGGGGGGTCGCGATACACTGTGCGGCGGACGGGTCTTCGTTGTTGACGCCGTCCGTATCGGCGTCACCCCCGGGTGGCCCGTCTTCGTCATACATGTGATCGCCGTCATCGTCAGACGTGTCTTCGTCGATCAGTGTGTCGCCATCGTTGTCGATGTTGTCAAGTGGCGTGCTGGCGAATTTCTCCTGGACGGGCGGCCACTCGGTGATATCGCTCGCGACGGTGACGCGGATCGGGATGCTGTGCTGCAACTGCAGGGTTGGCGAGGGATTCGCTGGAATGGTGACGACGGAGAATATGTCGAAGAAGCTCGTCGCCGGGTACTCCGGCGGGGAGGGCTGTAAGGCACGCAGTTCGCCGAGCGACTGGGTCACGTTATGCTCCAGCACCATGATCGGCCCGACCAGGCTGGTCCCGGTCAGGGTCATCGACGTGATCTCAGCGTCGGCGACCATGACCCCGGTATCCAGGAAGGGCGTGCCGTGCTGGACGGTGACCGTGCCGCTCAGCGTGATCGTCTCTGAGCCGAGCCGGCTCGCGATCGTCGTCTGGCCGTAGGCGATGAGGGTGTCCGTGCCCGCCGGCGGCAGCGCCCATGCGGTCCGTGACGGCTGCCCGATCGCCAGCACGGTCGCGATCACAGCGATACTAACGAGCGAGACCGGCGAGAACGCCCGCCGTACTACGGAACTCAAGACACCACCCATGGTCAGTACCTCACTCACGTAGCGCCTGCTCGCGGCTGGCTCCGGCCTTCGCAGGCTCCTTTGACCCAAGCTCCCCCACCAGTACCGCCCAGTATACACGGCCAATGGGCCCCTGCGAAACGACAGGGTCCGGAAGCCGCCGAGCTTCGGGACGCCCTCGGGCAGCGGTGGGGCCCGCCGTTTCGCTAGCATGCGGTGGCATGAACCCCGACATCCGTCGCATCCTCGTCGCGCAGGGCCTGCGCGCCTTCGTCTACGGGTTCGGCTCGGTGCTGCTCGGCGCGTCGTTGAGCGAGCGGGGCTGGTCCGAGGTGCGGGTCGGCGTTCTGCTGACGGCGGTCGTCGCCGGGATGGCGCTGATGTCGATCGCGCTCGGCACGTTCGGCGAGCGGGTGGGGCGGCGGCGGTGGTATGCCGCGCTGTTCCTGGGGCTCGCCGCGTCGGGCGCCGTCTTCGGGCTGAGCGACAAGCTCTGGCTGCTCGTGCTGGTTGCGCTGACAGGCACGCTCTCGAGCGATGTGGTCGAGTCGGGCCCGTTTACGTCGCTGGAGCAAGCGATGCTCCCAAGCGGTCTCGACAATCGAGCGACCACGCGCGTCTTCGGGGTGTACAACGCCGTCGCGGCGCTGGTTGGATCGACCGGCGCGCTCGCGGCGGGCGGCCCGTCGCTGCTGCGCGACGCGTGGGGCGGCGTGCCTGCGGACGAGCGCTTCTTTCTGGTGTTCGTCCCTGTCGGCATCGCCGGCGCACTGCTGGCCTCCACTCTTTCCACGCGCGTCGAGGCGACACGAACATCGGGAAGCCGAGCGCCGCTGACGAAGAGTCGGGCGGCGGTCTTCCGCCTATCGGGGCTGTTCGCGCTGGACGCGCTCGGCGGGGGGTTCATCATTCAGAGCTTTCTCGCGTACTGGTTCAGCCTGAAGTTCGACCTGTCGCTGGAGGTCCTGGGGGTGATCTTCTTCGGGGTGGGGTTGCTGCAGACCGCGTCGTTCCTCGTCGCGACCCGTCTCGCCGAACGGTTCGGTCTGTTGAACACGATGGTCTTCACGCACCTGCCATCGAACGTCCTGCTGATGTCCGTGCCGCTCGCGCCCACGCTGTGGCTCGCGATCGCGTTGCTCTTCGCGCGGCAGGCGCTGAGCCAGATGGACGTGCCGACGCGACAGGCGTACATCGCGCTGCTCGTCAGCCCGGAGGAGCGAACGGCCGCCGCGGCCTATACGAACACGGCCCGCTATCTTGCCCGGCCGCTCGGCCCCCTGCTGGCCGGCGCGGGTCAGCAGGTAGCGCTGGGACTGCCATTCTTTCTGGGTGGAGGGCTCAAGATCGTGTACGACGTTGCCCTTTGGTTCCAGTTCCGGTTCGTGCCGATGGCCAAAGACAGTGAGGGCGAAGAACCGCTCGTTGAGCACGAGGAGGACGACTAGGAACGCCTCGCCCTAGCCCTCCACGCCCGGCTATGGCACTCTGTGCGTGACGAAAGGAGCGCGTTCCGATGGCCGATGCGATCAACCCCTGGCTGCACATCCTGGCTGCGACGATCTGGGTGGGCCCACAGTTCTTCCTGTTCATCGCCGCCGTGCCCGCCGTCCGCACGATCGAGGACGCGCGCCAGCGAGCGCAGGTGATGCGCGTGATCACGACGCGCTTCGGCTATCTGGGCTGGGGCGCGCTCGCGGTGCTGGTGATCACGGGCATCGCCAACGTCTACGAGCAGGACGTCGACCTCGACATCCTTTTCGATCTCAACTGGGGCATCATCTTCCAGGTGAAGATGACGCTGCTGATCGTCGTTGTGCTGCTCACTGCCGTGCACAGCTTCGTCATCGGGCCGCGCATGCTGCAGATGTCAGAGTCGGTCGCCGACGAGGCGCAGCTCGCCTCGATGCGGCGTGTTTCCATGATGATTTCTGGCTCGATCTTGCTGCTGTCGCTCGCCATCCTCTTCTGCGCCGCTCTGCTGAACTCGACCTACGCTTTGGAGGGCTAGGCGCGGCCTGCGATCTCCTGCAGCACCGGCCAGACGTACGACTTGAACCGGGCGGGGTCCTCGCTCATTGGGAAGTGACCCAGCTTCTCCATCGTCTGGAACGTCGCGCCGGGGATACGCTCCGCCAGCGCCTGTCCCAGCGCGGGCGGGCTCGCCGTGTCGTATTCGCCGGTGAGGATGTAGACGGCGACCTTCGCCGTGTCGATCTGACGCGCCGTCTCCGTCAGGTCGTGGTCGACGGCGTAGTAGTAGAGGTCGCCCTTGAAGACGGGCGGCGCGCCCTGGCTGTAGACCCACGCCGTCTCGCGGCGGTACGCTTCGGGGCTCGTCGGCGACATCAAGCCGTACATCACGCTCGCCTTGAAGTCGTTGCTGATGCGGGGGTGGTACCACTGGTCCAGGTAGGCGCCGGGCGTGGCCAGCGCCGCCTCCAGGCCGACGACCGCGCGAAAGGCGTCGGGGTAGTGCAGCGCGAGGTCGACGGCGAGGTGCCCGCCGATCGAGCTGCCCATGAAGACGGGCCGCTCAAGCCCCAGCTCGCGCGACAGGGCCACGGGCACCTTCATCAGGAAGTCCTTCGTGAGCCTGTACTCCTCCCGCCACCACTCCTTGCGTTCCGGCGGCACGGACTTGCCGTGGTAGGGCAGGTCGTACGCGACCATGCGGAACCGCGTCGCGACCTCGGCGTCGTTGAGCAGGTGTCGCCACTGACGGCCGTCGGCGCCCGCCGTGTGCTGGAGCAGCAGCGGCACGCCCGCGCCGTTCTCCTCGAAGTAGACGCGGTACTCGGTGCCGTCGATCGTGAGGTAGATGTAGCGTCCGCGGGCGTCGTCGAATCGTGGCATCAGTCCGCCGTTCCTCTCGCCGCGCGCATCAGGTCGACGAAACGGCGCATGGCCGGATAGTAGGGGAAGAAGCTCCCGAGGTCGCCCTCCATGCGCAGGCCGTGGTAGCGGGCCGCGCCGAACAGGTCCTGGTAGAAGGGCCTCGGGACGGGCGCGAGCAGCTCGCTCCACACGTCAGTTGTCGCCGAAAACGAAACGTCGCACGGAGCGTCGGGAGCGCATGGCGCCGTCTCGACGATCTCGCCGCTGGCGATGCGCAGCGCGTAGGAGGTGTCATCGATGACGAAGCGGAGCGTCGCGTCCCAAAAACGCGCGGCGATGCGGAACTCCGGGTCCTCGTTCGCGGCACGCGCTGCTGCCTCGATGGGTAGGCCGGCGGCTGCTGGTGCGTTCGTCACGGCGGCGGCAGTCTAGCAGCGGCCTCCGATGGCGGGCAAGGCTCGTAGACACCCCGATCCACCCGCGATACTCTGAACCTGCCATGGACCTGGCCATCATCGGACTGGAGCAGTCGGGCAAGACGACGCTCTTTCGCGCCGTGACCCGCGGCCACGCCGCGAGCGCTTCCTACGGTGCCCTCGAACCGAACCTGGGCGTCGTCAAGGTGCCGGACGACCGGCTGGACCGCCTCTCCGCGCTGCTCAACTCGCGCAAGATCACCCACCTGGAGCTGCGCTGGCTCGACTTCCCGGGTAGCCTCTCGCTGCGGGGTGAGGCGCCGCCCGCGTACCTGGCCGCGCTCGCCCAGTGCGACGCGCTCGTGCACCTGGTGCGGGCCTTCCACGACGAATCCGTGCCGCACCCGCAGGACAGCGTCGACCCGGACCGCGACATCGCCAGCGTGAACCTGGAGCTGGCCTACGGGGACGCGGCCGCGTTGGAGCGGCGTCACGAACGGCTGGAGATATCCGTGCGGTCGGGCCGTCCAGGCGAGCGGGAGGCCGGCGAACGCGAGCTGGTGCTGCTGCAGCGTCTCCGCGAGGCGCTTGAGCGCGAGGAGCCCCTGCGCGCGCAGGAGCTCTCGCCGGACGAGCGACGCACCATCAGCGGCTACCAGCTTCTCACCAGCAAGCCGCTCCTCCTCGCGGTGAACGTCGACGAGTCCGATGCGCCGCGCATGAGCGAGATCGAGGCCGACTTCTCGCAGCGCTGGGCTGGCCCCGGCATGGAGGTCGTCGCCCTGTGCGCGAAGCTGGAGCAGGAGCTGGCGGAGCTCTCGGAGGAGGAGGCTGCGGAGTTTCGCACAGACATGGGGCTGAGCGACGACGGCGCCGGCCGGCTGGCGCAGGCGGCGCAGCGCGTGCTTGGCCTGCTCGCGTTCTTTACCGTGGGCGAAACCGAGGGTCGCGCCTGGGCGCTCCCCGAAGGCGGGAGCGCGCTGGACGCGGCGAACAAGATCCACAGCGACATCGCGCGCGGCTTCATCCGCGCCGAGGTGATCGGCTGCCAGGAGATGCTGGACTGCGGCTCCTGGCCTGAAGCGCGCAAGCGCGGGCTGCTACGTACCGAAGGCAAGCAGTACGTCGTGAAGGACGGCGAGCTGATCAACATCCTGTTCAACGTATGAGTGACGGCACACGAGGACGGATCGCGCGCGAGGTGATCGAAGCGGCGCAGGGTGGCCAGCCCGTTGCTGTCGCGACCGTGATCCGCGCGCCGGAGGGTGCAGCGCCGGCCGCCGGCGCCAAAGTGCTGGTGCGGACGGACGGCTCGCGCCTTGGCTCGCTGGGCGGCGGGCCGCTGGAGGCGGCGGTGGTCGCGGACGCCCACGCTGCTCTGACGACTCGCCCGCGCGCGCAGGTCGAGACGCTTCATTACGCGTCCGACGCCGCGCGCGTCGACCGCCACGAGGCGGGGCCGGAGACGTTCGAGGTGATGATCGAGGTAACGGAGCGCCCGGCGACGCTGTTGGTCGTCGGCGCGGGGCACGTCGGCCTATCCATCGCGACGATCGCGGCGCACGTCGGCTTCTCCGTCGTCGTGCTCGACGACCGCTCCGTGTTCGCCAACGCCGAGCGCTTTCCGATGGCCGACCGCGTCGTCTGCGGCGACACGGTCGAGGAGCTGCGCGGCCTCACCATCGACGACGCCACATACATCGTGCTCGTGTCGCGCGGGCACAAGCAGGACGAGCTCGCACTGCGGGAGGTCGTCTCGTCGGGCGCGGCGTACGTGGGCATGATCGGCAGTCAGAGGCGCGTGAGCACGGTGCTCACGCACCTCGCGCGCGAGGGCCACCCGCGCGAGGCCCTTGAGCGCGTCCACACACCGCTCGGCCTCGACATCGGGGCGGAGACGCCAGAGGAGATCGCCGTGAGCGTGATCGCCGAGATCATCGCCGTGCGCCGCGGCGGCACGGGCCGCAAGCTATCCGAGCTGCGCCGGGCGCGAATTCGAGAGTCGTAGTGCCGGGACAGCTCCGAGGACGGATCGCCTAGCTGCGCTTGTGCGCGACGAAGATCGCGTGCCGGTAGGTCGCATCGAACGGGGTCTGAACATCTCCAAGGCCAACGCTGAGGTCTACGTCGGCGAAGTCGCCGTACGCCTCGAGGAGGCCGCGGATGGCCGCCGCGCTGGGGAAGCGGGCGTTGCCTGTGAAGTCTCGGCGTTCGACAGGGTGGAAGTGTCGCGATAGGCCGGTCGCACCGTTCTCCGTCGAGAAGGTGGTCGCGATGGGGGATGCGCGGATCAGGTCCGAGAGCTCGCGGAGGTGGTCCGCCGAATACGTGACCGCGACGAGCGTTCCGCCGGGCCGCAGTACCCGCGCGATCTCGGCGAGGCCCTGATCGAGGTCTGGCACGTGGTAGAGGACGCGGTTCGCGAGCACGCAATCGAACCGCTCGTCGCCGAAAGGAAGCGCCTCGATGTCGGCCCGCAGCGCGTTGAGGCCGCGAGCACTCGTGAGGGCCACCATCTTGGCCGAGAGATCCAGTGCTACGAGGTCGATCGCAACCTCGCGCTGGAGCCGCGCCGAGAAATCGCCGGTACCGCACCCGACTTCGAGCACGCGGTCGGGCCGGCCTTCGCCAACGGCGTCGACGGTCGCGTCCTCGACCAGGGGCCCGGACAGTTCAGCCCACGTGGTCAGGCGACGCGCGAGGAACCGGTCCTCCGTCGCGTACTCGCGCAGGACCGTGGCGGGGTCGTTCACGCGTGACCGCGATTGCTGCTTCATCTGTCCCGGTTCCCGCGTACCTTTTAGGGCTGTCCGCTGATCGTGACAGTTCCGTCGCCGAACGTAGCGGCGTAGTCGTGCGTGAGGTCGATCTTGCCCTCTTGGTCGTCGATCAGGCTGTTGATGAAGCCTTCGACCAGGTTGGTCATCGGGCCGGGCAGGCCGCCCACCTCGAACTCCTCGATATCCGCATTTGGGTGCTCGCCGGTGAGGTCGACGGTACCCGCAATGAGGACGTCGACGTCGCCTGGGAAGAACGGCACATCGATCTTGCCGGATGCCTGGCCGCCGTTAGCGGTGCTGAAGCAGAGGAACAGCTCCGATACCGGCACGTCGTTCGCGTCAACCCACAGCCGGGCGCGACCGGTGGCCTCACCTTCGGCGAAGGTGGCGGTGGAGGGCGACCCGGAGTTGAGCGCGAGGTTGAGCTGCTTCCACTTGGTGTCGAATACGCCGGCCTCCTGGATGGTGCCGGCGATCGGCCGGCCCTCGGCTTCGCAGGAGCCGGGGGTGCCGGTTAGCGCGAGGAAGAAGAAGAGCAGGGCTAGCGCAGGAATGCCGATCGCGAGGAGCCCAAAGAGCGTGCCGATGATGCGCCAGGGGGTGAGGAGGAAGAACACTGCCCGACTCCTTTCGCTCGGCGCGCTATCTGAGGCCAGCCTAGACGGAGACGGCGCGTGGGGTCAACTGTCACGCATGCTAGGCGGACGGCGCTGGCACGTGAGAGTGGACGATCGTGATCAGGATTGAGCTCAAGGAGGCGCACGCCCGGCTCTTGGAGGAGCGCGGCTCTCTTCCTATCGCGCAGGATGCGGACGGGCGGTTCATCATTGAACTGGAGCTGGAGTTGATCGAAGCCATGTTGCGCAAGGCCGAAGACGAAGGACGAGAGCTGGCTGAGGTGCTGGTCGATTACCTGATTACGACGCCCGATCTCCCCTCTTAGGAGTATCCTGCGGCCCGAGAAGGCGGTATTCGGCAGGCCGGCCAACAGCTCACGAGGGACTTACTCGTCCTCGAAGTCGTCCTCGTCGTCGCTCTCGCTCTCGTGAGCGGCGCCCGGGAGGGTGACCTGGGTGCGGTCCTCACGTCGGGGCTTTCTGCGGGGCGGCAGCGCGTCGATCAGGCCGCGCAGGCGGGAGAGCGCCTCGACCGCGCCGCGCTCCTTCAGGTCGAGCGCGACAAGGACGGCGCCGGCGTCGCGCAGGCAGAGCAGGTCGTCCTGCTCGACGTCGGGATGCGCGACCATCAGCAGCGGCTTGCGAGCGAGTCCGCTCACGCGCTGCAGCTCCATCTGATGCATAATGCTGAGCGGCGACGCGTCGCGCTCGAAGTAGATCGCGTCGAAGGGCAGCGGCTCGATGGTGCGGAGCTGGATGTCCGTGAGGTCGTCCTTCAGGTGGAGGACGAGGCCCAGTTCCTCATTCGCCAGCGTCTTTGCCGGCGCTTGCGGCTCGACAGCGACGAAATCGAGACCAGCGTCGCGCAACTTCGATACGTCTGCTGCCTCGGACTGGCCGGCGAGCAGCCCGCAGGGCATTCCGTCCGCTCCGGCGACTGCCTCAGCGAGATCCTTGGCGTTCGGCCGGCCGGCAAGCAGGACGAAGTCGGCGCCGCCGGCGACTGCGTCGGCGACGCCCTGCGCCCAGCGCTCGCTCGCGATGGCGGCGAGCAGCATCGTGGGGGCGCGCTTGGTGGGGCCGCGCCCGAATCCCAGCGGCGCGGGCTCATGGCGCGAGATCTTTCGCAGCAGCTTGCTGAGTTCGCTCATGGTTGAGTGGTATCGCCTTCCGCGGATTGAAATCCGCAGCTTCTCAAGTGGTCGCTCCTGCGGAGTGGGCGTCCGGGAACGGGGAGTGTAGGGGGGCGGAGCCCCGCTGCCGGGAGTCTGGGGTGTCCCCCAGAACTAACAACTCTCCTGGGTGGGCGGGTGGGAAGAGAGACATTAGCGAGTCGTTCGCAACAGCGCTAGCTGCCCTTTTCCTTCTTCACGGCTTCGATCAGCGGCTTCATCACCTTCGCGTAGTCCTCCACGATGCCGAAGCGCGCGGCCTTGAAGATGTTCGCATCCGCGTCCTTGTTGATCGCGACGATGTTCTTCGAGCCGGAGCAGCCGGCCATGTGCTGGCTGGCGCCGGAGATCGCAACGGCGATGTAGAGCGTGGGGCTCACGACCTTGCCGGTGAGGCCAACCTGGTCGGAGACCGGGCGCCAGCCCAGGTCGCAGACGGCGCGGCTCGCGCCGACAGCGCCGTTGAGCGCGTGCGCCAGCTCCTCGATCACGTCGAAGTTCTCGGGGCCGCCCATGCCCCGCCCGCCCGAGACGACGGTGTCGGCGTCCTCCAGGCGAATGCCCTCCGCAGCGAGCGGCTTGCGCTCCGTGACCTTCACGCGGATCGCCGAGGCGTCGATGCCGGCGTCGACCTTCGTCACCTGGCCCTGACGCGAGTCGTCGCGCTCCAGCGCGTCCTGTGACTTCGCGCGGACGGTCGCGATCTGCGGGTTGCCGCGCACGACGTTGACAGCGCGCGCGTTGCCGCCGTAAGCGGGGCGGGTGGCGGCGAGGCGGTCGCCCGCCATTGCCAGCTCCGTGCTGTCCATGACGACGCCGGTGTTCAGGCGGAACGCGAGTCGCGGCGCGAGATCGCGGCCGAGGTTCGTCTGACCGAAGAGCAAGATCGACGGCGAGGCCTGCTCGACCACCTTCTGCATCGCCTGGATGTAAGCGTCGCTGTTGTACTCGGCGAGCTGCGTGTCGTCGACGACGTAAGCCTCGTCCGCGCCGAACGCTATCGCGTCCTTCGCCAACGCCTCGACGCCGGCGCCTGTAAGCGCGCAGCCGACGGTGCCGGCGTTCAGCCGCCGGGCGGCGCCCAGCATCTCGGCGCTGATCGGCACCAGCGCTCCTTCGGCTACCTCACCTACGACGAGAATCGTGACTGCCATCGTCTACTCCTCAGGGCTGAATTCTCAACGAGCGGCCGCGCTACTCGAGGTGGCTGTGGATCACTTCGCCGTCGTGCCAGTGCGGGTCGGCGGCGAGCAGCTCGCGAAGCTTCCGGTACTCCGCGTCCTGCGCCGGGTCCTGCGCGTTCGCGAAGTAGCTCTCCTGGTTTTCGAACAGAACGACGAGCATGAACTCGTCCGGATCGCTGTCGAGCCGGTACACGTACTCGCCGAGGTAGCCTTTCGGCTTGCGGCGATCGACCATGCCCGTGGTGAGCGCGATGATCTCGTCAAGCTTGCCGGGCTTCGCCTTCATGTGTCCGACGGTGCCGTACATCCGCAGTCCTCCTCCTGGCTCCGGGCTTTGCTAGATGAGCTTCGCTTCGCTCAGCTTGCGAGCGAGATTCTGCGCTTTCTCGTCCGGGGTGTCGCCTTCGATGATCTCGACCTGCGTGTCTGAGACCGGGATGTAGAGGCGCTCCAGGGTGAGCTTGCGCGCGTCCGGCCCGAGCTGGCTCGCGTCCAGGCCAAGGTCCGCCGCCGACCAGATAGTGACTTGCTTGCGCGCGGCCTGCATGATCTGTTGCAGCTTGGGGTAGCGCGGCTCGCCCAGCTCATTGCTGACCGTGGCGACGGCGGGCAGCGGCGCCTCGACCGTCTCGAACCCGTCCATCAGCACGCGCTCGACGGCGATCGTGCTATCGCGCACCTGGACGTCTTTGCCGATGGTGAGCGCCGGCCAGCCGAGCAGCTCGGCGACGCCGGAGCCGGTGACGCCCATGTCCCAGTCGACCGCCTGGCGGCCGCAAACGACGAGGTCGACGTCACCCAGCTTCTTGACGGCGGTCGAGAGCACGAGCGCCACCTGGTACCAGTCGAGGTCCTGGAAGAGCGCGTCGGTGAGCAGGACGCCCTCGTCGGCGCCCATGGCCAGGCTGTGCTTGATGGCGTCGCGGGCGCCCTCAGGCCCCATGCTCATGATGGTGACTTTGGTGTCGGGCTGCTGGTCCTTGACGCGCATCGCCGCCTCCACGCCGATGCTGTCGAACTGGCTGGGCACCGGAGCGACGCCGGGCGGTGGCACGACCCGATTCGTCGCTTCGTCCACCTTGAAGCTGGATGGTGGGATGTCCCAGTCAGGCACCTGCTTCACGCAGCACACGATATGCACGTGACGAGTCCTCCTTCGCCGGTCTCGGGGGGCGCGTGTCGAAAGGCGACCGTGAGGGGCCGAGAGCCCTCTGGCCCGCCCGATTGTGAAGCAAAACGCGAACCCGTCATAAGGTACACGACGGCGCTGTGACGCACAAGCTGGCTACGCAGAACCAAGAACCAGAACCTAGCAGGGTGCTGAAAGAGCAAAAGAACCAATGCCATTCTCTCCCACCCGCCCGCCCAGGGGAGTATTGGTGAATCTGAGGGGACACCTCCAGACCCCCCGGCAGAGGGGGCAGCGCCCCCTGCACCCCCGCTCTTAGGCAGCCTGCTAGAACCGGGCGACGCGCCCGCCGGGCCGCGACCAGTTGCGCGTGGGTAAGTGATGGGCGGTGTCGCGCGCGCTAGGCAGCCCGGAAGGTGGCAGTTTGTTTTGCCAATTGGCCTTTTTCGGGCGAAGCGCCTCGAATCACCTCCTGGGGGCCCTTCGCTCCGCTCGAGGGCAGGCTCTGGCGCGCGGACGCTGAGCGCCGCATCCCCTCGCCGGGTTGTCGAGGCTAGAGTAAGGCTGGGGCGAGAGAGCGCTAAGGGGGCAGTGGCGCCGTTGGGAGGTGAAGACGGGGTCAGGCGCAGCTATGCCCGAACTGCGCGACGACAGCGCCAACGTCACCGATGGACACGACGCCGTTGGGCGGCTGCAGGTTCCACGCGTTTTGCCCGGGCATCGAGCCGTTGCGGTCGGCGCTCGTATGGTAGCCGGTGCCACTCAACGGGACGGTAAGCGGGTAGACGCCTGGATCACCGCTGGTGCCGAAGCGGGTAACGACGGCGCCGATATCGCCGACAGCGATCACTCGGTCACGCGTTGCTGGTGAGCCGGTGAATTGGTCCATGAAATCCCAGAAGTAGCCGGGGTCGCGCATGCCACCGTACGCGGGGTCGGTGCCTATCTCAGATGCGTCGTTGCAGCCGTCCAGGTCGGCGTCCGGCTCCGGCGAGGCGCAGGGCTCGTCGCCGAGCGTCACGGAACCGCTGACGACCTGTTGGATAGGGATGTCAGTTCCAAGCGGCTCGGCGAGCTGCGCCTGCGCAAAGGCCACGCTGCTGCTGCCACCGCTGCAGGACGTGGCGAACGCGACAGTCGCCAGCAGGCCGCTCCCTGACGCCCCTGGCGCTGAACCGGTCGTCACGCACGCCATCGCGACCAGCCCGGAACTCTGCTCCTTCGGGATGCAGGTAACAGTTCTGCCACTGCTTCCCAGGAAGGGCCCGTTGCCGGCGGAGATCGCGGTGAGCACCTGCGGATCGTAGGTCAGATCGAACGAGTACGCGCCCAGGTTCGCCACGGCGTCCGCGCGCACCTCGATAAAGACTACCGCGCCCCGGTCGGCTTGCGTCTCAGCGGGAGCGATACGCAGGATCGCTGAAGGCGTCGGTGTAACCGTCGGCGTCGAAGTACTGGTGCGTGTTGGCGTGATGGTGGGGGTGCGCGTCGGCGTTCGTGTCGCGGTCGCCGTGGCCGTTGCGGTCGGTGTCGGGCAACCCTCAGGCGGGCAGGGCGTCGCTGTGGGAGTGAGCGTTGCGGTTGGCGTGATGCTGGGGGTGGGAGTGGCCGTTGGTGGCGGCACGCGGACTCCGCTGAAGCTCCCCGAAAGCGTGTCCGCGGTCCAGGTGCCGCTGGATGTCTGGCCGTCCTTGGCGATGGTGCCAACGTAGTTGACTGCTACGGTTCCATTCGTGCCGCTGGCTGTGAACTCGCCAGTCGTTGTATCGATCGTGCCAGTGGCGTTCGTGATGCCTGTGAAGGAGCAGGTACCGGACCAAGAGAGTGCCGTGCCGTCTTGCTCGACAAACGTCAGGCAGGACTCGGTGAAGTCGCCCGTCGCCTCAGACTCCCACCAACCCGAGGCGTCGACGGGCCCGGCCGCGGATGCGGGGCTCTCCGGTTGATGGAACACAAACATACCCGCCGTGCCAAGCGCTGCCACGACGCCAACTGCGGCGAACACAAACAGCCGACGCTTCATTGGTTAGACCCTCCCCGTGGACAGCATTGGTGCTGACCGAACGCAACTTGAGCTTGAGGGCAGGGTTATTCAGGCCACCAGCGACCTGATGCCGCTACCCTAGCACTGCGGACAGCAGTTGTCAAGCGTTTCGACGCGACCGACGACCCGGGCGGTGCCGGGAGGCGCTACGCCTCGAAGGTGATGGGGAGGGTCTTGAGGCCGCGCAGGATGAAGGAGCCGCCCCATTCGACGTCGTCGCTGGCGAGGCGGAGGCTGCGGAAGCGCTGGAGCAGCGAACGAAACGCGATCTGGCCCTCCATCCGCGCGAGCGGAGCGCCCAGACAAAAGTGGATGCCGTAGCCGAACGCCACGTGGCGGTTGTCCTGGCGCGTGATGTCCAGCTCGTCCGGGTTGGTGAAGACGGCCGGGTCGTGGTTCGCTGCGCCGAGCAGCGTCATGACGAGCTGTCCTTCTTCGATCGCCTGCCCGCCGATCTCGACGTTCTCCAGCGCGACGCGCGCCGTGCCCTGCACCGGTCCGTCATAGCGCAGCAGCTCTTCCACCGCTGAATCGACCAGCGAGAGGTCGTTCTGCAGGAGCGTGAGCTGCTCCGGGTTGCGCAGCAGCGCGAGCGTGCCGTTGCCGATCAGGTTCGTCGTCGTTTCATTGCCGGCGGCGAGCAGCAGGATGCACGTCGCCAGCAGCTCCTCTTCGCTGAGCACTTCGCCCCGCTCTTCGGCGGCGATGAGCGCGCTCAGCAGGTCGTCCTTCGGCTCTCGCCGGCGCTCGTCGATCACGACGTGGAAAAACTCCGCCATCTCCAGAGCCGACTGCATGCCGCGTTCCGCCACCTCCGGCGCGACCATCGGCCCGCCGAGCGTTGCGACGATGTCGTCCGACCAGCGTTTGAAGTCGTCCCGCCGTTCCGGCGGCACGCCCAGCAGCTCGGCGATCACGATCACGGGCAGCGGGTAACCGAGGTCCCAGATGATGTCCATGCCGCCCTTCGCCTCCAAGCCATCGAGGATCTCGTCGACGATCTGCTGGATGCGTGACCGCATGGCGTCGACGGCGCGCATGGTGAACGCTTTGCTGACCAGGCCACGCAGGCGCGTGTGCTCCGGTGGGTCGGCCGTGAGCATGGTCTGCGCAGTGCCGAGCGGGCCGCGCTGCTGCATCTGCTCCGAGATCTGCTGGGCGAGCCGGTTGCGCGCGCGCCGGCGGTCGGCGGACATGCGCGGGTGCTTCAGAGTCGAGACGACGTCTTCGTAGCGGGTGAGCACCCAACCGTCCATAACCTCGCTCCGGTGCACAGGGTCCTGCTCGCGAAGCTGGCGGTAGACGGGGTAGGGGTTGGCGCGAGTCTCAGGGACGAACGGGTTGTACTGGACGGCGACCATGGTGCAGGCTCCCCTCGAATCCGGCGCGCGTGAATCGTGACACAATCATTTAACCTCCCTAGATTCGGGGCTGTCAAAGCAGAAGGGCCCTTTGTGTTAGAATGGCGCGGGTAGAACAGAGGGGAGTTACGGCATGTTTGTTGTGATCATCGTCCTCGCGGTGCTGCTTGGCGTGGTGCTGATCGCGGGGCTGGCCTTCCTGGGCATCTACAACGGGCTGATCCGCTCGCGCGTCCGCACGAACGAGGCGTGGTCCGGCATCGACGTGCAGCTCAAGCGCCGCGCCAGTCTGGTCCCGAACCTGGTCGAGACGGTGAAGGGCTACGCCGCCCACGAACGCGTGGTGCTGGAGAACGTCACCCGCGCCCGGGCCGCGCTGGAGCAGGCGGGCAGCCCTGGCCAGGCGGCGCAGGCGGACAACGCCCTCACCCAGACGCTGCGCTCGCTGTTTGCGGTTGCGGAGAACTACCCGCAACTTCGCGCGAACGAGAACTTCCTGGCCCTCCAGCAGGAGCTGTCGGACATCGAGGAGAAGATCGCGTTTGCGCGGCAGTTCTACAACAAGAACGTGATGGACTTCAACGCGCGCATTCAGGTCTTCCCCAACGTCTTCATCGCCCACATGTTCAACTTCCAGCCTTTCGAGTTCTTCGAGGCGGAAGAGGCGGCGCGCGAAGACGTCCAGGTCAGCTTCTCGTCCACGACCGCCACGTAGCGTCCTGTGCAACGGCGCGACATTCGGCCACGCGACGCTGCCGCCGGCTTCACCCGGCGGCATAACGCGACCCCAGCGTAGGACGGTTCGTGGTCGAGCAGCCCGTCCTCATCTATGACCGGGTCGATCAGAACAGGCGGAACACCATGCTGCTGCTCGTCGGCTTCGTCGCGCTGCTCGCCGGCATGTCGATCGTCATCGGCCTGGTCGTGGGCTTGCCGTACCCGTACGCCCCGCTGCTGATCATCCCGTTCCTCATCTTCGCGCTGTTCAGCTACTACGCGTCGGCGAACGTCGCCCTCGCGATCTCTGGCGCGCATGAGGTGACGAAGGAGCAGGAGCCGGAGCTGTACCGCACCGTCGAGAACCTGTGCATCGGCGCGGGGCTGCCGATGCCGAAGGTCTACGTCATCGAGGACGGCTCGCCGAACGCCTTCGCCACCGGCCGCGACCCGCAGCACGCCGCGGTCTGCGTCACGCGCGGTCTGCTTCAGAAGCTCGAACCGCTGGAGCTGGAGGGCGTTCTCGCGCACGAGCTGTCGCACATCGGCAACTACGATATTCGGGTGATGACGATCGTCGTCGTGCTCGTCGGGTTGGCGGCGCTGATGGCCGACCTGCTGCTGCGGTTGACGTTCTTCGGCGCGGGCCGCCGTCCCGGCAACCGCGATAAGGGTGGTGGCGCCGCGGTCATCTTCATCTACGTGCTCGCGATCGCTGCGGCCATCCTGACTCCGCTCATCGCGCAGGGCATTCGCTTCGCGGTCTCGCGTCAGCGCGAGTATCTGGCGGACGCGTCGGGTGCGCTGCTGACGCGCTACCCGGAAGGGCTGGCTCGCGCGCTGGAGAAGATCGCTGCCGACCCCGACCCGCTGGAGGTCGCGAACAAGGCAACGGCGCACCTCTACATCAACAACCCCCTGCGTGAGCACGGCAGCTTTCTCAATAACTTCTTCGCGACGCACCCGCCTATCCAGGACCGCATCAAGCTCCTGCGGGCGATGTAGCGATGCCGCACACCCTTCGATCAGATCGAGTGAGCTGGCGCTCGGGCGCGGGCTGGATCGTGCTGATCGGCGGGACGAGCGACGAGTGGCGCGCGACAGAAGCGATCGACCGCGCGGCGATCGACCTGATGGACCGCGAACGGCCGATCGCGTTCATGCCGGCCGCGGCGTGCCCGCCCGACTATGGGGAGTCGTTCCTCGAGACGTACCGACGGCTGGGCGCCCCGGCGGGGTACGTCGTCCCGGTCCTGGACAGGGCCTCGGCGAGCGACCCCGCCAATGCAGAGCTGCTGCGGCGGGCTGGCCTGATCTACTTCGGCGGCGGCGAGACGGTCGAATTGCTGAAGAGCGTGACCGGCACGCCGGCGCTCGAGGCGCTGGCGGCCGCGCACGACGCGGGCGCCGTCATCGTCGGGATGAGCGCAGGCGCCATCGCGCTGGCGGAGCGAGGCGTGCCACTCAATCCCAGCATTGGTGTGCTCCAAGGCTGGGCGTGGCTGGCGCGAGCGGTCGTTTCGGTGCACCACACGCCGGCGCGCCATGCGGGTCTACGCGCGGCGCTGCTGGAACACGCCGGGATGCTTGGTATCGGCCTTCCGGAGGACGCCGCGATCGCGCTTGGCCCCGACGGCCAGCTTCAGGCCTGGGGCCAGGCTGAGCTTACCGTGATCGCCGGGGCCGACTTCGAGCCGAGCCCCTGACCAAAGCGGCGCGCTCGAGGAAAGATCGGGGTTTGCCCTCATGCCGGGCCGCGCTTCACCAGGTTGACACTAGCGTTCCTTCGGCTAACAATGACTCAGACAACGAGCAGAAGCGGAGAGGCGGCTTTGAGCAGTCCGAAAGGGAGGTTGGATATGCACGCAAAAGCCAATGAGGCAAGCCTGAAGAGGGCCTGGTGGCTCCCGGCAGTGCTGGTGGTCGTCGCGGTCGTCGCGGCGTTCGCCTTCGTGCGGTCCACGTCGGCCGAAAGCACGGCGACCAACGGCATCTACGATATCTTCGTCGAGGATGCCGCGGCCGCCGATGGCATCGGCGTGTACACCGCTGGCACGGGACCGTCCCACCCGGTGACCGTTGACCAGTCTACCCGCCAGAACGTTCTTTATAACGGCGACATCGGTGACGCCTGGAGCTCCTACACGACGGTCCGCTCCTACACATCGGCCACGGATTACGTCCAGACCGTGGACGGCCCCACGTCGGGGAACACGGTGAGCGATCTGGATGGCTATGCGACAGGCACGACCGCCGTTGGCAGCACGGGCTACGAGACGACCTACGACGTGACAGGATCGTCGGACGACCTTCAAGTCACGCAGCGCTGGAACATCATCGGCACCACGCTGACCGACTCCATCATCGAGTTGACGACCACGGTCGAGAACACGGGCAGCGCGACGACCGATGTCGGTATTCGCTACCAGTGGGACATCCAGATGTCCTGTGACGATGGGCCGACCTTCACGCCGATCGATGGTGCGGGCAATCCTGTCGGGGCGACGCTCACGACGGAAGGTACATTTGCCGCGCCGACGTTCCCGGCGTACCGTGTCGAGGACAACGACTGCCCGGAGAGCCCGCTGCTGGCCGTGTTCGGCACGGCGGGCGCGTCCGGCCTGCAGCCGCCGCCGACACCGCCCGAGCTGCTGATGTACGCCGACTGGGGGACCGCTTACAGCAGCGCGTTCGACTACACGACCGATCCCAACAACAGCGGCCCTGACGACGACAGCGCGATTCTGTACTTCTACGGCGCAACGCCCGGCACCGCCTACAGCCTGGGCGCCGGTGAGACGGTGACCGTCCGGGCCGAACTCTTCGCCGGTGAGGCGGGCGCGCCGCCGCCGGTCTTCCAGCCGACGCCGACGTCGCCCGCGCCGCCGGGTGGCGGCGGGTCGCCGGGTGGCGGCGAGTCGCCGGGTGGGGTCGATGTGACTATCTCCGATGACTCGGTCGCCCCAGGCGACACGGTGGACGTGACCGCGACCGCGACGGACGCCGACGGCAACCCGGTCGTAGGGGCGGAGTGCACGTTCCGCATCTACAACCAGCCAGGCGACGACGCCAGCGTCGAGGAAGGCCCGGTAACCACCGACGAGAATGGCCAGGCGACCGCGGCCCTGGACGTCGGCAGCACCATAGGCACCGTGGAGGTGCTCGCCACCTGCGGCGCGTTCGCCGAAGTGCTCGCCGTGGACGTGGGCGTGGGCCTGCCCTCGACCGGCGGTGGGGGCGCCTCCAGCGACGCGTCGAACTGGCTGCTGCTGGCGGCCGGCCTGGCGGCGCTTGGGCTGGGCGCGCTCAGCCTGCGCATGCGGCGCGGCTAACCGCGCTCTGAATACGATCGAGGCGAAGGCCCTCCGGATGGGAGGGCCTTCGCCATTGAGCGCCGTCAGGAGAACCCTTAGGGAAACTCCCGAGTGACACAGGCGTGGAGCGGCGCAACAATGTCACGGACGGCATAGGGGTGCTTGGCATTTGACACAAACGTCGATTCGCCTGCACAATTAGCCGTACTGACCAGGATGCAGCATCCCGCCCCACGCGCGCGGGTCTCGAACAGGGAGGTTCATTTCATGCGCAAGCTACCCCTCTTGGGAGGCCTGGTTCTGCTGGTCGCGACGCTACTGCCGGCGGCATGGCCGTCGAGCGTCGCCGCGGTAGATCCGGAGAACATCGTCGAGAACGGCGGCTTCGAGGCCGGCGAGCTCGACGGCTGGACGGTAGTCGACTGGGACGGCGTGGATGCCAACGGTACCTGGTGTCCGCAGAGCGGCACCCTGGCGCCCGGCATCACGGGCACCAAGAGTGGCATCGTCTGCGGCTTCGACGGGCCGATCGAGAAGGGCCCGCTGCCCAAGGGCAAGGAGGGGGGCGGCGGTTCTGGCAGTACGGTAGAGCCGCCACCGGAAGGGGAGACCGCCGCGATGAGCGACCAGGATGGTCCGTCGTCGTCTGTCCTCTACCAGTGCGTCGACATCCCCGCCGGCGCGAGCGCCGAACTCAGCTTCCAACTCTACCTGCTCAACGTGGAGGGCAAGGGTGACGGCGAGTACCACACGCCGCCGACGCTCGACCCCTTCCTCGGCGGCGGAAAGCCGCAGGGCCAGGCGTTCCCACTCGGTAACGGCAAGCCCGGGGCCAACCAGCAGTTCCGCGCGGACATCGTCTCGACCGCCGGCATGGACGGTGACCCGTTCACCCTGGCCAGCGGCGACGTGCTCATGAACGTCTATCAAACAGATCCGGGCGACCCGAACGAGTCGGGGTACGACCCCGTGACCGCTGACCTCAGCGCGCTCGCGGGGCAGTCGGTCTGCATCCGCTTTGCGCTGGTCGACAACCAGTTCTTCTTCAACGCCGGCGTCGACGACGTCAAGCTGCTCGTCGGCGAAGGCGAGGAGCCCACGCCCACGGAGACGCCGCCCGGCGGTGGCGTCGACGTTACCGTTGAGGACGAAGAGGTCGGCGTGGGCGACGACGTCGACGTGACGGCGACGGTCACCGACGACGAAGGCAACCCGATCGAAGGGCAGGACTGCACCTTCGAGATTGTCGACCAACCGGGCGACGACGCAACCGTCGAAGCGGGCCCGGTGGCCACCGACGCGAACGGCGAAGCGACGACAACGCTGCACGCGGGCACGACGCCCGGTACTGTGCAGGTCGAAGCGACGTGTGGTGCCTTCACGGAGGTGCTGGACGTAGTCGTTTCGCCGGCGGAGCTGCCGGCTACGGGCGCTGCTGGTGAACCGGACGGCACGCCGGCGTGGGCCGTCGCTCTGGCGGTAGGACTCGCAGCAATTGGTTTGGGCGCGCTGACCATGCGCCGCCGAATTGCAAGCAGGATACGTTAGCACACAGGAGGTGAAAAGATGCGTATAAGGAATATCGTGAAGGGACTGGCGGTGCTCGCTGCGTTCGCGGCGTTGGCGGTCATCGGCGGTACCATGGCGCCCCGTGCGCTTGCAGGCGGCGAGACGCTCACAGGCGGCGGGCCCGGCGGATCGGAGTGGGACGTCGACAACGAAGGAGGGACGGATAACGGCCTTCCGACGGGCGGGCAGTGTGACAGCGAATTCGGCGGCATGACCGTTGACGACGCTACGCTGGATCCCGGCGACACGACTACAATCGGCGCGCAGAGCGACGCCTATGACAACGGCCTCATCCTGTGGTTGGACAACGCTATCTACGACCCGCCGGGCACCACAGTGACCGGTTCGACATTCGAGGGAGACCCGTCGTCGATGTCGGGTCTGGATGTGACGATGCAGTACTACGCGGCGGCGGACACCGCCACGTTGCGCGCGTACGTCACGTTGACGAACACGGGTGACGCTGATGTGAACACGACAGCCACTTGGACGACAAACGTTGGCTCTGATTCGAGTACGGTCGTTACGGGTAGCAGCAGCGGTGACACGGCCTTCGCCGCCGCGGACCGCTGGGTAGTGACCGCCGACGACGATGAGGAGCCGAGCGATCCCGTGAACACGCACGTGCTGTTCGGGCCCGGATCACCGGCGGTAACGTCATCGAGCGTCTCGCAAACCGTGTTTAACTGCGCGGGTACGGAAGGCGTGCTCGCCACGTTCGACATCACGGTGCCTGCGGGTGCCACGCGCGCGCTCCTCTTCTTCAACCAGCTCAGCCAGACCAATGAGGACGCTGCCACGGGCGCCACGGCCTTCGACACGAACCCGGCTGTGGGCAGTGATCTGCTCGACGGCCTGAGCGAGCAGCAGCTCGGCGAGGTGCTCAACTGGGACTTCGGCGTCGCGCCGCCGCCCGAGCCGACCGCGACGACCCCGCCGGGCGAAACGCCGGGCGCGCCCACCGGCGGTGTGGACGTGACGGTCTCCGACGATTCGCCGGCGCCTGGTGACACGGTAGACGTCACCGCGACGGCCACGGACGCCGACGGCAGCCCGATCGAGGGCGCCGAGTGCACGTTCCGCATCTACAGCCAGCCCGGCGACGATGCCAGCGTGGGCGAAGGCCCCGTGACCACAGACGCCAACGGCCAGGCGACGACCACGCTGGACGTAGGCAGCACCGTCGGCACGGTAGAGGTGCTGGCGACGTGCGGCGCCTTCGCCGAGGTGCTCGCGGTGGAGGTGGGCGTTGCCCTGCCCCCGACGGGCGCTGGTGGCGGCGCCAGTGACACGACCACCTGGCTCGTGCTCTCAGCGGGCCTGGCCGCGCTCGGTCTGGGCGCGCTGAGCCTGCGCATGCGGCGCGGCTAACCGCGCTCCGAATACGAACGATCCGAAGGCCCTCCAACCCGGAGGGCCTTCGCCTATCCGCGATCTGGCAACTCAGCGCGCGACGGCCGATAATATGAGTGGCATGGCGCAGCATATGACGCACCCATTCCGTTTCACAGGCGAGCTGCAGGACCCCGAGGTGCGCGGGGCGGACCTGGGCCAGTACGGAGGCCTCTACTACCTGCGCGCGCGCTTCTACGACCCCGCCAACGGGCGCTTCCTCAGCCGCGACCCGTGGATGGGCGTGGTGGGCAACCCGCAGTCGCAGCACGCGTACACGTATGTGCGCAACAACCCGGCCCGCTACGTCGACCCGCTGGGCCTGTGGTCGCTCGACCCGCGCGATCTAGGGTACCTTGACTTCAGCGTCTCTGCTCCGTGCTGGGGCAACGTGACGTGCCCTACGGTCGGCGTCCAGTGGCAGGTAGGTACGACTAAGGTGCACCCATATGTCGGAGCATCCACAGGCGTACTGTTCCCGGGCGTTTCACTCACCCTCGCACCAGGACAGTCCATCAGCGAAGGCATGAATTGCGCATTTCTTGGTGCCAGCGTCAGCGTGTTCCACGGATTCGGCCCAGCCGCACAGTTCGGCGTGGGGGGTACCGGCAAGGAAGGAGGGAACTGGTTCCATGAGTACGGCATCTCGTGGTCACCAGGCCTTGGCAGTCTCTACGCGTCTTGCTACTACGTGTTTCCTTCAATCTTCTGATGTCTATGCCCATCGCGGCCTTGGTCTTGGGCGTTGCCGCTATCGCGGCCGCTGCGTACATGTTGCTCGGACCGGCCGACTGGCTAGCTAGCACGAGCGCAGCTCTCGGGACGAAGGTGGACAAGGACCGCTACCCCTGGGGCTACGCGGTCACAAGGAGGGTCACCCCTATCTTCCTAGCGGTTTGGGGCGGACTCATGGTCGTGCTTGGCGTCACGCGCCTATTCTAGGGGAGGTGCAACCTGTTCGCCCGCCCCTACCCCGTCGCCACCACCGCGCCCACGGTCTGGTCGAGGAAGCGGCGGATGGCGGGCACCATGAGGTCGAGCGGGAAGTCCTGGTGGGCGGCGCCCGGGAATGTGACGAAGGTCTTCGGCTCCGGCGCCAGGTCGTAGAGGCGCAGCCCCATCTCGTAGGGCACCCGCTCGTCGGCGTCGCCGTGCATGACGAGCACCGGCACGCGGACGCGGCCGATCTTCGCGGCGGAGTCGTAGCGGGTGCGCGGCAGCCACGGCGCTAACGTCAGCGGCAGGCGCATCTTGGGGTAGCGCCATCGCACCATGTCGCGCATCGAGGTGTAGGGCGCGCGCAGGACGAGGCCGGCGGACGGCTCGCGCGTCGCCAGCTCGGTCGCCACGCCGGTGCCCAGCGAGAAGCCGTAGAAGACGATGCGGGCGGCGTCGATCTCCTTCCGGTTGTGCAGGTAGGCGAGGGCGCCCTCCGCGTCCAGGTAGGTGCCGCGCTCCGTCGTCTCGCCGTCGTTCGGGCCGTAGCCCCGGTAGTCGAAGACGAAGAAGTTGCAGCCGATGCCGCGCAGGAACCCGCCGAAGAGCTGGGCGCGCTCCTCCGTCAGCCACATGTCGCTGGCGTTGTAGTTCGTGCCGTGCATGAAGAGCAGCGTCGCGGGCGAGGCGCCGCCGTGAAAGAGCCAGCCCTCCAGCTCGTGCCCGTCGACGGTCCAGAACGGTACCTGCTCGAAGGGCACGCCGATCGCCTCGGGCACGCCTCGCTCATAGGGGCCGGTGCGGAAGACGTTGCGTCGCACGACGCGTTCGAAGAGCAGGCTGACGCCGAACGGCGGTAGCGCGAGCAGACCCATCGTGGCGAGGAGGCGTCGTATGCTCATCGATCACCATGCTAGCAGAGCGAGGGCGGCGACCGCAGCCGGCGCGGGACCATCTGTGCCATCGTCCTCTGCGCGCTATCCCGTTTCTGCCCTACCCTGACTCGCTTGGCGTCCGCGTTGCGCTGCGACGCTCACGCCTGCGCTGTAACGGGACACGGGGATCAATCAAACAACCCGTTCAGATTCACAGCCTGCAGCGCGCAGCGTCGGCCGGATTCGGAGGCAGTCCGCTCAGAAGGACGTTTTTGCAAAACGGACTGGTCAATCAAACGTCGAACGGCGCGCTTACGGGCGGTGGAAGGACCTCCCGTGGCCGGTTCTAGGTTCTAGGGTCTGGGTTCTGAGCGCGAAGCGCCATGCTATCATGCCGGCGCATGAGGGTCGCGACGGAGCCGTGGACCCATCGAGAGGAGATCGTCAACGGCATCTGCCTTCACTGGGTGGAGGCGGGCCACGGGCCGCTGGTGGTGCTGCTGCACGGCTTCCCAGAGTTCTGGTACTCGTGGCGTCACCAGATCTAACGGTACACGCGCCTACGCTGGTACTCTGGGGTGTGCATGACGGAGCGCTCGGCCTGCCGCTCACGTAGGGCCTGGAACGCTGGGTGCCGAATCTGACCTTGCAGTATCTGGACTGCGGGCACTGGACGCAGCAGGAACGTTTCGAGGAGGTGAACCGTTATCTTCTTGAGTTCCTCTAGGCAGAAGGGGGCCGGGAATCGGGAATCGCCCCCGCCGAACGGCCTTTAGGGGCATTCGAATCTGACCGACCATCATACGAAGGAGCGATCTAGCACCGTCGGCAGCGGAAGGAGGGAGCCTCACGGACTGTCGGAGGAAGGCAGCGAGTGACTGGAGAGGAAGCGTTCGAGGTAGCCGCGGCGGTCGCGGCGATCTCGGGCCTGGCCGCTCTTCTCATCCTGTGCCTGGTGGCCATCGTCGGCGCCTGGCGCCTGCTGCGTCTTGCGAGCGAGGCGTCGGTCGCCTCGACGCGCGCGACGCTGAGCATCGAGGAGCTGGCGCGCGCGCTCGCCGGGCGGGCTATGCCTTCGCAGGCGCCCGCCCCAGCGCCGGAACGCGGCGACCTGGAGGCGTTGCGCCAGCAGGTTGGGGCACTGGTGGAGGAGCAGCGGCGCTTGGAGGAGACGACGCGAGATCTGCTGGACGCCGCGGCCCTCTCTGGAGACGCGCCTGCGGTCGCGTTCGAGGGGCTGGAGGCGACGGTGAACCGGCTGGAGAACACGGTGGGCCAGATGGCCGCCTCCCTGGCGAATCTGATTCAAGTGTTGGAGCAGCAACGGCAGGGACGATGAGCGAGCATGCTGAATAAGAAGCACCAGGAGACGCAGGAAGGCTCGGCCGTCGAGACGATCGTCTCGCCGCTGCTGGAATCGCTGTTGGCGGTCCACAGCGCGCAGGACGTCTCGTGGCTGGCCGACGCGGTGAGCACCGCCGCCGAACGGGGCCTGGGCGCCCTCTACACATTCCTGTTCCTGATGGACTCGTCCGAGAAGCTGACCGCCCAACGCCCCGCTTCCAGCGAGCGCAAGCGCCATCTGACGAAGGTGCACCAGGCGTTTGGGACCGAGCTTTCGGCGCTGACGCTGGATCCTGGCGAGCGCCCCGCGTACGCTGCGGCGTTGCGGGACGGGCGTGCTACCGCCTACGACGACCTGGCCGCCGTGTTACCGCTGACGATCGACCCTGATCGGGTCGACGAAGCGAAGCGCTCGCTGGGCGTCGCCCAGGCGTGGCTGGCTCCGCTCGCATGGCGCGGCGAGAGCCAGGGCCTGCTGCTGCTGCTGCTGCCCGCGAAGCCCCCCGCTACGCTTGAGCAGGCGGAGCTGCTGGGCAGCCACGTCGCCGTCGCGCTCACCAATGTGCGCGAAGAGGAGATGGGGCGAAAGCAGGGCGAGCTGGACGCCGTCCGCTGGGTCCACGACGAGCGCCGCTTCGTCGAGCAGCTCGCGCAGGAGATCCGGCGCGCCGAGCGCCACGACCGCCCGCTCTCCGTCGTGTTCATGCGCGTAGTCAATCTGGCCGAGCTGTACGAGCGCTACGGCCGCTTCCTGGGCGAGCGAGTGCTGCGCCAGGTGGCGGGCCGGCTGACCGACGCGATGCGAGACACCGACTTCCTGGGCGCCTATCATGAGGACGGCTTCGCGACGATCCTGGTGGAGGCAGAGCAGGAGGGCGCCGAGATCGCCAGAGGCCGGCTCCTGGCCAGCCTGGAGACAGTCACGCTGCCTCATACCGACATGCAGGACCTGAGCGTCCAGATCGCTTGCGCCACCGCCACCATGCCCGAAGACGGCGCGACCGCCGAGGAGCTGGTCGCGACTGCCGAGCGACGCCTGCTCGAAGCAGCCGCGTCCGGCGAAGCGGCGGCCTAGCAAGCCCTCCAGCACGGCACGGAGACTAAGGAACGCCGCCCCAGTTTGAGGGCGGCGTCGTTGCGATCTGTGCGTGTGAAGTGCGGTTCCCTAAGCGGCCGGCGCTTGCTCGTAGTCCAGGGTGACGTCCGCGTCCTGGTGGCCTGCCAGGTTGCGCTGCAGGCTGTCCAGCAGCGCCTCGCGCACGGTCTCGGGGTCGGCCGAGGTCTCGATCCAAACCCGCAGGGTCGCGTTGCGGCCGTCGTACTCCAGGAGGGCCACGTCGACGACAGAGGTGTTCTCGTTGACCGCGTCGTCTACGGCCTTCAGCTCAAGCGAGCCGCTCTTGCTGCGAACGTCCAGCCGCAGGCAGTGGGACGGGGTCTTGCTCGAGGCCGGCTCGTCATCCTCGCTCTGTGAAGTGTCGTCGAAGGACGGTGCTGGCTCCGGCGTGAAGGAGGGCGCGGGTGTAGGGAACTCTACGGGCGGCTGCGATGGCGGCACGGGTGAAAGCGTAGGCTGCGACGTGGGGGCGCTGTAGGCGGGCGACGCACTCAGGCGCTGGCGCGCGCGGTCCATCGCGGTCTCCAGCTCGCCGACGGCCTCGCTCAACGAGGCGATGCGCGGCAGCAGGCTGCGCACGGCCGAGACGGCCCGGCCGGCCTCGGCGAGGCACGACTCCAGCGTGCGAAGGGCGAAGTCGAGCTCTTCGTGCAGGGCGATCGAGGGTTCCGGGTTGCTGGCTTGCTGGACCATTCGGCATCTCCTTGCGCTGCGGGATATTCGCTTCTTGCGCATCGATTATCGCCTCCGCCTAAGGAGATGACTATAGGGGTAACCCCTCGTTTTCGGCGCGCGGCTCTCGATCCCTGCTACCATGGGGCGCAACATTCCATAAGGAGCGGCGCTGTGGAGACCGAGATCTACGAATCCGACCCGTTCAGCGAGAAGAAGCAGGAGCTCATCGCCCAGTTCGCCAGCGACTACCGCTTTCAGAAGGGCGATGAGGTCTACATCCACCAGGGCGACGGGCGCCCGCTGAAGGTGCGCGTCATCGACGTGCGCGTCCACCTTCGCGACAAGGGGCGCCTCACCCGCGAGATGCTGGCCATGAAGCTGTAGGCGCGTGCTCCGCACCTCTCTCATGCGCAGGCGCGTACATGCGCTCATCGCGCTGGCCGCCATCGGCGCGCTGGCGCTCGCGTCCGCTTGCGATGACGGCGGCGACAGCGAGGCGCCCGTGGACCGCGGCGCGACGGGCGAGCCGACGGCCGCCGGCGGAGCCGCCACCGCCACATCCGGCCCGGGCGCGACTCCAGGCGCGCAGGACGGCGTCGAGATCGATGAGTTCGATCTGCCGGCGCAGGGCGCGCGCCCGCACTCGATCGCCGTCGATAGCGGGGGGCGCATCTGGTTCACGGAGAACGTGGGAAACAAGCTCGGCCGCTTCGACCCGGGCAGCGAGCAGTTCGACGAGTGGGAAGTGCCGACGGCGAACGCCAGCCCGCACGGCATCGGCGTCGATCCGGATGGCTTCGTGTGGATCACGTACATCGGCGTGAGCAAGCTGGCGCGCTTCGACCCGCAGACCGAGGAGTTCCAGGAGTTCGCCATCCCTTCGCCGAACACCGGCCCGCACTCCATCGCCTTCGATCCGGACGGCAACCTGTGGTTCACGGAGTCGCGTGGTGACGCGATCGCCCGCCTGGACCGGAACACCGGGGCGATCCTGGAGGTGAGCGTGCCCACCGGCGAATCGGTCCCGTATGGCATCGCGGTCGATCAAGACGGCGTCGTTTGGTGGGCGGAGCTGCAGGGCCACAAGATCGGACGCTACGATCCGGCGACCGAGCAGGTCGAGGAGCTTACGCCGCCCACGCTGGACCAGGGGGCGCGGCGCATCGCCGTCGACGCGGGCGGCGGCGTCTGGTTCACCGAGTACAACGCCGGCAAGCTGGGCTACTACGATCCGGACGAGCAGCGCTTCGAGGAGTTCACCCTGCCCGCGGCCGACGCGCTTCCCTACGCGATCATCGTCGCTCAAGATGGCGGCGTCTGGCTGAGCGACTTCACGTCGAACAGCGTCCTGCGTTTCGACCCGGCGTCGAAGACGTTCGAAGCGTTCGCCATCCCATCGCCGGACTCGGAGTGCCGCACGATCGTCGAGGACCAGGACGGCGCGATCTGGTGTCCGGAGTCCCGCACTGATAAGCTGCTCCGGCTCGCGCTGGATCCGTAGCGGGTCGGACGGTGTTGCTCCGCCACGCGTGGTCCGCACACGAAAGGAACCCCCAATGCCCGCCGAAATCGGTCTCTTCGAAGCGATGTACAGCCAGAAGGCGCTGCGCCGCCTCAGGCCCGACCCGGTGCCCGACGACCTGATCCGGAAGCTGATCGACGCGGCGATCCGCGCGCCCAGCGGAGGCAATCGCCAGCCCTGGGCCTTCATCGTAATCCGTGACGCCGAGACGAAGCAGAAGATCGGTGAGTGGTATCGAGACGCCTGGGACAAGACGTACGGAGCGATCCCGCAGGAGCAGCGCGATAAGTTCGAGGGCTCGTTCGCGCGCACGTACCGCTCGGCCGAGCACCTCGCGTTCCATCTGGCCGAGGCGCCGGTGTTCATCCTGGTCTGCACGCACGGCGTGCCCGTGCCTGGCAACGCGGCGTCCGCCAGCCTGTACGGCTCGATCTTCCCGGCGGTGCAGAACCTGCTCCTCGCCGCGCGTGGCCTCGAGCTGGGCGCCTCCCTCACCACGCTCCACAAGCTGCACGAGGCGGAGGTGAAGGAGCTGCTCGGTATCCCGGCGGACGTCGAGACGGTCGCGCTGATCCCTGTCGGCTATCCCAAAGGCAAGTACGGCCCCGCCGACCGCCGGCCCGTCGAAGAGGTAATGTACCACGAACGCTGGGGCGCGACGGCGGGGTAGGGCGCGTCACGACCCTTGTGAAGTAGGCGGCACTATGGTCCGTACACTAGCTTTCGTCATGGGGATCCTGATCTCCCTCACCCTCAGCGCCTGCGATGGCGACGACGAACCGACGGCGCGGATTGTCCTGGTCCCTGATGAGGCGTTCGACTATGTCGACCGGGACCGTGGCCTAGACGAGGCGGTGGACGTGCTTGAGGAGAGGTTGGTCGCTTTTGACCTCGCAGACGCCGAGGTCCGGCGTGAAGGGGAGCAGATCATCATCGAGCTGCCGGAGTCGACGCCAGAGGAGACGATCGACGCGATTTCGCGCCGGGGCCTGCTGCAGTTCTGCGAACCGGTGACTGATGAGGCCGGGAATGTTGCGGTGATCGAGGGCGGTACTGTGCAATACTCACGGCAGTCCTGTCGCCCCGTGCGGGACGCCCCGGACATTATCGTCGAAGGCGGCACGGTGGAGTTCGTTCCCTGGGCCCGCTCAGACTCGAGCGCATCAGCGAACAACCCGCCTGCGGACCAGATCGTCTGGGAGCCGGCCAGCGGCGAACTCGGCGACGCGCAGGTCGAGCTGACCAGCGTGTACTTCAGCGGAACATCGGTCGTTGAGAATCCCGACACGCTGGACATCACGAACTCGTGGCTGCTCATGTTTGAGTTGGACGATGATGGGTCTGCCCTCACGAGCCAGGTCACGGAGCGTCTCGCCATCCCAACCTTCCCATCGCCTTCTTCCTTGACGGCGAGCCCGTTCTTGGTGAAGACGGGACGATGATCGCGCCTCGTGTCCAGTCACGGATCACCGAGAGCGGCGTGATTACGGGTTTAGGCAGGGACGATGCCGAGATGCTGAGCGCGCTGCTCAACACCGGCGCGCTGCCGCTCCCTCTCCGGGCGCTCGACACAGATGGCTCCGGCGGCTAGGTCTCAGGCCTGGCTGCTGTCCTCCTTGAAGATGCCCATCAGGTTGCCCTCAGGGTCGGTGAACAGCGCGAAGCCACCCATGCCCGGGATCGGTGTGGGCGGCACGACGGGCGTGGCGCCCAGGCTGACCGCCCTGTCCAGGTATGCCTGCAAGTCATCGACCTGGGCGTAGATGGTGAGATAGGCGGGCATGTCCCCCTGCGCCTCGAAGATGCCGCCGTTGATGCCACCCTCGGCCCCGGTCTCGACGGCGCCGTAGTTCATCGGGTTGTTGGCATCGATCTTCCAGTCGAACAGCTCGGCGTAGAACTGCTGCAGCTTCTTCGCGTCCTTCCCTGCGATCTCGAAGTGAATGACGGGGCGTCCCATGGCTAGGCTCCTTTCCTTTCCTGTCGATCCCTGTTCTTCGTCCCTCCCCAACCGCAAACGCCAGGGTAGCTACCGGCGAGGAATTTCGCCACGCCGCCTGCTGTCGCGCATCGCTGCTCGTCGAAGGATGTGTGCGACCGCCGACTGGAAGTCGGCGGCATGCTGTCCCCTCCGTTGACCCCTGACCCTCGACCCTCGGCGTCGTGTACAATACCCATCGCACGAGCCGCCATGAACTACCAGCCGCGCCACTTCCAGGACCTGCCCGACCCGGAGCGCATCCGCGCCCGTTCGCCGCTCATGTTCCCGGTAACCGACTACAAGGCCGTCGAGGTCGCCGAGGGCGTGTACTGGATCGCGGCGGGCAGCAACGCCGGTTGGGTGGTGACGCCGGGGGGCGTCGTGCTGATCGACTCGGGCATGCACCGTCGCGAGGTGTACGAAGAGCTGGCACGCACGACAGGCGGCGCGCCCGTGCGCTACGTGATCTACACCCACGGTCACGAGGACCACGTGCTGCTCGAGCCGCGCTTTCGCGAGCTGACGCCGGAGGCGCAGGTGATCGGGCACGGCTTCCTGCCGGAGCGCCTGCGCAAGTACGAGCAGCTCCGGCCGCATCTCGCGCGGATCAACAGCATCCAGTTCCACCTCGCGATCCCTCCGATCGAGCGTCAGTACAAGTATCCGGACATCGTTTACTGGGACCGCTATGACTTCGAGCTGGGCGGGCGGCGCTTCGAGCTGTTCCACGGCCGCGGCGAGACCGACGACGCGACCGTCGTTCACGTGCCGGACGCGGGCGTCGTCTTCGCCGGCGACTTCCTGATCAGCGTTCTGCCCAACCTGGGCAACCCGTACAAGGTGCCCCGCTTCGGCGCCGGCTGGATCGAGACGCTGGAGCGCATCGCGGCGCTGAAGCCGAAGGCGGTTGCGCCGGGCCACGGCGTGGGCCTCGTCAGCGGCGCGGACGTCGACTCCGTGCTCGGCGATACGGTGCGCGGCCTGCGTTTCATCCATGACGAGGTCGTGCGGCGCATGAACGAAGGCCAGTCGCTCGACCAGATGGTCGCCGAGGTGCGACTGCCGCCGGAGCTGGAGGACAGCCCGCACCTCCGTCAGACGTACTCGCGCGTCGAGTTCGCGGTGATGGCGATCCGCCGCGGCTACGACGGCTGGTTCGACGGCGACCCGTCCGACCTGTTTCCGGTGCCCCGGCGCACGGTCGCCCGCGAGCTGCGCAGCCTGATCGGCGACGACGCGGCGATCCTGTCGCGCGCTGAGGCCATTTGGGGCGAAGGGCAGCGCCAGGAGGCGGTCGAGCTGGTGCAGATCGTCTTGCGCGACGACCCTAACCACGCCGAGGCGCATCGCCTGCGGCTACGGTTCATGGAGGAGCTGGTGGAGGCCGACCGCTGCGTGATGTCGCGCGGCGCCTGGCACCACTTCGCGACGGAAGACCGTGCGGCTCTCGGCGAAGGTGCCGAGTAACACGATAGGGGGAGATCATGAGCAACGCGATATTGGAACTCGGCCGGCCCCAGACGGAGAAGGGGGTCAGCACCCGGCACCTGTGGATCGCCGGGTCCGAAGACCGGCGCGTGCCGGCGCTCGTGCTCACGCCTGAGGACGCCAGCGGGCCGCGACCGGTCATCATGCTCGGGCACGGCGCGGGCGGCTCGAAGGACGAGCCGCAGATGCAGTCGATCGCGCGCTGGCTCGTGCGACGCGAGGGCTGGGCTGTCGCCGTTATCGATGGCCCTGTGCACGGCGAACGGCGTCCGGAAGGCGTCGAACAGGTGGGTCTGCGCGCCCGCGAGGTGCTGACGGACCGCGAGACGTACGACGCGATGGCTGTCGACTGGCAGCGCACCGTCGACGCGTGCGCCGAGCTGCCGGACGTGGGCATCGACCGGGCCGCGTATCTGGGCTTCTCAATGGGCACGGTGCTGGGTGTGCCTTCCGTCGCTGCGGAGGAGCGCTTCCGTTGCGCCGTCTTCGCCATCGGCGGCGTGATCGGCAACCGGCCGGGAGGGCTCGCGGAGGCCGCGCGCACGATCACGCGCCCCGTGCTGATGATCAACCAAACGGAGGACGAGATCTTCTCGCGAGAGTCGGCCTTCCAGCTCTACGACGCCCTCTCCGGTCCGAAGCGGGTCTTCTTCTACCCGGGCGGCCACACGGCCGTGCCGCGCGAGGCGATGGAGCGCGTCCGCGAGTTCCTCCACGCCCACCTCGCCGGGGAAGGCGTCGAGAGCGGCGCGCCCAGGGGGGCGTGGTAGCACCCTTTCTACCGAAGGCTAGGCTTCAGCCTGGAGTCTGACCGGAGGGCCATGTGTAGGGGCGGGTCTCAGACCCGCCCAATGCCGTCCTACCCCCGCTCCCATAGCCCGCGGCGCTTGACGCAATGAGGGCAAAGGACGCCACGAACGCGCGCCATTGACCCGTCTTGCCACTGGTCGATCTCGCGTTCCGACAGGTGTCCCATACAGAAGAGGCCCTGGCACTTGGAGCACTGGCCGCCCGGCGCTGACACACAGTCGGGCTCGCCGCAGGTGCGCCGTTCGTTGCGCTCGGTGACCTCCCGCTTGTAGACGGCAAAGCGCTCGACGTCCGCCTTCTTCGCCTGGCATGTCGCGCGGGCGCAGATCTCCTGCGCGTCGTCCAGGCGGACGCCGTGCGCCGGGCAGAAGCTGCGCCCGCAGTACTGGCAGACGGCGGCGCCCGGCTTCCCGCACGCGCGAAAGCGGCCCTTGATCTGACAGTTGCCAACCACGTAGGTCCTCCGTTCGCCTCCCATTCTCCTGCCTGCCTCGCAAGATACGCAAACCGCCCGATGACGCGTCGGGGATGTGAGCGCTCGTTCTAGGGTCGCCCTGGAGCCCGGCTTGGGGATTCTCCGCATAGGAAGGCATCGGGTATCCAGCGATACTGTCACAGACGAACGGAAAACGACCTGTCCATCGGGTGACCCAACCCGCCGGCATAGATATCGGAGGTGCAACTTGCCCTCTCTTCGTGCCGAGGGCGCCTCAACAGGTGCTCAGCCCCGATCCGGGGTCCGGCGTAAGACTACGAGCGCGAACCGCAAGCCGGTTCCGCTTCGTGTCCGCAAGAAGCAGCAGCCGCAACTCGCCAACGGCGCCCCAATCAAGGGCGCCGGCCGAAAGCCCATCCCGCTTCGCGCCCGCAAGAAACAGGAGCCAGCCGCTGTCAAGGGCGCGCCGACTCCGAGCGCTGACGTCACGCCCATTCCGATCCACGCCAACGAGGGCCCGCACCAGATCGATGCTGACCTGGGCAAGGTGATCCAGGACTACATGCCGCTTGTCAGGCACGCCGTCAATCGAATCGCGGTCGGCTCCACGGGCGCCGGCATCCTCCAGTACGAAGACATGATTAGCTGCGGCGTGCAGGGCCTGATCGAGGCCTACCGCGCGTTCGACCCGAACCGGGGCGCCAAGTTCTCCACCTATGCCCTGCCGCGCATCCGGGGCGCGATCCTGGACGCTCTGCGCGCGGCCCATCCGTTGCCCCGCTCGCTCCAGAAGTTCTCGAGCGACGTGGAGCGCGCCAGCGCCGCCCTCCACGTCCGGTTCGGCCGGTCACCGACCAAGGCCGAGCTGGCGGACCAGATGGGCCTCTCGCACCAGGACTTTCTGGCCACGCTCCGCACCAGCAACATCCACGTAATCTCGCTCGACGGCCTGGCGGAGACGGCGGTGAACGGTCAGACCGAGAAGCTCTGGGAGATGGCGGACGAGGACCCCACCATCGACCCCGACACTCGCGCCCAGGACACCATGGTACGCCACAAGCTCTACGAGGCGGTAGACCAGCTCCCTGACCGCGAGCGGGCCATCGTCCAGCTCTACTACATGCAGTCTCGCTCGCTGAAGAGCATCGGGCGGGCGCTCGGTATCTCGGAATCGCGCGCCTCGCAGCTCCGCCACCGGGCCATCCGGCGGCTGCGCACGGCTCTGACGCAGGAGCTGCAGGACGCCGCCTGATCCGAAATCAGGGCGGCTCGCCGCTCGCCTGAGGACGTTTCCCGCCACACCTCAGGGCATTCCCCAAGAGTCAGCTTCCCTAGGCATCGTTATCCTGTCCCTATGAGCGATCACCGCACTCGAGTTGTCCTGCTCGGCGAGGGCGCCGATTCCGAACGCTGGGCGCGCGTCTTGCGCCCGTTCGCGCGCGTCTGCCGGTCGATCGAGAAGCTGCCGGGAGCCGATGCGCTGGTCATCGCTCCGTGCGCCGTCGACCCGTTCGCGCGGGCGAAGGAGGCGCTACAGAACGGCGTGGCGGTGCTCTACGGCGCCCCCTTCACGCTGAGCCCGTGGCAGACGAACGTCCTGGTTGAGGTGAGCCGGCGACAGGGCGCCCAGCTTCGCTTCGCCGAGCCGTTCCAGCACCAGCCGGGATTCGCCTTTCTCAAGCGTCTTCTGCAAGGCGACGAGCCGTTCTGGCGGCCGCTCTATCTGCGGCTGCTCCGTACGGCACCGGCGGACGGCCCGCGGCGCATCGATGAGCTGGCGGCGGAGGAGCTGGCGACGTGTCTCGCCCTGCTGGGGGAGACACCGCGTTCCGTCACGGCGGCCGCCAGCCGTCGCGACCACGTTGGCGAGCCGTGCGCTGTCTTCCTCCTGCTTCAGCAGCCGGAGGGCCCGCCCGTGGAAGCCACGGTGAGCCTTGCTGAGGCGACCAGCGTCGACCAGATCGTAGCCGTAACCGCCGAACACACCATTGTCCTGGACGACCCGCACACGGTCGCTACGCTCCGTATCACCGGCGATGGCGAGCTCGCGGCGCCGGTACCCGGCCTGTCTCAGCCGGCGGTCGACCCGCTGCTGGAAGAGTGCCGCCGCTTCCTCCGCGCCGTCGCCGATCGCGACGCGTCCTTCGGCAACGGCGAGCGCTGGGCGCAGGCCGCCGGCCTCTGGTGGGCGGCCCGGCAGTCGATGAGCTTCGGCGGAACGATGCGGATGCCGGCGACGTCCCGGGACGCAGAACCGCCGCCCCTCACGGTGATTCAGGGCGGCGGCAAGTCGAGTTCCGCGAAGCGTGCGCGCCCGGCGCTCACGCTGGTGGCCGGCTAGTCTTCTTTTTCCACTTCCTCGTTTCCCACCACGGGCGCGGCCCTTCCGCCGTTGGCGCCGGCATTCTGGCCCTCTACCTCCCCGCGGGGCTTCCGGTCCGGGTCGAGCAGCTCCTGACGGAGCACGGTGATCTCGGACGGGGCCGAGATGCCGATCTTCACCCGATCGCGCTCCACGCCCAGGACACGGACGTAGATATTGCCCGAGATTACGATCCCCTGGTCGATCTTCCTTGTCAGAATCAGCATCTGGCTCTCCTTGCTTCTCGGCGCCGGCCGCCAGGAGCGAGCGACAGCCCGTCTCCTCTGCGAACGCCGCAGAACAAGCGTCGATGGCGGGGTGATACCCCATCATCGCTGGCTTGGATAAGTATCGGCAGGGGGAATGGCTATCGTGAGGGGGAGAACAAAGGCGGCCGGGAAGCTGCCAGGCTGTTTGGCGGCTACTGAATCTGCGTCAGCCGCAACGCATCGTCCACTCGTGAGATGAGTTGCCCGGGGCTGAACGGCTTCGCCAGGTAGCCCTGCGCGCCGGAGCCGGCCGTGTCCTGGGCGCCCTGGTCGGGCAAGCCGGTGAGAAACAGAACGGGCGTGCGTGATGTGTCCGGCTCCCGGCGAAGCTGGCGGCACACCTCGATGCCGCTCAGGTGAGGCAGGGCGATGTCGAGCAGGACCAGGTCGGGTTGCTCGGCGGAGGCCACGCGGAGGGCGCTTGAGCCGTCGCCCGCCTCCAGCACGCGGTGATTCGCCTGCTGAAGGGCCGCCTGAACGAAGGCGCGAATGGCGGGTTCATCGTCCACGACGAGGATCGTTGCCATGGGTCGCTCCTGGTCAGGCGGCCTGGCCGCCGGCGATCGGGTCGTCGTTCAGGGGGAAGTTGGCGCTGCGGAGGACGCTGCGCGCCTTCTCGTCGGCGCCGACTTCGATGCAGTCGCAGTAGGCGGCGAAGATGGAGCGGTCGAGCAGGAGGATGCCCTGACCGTTCAGTTCGTGCTCGTGACGGCGGCGCAGCCGGAGCAGCCGCTGGAGGCGGCTGAGGTAGACGCCCTGCAATGAAACGGGCTTGGCGTCCGACAGGGATGCTTCGGCGAAGGGCGTCTGTTCCATAGTCCTCCGGCTGCGCGGCAGATCAATCGATCAGCCCGCCTGCAGCGTCTCCTGCTGTTCGTCGGGCACGTCCGGCGGCGCGTCCAGACCCACCAGGCCCTTGCGCAGGGCGTAGCGGATCAGGTCCGTGCGGTTGCGGGCGTGCAGCTTGCTCATGATGTGGGCCTTGTGGGCTTCCACGGTCTTCACGCTGATGTAGAGCTCCTGCGCGATGCGCTGGTTGGAGTAGCCTTCGGCGATGAGCTGAAGAACCTCGCGCTCGCGGCTGGTGAGCAACTCGTAGCCGACCTTGCCCTCTTCCTTCTTCGCCTGCCAGAGGAACTGGTTGATGGCATCGCCATCTGAGATGGTGGAGCTGAAGTAAGTGTTGCCGCGGTGCACCGCCTGAATGCCCAGCAGCAATTCCTCCGTGTCGGAGCGCTTCACGACGTAGCCGGAAGCGCCGGCGCGCAGGGCGCCCAGGATCTGCTCGTCTTCCATGTAGCCGGTGAGGATGAGCACCCGGGTCTTGGGGAAGCGTTTTCGGATCTGGCGCGTCGCCTCCAGCCCGTTCAGGCCGGGCATCACCATGTCCATGAGGACGACGTCGGGCTGGAGCTTCTCGGCGCAGACGAGGGCATCGCGCCCGTTGGCGGCGTCGCCCACGATCTCGAGCTCCTGCTCCTGTTCCAGCAACTGCCGGAGGGCCTGCCGGAGGATCGCGTGGTCGTCCACGATGAGGACGCGAATGCGCTGGGCGCTGGCGCGGGTCCACCCCGGCCGTTCGGCGACGCTTTTAGAGCGTGTGGCGGGCGTGCGTGAGGGGTTAGCTGGCTGCATTGGGTGCGCTCCTTCGCTAGTCACAATCGACCGATGGGTCTCGTCCTGCGGCGACGCTACCACACCAATCTCCTCATGACAAGCTGACGGCGCGCCAACCCTGAACGTAGACGGTCTCCTCCGGGGGCGCCGATCCCGCGGGGAAGACTGGGTGGCTGGCGGCCAGCTCCTCGAACTCTGATTTGACCTGCATGATCTCAAGCCCCGAAGGGAAGATCTTGCGCGCGCCACAGCGACGGCATACGCCGCGCACCTGCCGGAAGCCGGGGTTCCCGAGCATCCAGCGGTGGGTGCAGACTGTGGCTTTGTTGCGTGCCATGATCTTCCTCTCCCGGGCCTCGTTTCAGGAGGCCATCACTTGCTGACGAGGGGATTGTACGCCCGCAGCAGGAGGCGCTCCATTAGGGAGAACCCTGACGGGCCCTAGGCGGACTCCCTTATTTCCTTAGAGGCGTGGGGAGCCTCTAGAGCGCTCTTGGGCGCGGCGATGGGGCTGGTGAAGTGGGAACTGGGGAGCAGGAGGGGGAGGTTGCCTTTACCGAGGTGGAAAGGGGGCTCAGGCTGTTCCCAGATACAGAATCGTATCGGGTAAGGAAAGCCAGAAAACGGAGCTGCGGCCGAGCGGCGCTGGTCTAGAGCCGGATCTTGCCGTGCGAGGGCTGGCGGCGCCGCTGGCGCTGACCGTTCTCCTCTTCCTCCAGCAGCTCGATGGGCGGCGTGGAGACGGCCTCGTGAACGTAGCCGCAGCACAGGCACGTGCTGTACTCGCCATACCAGTCGCGCTCCGGGATCATGGAGCCACGACAGCGGGGGCAAATCCGGGGCAAGGCGACGTTAGGCATCATGTGACCCTCCTCCATGCTTGCGAGCAAACCGTGCCTGGCCTTTCGGCTGCCTCCGGGGTTAGCTGACGGGTTCGGGCGGAAAGGCTTGCCCTACTCGCTGGCGCGAGATTCACCCCAACTGTGGTGGGTCCCCCGTTCCTGGGCGGATTCGGCAGAGTGCCTCCCTTTACAAGGAGCGTGGATGACCTGCCGGGCTCATCCGTGATTGTGATTACAATAACATACTACCACGATTCCTATCTGTGTCAAGGGGTTTCGAAGCCGGTTTCACCAAGTTAACCGTATTATCCTGTTCTCAAATACACCGTCCTCATATAATCGTAGCGTTGTTTACAGAAGGAGGAGCGAGTGCTCGGCATCAAGCGCATCGATCATATCTGCATGGTGGTCCCGAAGCTGGACGACCGGCTCCCGATGTTGACGGAGCTGTTCGGCATGAAGCTCCTGGGCCGCTGGTCGAACCCCATTGCCGGCTACAACGGCGCTACGCTGGACATCCCCGGCGGCGGCACACAGTGGGAGCTGCTGGAGCCTTGCGACGAGAGCAGCTTCCTGACGCGATTCCTGAGCGAGCGCGGCTCGGGCTTCCACCACGTCACGTTCGAGGTGGAGAGCGTCGCGAAGGCTACGGCTGCCCTGAAGGAGTATGGCTACGAGCCGTTCGGCGGACGCGAGCACGGGCCGTACAAGGAGGTCTTCGTTCACCCGCGTGACTCGGGAGGCGTCCTTCTCCAGCTCTACGAGGGCGACTTCGAGGGGTAGCGGGCTACGCGCCGCGCCTGCTCACGTGGCGCATCTGGTGCTTGAGATCAGCTACCGACGGCCAAGGCTTCATGTGATGAAGCATTCGATGGCAGTTGGAACACACGACCGCCAAGTCTTCGAGGCGTGTCTTGCGTTCGCCGGGGGGCCAGGCGGACACCGGAACAAGGTGGTGGACCTCAGACCCTGCTCCAAGAGTGCCATACGCGGACGGGAAGTCGAAGCCACACACCTCGCACCCCAGGCAACCTCCCCGCCCCAGCACGTCCCGCTTCTTTGCGACCGCGACCCGATCATTTCGCTCACGCGTCTGATGCTTGCGCTCAGCTAGCCGGCCTTCGGAGAACTCCGGGGTATCGTAATCTGCCGCCGCGCTTGACGGGAGTCGCCACGCGGAGCCCAGACGTGATCGTAATTCCTCCTCCAGCGCACTTGCTTGTCTTTCGGTTACGGCCCGATTGGTGCCCTCCGGTGAACTCAAAATGGCTAGGTCAGAAAGAAGCGGGTGCGTTTTGAGGTCCTTCCGGTAGATGGGTTCGTCCAGCACGTCGGTGATCCGGATCCGCACCCGCTGCCGGAGGCCCTCAAACTTGGTTGGATCTCGATAGAATCCCTTGTGCGCTGGCGGATTGGCCGGAAACTCCTGCGGGACTGTCAACACCTCGGCGACTGCGACGATGCCACCTTCCGGCCCCGATCGCCAGATGAAGGCCGTATCTCCTGGCTTGATCCTCGAGGCATGAGCCTGCACGAGCCAAGTCACTTCCTTGTACGCTTGTAGCGCACGGTTTAGATTGAACGTCTTGGGGTTCGCCTGGAGCATCCAGGATGCTGGAGTGTTCGCCACAGCTCAGTTAGTCTCGCTGACCCGCCAAGCCCCTACCGGATGTTCTTGCGCTTGTTCGCGACGTAGTCGACCAGGATGTACTGGCCCAGCTTGTCGGGCGTGGTGTAGAAGACGCGCCCCTTGTTGATCTTCGCGACCTGGTTCACGAACTCCTTGAGGTAGTAGTTGCGGTCCAGCATGAAGGTGTTGATCGTGATGTCCTTCTTCGTGCAGCGGCGCACTTCCTTCAGCGTCTCCCGGATCGTGATCGGGCTGGGCGGGTAGGCGAAGTAGGAGCGGCCGCGCTCCAGGTGCGCTGTCGGCTCGCCGTCCGAGATCATGATGATCTGGCGCGTGCCGCCCTTGTGCCGGGCGAGGAGCTGCTGCGCGAGCATGAACGCGTGGTGCATGTTCGTCCCCAGCACCGATTCGTCCCAGCGAACGTAGGGCAGCTCCTCCGCCTGCAGCTCGCGGGCGTAGGCGGAGAAGCCGATGATGTAGAGGCTGTCGCGGCTGAACTGTGTGCGAATCAGGTTGTGTAGCGCCAGCGCCACCTTCTTCGCCGCCTGGAAGCTGCCGCGCAGCGCCATCGACCACGAGAGGTCGACCATCATCACCGTCGCCGTTTGCGTGAGCTGCTCCGAGCGGTAGACCTCGAAGTCGTCCTTGTTCACCTTCACCGGCACGCCGGGGCCCTCGCGCTGGAGGGCGTTCATGATCGTGCGGTCGAGCGACAGGTGGAACGGATCGCCGAACTCGTATTTCTTCGTGTCGTCCGCTCGTTCTACACCGGTGCCGGCGTCGCGGAGCGAGTGCTTGCCGAAGGCGTCCTTGCGTAGCCGGGAGTAGATCTCACCCAGCGCCTTCTGGCCGATCTTCCGCGTACCGCGCGGCGTCAGCTCCCAGGTGTTCCCCTTGCGCCGGATGTAACCGGCTTCTTCAAGGATCTCCAGGAACTGGCGGATCTGGTCGAGCGTCTCGCGCGCCTCCTTGCCCAGCAGCTCCTCCAGCTTCTCCTGATCGATGTCATCGATGTCGCCCCCGTACTGGGTGCGCTCGAGCTGGCGCTCCAGCTCGTCCATCGACTGCATGCGGTCCATGAGCTGCATCGCCTCGTTGAGGTCGAGCTCCTCGTCGCCGCGGAAGGGGTACTGGTTGCGCAGGTCGCGCATGGGGTACATGAACTCGAGATTCGCGGCCAGCTCGGCCAGCTCACCCTGGAGGTCCGGGTCGCCGACCTTGTCCATCAGGAGGTCCTGGAGCTGCTGGCGCATGTCGCCGGGGAGGCTGTCGAGCAGGTTTTGCATGCCAGCGACCTGCTGCTGCATCTGGGCAATGAGCTCGTCGAGCGACTGGGGCGGGTTCGGCCCGAAGAGGTCGCCGTACTGCTGCATGAACTGGTCGAAGTCCGGCTCGCCGCCGGCCATCTTTTCTGAGATCATCTGATTGAGGTCGCGCACCATCTGTTTCATGCGCGCCAGGTCCTCGGGCGAGAGGTTCGCGATCTGCTGGTGAATGTCCTTGAAGAAGGTTTCCATCATCGCCTTCTTCAGCATCTCCATCAGCTCCTGGAACTGGTGTTGCGCCTCCGGGTCCATGAACTCGTAGTTCTGGAGCTCCTTGATCTTGCCCGGCATGTCCTCCGGCAGGCCTTCCAGGAACTGCTGCTTGCGCTGCGCGATGTTCTGCAGCATCTGGGCAAACTGCTCCTGGTCGCTTCCGCCCTGCGATGACGAACCGGCCTGGGCGCCTTCGCTGCCCTGGCCACTCTGCTGCTGGCCGGACGCCTGCGCCTGCGACGGTGCGCCCTCAGGAGACTGAGCGCCCTCAGAAGAGCCTGCGGACGGCTGCGAGCCTTCGGACGGCTCGCCGGCCGAGGCGTCGCCTTGCGGCTGGTCCGACTCCGCCAGGCGCCGGTCGAGGGTCGAGCGCTCCTGATCGAGGATCTCCTCCAGCCGTCGCTCAATGTCTTCGAAGGCGGAGCTGAGGTTGTAGCGGTCGAGGGTGCCGCGGCGCTGCTGACGGAGCTGCTGCAGCAGGTCGCGCAGGCCCTGCATGCGCTGGCCCATGGGGTTCCGCATGCCGCGCTGGAGCAGGTTGCGCAGCGCGTGCTGCAGGTCGCCGAAGTTCATCAGGTCGTCAGTGAGCGCCTCCAGCACGTCGTCCGGATCGAGCGGGGGGATCTCCTGCGTGCCGTCCCATTCTGAATACCGAAAAGCCACCATGTCTACATCACTCCTCAGGCGCTACCTCAATGCGGCCTCCATTATACCGCCTTGGGAAGCGCGCAGGGCCCCGATTTCAGGTGCGTACTCAATCAGCAGGCGACTGCGGGACAGCAAGGCCGCCCGAGCGAACCCGGGCGGCCATTGTTGTTGGCGGCAAGCTTCTGGCGTCAGCCGCGGTACTGCGTGCGCGAGCCGGTGCGGTCCTTGTTCAGCCGCTTGTTGAGATGGAGCCCTTCGAGGACGAACTCGACGGCGGAGGCGATGACGGCCAGGTTCTCGCCCGGCTCCAGCTTCGCGACGGCGCGATCGAGGCCGTCGACCTGCTTCACCATCTTGATGTACTCCTTCGAAGGGAGCATGTCGGAGACTTCGACGGAGAGGCCGCTCTTGAAGCGCGTGACCACGTCCTCCAGGTCGACGACGTTCTGGTAGCGGTTGAAGACCGCGACGACGGCGCCCTGGATCAGCTTCTCGATGATCTGCTCGTCCTTGCCTTCCTCGACTGTCTCCAGCTCCACCTTGCCGCTGAGCGCCGGGATGACGTAGGGCAGGTCGCTGATGCGGGGCACGACGTCCGTCTCGCCGAGGCGGATCGCGCGGCGCATCGCGTTCGCGAGCAGGCTCTCGTAGTTGGCGATCGAGGCGCGCACCGAGACGCCGGAGCGCTGGTTGACGTCCGGGCTGCGGCGGGCAAGTCGCGTGATCTCCGCGACGATCTCCTTCATGTACTCGGGCACGACGACGTGGTAGTCGTCGTCGAAGCGCTTGCGCTCCTGGTCCATGATCGAGATCTCGTGGTGGACGCTGCGCGGGTAGTGGGTGCGGATCTGCGCGCCGTAGCGGTCGCGCAGCGGCGTGATGATCCGCCCGCGGTTCGTGTAGTCTTCCGGGTTCGCGCTGGCGACGAGGAAAACGTCGAGCGGCAGCCGGATGCGGTAGCCCCGGATCTGGACGTCGCGCTCCTCCATGATGTTGAGCAGGCCCACCTGGATACGCTCGGCCAGGTCGGGCAGCTCGTTGATGCAGAAGATGCCCCGGTTGGTGCGCGGGATCAGGCCGTAGTGGATCGTCAACTCGTCGCTCAGGTAGCGGCCCTCGGCCACCTTCACCGGGTCGACCTCGCCGATCAGGTCCGCGATGGTGCTGTCCGGCGTCGCGAGCTTCTCGCCGTAACGTTGCTCGCGCGGCAGCCAGTCGAGTGCGACCCTGTCGCCCTGTTCGGCGATCAGGTCACGGCAGCGCTTGCAGATCGGCTCGTATGGGTTGTCGTTGATCTCGCAGCCGGAGATGACCGGCACTTCTTGATCGAGCAGGGCGACCATCGTGCGGATGATGCGCGACTTGGCCTGTCCGCGTTCGCCGAGGAAGATGATGTCCTGGCCGGACAGGATCGCGTTCTCCAGCGCCGGGATCACCGACTCGTCGTACCCGACGATGCCAGGCAGGAGGTCGGCTTTCGTCTGGATCTTGTTGATCAGGTTGCGGCGCAACTCCTCCTTGACGGAGGCGACCTGATAGCCCGACGCGCGCAATTCGCCGATGGTGCCTGGTCTCGCTTCTGCCATGGTTGCTCTACCTCTGCTTCTCTGTCTCGACGTTGTCGCCCGGCGATCACCAGGCCTACTGTCGCTCGCCTTCCTCCCCGCTCAGCGTCTCCAGAAAGCGGGCCAGCTCGTCACGCTCGAAGCGGGGAAGTGGCGTGTGGGTGCGGGCGTCTTCTATTATACCCGCTCGCTCAAGGGATGCCAGCGTCCCAATGCAAGCGACCTCGATGCCTTCGGCGCGAATCGCTGTCAGGACGGCGTCGCAGCCGGCGTCCGAGACGGCGATGAGCAGCGCGCCGGAAGCGAGCAGGCCCAGCGGGTCGAGCTCGAGCGCGGTGCAGACGGCGTCCGTTTCCGGCAGCACGGCGATCTCCTCGGTGCGGACGGTCATGCTCAGGTGCGCTGCCAGCGCCAGCTCCTCAAGCGCCGTAGCCAGCCCGCCCTCGGTTGGGTCGTGCAGGGCGTGGACGTGGCCCGTCGCGCACGCGGTGTGCGCGTCGCGGACGACGCTAATGCCGGGCCGGTCGAGCAGGCGTGCCGCGGCGTCGATGACTGTGTCCGGGACGCTGCTCGCACGCAACGCACCGGGCGCGTCGCGCGCGAGCAGCGCCGTCCCCTCGATAGCGAGGCCCTTGGTGAGCAGGACGTGATCGCCGGCCCGCGCCCCGTCCGGGCGCACGAGCGCGTCCGCGGTCGTCTCGCCGAGCATCGCGCCGGCGATGATCGGCCGGTCGAGGCCGATCGTGATCTCCGTGTGACCTCCCACCGGGACGATGCCGAGCTCGTCGCAGGCCGAGCGGACCTGTTCGAAGATCGCCTCCGCCAGCTCCGGCGTCGCGCCTTCCGGCAGAAGCACCGTGGCCATGAACCACGACGGGCGCGCTCCGAGACAGGCGATGTCGTTGGCGTTGACGTTGACGGCGTAGCGCCCGATCCGATCCGTCGCGAAGGTGACCGGGTCCGTCTTCGCGACAAGGACGCGGCCGTCGCCCAGGTCGATGGCGGCGGCGTCGCGACCGACGCCCGGGCCGAGCAGCAGCCTGGGATCGGGCGGAAGGCGCGACAAGAGCGAGGCGAGCAGCGCCTGAGGGAGCTTTCCGGCCTTCATAAGGCGTGCGGAGTATAGCACGCGAGGGTGCTATACTCGGACGCAATACACCGGGAGGACGACGCATGGACAGCGATCTTTCGAGCGACGAGGAACTCGCGCAACGGGCCGCCACGGACGAGCAGGCCTTCGTCGAGCTCTACCGCCGCTACTTCCCGCACGTCTACGACTTCTCGCTGCGGCTGAGCCGGGACCGCGATCTGGCGGCGATGGTGACGCAGGCGTCGTTCTTTCGCGTCTACCAGGGCCTCCGCGCGAGCCCGCCGCCCGGCTCCTTTCGAGTGCAGCTCTTCGCGATCGCCCGCCGCGACCTCGTCGACCGGATCAGGCGCCACCGCGGTCCGGTGCTGGAAGGCGAAGAGCCCTTCGTCGCCGCCGACGCGGCGCTGCTCGCCAACCCCGCTCTCGCGCCTGAGCTGCCCGAGCTCGCCCGCCTGGTCTGGCAGACCGCCCGCGGCTTCAAGCCGGAGGAGTACGAGCTGCTCGATCTCCAGGTGCGCCAGGAGTTCGAAGCGCACGAGATCGCCACGATCATCGGCAGCCGCCCGGAGACGGTGCAGGGACGGGTCGTGCGCACTCGAGAGGCGCTGGAAGAATCGTTTACGTCGCTGCTGCTGCTCAGCCGCGGCCGGCGCGAGTGCCTCGACCTCGACTTCCTCGTAGGAGATGAGGAGTGGACGCCGCAGCTCCGCCGGCGCGTCATGGAGCACCTCCAGGCCTGCCAGGCGTGTCAGTCGACGCGGCGCCGCTATCCGACCGCCGCCGAGGTGCTGGCCACGATCACGCCGGTCTCCGCGCCGCCCAGTTGGGAGGACACCATCCTCTCGCGCATCCTGCAGGCCGTGAACACCGGCGAGGCGGCGGGTCCGGCGCCCGCCGCTGTCGCAGCGGGCGCGCAGACGATGGCGCCGTTCCCCGTCTCCAGCGGCGGCGACGGCTTCGGCGACTGGTTTCGGCGCACGTTCAGCGGCGGCCGGGGCATGTTCTTCGCGTTCGCAGGCGGCGGGCTGCTCGTGCTGGTCATCGCGCTCGCCGCGCTCTGCGGCGCCGGCGCCTTCGACGACGAGTCAGCCGGCACCGGCACGCCCACCCCGACGCCGACGATCACCGGCACCCCGACGGCATCGGCGACGCCGACGTTTACCGAAACGCCGACCGGAACGGCCCTGCCTCCGACGGATACGCCCGAGCCGACCGACACCCCGGAGTCAACCGACACGCCGGAGCCGACCGACACGCCGGTCCCGCCGGCGCCGACAGCGACGCCCTAGCGCACGAAGCGCGCCGTGAGACGCGCAGGCTGCGTCAGATCGAAGCGGAACGCGAGCACGCCCGGCTCCTTGCGCTCAGCCGTCAGTGCTGCTCCATCCAGGTCCGCGTCCGCGAAGCGATAGCCGCTGGGCACGTGGATGTAGACCGCTCCGCGCCGCTTCGCGACCGGCTGCAGGTCGATGCGCAGCTCGTCGCGCCGTCCGTCGAACCGCACGTCCTCTATCTCCTTACCGCCCATCGAGTAGTGGAAGGTGGTTGCCAGAAGTTGGGGCACGTCCTGTGTGCCGTGGAGTGCCAGTAGCCGCACGCCGTGCGACGGCACGTCCGGCAGCGTGACCCTGCGCTCGTGGACTCCGTAGTAGCGCTCCTCCCAAAGCTCGAACACGTGATGTGGCCCGGGCGGCACTGCGGCTTCCAGTGTGCGGCGGCGGCGCTCCCAATTGAAGTGGCCGACGATCTGCCCATACTCGTCAGATTCGACGAGGCTCACGGACTGCCGAAGCGTGGATGGCTGACCGGACTCGAGCAGGTCCGGGCAGTACGGTTCGTCGCCCAACGGCGGCAGTAGGAGCGAGATGATGTCGAGCCGCTCTTGGGAAAGCCGCGTCAGGTCGTCGCTCATCAGCACCATGCCGCCGGAGAGCGCGATCGCCGTCGCCAGCGACTGCACCTCGGGCAGCGTGAGCTTCGTGCGATGCTCGCGCGCCAGCAGGCAGTCGGGATCGTTCGCCCAGAGCCTGTTATGCATCCACGAGCGCGAGAAGACGTTGCGCAGCGCGTTCTCCACGCTTGGCTCGCCGCCGGCGCGCGGCCGGCCGCGCTCCCGGGGCGGGTCGGTCGGGCGGTTGAAGCGCCACCAGGGCGCCACGTCCGGCCCGATGCGCATGCCGTCGACCAGGCCCACGCTCGGCCCCATCAGCGCGCCGCAGCCGAGCACGAAGCGCTCCTCGCCGACGCCCGCGCGGACCGCCTGCAGCCCGCGTCGGTACGCCTCGATCCGAGACGCGTTCTTGTCGTGTCGGCGGCCGGCGATCGCACCGCCATAAAGGAAGTCGATCTTGACGTAGTCGTAGCCCCAATCTTCGCTGACCTCGCGGAACAGGTCGCGCAGCCAGCGTTCCGCCTTCGGGTGTGTGCAGTCGAGCGCGAAGTTGCGTCGGCCCCAGTTGCGCATCGCGAGTGCGGGCTCGCCCTCGTCGTCTCGCACGACCCAGTCCGGGTGCTCCGCGAACAGCCGCGACCGCTCGCTGACGAGCAGCGGCGCGAGCCAGATGCCGGGCGTGAAGCCCGCCTCGCGGATCTCGCGCGCGAGCCAGGCCATGCCGTGTGGGAACTTCTCGTTCGTGGTCGTCCAGTCGCCGATGTCGGCCTGGTAGCCGTCGTCGATTTGCACGAGCTGCACGGGCAGCTCGTTGCGGTGCTCCTGAAGGAAACGCAGGTTCTTCAGCAGGTCCTCTTCGGTTACGGCCGTGAAGTACTCGTACCACGAGCACCAGCCGGAAGGCGCCGCTACTGGCACACGAGCGCCCATCTCTCGCCCGAGCGCCTCGGCGTAATGAGTGAACGCGGCTTGGCGGTCGTCCGTTACGTCGATGAGCAGGTGCTCGGACCAGGTGGTGTCGCCAGGCCGCAGCAACGCGCTGTCGCAGAAGGCGGTCGCCTCAACGGTGCCCCGGCTCGCATCGGCGTGCACCTGTGTCCACTGCGAGCGCGCCGTCACGAAGCCGGCCAGGAGCTGCCGCCCGGTGCCCGGGTCGACGAGCACTCCAACCTCCTCCGACGCGAACGCGCCGCGTCGGCTCGGCGGTGGCGCCGGCGCGTGCACGGGCGGATGCGCATCGATGTCACGCTGGGCCGCGCTCAGCGAGAGGGTCGGCGTCCACGATTGCCAGCCGTGGCGGAAGAAACGCCACTCCTGCGGAAGGCCGAGCGCCAGACCTTGCGGCCACGTTGCGACGAGCGGGCGCAGGGTGGTCCCTTTCCGTGCGCGCTTCCCATGGTTCTCGACGCCGATTCGCAGGAGCGCGAACGGGTGCATATCATAGACCGCGATTTCGAGGTAGAGGCGGAGGGCGTTGTAGACGCCCGTCGCCAGTATGGTTCGGATGCCACTGCCATGGGCGTCCGTGAAGCGCTCTGGAGCATTGTGTACTTCCAGGCGCGTGTCAAATGTCGCTATGGCCACGTTGCCCTGATCGAAGTCGGCGTAGGCGTGGGCCGCGGTGACAGGGGTGTAGCCCTGGCCGTCGCTCACGCTGTAGTGGCCCGTCTCCAGCGACATGTCGACCTCGACGCCGGCGCCGGCGCCGCGCAGCCTGACACGCGACTTCGAAACGTCCGCTGTCGCCTTGCGCGCCATCGCCTACACCGTCACCAGGAACTCGTCGACGAGCCGGTTGAAGGTGGCGGCGCGTTCGAAGTAGACGGAGTGCCCCGCCTCAGGCACGCGCTCCAGCCGCGCGCCGATCAGCGAAGCGAGCAGCTCGATCGCTTCCGTTGGCACGACGACGTCTTCTTCGCCCGTGACGCAGAGGATTGGGACGCCCAGCGCCGCGACCTCCTCCGGCGAGTTGCGCGGCTGCGCCAGCGCCTTCGCGCGCAGCGCTTCGCGGTCGAGGTCGTCGCTCAAGTCCGAGATTTGCCAGTAGAGGAAGTGGAGGTCGGGCTGTTCGCGCGCCATGCGCTCGCCCGCCGCCGGGTGGATGCCCTTCGCGAAGAGCGGCGCTTCCAGGTTGCGCGCGCGGTGCTCGACGAAGATGCGTCGCAGCTCCTGGTTCATCGTCGCGCCGCCCGTCGCTGCTAGCACGAGCGCGCGAACGCGCTCCGGGTGGCGCAGCGCATAGCCCAACGCTGCCATACCGCCCATCGACTGCGCGACCAGCCGTACGTCCTCGAAGCCGAGGTGCTCGATCAGCGCCTCTATGTCGTCGATGAACGCGGCGGGGCCCGGCCCGCCCACTGCCTCGCGCGACGGCGCGAAGCCGCGATGCGCGAACGTTACGCAGGTGTAGCGGTCGCGGAAGTGCGGCACCTGCTGCCACCACGACATGTGGTTGCCGCCCAGGCCGTGCGCGAATACGAGCGCCGGGCCGTGGCCCGCCGTCTCGTAGTACAGATCGCAGCCGTCTAGGTGGAGGTAGGGCATCGTCTGGTTGCTGGTCGCCAGTAGCTAGTCGCTGGTTCGCTAACCGTACATGGGAGGGCCTGGCGCCGGCAAGCGCGGGCCTGTAGGGGCGCACGGCCGTGCGCCCTGGCGGCGGAGCCGCCGCTGGCCGTCCAACGCCAGTTGACACCTCCTCCTCCCGCCCGTAGCATGCCTTCGCATGAAGGCGCTCGTCTTTCGCTACAGTCTGTCCCGCCTCGCTGTCACGCGCGCGCTCGCGACGTTCTCGCCGTCGGCGTTCCTCGGGCCGTGGTCGTCGATCAAGCTCGAGGACATCCCGGTACCCCCGCTGCCCGGCGACGACTGGCTGGTGCTGCGCACGGTGCAATGCGGCATCTGCGGCAGCGACGCGAAACAGGTCTTCCTCAAAGGTCACCGCGACAACCCGATGACGGCCGTCATCTCCTTCCCGCAGGTGCTCGGCCACGAGGCGGCGGGCGTCATCGAGGAGGTCGGGCCGGCGGTGCGAGGGCGTAAGGTTGGCGAACGCGTTGTGCTCAACCCCTGGCTCTCGTGCGGCCCGCGCGGCATCGATCCGCCCTGCGCCGCCTGCGCGAACGGCGACTACTCAATCTGCGAGCGCTTCACCGAAGGTCGCCTGTCGCCTGGCATCCACGCCGGCAACTGCAGCGACGTGCCCGGCGGCTTCGCCGAGCGGATCATCGCCCACGAGTCGCAGGTGATCCCGGTCCCGGACGGTGTGAGCTGGGATGCGGCGGCCCTCGCCGACCCGTTCTCGGTCTCGCTCCACAGCATCCTACTGTCTCCGCCGCCCTCCGACGACGCGTCGACGCTCGTGTTCGGCTGCGGCACCCTCGGCTTGCTCGCGATCGCAATTCTGCGGATGTTCTACCCGAAGCTGTTCATCTTCGCCGTCGCCCGCTACCCGCACCAGGTCGCGCTCGCTCAACAACTCGGTGCAAGCGAGGTGCTGCCGGAGGGCCACGAGGCGATCGTCGAGGCCGTCGCGCGGCACGCAGGCCAGAAGCTGCTCCGGCCCTGGCAGGGCGAGCCCTGGCTCCTGCGCGGCGTGGACGTAATTTACGACACCGTCGGATCGCCGGAGAGCGTGGCGCTGGGGCTGCGCATCGCCAGCGCGCGTGGCAAGCTGGTCGTCAGCGGCGTCGAGGCGCCGAAGCGCTTCGAGTGGACGCCGCTCTACTTCAAGGAGATCTCAGTGATCGGCTCGAACGCGTTCGGCGTCGAGACGTTCGAGGGCCGCCGGCTCCACGCCATGCAGATCTACTTCGAGCTGCTCGCGCGCGGCCTGGACGTGACGCCGATCGTCACCCACCACTTCCCGCTGAGGAGCTATCGAGACGCCTTCATGACGCTGCGAGACAAGGGGAAGTCGGGTGCCGTGAAGGCGATGTTCAAGTTTGCGGACACGGTGGGTCAAGGTTCAGCCTGACGGAGACATTATAGGGGCGGGTTTCAAACCCGCCCCTATAATGGTCCGCTGCGGTGGCGTTGCCCTGAAGAAGCTGCGGGTCTCAACCTGCAGGCGCGAGATCATCGCCCCTGGAAGTCCGGCTTGCGCTTCTCCATCCAGGCCTGCGCCGCCTCGCGGTGGTCGTCGGTCGTCACGGTGAGCGCCTCGAAGGCGAGCGATGTGTCCAGGATCAGGTTCATCCGCTCGCGCACCAGCTTGTTGATCGATGACTTCGTCCAGCGCACCGCCCAGGTCGGCCCGGCCGCGAGCCGTTCGGCCAGGTCCCGCGCCTTCGGCAGCACCTCGTCCGCGGGCACGACGTGGTTGAACAGCCCGATGCGCTCCGCTTCGGCCGCCGGGATCAGCTCGCCCAGCAGCAGCGCCTCCTTCGCCTTGTGCACACCGACCATCAGCGGCCAGATCACCGCGCCGCCGTCGCCCGCGACGAGGCCCATGCGGACATGCGTGTCGCCGATGCGCGCGCTCTCCGACGCGACGATGATGTCGCCGAAGAGCGCCAGCGTCGCGCCGAGGCCGACCGCGTCGCCGTTCATCGCGACGACGATCGGCGCTTCGACTTCGAGGATGTTCAGGATGAGCCGCCGCGGCCCGCGGCTCATGCTGATCTGGGCGGCAGGCCGAGGCTCGGCGTCTTCAGCGCCGCCCATGCTGCTGATGTCGCCGCCCGCGCAGAACGCGCGGCCGGCGCCGGTGAAGAGCACGGCGTTCACGTCCGTGTCGCCGTTGAGCCGGCCGAAGACGTCCTCCAGCTCCTCGTGCATGCCGTCGCCGACGGCGTTCAGCCGGTCGGGCCTGTTGAGCGTGATCGTCGCGACCTTGTTCGCCTTCTCGACGATGATCGTGCGGTACTGGCTGTAGTCGGACATCGCAATAACCTCGTGTCGGTGTGTTTGCGTACGGTCATGGCACCGACTTCAGTCGGCGGTGGCTCTAAGCTCTATCCGAAGCCGAGCTGCTCGATCATCGGCACCGGCGCCATACCGGCCATCTTGGGCATCGCCGTCACCAGCTCCTCCGCGGTCCAGGCGGCGCCCTTCTTCTCGATCGTCTCGACATTGTGCCAGCCCTTCGTGAGCATGATCCGGTCGCCGTATGCCGCGAAGACCTGGCCCGAGATCCAGCCCGCCGCCGGCGACGCCAGGTACGCGACGAACTCGCCGACGTTCGCCGGGTCGCGCGGGTTGAACTGGTCGGGGTCGCCAGCGGTGTCGAACGCTTGGGTCATGCGCGTCGCGGCGCTGGGCCTGATGGCATTGCAGGTGATGCCCATCGTCTGCGTCTCGACCGCGACCGTCTGCGTGAACGCCGCTATGCCGCCCTTGGCCGCGCTGTAGTTGGCCTGGCCGGGGTTGCCGAGCATGGCGGCGGACGTGGTATTGATCACCCGGCCGTAGACCTGCTCGCCCGCCTTGTGCAGCGCCCGCCAGTGACCGACGGCGTGTCGCGTGGGACAGAACGTGCCCTTGAGGTGCACGCGGATCACCGCGTCCCAGTCGTCTTCCGTCATGTTCCAGATGATCTTGTCGCGCAGGATGCCGGCGTTGTTCACCAGGATATCGAGCCGGCCCCACGAGTCGATCGCCTGCTGTACCAGCCGCTCCGCGCCGTCCCAGGTCGAGCAGTCGTCGAAGTTGGGCGCGGCCTCGCCGCCCGCGGCCCCGATCTCGTCGACGACCTCTTCGGCCGGCGACTTGTCGGTGCCGGAACCGTCGACGGCGACGCCGAGGTCGTTGACGATCACGCGTGCACCGTGCGCCGCGAGCTTCACGGCCTCGCCGCGACCGATGCCGCGTCCCGCGCCGGTCACGATCGCGACCTTCCCCTCAAGCAATGCCATGCGCTGCTACCCCCAGTCTAGGTTCAGTCGCGGTGCATTCTAGCAGCAGCGGGGTTGTCGAGAAAAGAGCAGGCGTAGTCGCTATCCGGTCGCGACGGTTCCGAGGTAGGCCTCGTGGATCTTCGCCAGCGAGATCTCCTCGGTCGAGCCGATCAGCACCACCTGGCCGGTCTGCATCACGAAGACCCGGCTCGTCAGCTCCAGAGCAAGGCCCGCGTTCTGCTCGACGAGCAGGATCGACATGCCGAGGTCTCTGCGGATGGATGTGATCGTCCCGGCTAGCTGCTCCACCATGATCGGCGAGAGGCCCAGCGAAGGCTCGTCCAGCAACAGCATCGACGGCTCGCTCATCAGGGCGCGGCCGATGGCCAGCATCTGCTGCTGACCGCCGCTCAACTCCCCGCCGAGTTGGCCGCGTTTTTCGCGCAGGTCCGGAAAGACGGAGAAGACGAAGTCCAGGTGTTCGCTGGTGCTCGTGCCGTTCGATCGCGTGTAGGCGCCCATCTGAAGGTTCTCGAGCACTGTCATCTGTGAGAAGATACGCCGGCCCTCCGGCACCTGGACGACTCCGAGCCGCACGATCTGGTCCGGACTGCGCCCGGCGATCTCGTGGCCGCGATAGCTGATCGAGCCCGTCCGTGGCTTCACCAGGCCGGAGATGGTGCGCAGCAGCGTCGACTTGCCCGCGCCATTCGCGCCGAGCACGGCGACGGCCTCGCCCTCCTGCACGTCGACCGAGACGCCGCGCAGGGCCTGTATGGGTCCGTAAAAGCTAGTGAGCTGCTGAACTCCGAGCAAATTTCTCTCCCAGGTAAACGGAGATGACGCGCGGGTCGCGCGCGACGACGGTCGGCTCGCCCTCAGCGATCTTGCGCCCGGCGTGCAACACGATCAGGCGCTCGCAGAGCGACATCACGAGCGGCATGTCGTGCTCAATGACCCAGACGGTGATGCCAAGGCCCCTGACTCTCACGATCAATTCGCCCAGTTCGCGCGTCTCCTCCTGGTCCAGCCCGGCCGCGGGTTCGTCCAGCAACAGCAGTCGCGGGTTCGCCGCCAGAGCCAGGCCCATGCCCAGCTTGCGCGCGTGCCCGAACGGAATGTCGCTGGCCAGCCGCTCCTGCACCTGCGCGAGGCCCAGGAAGTCCAGGATGTCCACGCAGGTCTTGAACGTGGCGCCGTCGTCGCCGTCGTCGCACTCGCCCTGCCATGCCATCTCGACGTTCTCACCGACGGACGCGTTTGGGAAGACCATCTTCTGCTGGAACGTGCGCACCACCCCCTGACGCGCGATCTGGTCCGGCGCATGGCCCGTGATCTCGGCGCCGCGCCAGAAGATGCGACCCCGCGTCGGCTCCATGAAGCCGGTGATGCAGTTGAAGAGTGTCGTCTTACCCGAACCGTTCGGTCCAACAAGACCGAGGATCTCACCCTGATGCACAGTGATGTCGACCTCTTCGATAGCATGGACGCCGCTGAAGCTCTTCGACAGCCCCTCAACGGACAGAAGGCCAGTCATAGCTGCGCCTCCTTGTCCAACGATTCGTCTCGGGGCCGGAAGCGGGAGGGTATCGTCGCCCGGCTGAACGCCAGGAGGAACGAGAAGACGGGATGATGCCCCCGTTCGCGCGAGCTGCGCAGCGTCGCGACGAACGTGTTGTAGCCGTCTCGTGTCTGCCCGGCGATGCCGTTCGGCGCTGTCAGCACGGACAGCGCGAGAAGGCCTCCGAAGATCATCTGCGATCGGTTGAAGGTCAGCCAGTCGCCCAGGAGGGCGTTCACGAGCTCTGGTCCGAAGACGACGACGATGGCGCCAATCGTCGGGCCGAGCATGCTCCGCCGTCCGCCGATCAGAATCATGAGCAGGAACTGGATCGTGGCGAACGCAGCGAACGGGCTGAGCGGCCCTGGCTCAATGTGCTTCTGGTGGTACATGAAGAAAACACCCGCGACGCCCGCGAAGAAGCCGCTGATCGCGAATGCGATCAGCTTGTAGACGTAGACGTTGATGCCGATTGATTTCGCCAGCGTTTCGTTCTCGCGGATGGCGATGAAGTTCTTGCCCAGGCTGGACTGCCGGATGAGGAAGATCCCGATCAGGCTCAGGTAGGAAAAGGCCAGGGTCAGGTGGTAGAAGTTCGGGAGATGCTCGAAGGTGCCGAATTGGACCGGGCCGAACGCATCAGGCGGATCCAGCACCGTGATGCCGATGCTCCCGTTGGTCAGCTCATCCCAGTTGTTGGCGATGAGCCGCATGATCTCCGCAAAGGCGAAGGTGATGATCGCGAAGCTGAATCCCGCCGTGCGAAACGCCGGGATGCCGATGAGGACCGCCCCCAACGCGGCCATCAATCCGGCGGCCGGAATCAGGACTAACGTGGGTAGCCCGAAATGGTTGAGCAGCAGCGCCGAGGTGTACGCGCCCAGCCCCCAGAGGGCGGTCTGCGCCAGCGAGAGCTGACCGGCGTAGCTGAAGACGACGTGCAGTCCGTTGGCGACGATCACGTAGATCGCGGCCGTAACCGCCAGGCTCAGCAGTCGCGATGTGGGGAAGATCGCCGGGGCGAACACGGGCAAGATCAGCAGGACCGCCAGGGGCAGGCGGATGCTCAGCAGGTCAGACAGCGGGTACTGCCTGGTGAAGCTCTGGAGACTGCCGGTTGCCGTGACCACGTTGCCGCTGTTCCTCGCGCTCTACTGCAGCGTTTCCTGCAGCCGGCCGCGCGCTGGAAACAGGCCGGTCGGTCTCATCAGCAGGATCAGGATCATCAGGCCGAAGGTGTAGGCGTCGCGCCATTCACCGGCGAGGTAACCCGCTGCCATCGTTTCCGTCAAGCCGATCAGCAGGGCGGCGGCGACGCACCCTTCGATGTTGCCGAGGCCGCCGACGAGCGCCACAGCGAAGCCTTTCAGCAAGTAGAGCGCCCCGACGTAGGGATGGATCGGATAGAGCGACGCGAGGAGGCCCCCGGAGATCGCAGCCAGCGCTCCGCCGATCGCGAAGGTGCCGGCGATCACCGTGCCGACGGGGATGCCCATCAGGGCGGCGGCGTCGCGGTCCTCGGCGCAAGCGCGCATCGCCCGTCCGTATCGCGTGTAGCGCAGCCCCACGAAAAGCAGCACGATAATCGCGACCGTCACCAAGATCACGAACCAGGTGTTCACCGGCATGCGCACGCCGCCCACGTCCCAGACGTTCGTAAAGGGCGGCGTGATCGCCTTGGGGTCGGTGCCCCAGAACTCAATGATGATGTTCTGGAGGACCAGGATCAGTCCGAGCGACACGATGAAGCCGTTGATCGGCTGCTCTAGGGTGAACCGAAACGCGGCTCGTTCCAGCGCCACGGACAGCAGCCCGACGGACGCTGCCGCCAGCGGCACGGCCAGGAAGAACGAGACGCGGTCGTTGTCCCAGAAGGAGAAGGTGAGGAACGCGCCGAGCGTCAGCAACTGACCGATCGAGAAGTTCACGATCCCGGTCAGGCCGAAGACGATCGTGATGCCCAGTGCAATCAGCGCGTAGACGCCGCTGATCGTCAGGGCGTTGAACATCTGTTGGAGGAACTCGGTCAACTCAGGATGCACGGCCTCACCTCCCCACCAGCCCGGTCCGAATCGACGGGCGTGCCGCGTCGACATCTGCTTGACAGGGGCGTGGTGAGGTCGATTATAGCAAGCGCCCCGTTACGTTGCGAACGGGGCGCGCTGCGTTTTGTGTGACAGTTCGAGCCCTAGTAGTTCGCCTCCGGCGGCGGCGGCGAGTGCTCGCAGGTGATCGGCTTGTCCTGCTCCACGATGCACGGGTCGGTGCCGTGGACGCCGAAGTGGCGCGAGTTGAAGAACATGTTGTCCTCCGCCGCGCCGCTGTAGTGAACCTTCTCGAGGGCGTCGGCGATCGCCGTCGTGTCCTCCACCGTGCCCGCCTGCTGCATTGCCGCGACAAGCATGTAGACGTAGTCATACGTGAGCAGCGAGACGAACGCCGCGGGAGTTCCGTCGAGGCTGCCTCCCTTGTATGCTGCGTAGCGCTCGAAGTAGGCGGCGGCCGCCTCCGACGTCGGCAACACGTGCTGCCGGGGCGCGGCGCCGACGATCACCGGGACCGTCAGCGGGACGCCGACGAGCGCCTCCACCAAGTTGGCGGGGACGTTCACGTTCAGCAGCCGGCCGACGCCCTGCTCCAGTGCTTGGCGGACGATTGCCGCGTCGCCGGGCGGGTCGTTGTAGTTGTACAGATAGTCCGGGTCGTTCTGCTTGATCTTCGTGAGATAGGCGTTGTAGTCGGTCGTTTGGGCCGGGAAGTAGTCCTCGGAGACGATCTCGATGCCCACAGCCGTGTAGGCCTCCCTGGTGCGGCCGCAGATGTCGCGGCCTGTTGATGTGTCCTGACAGAGCATCGCCATGGTCTTGATCTCAGGCCAGTCTTCGATGAAGTTTCGGGCGCCCTGCTGAATCAGCAGGCTGAATGGGAGCAGTGTCTGGAAGGCCCACTTCGATTCGCCCCGCGCCTTCTCGATGCTGCTCAGCGCCGTCGTCTCGCGCTGCTGGCACGGGCAGAGGTGGAGGACCTGCTGGGGTTGTGTGATCTGCGTCGCTTCGGGCTCGCCCAGCGTTGCCGGCCCCCAGATCACATTCACGCCGTCGTCCTGGATCAGCTCCTGCGTCACCGCTCTCGTCACCGGGACGCTGGACGTCGTGTCCTTTTCGACCAGGTTGATCGTGTAGACCGTGTCGCCGACCTGGAAGCCGCCCGCGTCGTTGATCTCCTGCACGGCCATCTTCACGCCGTCGCTGGTGGGCACGCCGAAGCCCTCGAGGATGCCTCCGGAGAGCTCGAACATGAAGCCCCACTTCACCTCGTCCTCGTTCGTGGCCGCCCCGTCCTTCGCCAGCACGTCCTCGGCGCTGACGATGTCCGCCGGATCGACCGGCGTTAGGCTCGGCAGCGCCGTCGCTTCCGCGCCGGGCGTGCCGTCATCGCCGCCGTCCCCTTCGTCGTCGCAGGCCGCGAAGACGAAGGCGAGCGCGACGACGAGCGCGCCTACCAACCAGACGAACCGTGAGTGAGTGGGCAACATGCCGGCCTCCCTGATCAAGCTGCGTGTCCCTCCCAACGAGTTGCGGGCGAAGGCGCCCCGATTATAGCGTCCCAGGCCTCACCAGGCGATGCTCTGGATCTCCGTGAACTCGAAGACGCCATACTTCCCGCCCTCGCGGCCGATGCCGCTCTCTTTGAAACCGCCGAAGGGCGCCACCATGAACGTCGTCGCGCCAGGCGAGCCGCCACCGCGCGTGATCAGCACGGAACCGGTGCGCAGCCGCTTCGCGACCTCCAGGCCGCGGGCGGGGCTGAAAGTCACCACGCTCCCGCTCAGCCCGTAGCGCGAGTCGTTCGCGATGCGCACCGCTTCGTCGATGTCGCTGTAGGGCATGACGGCGAGCACCGGCCCGAAGATCTCTTCGCTGGCGATGCGCATGTCGTTGCGCACGTCGCTGAAGATCGTCGGCTCCAGGAAGTAGCCGCGTTCGGCGTCGGGGGGCCGCTTGCCGCCGGTGGCTAGCGTGGCGCCCTCCTCCCGTCCGACGCGGATGAACTCTTCGACAGCCGTGCGGCGCACCTCACGGATGAGAGGGCCGACCATCACGGCAGGATCGGATGGGTTGCCGACCTTCAGCTTGGTGACGAAGCCAACCATCTTCTCCAGCGCCCGGTCGTACAGCTTCGCAGGCACCAGGCAGCGCGTCGAGGCGGCGCAGGCCTGTCCGGCGTGCACGAACGTCGGGCCGGTGAGCGCGGGCGCCACCAGGTCCAGGTCGACGTCGTCGAGCACGATGGCGGCGGACTTGCCGCCCAGCTCGAGGTGGACGCGCGTCAGATTGCGCGCCGCCGCTTCCGCGATGCGCTTCCCCGTCGGCACGCTGCCAGTGAACGAGACCTTATCGACCATCTGGTTCGCGACGATCTCCTCGCCCAGCTCCGCGCTCTCGCCGGTGACGACGTTGAAGACGCCCGTGGGCAGATCGGTCTCGTCGATGATCCGAGCGACCTCCAGGTTGAGCAGCGGCGCGAAGGGTGAAGCCTTCACCACCAGGGTGCAGCCCGATGCCAGCGCCGGCAGCACCTTCTGGATCAGCACGTAGAGCGGGAAGTTCCAGGTGTTGATCGCGCCTACCACGCCGATCGGCTGCCGGACGACCAGCATCTGCGTCATCGCCGCTGGACCAAAGTGGGTATCGCCGACCAGCGGCGGCAGCGGCTCTTCAAAGTCGATCTTGGGCGTCAGCTCCGCGTAGTAGTGGGCGAACCTGATCGGGTCGTCGAGCTGGATCGGCACCAGGAACTGCGCGCACCCGACCTCGGCGGTGAGCAGCCCGGCGAGCCGCTCCCGGTTCGCGGAGAGGCCGTCGGCGATCTGTTGGAGGATGCGCGCCCGCTCCCGCTGCGCCATGCGCGGCCAGGGGCCTTCGTCGAACGCCTGGCGCGCCGCCGCGATGGCACGCCGCATCTCATCGCGGCTCGCCTCGGGCGCGGTCGCGATCACCTCCTCGGTCGCCGGGTTGAGGACGTCGAAGGAGGCGCCGCTTTCGGCGCCGGCCCAGCGGCCGTCGATGTACATCTGGTACGCGGTTGGCTGCTTTGCGGCGCCCATCGTCAGCCCAGCATGATCAGGCCGGCGTCGACGACCAGCACCTGGCCGGTCATCAGCGCGCTATCGTCGGAGGCGAGGTAGACGGCCGTGCCGGCCAGGTCGTCCGGCTCCAGGCGGCGCTTGAGAGCGGTCGCCTCCGTCAGCTTGTCCATGAAGAAGTCGGGCACGATCTGTTTCGTCGCCTCGCTCATCGTCAGGCCCGGCGCGATGCAGTTCACGCGGATGCTGTAGCGCCCGATCGCCGCGGCCATCGACTTCGTCAGGTTGATCACCGCCGCCTTCGAGACGGCGTAGCCGCTCACGGGCACGGTCTCCAGCTCTCCGCCGATGGGGATCGGCAACGGATAGGCTGCGGTTGACGAGATGTTGATGATCGAGCCGCCTTGCCGCTTCATGTACGGAAAGGCCGCCCGGGAAGATACCACGACGCTCAGGATGTTGATGTGGAGCAGCTTCTCGAAGTACTCGATGCTCTGGTCGCCGATGTTCATGCCGCCGTAGAGGGCGGCGTTGTTCACCAGCACGTCGATCCGCCCGAACCCCTCTGCGACCTGCTTCGCCGCCGCCGCCATCTGCTCCTCGCTCGTCACGTCGGCGCGGATGGCGAGCGCGCGGGCGCCTGAGGCGCTGATCTCAGCAGCGGTCGCCTGCGCCTCATCCTCTCGCAGGTCGATGATGGCGACGGCGGCGCCTTCCCGGGCGAAGCGCAGCGCGTACGCCCGGCCGATGCCCTGCGCCGCCCCGGTCACGATGGCGGCCTTCCCCGGTAGCTTCATTCCCTCTCCTTCCGAACGTGCCCCGAGAGCACGAGCGATTATACGCTAAGGGGCATGCCTGCGAAAGCCGGAACAGCCTAGGCAACGGCCGCGCCGGCCGCAGGAGCGCCTCGCGAATGGCAAGCAGCGGCTGGAGGCATCTGGGTGTCGCCAGGCGATACCGTGCCCGGCTGAGCCGCTTGACATTGGCCCGCAAATGTACGATACTCTGCGCACTGATAGTGCCTAGGGACAGGGCACAGGTGGCATCTCCTCCGCAACCGAGGCAGTCAGGCCCGGATACTTCGACGCATTCATATCGCATGGCTAAGATCTGCTGGACACGAGTGCAGTGGGAAGGAGGGAACGGCCAAGCTTCCATTTCCAACGAAGTTGAACCAAACCCCATGTACACCACAGATACAGGAGGAAACGCATGCATCGCATGAGGTCCGGTTCCGTCATCGCCCTGGGCGCCGTCGCGGCAACCGTCGCGGCAGTCTTTTTGGTCGTCCTGGCGCTGGCTGGCTCCGGCAGCATCGAAACGGTGTTCGCCACCAACCCCACGGCTACGCCGACGCCCACGGGGTCGCCGACACCCACGCCAAAGCCGGGCACGACCGGCAACCTGTCGGGCGTCTATGATGTCCTCGTCCACGCAAACGCGAAGGCGACGGGCCTGTTCCACTGCATCGCCCGCATCGACCAGGACGGCGGCACCGATGTCAAGGCGACGCTGGTCTGTTACATCGACACGCCGAGCCTTGGCCCGGGGTCGCCGCTGGTAGACACGGCGAACCTGGTTCCGGGGCCGGTGCCGCCCCCGCCGTACACGGCGGCAGCGCCCTCGAAGCTCGCCGGGAGCTTCAGCGGCGGCACGCTGTCGCTCAACGGCTGCTTCGCTAACCTCGGTGGCACGCTGGGTCCCAACGTCATCGTGAGCACCAGCTTCCCGAACGCGAAGACGGATGACGACGATGGCATCCTCAGCAGCACGGTCGACATCTTCTCAAACCAGTCGAACGCGGACTGCACCGCTGGTATCCCTGAGGCCGGCGACGCTCCGTTCATCAACGACCAGCCGATCAACCTGTACCGTGCCAGCAGCGGCGGCGGCGCGACCCCGAACCCGGGCGCTCCCTGGCGCGGCAGCCTTACCGACTTTGACGGTGACGGCTGTACGGACTCGGACGAGCTGGCGAAGGTCGCGCCAGAAGCCTGCGGCGACGACCCCTACAACCCGAACGACTCCGTGACCGACTTCTCAGGTCCGGTCAGCATCTCGGCCACCGCCATCCGGGCGGACTGGAACACGACCACCGAGGCGCTGGTCCCGGGCAGCTACTTCCACTGCATCGGGTACACGGACCACGACACTGGCGACAACAGCATCGCGACGACGGTGCAGTGCTACACGGACTCGCCGGCCATCGGCGGGGCCAGCGGCAGCGCGCTGCCGTCCGCAGGCGATGGCCTGCCGGGCGCGCCCTCGCCGCGGGCCGGCGAGCGCGTCGCCACCGGCTTCACCTCGGCTTCGCCGACGGTGAACACCGGCAGTTACAGCCCGGGCACCGGCGATATCACGACGACCGGCTGCTTCGCCGACGTCGGACCGCCGCTGGGCCCGAACGTGCTCACCGTGGCCGTGATCGACGCGACCACCGGCCAGGGCACCGTTCAGATCTTCTTCTCGCAGACCAACGCCGCCTGCCTGGCGTTGACGCCGTTGGGCAAGCCGGCCATCACTGGCCAGCTTGAGGTCGCCTCGCAGGACACCGCCCAGGACTCCGATGGCGACGGCTGCACGGACAGCGGCGAAGTGCTCCAGGACGTGCCCGCGAACAAGTGCGGCGACGACCCGTACAACCCGTACGACAGCGACGCCGACTTCAACGGCGCGTACAGCCTGGCCTTCACGGCTGTCCCGGCGGACATCGACGGCACGGAGGACACCGGCGGCGACAGCGGCGGCGCGAACTCCTGCTACGACGGCATCGACAACGGCGGCGGCGACGGTGCCGACGGCGCTGACCCGGACGACTGCAATGTCATCCAGGGTCAGTACTCGCACTGCATCGTGGACTTCGTGATTTCGGCGGGTACGCTGACCGCGCCATCCATGTGCTACACGGACAGCTCCGTGCTGGGCACAGGCGGTGACGGCCTGCCGGGCTCGCCTCCGCCGTTCGCTCCGGACACCAGTCCGGACTCGAGCTACGTGAACGTGAATACGACACGTCGCGTAATCAGCGGGACGGTCAGTGGCAACACCATCACGACGGTCGACTGCTTCGAGAACGTGGACCTGCCGCCGACCGGCCCGACGAACAACGTGGACGTTGATACCACGGCGTCGCTCAACGCGCGCACGGGGCATGAGGATCCGCCCAATAGCGCGGTGATCACGTTCTACCCCGCGAACAGCAGTTGCACGGGGACCCCCACGCCCGTGTTCACGACAGCCCAGATCGACGTCGCTCCGCAGGGGCCGCGCTACTCAGCGCAGCCCGCGCCCGGCCTCCGTTCGGTCGACACCGACCTTGACGCCTGCCGCGACGAGCAGGAGCTGAAGGCTACCGGCACTCACCAAGATGGTGGCGTGCGTGACCCGTACAACCGCTGGGACTTCTTCGAACAGTGGACCGGTCTGCCGCTGGCGAAGGACCGCATCGTGGCGGTGGGCGACATCGGCGCCGTGGTGGGCCGCTTCGGCGCGAACGACACGGGGCCGGGCACGTTCACGCGGACCAGCGACCCGAACTCGACGCCGAACGTCGCGATCGTGCCCTCGGGCTCCAGGGCGAACTACCACCCCAGCGCCGACCGCAACGGCGCGCTGGCTGGCAACCAGTGGAACCTGAAGCCACCCGATGGGATCACTTCGATCGGCGACGTCGGGTCTGTGGTGGCTCAGTTCGGCCACAGCTGCTCCGGCACCTAAGCGAACGCGAACGTCGAAAGTAGTACAAGAGCGCCCCGAAAGGGGCGCTCTTGTTTATTCTGTCGACGCTCCTTGAGGGCGTGGGCAGCGTGACAGGCGCGCGCGGCCGCGCGCGCCTTCGCCCAATGTCGCCTTCACGCTATACTGCCACGACTGCTTCATGGACTTTCGTCTGACGCCCGAAGAGAACGCCTTTCGCCAGGAGTTGCGCGACTTCCTCCATGAGGCGTTGCCCGCTGACTGGGAGCCGCGCGGCATGTACGAGGAGGCCGGCGCCGATGGCGGCGAGGAGCGCTGGCAGCTCGAGCGGGACTTTGTCCGCAAGCTGGCGGAGCGCAACTGGCTCGCCATCGCTTGGCCGGAGGAGTACGGCGGGTTGGGCGCATCGCACATGCAGCAGCTCATCTACAACGAGGAGATGGCCTACTACGATGCGCCCGGCACCATCGACATGGGCGTGCTCTGGGTGGGGCCTGCCATCATGCTTTACGGCAGCGACGGGCAGAAGCAGCGCTTTCTCTCCCGCATCGCTGAAGGCGAGGACGTCTGGTGCACGCTCTACTCCGAGCCCGGCGCCGGGTCCGACCTCGCCGCGCTACAGACGAAGGCCGTCCAGGATGGCGATGACTTCGTGATCAGCGGCCAGAAGATATGGACCTCCTACGCGGACCGCGCCCAGTGGGGCTGGCTCGCCGCGCGTACCGACCAGGAGGCGCCCAAGCACAAGGGGATCAGCACCTTCGTCCTGCCCATGGACACGCCGGGCATCACCGTCCGGCCGTTGGTGAACCTGGCTGGCCAGGCCGACTTCAACGAGGTCTTCTTCGACAACGTGCGCGTCCCGAAGGAGTACCTGGTCGGCGAGTTGAACCGCGGCTGGTACCACGTCGCTGTCGCCCTCGACTTCGAGCGTTCCGGCATCCAGTTCTACGCCCGCATCCGACGCACCCTCGAGCGCTTCGCCGAGCTGATCCGCGAGCAGCGCGTAACGATGCGCCGCGACCTGCCTGCCCGCCACGCCCTTGTGGAGCGCTGGATCGAGCTCCATCTGGGCACGTGGCTCTCGTACCGAATCCCGACCATGCAGGCGCAGGGCATCGTGCCGACGTACGAGGCGAACATCAGCAAGCTCTTCGGCAGCGAGCTGATGCAGCGCGTCGCCGCAACGGGCTCGAAGCTCTTCGGCCTGCACGGCCAACTCCGGCCGACGTCGCCCCGGGTGCCCATGAACGGCCAGATCGAACGCGACTACCTCGGGAGCGTCGCCGCGACGATCGGCGGCGGCACGAGCGAGGTGATCCGCAACGTGATCGCCATCCGCGGCCTCGGCCTGCCGGCCAGCTAGAGGCTGGAGGCTGGGTGCCGACCCTGTCATGCTGAGCGAAGCGAAGCATCTTTCGTGGCCCCGATCGAGACACGCCGCCGCTCATCGCCAGGCTAGAGCCTGGCCTTCGACAAGGAGCGTCGATGCCTGACCGCAAGGTCGCCATCGTTGGCGTCGCCGAGTCCGACTTCGGCACCGTGCCCGACAAGACCGTGCACGAGTTGCACGCTCAGGCCGCCGTCCGCGCCATCGCCGACGCTGGCGTCGCGCACCCTGTCATTCTGAGCGAAGCGAAGAATCTGACAGACCTGGTGAGTCAGACACTCCGAGTTGCTGGACTGGACGATGCCTGACCGCAAGGTCGCCATTGTTGGTGTCGCCGAGTCCGCCTTCGGCACCGTGCCCGACAAGACCGTGCACGAGTTGCACGCTCAGGCCGCCGTCCGCGCCATCGCCGACGCTGGCGTCGCGCACCCTGTCATTCTGAGCGAAGCGAAGAATCTGACAGACCTGGTGAGTCAGACACTCCGAGTTGCTGGACTGGACGATGCCTGACCGCAAGGTCGCCATTGTCGGCGTCGCCGAGTCCGACTTGGGCACCGTGCCCGACAAGACGGTGCACGAGCTGCACGCCCAGGCCGCCGTCCGCGCCATCGAGGACGCCGGCGTTTCGAAGGATGAGATCGACGGGCTCTTCTCCTGCGGCGGCACCGACCCGATGCACATCCTCCAGCTCAGCGAGTACCTGGGCCTCCACCCGCGCTTCATGGACGGCACGCTCGTCGGCGGCTCGTCGTGGGAGACGTTCGTCGAGCACGCGTTCCTCGCGATCGCCGGCGGCAAGTGCTCGACAGCGCTGCTCGTGTACGCCTCGACCGCCAAATCGGACGTCGCGCGCCGTTTTCGCTCCGCCGACGCCGCCCTCAGCCCGCGCGGGCCGAACCAGTACGAAGTGCCCTTCGGCCCGACGCTGATCAGCAAGTACGCGATGATCGCGCGCCGCCACATGCACCAGTACGGCACGACGTCGGAGCAGCTCGCAGCGATCGCGGTCGCCACGCGCAAGAACGCCGGTCGCAACCCGAACGCCGTTATGCGCGACCCGATCACCGTCGACGACGTGCTCAGCTCGAAGCTGATAGCCGACCCGCTCCACCTGCTCGACTGCTGCCTCCGCACCGACGGCGGCGGCGCCATTCTCCTGACGACCGCGGAACGCGCGCGCTCGCTGCGCAAGCCGCCGGTCTGGGTGATCGGCTCGGCCAGCGCCGAATCGCACCTCACGATGTCGCAGATGGAGGATCTGACCGTGTCGCCCGCCGCGCGCTCCGGCCCGGCCGCCTTCGCCGAGGCGGGCATCGCGCCCAAGGACGTGGACGTGCTGGAGATCTACGACGCGTTCACGATCATGGCGCTGATGACGCTGGAGGCGCTCGGCTTCTGCGCGCCCGGCGAAGGTGGTCCGTTCGTAGAGGACGGCAAGCTGGCCCACGACGGCGCGCTGCCCACGAACACCGACGGCGGCGGTCTCTCCAGCAACCACCCCGGCATGCGCGGCATCTTCCTGCTCATCGAGGCCGCCCGACAGCTCCGCGGCGAATCGACGGCGCAGGTCCCCGATGCGCGCATCGCCGTCTGCAACGCCACCGGCGGCTACATGTCGCACTGCACGACCGTCGTGCTGGCGAAGGACTGAGCGCGGATGAACGACTGGTACCTGCCGCAGCTCGACACGGAGTCGGAGCGCTTCTGGCAGGCCTGCCGCGAAGGCCGGCTGCTGATCATGCACTGCCGCGCCTGCGACCGCCCCTACTTCTACCCCCGCCGCTACTGCCCGCGCTGCTGGTCGGATCAGACGGAGTGGCTGGAGACGAGCGGGCGGGGTACCGTCCACACCTACTCCGTCGTCCATCAGAACCCGGCTCCCCCCTTTCGAGACTGGGCGCCCTACGCCGTCCTCCTTGTCGACCTGGAGGAGGGGGTGCGGGTCATGGCCAACTGGGACCGCTCGGCCGACCTCGCTCTGCTCGCCGTCGGACTGTCCGTCCAGGTCACGTTCGAGGCCGTTTCGGACGAGATCTCCCTCCCCCGCTTCCGGCCCAGCGCGTAGGGGTCTCGATTGCCCGAATCTGAGGCGCCGCCTCCCCTCTTGCGAGATGAACCGCTCTCGCGGTATCATGTTGACATAGAGTACTTCAGTATACGTCCGCTACGATCCTCTCCTCCAGACTCCGCATTTCGTGCCGGTCGTCGAGAAGGTATCCCCTGACGAAAGGCATGTCTGTGACAACATTCGACCAATTCCAACTTCATCCCTCACTACTCAAAGCGCTCGACGCGATGGAGGTCGAGACGCCGACGGCGATCCAGGCCCAGGCGATCCCGCTCCTCCTCCAGCGACGCGACGTGATCGGGCAGGCGCCCACCGGTTCGGGCAAGACGCTCGCATTCGGGCTCCCGCTCGTCCAGCAGCTCGACCCTGCCGACCGGCAGGTGCGGGCGCTCGTTGTCGTGCCGACGCGTGAGCTGGCGCAGCAGGTTGGCGGCGTGCTCTCCAAGCTCGTTGCCGGGACGGGCCTGCGAACGGTGCTCGTCTACGGCGGCCGCGCGATCGGCCCGCAGCGCGACGCGATCAGGAAGGGGGCGCAGATCGTCATCGGCACGCCGGGCCGGCTCGTCGACCTGCTCACCAGCGGCTCGATGCGCCTGGACGGCGTGCGTTACCTCGTCCTCGACGAGGCGGACGAGATGCTCGACCGCGGCTTCGCGCCCGACATCGAGCGCATCCTGGGCGCGACCCCAAAGGAGCGCCAGACCGCGCTCTTCTCCGCGACAACGCCCGCCTGGGTGCACCGCATCGCCGCGAAGTACCTCCGCGACCCGCAGGTGATCGAGCTCGGCGCCGGCGAGGACGATGGGCCGGATATCGACCACGTCGTGATTGAAATCTGGAGCGAGGACAAGGTCGATGTGCTCTGCCGGCTGCTGAACGAGCCGACCTCGGGTGGGACGCTCGTCTTCGGGCGAACGAAGCACGGCGTGCGCAAGCTTGGACTTCGTCTGCAGCGTCTCGGCTATCAAGTCGGCGTGATCCAGGGCAACCTCGGCCAGCAGGAGCGAGACCGCGTGCTGAACGGCTTCCGCGCCGGCAAGCCGCCCGTGCTGGTAGCGACCAACGTCGCCGCGCGCGGCCTGGACGTGCTCCACATCGAGCGCGTGATCAACTTCGACCTGCCGGACACGCACGAGCTGTTCACGCATCGCGTTGGGCGCACGGGCCGCATGGGCCGTTCCGGACGGGCGATCACGCTCCTTGCGCCCGCCGACCTGCCCACCTGGCACGAGATCGAGCGCGGCCTCGGTCGCAAGCTTCCCCGCATGACTGCGGACGGCAAACCCGTCATCCCACCGCCCGCGCGACCCGCCAACGGCTCCCGCGGACGTCGCGGCGGCAGCTTCGGCTGGCGCCGGCCCGCACGCGTCCGCTAGCGACTGCGCTCGATGCGGGTAATCGACCCGTCAGAACGTCCACGCGACTAAGGCTGCACCACCAAGCAAGAGCAGCGCGGCGGCAAGTGCGGGACGTCCCTCCCATTTCACCGCCGCCGTCATCCACAAGACCAAAAGTGAGACGCTGCTAAGGAGCAGCAACGTTAGCCCCATACCTCGGTCGACGCCTTCGACAACCAGTACTCCTGCAATGAGGAGAGAAAGGGCGAGCACCCACCCGTAGGCCCGGCGGAGGAATCGTTGCTCCGGTGAAAAGAGGAGCGCGGCGCCCGCCAAAACGACCGTTGCCGCGAAGGTCCCGCCCCCGATCAGGATCACAGCCCAGGCCGCTGACTCGGAGTAGAGCGGGTCATCAGGGTCGAGACCGGTCATGTACGTGACATACCAGATGATGCCAACAATGAGGACCGCAGCGGCTCCAAGCCAGCAACACACGGCGGCGGTCTGTCTGGCTGTCAGTTTGACCATCGACTCATCGCCCTCATCCTATATTATCGACTGCCAGATGAGGTTACCCACCCCAGCCCCTCTTGCTACACTAGGCGACGGCAGATCGCCCGGGAGGAGCCCGCCGTGCCCGACGTCCATTACGAGAAGATCGACCACGTCGCCCTGATCATCCTCGACCGGCCGGAGCAGGCCAACTCGCTCAGCTTCAAGGTGATGCGCGAAGAGCTGCCCGCCGCCTGGCAGCGGGCGCGCGACGACCGCGACGTGCGCGCCATCGTCTTCACCGCCTCGGGCGACCGCTACTTCTGCACCGGCGTCGACCTGCGGGACCCCGGCCTCCAGCGGCGCAGCGACGGCGCTGGCGAGCCGATGGACCTGGGCGTCACGGGCCGCCAGAACGACGTCTGGAAGCCGATCATCACCGCGGTCAACGGGCACTGCGTCGGCGGCGGGCTGATGTTCGTTGGCGACAGCGACATCGTCATCGCGTCGGAGAACGCGCGCTTCTCCAACACCGGCGTCAGCCTCGGCCTGCTCGCGCCCGTAGGGCCGGTGGTGCTCGCCCGCAAGATCCCGTTCGAGGCCGTGATGCGCATGCTGATCACCGGCCGCCACGAATCGATCGACGCGCAGCGAGCGCTCCAGCTCGGTCTCGTCAGCGAGGTGACGACGCCCGAAGCGCTGCGCGACACCGCGCTCGATATCGCGCGCAAGGTGGCGTCGAACTCGCCCGCCGCCGTGGAGCAGGCCGTGCGCGCGATGTGGGAGACGCTGGAGATGCCGCTCAGCGAAGCGCTCGCCGCGTCGCTCAAGCGCAGCGGCAGCCTGCGCGGCCACCCCGACTCCAGCGAAGGCCCGCGCGCCTGGGCGGAGAAGCGCGAGCCTCAGTGGCGCGACGAGCCGGTGCCGTAGGGGACGGCCCGCAGATCACGCCGAAGAACCTATCGAACTTTTCACGCGAGACCTCTTGACAAACCCGGCACGGCGGGATTATTGTCTGTGCAGGCTTGGTAGACCCTGGCCGGCAGGCTAAGGGATGGCGGAAGGGCGGAACACTTATGCCCAACCTGGACTCACTGGCAACGCTGTCCGGCCTACTTGTCTTCTTGGCTACGCTGGCCCTGTTCTATGGTCGCCTCATCCCAGCGGCCGCGCTGTTCATGATCGACGGTGCCGCGGGTGTCGGCGTGTTCTGGGAGCGCTGGTCTCGCGAGACAGGCCATCACATGCAGGTGACAGCCATCTTCGATGGCGTCGCGCCGAGCGGTCCCGAATGGACGCTGCTGGGGACGCACCTGCCGGTGCTCTTGCTGGGGCTGGCGATCCTCGCGGTGGTGAGTGTGAGAAACGGAGGCACACATGGCTTCGCCCGAGCAGCGTAGGAAGGTGCGGAGGAGGGTCCTCTTTGCGCTCATGGCGCTTTCGCTGTCGCTTCTGGCTGGTACGTTGTTCGGTAGCGGTGGCTTCTCGTCGTGCTGCTACGACGGAAACGTCGGATACGAGCGGGACAAGATAGCATTTGGAATCTTGGATGCCCATGACGGCAATCTCGGCAGCAGTCACTGCTCCGCAAGCACGGCCCTCAATGACGACTTCGCCGGGGCAGCTGCTACGCTCAATTCTGCGTACTACAACGATACTGTCAACGCGTTCTGGTTTCTCACAAGTTATTACCACGGTCAGAATACTTGCGGTTTCACGGGCAACGCCTATGAGTGGGGACAGGCCCAGGCCACGATGTTCGTCTATGCGGTTGCGCTCTCCGGCTATACGGGACCAGTCGCCAAGCAGTACGCCGACGTTGAGCATGTTTGGACGGGCCCGCAGTCGTGTTCAAACGACTTGGCGAGGTGGAGATGCGACAACCAGGCAACGAACCGGTGGGTACTCCTCGGCTTCGCGGACCAAATCAGCAGCTACGGCGGAGTGCCGGGCTTCTACAGCAGTCCCTATCAGTGGGCGGACATCACAGGTCCCGCCGATGCGAGCACGCTCCATGCTTACTACTTCTGGTTCGCGTTCTGGGGAGCGGACCAAGGGGAACTGAATATTACAATCGCGAACCTCAACAGTCTTGGCTTCACCGCGCAGTCTTGGCAGTACGCTACTGACGACGTGTGCGAGACTACATTCGCGATAGCCAAGAACCAGACCTTTACGGCCTTCACCCAAGGCCACTACATCTACGGGTTCGATATGTGGGATAACGACAACTCGATCTTCCTGTGTTACTAGGAGGTGCAGATGTGATTGCGCGCGTTTCTATCCTCGCGTTCTTGGCTCTGCTCACAGCCTTGATTGGTGTGGGCGCGCGATGCGCAGAGACGGCGACCACGGACCCGGCGTCGGAAGCGTTCGCGACTGAGGATTTCCCTACAGGGCTTCCGAGGGATCTCATTATCCCGACGAACTTTCCAACACCCGCTCCGGTTCCCACCTGGGACTACGTGCTCAAGGATGCTGCAGACGACGTAGAGGAGGCGGCCGGCTTCGCTCGCGATATGCTTTCCTTCAAGCCGCCCCTGGTGCTTGTCGAACCCGATTCTCTTTCCTACGTGCAGGCGACGATTGGTGACGCGCGCGCCGTGCTCGACCCCGACCGCGAGGACAGCTCCTGGGCGGTGGCGGATGATGCGTCAGCGGTGATCTTCGTTGCATCCGGTCGGTTCCGGACGGGTTCAATTGGTGCATTCGCCGAGCCTACTCCACAAATCTTCACGAGGCTGTGGATCGTTGTCCCGCTGGGGGAGCGCGGGACGGAGATGTTCTGGGGCCACGATGAGTACGATCTGGGCCAGCTCGGTGAGGTGCACGAGGTGCCGCTGCCGCTCCCGCCCTTCCCCACGCCGGTCTCGCTCGGCACGCCCGAGGCGGGTGCTGGCGCGGAGTAGGTTCGCGGGCTTCCGAGGCGGCGCAGCGGGAGGCCTAGAAGGCCTCCCCTACGGAGCGGGCGGGCTCAGGAACTGACCGCTCCCCCAGCCGAGGCCTTCCAGCCGCCACCAGGTCACGTCGCCGTCTTCGACGGGGCCCTCGACGACCGGCGCGGTCGTGCCGTCGAACTTGCAAGTCGTGACGGGGCTATCCTGCTTGGGCTCCGGATGGAAGCGGAGGCAGCTCCCGGTGCCGTAGACCATCGCGTCCTTCCCGACGGAGATCAGCTCGCCCAGCGGCGGTGCTGCGACGAACGTCGCGTCCCAAGAGCCGTCCGGCCTCCGCGTCAGCACGACCTCGCCGACGCCCTCGCTGAACGGCGGGCCGATGAAATACGCCTTCAGGTCGTTGGAGTCGTTGATATTGGTAGAGCAGTAGCCGTCGGGCACGCCGCTGGGCGGGATCTCCTGCGGGCAGTCGCCGATGTGCGGCTCGCCGAACTCGTCGCTGAGGAACGCCTCCAGCGCTTCGACGGGGTCGGTCGGGCCGGCGGGCGTCGTGGTGACGGTGGGCGCGGCGCTGGGTTGAGGGGTGGCGCCTGCGGCCTGCGTCGCCGTCGCCGCGGCAGGAGTCGTCACGACCTGCTCGTCATCGCCGTTGCCGCCGTCGTCGCCGCCGAACATGAGCACGACGATCAGGACGATCAGGCCGCCCACCACCCCACCGACAACGGCCGATGCGCCCGCGCGGAACTCGGGCCGGCTCAGGAGGTCGTCTTGCGGCTCGGGCTCAAGCATCGCTCACCAACCGGCGCAGGAGCTCGCGCAGTCGCGGTGCTTCCGCGAGCGCCGCCCGCAGGCCGTCGATCTCCTCCTGCCCGACGATGAGCGGCGAGCGCTGGAAGCGGCCATCGCGGTTGTAGAAGCAGAAGCGCACCTGCCAGCCGCCCGCCGCCTCGCCCTCATCGTACTGCAGGAGCTGGATCGCCGGCTCGTGATGCTCGCCGGTGTAGGACGCCTCTTCGACGACCTGGCCGCTGCCCCAGTGGTAGTTGAACGGTCGTGGCACCGCGCGGGTGGTGGGAGACATGGCACGCTCCTTGCGCCGTAGCGGTTGATTGCGCTTACTTCGCGCCGCCGCCTGACGCCTGCTCCAGCGCTCGACCCAGGCGCATGATCCCTTCCGGGATCTCCTGCTCGTTCACGAAGCTGAAGGCGAGCCGGATGTACCGCCGGCCTTCGTCGTCGCGCTTGAACGCCTGCCCGCCGACGAACGAGACGCCGATCTCGCGCGCAGCCTGGCCCAGCTTTGCCGGGTCGACGTCGTCTGAGAGCCTGAGCCAGAGGAAGTAGCCGCCCTCCGGCGTGTTCCAGGTCAGGTAGCGAGAGCAGCGTTCCTCCAGCGCCTGCACCAGCGTGTCGCGCTTGCGTCGGTAGACGTCGTTCATCTTCGCGACGTGTTTGGCCCACATGCCGCTCGAGCCGTACTCGGCGAGCACGCGCTGCGGCCAGGGGCTCACGCCCATGTCGAAGCGCATCTTCACGAGTGCCTCGATGACCGGCTCGCTGCCGAGCACCCAGCCGATGCGCAGGCCCGTCGCGACCGTCTTGCTGAACGTGCCCAGGAAGACCGCGCCCTCGCCGCCTGCGACCGCGAAGAGTGACGGTAGCCGCTCGCCCTCGAAGCGCACGTCGCCGTAGGCGTCGTCCTCGACGATCAGCACTTCGTGTCGCTGGCAGATCTCGACGACGGCATTCCGTCGCTCGAGCGTCATCGCGACGCCGGTCGGGTTCTGGAACGTCGGGATCGTGTAGATCAGCTTGACGCGGCGCCCTTCGCCCTTCAGCCGCGAGATCGTCTCCTCCAGCGCGTTGGGCACGATGCCCCGGTTGTCGGCGGTGACGGGCTCCGTATCGCCCAGGCAGCCGCGGATCGTGCCGGCGCCGCCCGGGTACGTCGGCGACTCGATCAGCCCGATGTCGCCTTCGTCCAGGAACGCTTCACAGACGTTGGCGAGCGCGCCCGAGACGCCGTTGGTGATCGTGAAGTTGGCCGCGGTGAGAGCCATGCCGTCGCGCCCGCCCCACTCCTGGGCGAGCCAGTCGCGCAGGCCCTCGTAGCCCTGGTGGCCGCCGTAGCGGAGCGCGTCCGGCCCTT
>JBBEBM010000051.1:0-17826 GCA_040882355.1 Dehalococcoidia bacterium | reverse complement strand
CGCGACGGCGACGAGTGGGTGATCAACGGCCACAAGTGGTTCACCAGCGGCGCGATCGGCGCGACGTTCGCTATCGTGATGTGCGTGAGCGATCCGGACGCCGAGCAGCACCGGCGCATGAGCCAGATCATCGTCCCGACCGACACGCCCGGCTTCAATCTCATTCGGCCGGTCGCCGTGATGGGCGAGACCGCGGGCGCCCACTGCGAGATCCGATACGAGGACTGTCGCGTGCCCGTCACGAACACGCTCGGCGAGCCGGGCGACGGCTTCCGCATCGCGCAGAAGCGCCTCGGGCCGGGCCGGATCCATCACTCCATGCGCTGGCTGGGGCAGATGCAGCGCGCCTTCGAGCTCCTCTGCCGCCGGGCGCTCTCGCGCGAGGCGTTCGGAGGCCCGCTCGCGGACAAGCAGACGGTGCAGAACTGGATCGCCGATTCGGCGGCGGAGATCCAGGCGTCGCGACTGCTCACGCTGCACGCGGCCCACAAGATCGACCAGGGCGACGAGGCGCGCGTGGAGATCTCGCTGATCAAGTTCTGGGGGGCGACGGCGCTCCACAACGTCATCGACCGGGCGATCCAGGTGCACGGCGCGCTGGGCGTCTCCGAGGACACGCCGCTGGCGCGCATGTACCGCGACGCGCGCGCCGCCCGCATCTACGACGGCCCCGACGAAGTGCACCGCATGGTCGTCGCGCGCCGCATCCTGCGCTCGTTCAAGGACGGCGGCGCTTGGGAGTTCGAGTAAGGCGGTGCACTCGCTGCTTCGTGCCTTGCAGGAGGGTGGGCGGTAATGGACTTCACCGCGATAGACGTTGAGACTGCCAATGCCGACTTGGCCAGCATCTGCCAAGTCGGAGTCGTTACCTTCAAGGACTTGAAGCCATCGAACACCTTCCAGATACTCGTCGACCCTGAGGACGAGTTCAACCCCGTCAACGTTTCGATACACGGAATCGACGAGTCGAGCGTAAGCGGTTGTGGCACCTTTCCCGTAGCGATGGAATTGCTCAGGCCCCTCCTCGATGGAAGGATCGTCGTGTCCCATACCGCGTTCGACCGGCTCGCTATGGCTCGCGCCACTGAAAGGTACCGCCTCCCAGCAATCGAGTGTCGCTGGCTTGATACTGCCCGCGTCGTTCGGCGCACTTGGACTCAGTTTGCGAAGTCCGGTTATGGTCTTGCCGATATGGCCCGGTGGTGCGGGATCACCTTTGTCCATCACAAAGCAGATGAAGATGCCCGCGCGGCCGGCATGATCCTCGCACACGCGATGGCGGAAACTGGGCTATCCGTCGAAGACTGGTTCGTCCGAATCTCGTCGGAGGGTAGCTCGTCTTCTCAGATCAAGCTGACCGGGAATCCAGAAGGCCCACTTGCTGGTGAAGTCATTGTTTTCACAGGTGCGCTCGCGATCGCCCGTCGTGAGGCGGCTGACCTTGCAGCATCAGTAGGGTGCGATGTAGAGACATCCGTGACGAAGAAGACGACCTTGCTAGTGGTCGGAGACCAAGACCTCCGCTGTTTAGCTGGGCACCAGCTAAGCTCCAAACACCGCAAAGCGGAATCGCTAATTCTATCCGGGCAGCCACTCCGGATTCTCGGCGAGGCTGACTTCATCAGAATTGTGGACATTGACTAAACGCTTGAGGTGGCGCGACTGATGGCGAAGCCGCGCGTGTTCGTTGCGCTACGCTGGCCGGTGGAGGCCCTGGCGCGCATCGACGCCGAGTGCGAGATGCAGCGCTACGAGGGCCCGGGCGGGCAGGCGCCGAAGGAGGCGCTGATCGCGGCGCTGGGCGACGTCGAGGGGCTGATGGGCAGCGCTCAGTTGCCCGTCGACGCGGAGGTGCTGGCGGCGGCGCCCAGGCTGCGCGTCGTCTCCAACTTCGGCGTCGGCTTCGACAACATCGACGTGGCCGCGGCGACCGACCAGGGCATCCTGGTCTGCAACACGCCCGGCGTGCTCACCGACGCCGTCGCCGATCTGACGCTGGGCCTCGTCATCGACCTGGCGCGGAAGGTTGTCGAAGCTGAGCGCATCGTGCGGGAGGGGAATTGGGCGGCCGGGCGCGGCATCATGGGCAACGACCTGCGCGGAAAGACGCTGGGCATCGTCGGCTTCGGACGGATTGGGCGGGCGGTGGCGCAGCGGGCGCGGGCGTTCGGCATGCAGATGCGCTTCCACGATGTGTTCGATGACCCGGGCGCTGACTTCGCGGACTGCGCGTACCGTTCGCTGGACGATCTTTTGCGTGAGGCCGACTTCGTCACGTTGCACGTCAACCTGACGGATGAGACTGAGAAGCTGATCGGCGCGCGCGAGCTGGCGCTCATGAAGCCGGCGGCCTACCTGATTAACACGGCGCGGGGGCCTGTGGTCGACCAGACGGCGCTGACGGAGGCGCTGCGCGAAGGCCGCATCGCCGGGGTGGCGCTGGACGTGCTGGAGCGCGAGCCGCCCGCGGACGACGACCCGATCCTATCGCTCCCGAACGCCGTCATCCTGCCGCACATCGGGTCGGCGACGCGTGAGACGCGCCAGGCGATGCTCGATCTCGCCATCGATAACCTGCTGACAGCGCTGCGCGGCGAGACGCCGAAGGCGGTCGTCAACCCGGAAGTGCTGGCGGCGCGCAAGTAATCGACGTGACAGGGGCGCCCTTCATCGGCTTTCACGCGGCGGCGGAACAGTTCGCGCCGGCCGAGATCGTCGAGTTGGGCGTCGCTGCTGAGGAGGCGGGCTTCGAGGGCTTCTCGATCAGCGACCATCTCCACCCCTGGCAGGACAACCAGGGTCACGCCGCTCACGCGTGGATGACTCTCGCCGCTATTGGCGCGCGAACTCGACGCCTCCTGCTGGGCACTGCCGTCAACTGCCCGACGTATCGTTACCACCCGGCGCTGGTCGCGCACGCCTTCGCGACGCTGGGCGCGCTCTATCCGGGGCGCGTGTTCCTCGGACTGGGCACGGGTGAGGCGCTGAACGAGCAACCGACGACCGGCGAATGGGGCCCCTATAGCGAGCGCGCCGAGCGGCTGACGGAGGCGATCCACCTCATCCGCCGCCTCTGGAGCGAGGAGTTCGTCGACTTCGACGGCAAGTACTACCGGGCGGAAGCGGTGCGCATCTACGACAAGCCCGCGGCGCCCGTGCCGATCTACGTCGCGGCGTCGGGCCCGCGCAGCGCCCGCATCGCCGGACGCGAGGCCGACGGCTGGATCACCGATCCCGCGACGGCACGCGGCCGGCCCGACGTGCGCGACTCCTTCTTTGAGGGCGCGCGCGAGGCGGGCCGTGACGCGAGCACGCTCGCGCGTATCGTCGAGCTCTGGCTCGTGGCGGGCGAGCGCGATGAGGCGTTGGAGGCGGCGAGGCTCTGGCAGTTCCTGCCCGTCTTCAATGAGGTAGTCGACGTTGCTGACCCGCGCCAGGTGCAGCGCGTGGCTGAGGAACGCTCGTCGCCGGAGAAGACGGTGGCCGGCTGGCTGGTGAGCGCCGATCCGGGTGAGCACGTCGCGGCGATCGGAGAGCTTGCGGAGCTGGGCGCGACGCACATCTTCATCCACTCGCCCCAGCGCGACCAGGGTCGTGTGATCGAGTTCTATGGACGGCAGGTGTTGCCGCGAGTGCGGCCCTAGCTACGCAGCGCGACGAGGGCCCGACTTGAGTCCGGCCAACCGCTCCTTGGCCGCCTCGCAGAGCTCGTCGAAGGTGGCGCCGTCATCCGGATGGCAGCTCAGGCCCGCCTCGCTGCCATCTACCTCGCGCAGTACGCGCTTGGAGACGCGCCTGGCGCGCGCCACGGTCGTCTCCGGCATGAGGACAACGTAGCGCCCGTTCCCCAGGTAGCCGGCCAGGTCAGTCCCGCGGAGCTGGCCGCGCAGCCAGCCGACGAGCTGCTCGTTCACGTCCCACGCCTTCGAGGTACGCGCGGGCTCGATGAGGAGCACCGTGAGCGGATGCTCGTAGCGCTTGGCCCGCCGGCACTCTTCCTCGCAGCGAAGGGCGAGGTACCAGTGAGCGAAGAGGCCGGTCTGTCGCTCGTAGATGGCCAACTTTCGCCCGAGGTCGGCCTGCTGGGCCATCTTGCCGACCAGGTTGGTCTTCGGCGACGGGTGTAGTCGCTCCAGTCCAAGCGCCAGGACGATCGCGGCCATGGTGGCTGCGCCCAGGGCGGCGCCAAGCGGGGCGCCCGAAGCCGCGCCGTGAACGAGGCCCGCGGCGGCGGCGAAGACGGCGATGAGCAGGAGGGCAGTGCGTAGCATACGGGCGTTCATAGCCTACGTATGTGTAGTCGGTGGCGGATGGTGCTGGCTTTAGGAGGGAAGCGGCGAACGTTCGACGTAGGAGCCTAGCGGAACGGAAAGAGTGGGAGCCCGGCCGCTTCTCGCTCGAACGCGAGGAGCCGCTCGGCTCTGGCATCCGTGACGAAAAGGGTGCGGCCGTCTGTGCCGCCGAAACAAACGTTCGTCGGCATCGATTCATCGCCGCAGGCCAGACGCTCCGTGAGCTTGCCAGCGGCGTCGAAGACCTGGACCTGCCCCGCGAGCGTGCTGGCCACGTAGAGACGCCCCTGCCGGTCGAAGCACATCCCGTCCGGGAAGCCGGGATCGATGCGGCAGAACTCGGCCGGCTCGCCCAGCGCGGCGCCCGCCACGGAATAGACCAGGACGCGCTGGCCGAACGTCTCGGAGACGTAGAGCTGCGCCGGGTCCGGGCCAAACGCGATCCCGTTGGTGAACCGCGGCCCTTCAGCCAGCATCCCAAGCGCGCCGTCGGGGGCCATGGTGAAGACGCGGCCCGGCTCCTGGTTCTCGCCGTTCGCCGGGCCGCGCGGGTCGGGGAAGTAGAGCCGCCCCTCCGGCCCGCAGCAGCAGTCGTTCGGCGCGTCGAGGCCCTCCGCCAGATAGGCGACGCCGTTGCCGGCGACGCGCTGGATGCCCGGGGCGGCTTGGTCGGGCGTGCGCTCGCCGACGCCGTAGACGCCGCCGTTCTGCGCGACATAGAGCGAGCCATCGGCCGCTTCCGCCATCCCGTTCGGCCCGCCTCCCGTGCGAGCGAAGACGCTCGCGGTGCCGCTGTCGCTCACTTCGTAGATGACGCCGTGGCTGGTAGAGACGAGAAGCAGGCGGCCGTCCTGGGTCCAGACAGGGCCCTCGGTGAAGCCTAGTCCTGCGGCAACGCCTCGGAATGATGTCACCATACGTTCCTTTCGCTCGGATCCGTGGCCGTCACCCAGGGCCTTGTTGTGAGTTGGGGAGACGAAAGATGCTTCGCTTTGCTCAGCATGACAGATCAGATGCGCTCACTCTCGCTCAAGGTCAACCGTACACGGGCTGGCCCGACGCGCCGTGCTCGCGCACCAAGCGCAGATCGCGGCCCGCGCCGCCGGCCATCGCCGCGATGTCGGACGAGACGGTGATCATGCGGTAGCCCGCTTCGAGGTGCTTGGGCGCAAGCGTCGCGTTGGCGTGCATGCCGGCGACGATGCCGTGCTTCCGGCATCCCTCCGCGATGGCGAGCCGCGCCTGCTCGAACGAGGGTTCATCGTGGTAGGGCGCGGGCGGCAGGCCGAGGGTCAGGCTCAGGTCCGCCGGTCCGACGTAGACCGCGTCGATGCCAGGCACGGAGAGGATCTCATCGAGGTGGTCGACGGCGGTCTTCGTCTCGATCATCGGGATGCAGGCGATCTCGCGGTTGGCGTTGGCGGCGTAGTCGGCACCGGCGTAGTAGGCGGCGCGCGTCGGCCCGAAGCTGCGGGCGCCCTCGGGCGCGTAGCGGCAGGCGCTCACCGCAGCCCGCGCCTGTTCAACGGTGTTCACCAGCGGGATGATCACCCCGTAGGCGCCGGCGTCCAGCACCTTGCCGATGATGCCCGGCTCGTTCCAGGGGACGCGCGCGAACGGGATCGTCTCCGTCGTGGAGATCGCCTGGAGCATCGTGACGGCGACCTGGTAGTCGATCACGCCGTGCTGCATGTCGATGCAGAGCCAGTCGAAGCCCTGGTGCGCCATCACCTCGGCCGAGAAGGCGCTCGGGATCGAGAGCCAGGCGCCGAACGTCGGCTTCCCTTCGCGCCAGGTCTGTTTCACGCTGTTCTCACGCATGGTCGTTTCCTTTGTACCCGGCCGGGCTGAAGGCCCGGCCTCCCAGGTAGCGTCAGGCTGAACCCTGACCCGCATCAAGAGCGACCTTCGAAGATGCGGCGCAGACCTTCGGCGCTGCACTCCGGCGAGCGCGCGTAGTCGATGATGCGGCGCTCCATCTGTTCGATGCGTTCGGCGGCCTGAGGCACCTCGCGCGCGATCTCGATCGGGATCGAGGTGACGCCGTGCTGATCGCCGTGCAGCAGGTCGCCAGGGCGCACCGTGAGCGTGCCGACGGTGACCGGCGTCGCCACCTCGACCAGGTGGACGTAGGCATGGGAGACGAGCACGCACGAGGCGAAGAAGTGGAAGCCGGTCGCGCGAACTTCGTCCAGGTCCCGCACGCCGCCGTTGGTCACCGTGCCGAGGGCGCCGAGGCCCTTGTAGATGCTGCCGTTTACTTCGCCCCAATAGGAGCCGATCGGCTGCGGATAGTCCAGGTCCTCGATCACGACGACCCAGGGCTTGGGCACGCTCGCCATCGCGTCCCACATCTCCCAGGGCCGCGGCCCGACCTGCGGCTTTTCGCGGGCGGCGATCTTCGCCGTCGCGGCGTAGCCGACCATCGTGCCCAGCTCGGGGAACATGGAGCGTACCGTGCTGTCCATGAACCCCTCGTTGCGCGGGCGCGCGTCGAACGTCTCGATCGCGTTCGCCATGGTGGGCGACGTGATGCTCCGCAGCGCTTCGAGTTCGTCCGGCGTCAGCGGGTCGGCCACAAGCATGCTCCTTCGAGAAGAACGTGACGGGTCATGATAGACCAAGCGGGAGGATAGAGACAGATCTACGCGAGGTCGAACGGAACGCCGAACTCCTCGGCGGCCGCGCGGTACCCGTCGACGATGCGAGCGTGCATGGGGATCGTGCCCTCGGCGCGGCGGCGCGCAGACAGCGCATGTTCCAGCTCGCCGGGGATACGCACCTCATCGCCGTCCGGCCCCGTCGCGGACTTGAGGGCGCCGATCATCGCCTCCATGCGCTCCTTGTACTGCGCGACAGGCTCGAAGGCGTCGATGCGGAGCGCGCCGAAGAAATGGGCGGCGGCGAAGGGCGGGCGTTCCTCCGCGCTGCTGGCGACGCCGGCGAGGGCGCTGCTCAGGATGTCGACCATGATCGCCAGCCCGAAGCCCTTGAACGCGCCGGTGACGGGCGAGCCTCCCAGCGGCAGCAGCGCGCCGTTCGGCCCGACCTTCGTCGGGTCGGTCACGGGGCGGCCCTCACCGTCGATCGCCCAGCCTTCCGGGATCGCTTGGCCGCGGCGGGCGGCGATCTCCAGCTTGCCGTTCGCAACGACGCTCGTCGCCATGTCCAGCACGTACGGGTACTCGCGGGACGTGGGCGCGGCGATGGCGATGACGTTGAGCCCTATCGCCTTGCCGCGGCCGCCGGGCGCCGCCATCACGCGGCCGCCCGTGGTGAGGGAGATGCCGATCATCTCTCGTTCAAGCGCCATCATCGCGTAGTGCGCGCCGGCGCCGTAATGGGTGCTGTTGCCCACGCTCACCATGCCGACGCCGGTCGCGCGCGCCTTGTCGATCGCCAGCTCCATCGCCCGGTGGCCGACGACGAAGCCCAGCCGTCGCCCGCCGTCGATGGCAGCGGCTGACGGCGCGTCCGAGGTGACACGGATGTCGGACCGCGCCGCGATCAGCCCGCGCTGGATGCCGCGCACGTAGAAGTCGACCAGGTGGGCCATGCCGTGCGATTCGATGCCCCGAAGGTCGGCGTCGAGGAGGATTCGGGCCGTCGCGCGGGCGTCGTTGTCGGGCACGTCGAGCTTGCGCAGGAGCGTCTCTGCGAAGGCGAGGAGGCGCGCGCTCGGGACCGCGATGTCTGCTGAAGCGGAGGGCATCGCGCTGCTATTCGGGCGTGCCGAGGGCCCGCACGCCGAGGCCGACCATCTGGCGGAGCTGCTTGATGAACCGTTCGTCCGCCTCCTCGACGCTCACGCCGACGAGCCGGGCCATCTCCTCACGGGAGAATGCCCAGGAGAGCTGCATCACCATGAGCATCGCCATCGCGATGCCTGCATCGAATCCCGCATCCGGGCTCCCTTCGCCCTGGAGACTCTGCACCCACTCGATCGCCTCTCTCATGCGTTCGCCGATGCCCGGCAGGGGCCGGCCGGTGAGGAGCATCTGGAAGAAGAAGCGCGCGATCTCCGGATGCTCGATGTGGACGCGCGTCGAGCGTTCGACGGCATCGACGCCGACCGCCGGTCCCTGCAGCGACTCGTAGCGGTCTAGAATATAGCCGATCGCCTGGGCGACGAGGTTGTCGCGGTTACGGAAGTAGTGGTAGATGAGCGCGCGGTTGATCTGCGCCCGCTGCGCCACCTCGCTAATCGTGAAGCCGTCGATGCCCTTTTCGGCGATGAGCTGACCCGTGGCGTCGAGGATCGCGGTCGTGGCGACCTGGCGCTTCTTGGCGAATCCTGACGAGGGACCTGGCGTGGTGATGGTTCCGCTCCCCATCCAGTTGTAGTTCACCATTTTGACGCAGCGCGCTGGCTCCGTCAATGGCCGCGTTGGGTGCCTCCAGCATTGCCCGCTCTTGACTTCGGCCGGCCTTACACCGGCGGCCATGAGCTGCTGTCCAGGCGGGCCCTGCGCTTCGCTCGAGGGCGAACTCCTTCGCTGCGTTCAGGGCGGGCCCAGAACAGGGCTTCCCTAGCTTCAGGCGGGGGATTTGTTTTGCAAAAACGCCTTTTGTTGTCTATGCCGATACGTATTTACGACCACATACAGAACAGGTGATCTAGTCTGGTGCAGAGGATAGCACCGCCGAGCTGTCATCGCAAGGGGTGAGTGACCGAGGCTGGGAGCATAACGCCTCCGGCCGCACTCGTGACACCGCCGCTCGGCCTCGCCCGCTACGTTCACCGACACGATCCCGCAGGCCGGGCAGAGCGCCGGCGCCCAGACGACGAACGCCGTGGCGCCGTCGTCCTCGCCGACACCAACCGTCGCCTCGTAGTCGCAGGCCCGGCAGCGGGCGCGCAGGAGCTGGATCACGCGGGCAGGGTAGCAGGGGCGGAGCCTACACTATGTCGGCATAGCGAGGGATCAGGTCGGGCCCGCTACGATCATGGCAGTCGCGCTCGTCCACAGCAGCCAAATATCCGGACGCTATCGCCTGAGTTTCGAATCGAGCCCCGGTTATTCTCTCGCAGACCAGCCTTCGGTTCGGACCAGCCAAGCGACCCAGGTCGAGAGAGCCAGGATAATCGGACCACCGACTGCGGCTATCCACCAGCCATCCTGAGTGACGCGCCACACGGTATAGCCAAGGGAGAAGATGATTCCGACGGTTACCTGCTGAGCCCGCGTCGGCCTGAAGTCGAATGGCAGGATCCGATCCTGGCCCGATGCTTCCTTGATGAGTTCCGAGAGAATCGCCAGTCCGGCAAGCGCGCCAAACAGGGCGGCCAGCCACATGCCGAGTACCGCGACGAACGCGACAGCAGCAACAGAGAGGAGCAATGCCACTGCGCAGACCAATCCGCGCTTGGTAATCCTCATGAGCAATCTAACTGAGTGTCCCCCGTGCTAGAAGCATGATGTAGCGATGGACTCCGCAAGTGTCGGTGCCATGCCGGCAGCAGTAGCCTGAAAACCAGGAGACAATACGGCTGCAGTGATTACGACACCTGTAATAGTAAGCCAACCGTAACAGTAGCCGCTGCGGGAAGTGGCCCAAGGTACCAAGTAATCGACGCCTAGGCCATCAGCGACTTCGTCTACGAAGCAGGAGGATTGGATAGCGAACTCCCACGCCGCACAGTGCGAGAAGTAGTGCTCATTCAGGGTTCCCGCAGCCGCTCCGGCCGCGTCGCAGATTAGGCACCCAGGGTCATCGCTCGGCCGGGTGTAGCGGCACTGCGTCGCACCGTGGCCCACACTGACGACGTATGGGCAGTCGCCCGGCAGTGGGGACGCTGGAATGCCCGCAGCGAACTGGGCCGCTGCGATGACCTCCTGAGTGATGCACGCCCTGCCGAAGCCGTGCGAAAGCCAGCAACCAACGCTGTTCAATGCGCGATTGTAGCGCTGCGCCCAGAGCAGGTACTCGGCCGCAAGGTTGTACGTTGAGCCACCGCTCGAACCACCGCCGGAGGCCGCGGTTGGCGGTGGCAGGCAGAACGCGCCTTGCCAGCTCAGCACGCATCCGTAGGCCGCCCAGTCTTCGGCCTCTTCGTTCCACTGACAGGCCCCGTGGGTAATGGCGCAATGACTGTGCCCCGTCGGGTCCGTGTACCGCAGAGGGTTCCCGTTGACATAGGCGTACCGGTTGAACGCGGCCGGGTCACTCGCGCTCGGCACGATCGTGTCCGCCGAGAGGAACCGCCCGATCGTCGGGTCGTAGAAGCGCGCCTGCATGAAGTAGAGGTCGCCTCCCTCCTGCTGGTGGCCAGTATACAGCTTGTCGGTCGGCACGGTCGGGTCGGGTGTGGCTCCGCGCAGCCGGCCGTAGGCGTAGTATTTCTGCTCGCCGAGGATCTGGCCGGCCTCGCCAAGGGCGACGCTCGTGGAGCCGAGCTGGTCGCCCAACAGGAAGGTGCGGGCGCCCTCCGTGCCGGGCGCGCCGGTGCGGACCGCTATGCGGCCGCCGTTGAACAGGTAGTGCTTGGTGATTTCGGTGGCCTGCCCGTTGACCTTCTTCACCTCGAACAGCCCGCCGGCGTAGATCGTCGTCTCGGTACCCTTGATCTTCTTCGCGAGCGCGCCCTGGCCGTCGTAGATGTAGCAGGTGACGCCGGCGGTGCCGCACGCGGGCTCAATTCCGGTGGTCGGCGTATCGAGGCCTTTTCGGAGCCGGTTCTCGTGTCGTAGTAGTACTTCGTGGGGATCGGCGCCTGGTTGGGTGCTCAGGAGGATCCGCGCTGCTACGATGAAGTCGAATGGACCGAGATCCGCGGGTCCCCGCAGACGTCCCGTCGCCGTCGCGTCGCTGGCCACGCAACACCTGGCTGCGCACCGCATTCGGGCTGGCTGTGCTCGCGGCCATCGTGGGCGGCCTGGTGGCCTTCGACCGGCTGGGCGAGAGCGAGGACCGGCTGGTGAGCCCGGCCGACCTGCTGGAGCCGGACGTCACGCCCGAGGCCGGGCTTGGCCCGCAGGACGGCCGCGCGCCGCGAATCGATGAGCCGGCGCCGGAGTTCGTCCTGCGCGACGCCGAAGGCAACGCGCGCAGCCTAGCCGACTATCGGGGCCAGGTGGTCTGGCTCAACTTCTGGGCGACGTGGTGTGAGCCGTGCAAGAAAGAGCTGCCGGACATCCAGCAGCTCGCCGATCAGTTCGCGGCCGGTGGCCTCGTGGTGCTGACGGTGAACTACCAGCAGTCACCCGAACGCGCGCTGAACTTCTGGGACGAACTCGACCTCGACCTGCCGATCCTCCTCGACCGGACGGGCGGCGTGTACGATCAGTACAAGCTCCAGGGCCTTCCCGACAGCTTCTTCATCGATCGAGAAGGCGTGCTGCGCGCCCTGCAGATCGGCTTCCTCAAGGAAGACGAGATGCGCGAGAAGCTGGCCGAAGCCGGTATCGAGTAGCGAGCGACCGTACGGCGCGGCCTGCCGCGCGCTACAGCCCGAGCAGCTCGATGTCAAAGATGAGGGTGGCATTACCGGGGATGTCAGGAGGTTGGCCCTCCTCGCCGTAGCCGAGTTCCGGCGGGACGATCAGTCGTCTCTTGCCGCCGACCTGCATACCCAGCATGCCTTCCTGCCAGCCGGGTATCAGCCCTGCCAGCGCTTGGGTGAACGGCTGGCCCAAGTCCAGTGAGCTGGAGGCCTTCGTGCCATCCGCGAGCCAGAGCGTGTAGTGCACGGTCACCGTCGAGCCTTCCTCGACCTCCTCGCCCGTGCCGGCCTGGACCTCAAAGATCTGCAGGCCGGTTGAGGTGACCGTGGGCGTCACGCTCACCGCTGGCGGGCCCTCCTGCGTGGCGCCGGGCGTCGTGCCGGGTTGGATCGTAGCCGTCGGCGCTGCTGCGACGCTCTCATCTCCGCCGTCGTCGTCCATCAGCACCACCGCGGCGATGATGCCGCCCGCGATCGCCCCGATGGCGACGACGCCGCCGATCACGATGAGCAGCCGGCGCCCGGAGCTCCAGCCCTCGTCGTCGGCTGCGTTCGATCCGGCGCCGCCGCTCATGCGGTCCCGCGCGGCGTCGTACTCGCGCCGGCTGCGGGCCTGGCCGAGCACCCCGTAGGCCTCGTTGATCTTAGTGAGGCGCGCGGCGGCCTCCTTCGAGGGGTTCGACTGGGGGTTGTAGCGGCGCGCCAGCTTTTGGTAGGCCTTCTCGATCGTCTCTTCGTCAGCGTCGGGTTCGACTTCCAGGATGCGGTAGTAGTTCTTCATCGCTTGCGAATCACCTTTGCCTTCGATTTCGTGGGTGGCTGCCTGGGCCCGGCAGGTTCGGACGGTGCCGCCGCGCCGTTCGCGAGGGGCGCAGCGGTGAACGGGTCGTGCGGCGACGCGTCGAACAAGAGGCGGGCGACGTCCGGCCGCCCGTAGTGGCCGGCGACGTCGATCTCGCGCTTGGCGAGCGCGACTTGTGAGAGGTCGATCTCGCCGTAGAGGATCGTCTCGTCATCGTAGACCGGCCCCGCGACGTAGCTGCCGTTCGGCGCGATGATGGCGCTGCCACCGTCGGCGATGAGCTCAGCGTTGCCCCAGGCGCCGCGCCACTCCTTGGGAACGGCGCTTGCCTGGAGTAGCCCGCACGAGACGACAGCGAAGCACTTGCCCTCGTAGGCGTACTGGCGCGTGCCGAACTGGATGTGGTCGCGCTGGAAGCGCCACGCGGGCCAGACGCTCGCATGCACCTGCTCGCCCCGAGCGTACATCGCGTACTTCACGAGCGTCATCTCGTGCTCCCAGCAGATCAGCCCGCCCAGCCGGCCCAGCGGTGTGTCGAAGATGTGCAGGCCGGAGCCGTCGCCCATGCCCCAGATCAGCCGTTCGGTCACGGACGGCATGAGCTTGCGATGAACGCCTAGCAGCGCCCCGTCCGGGCCGAAGTAGAGGATGGAGTTGTAGAGCGTGCCCTTAGTCCGAGCGTCGCGCTCGTTCACGCCGATGGCGACGTAGGCGTTCGCCTTGCGGGCGGCCGCGCTGAGGCGCTCGATGGACGGCGAAGGGACTTCCACGGAGCCGCGGTACAGCGCGAGCCAGGCGTCGGAGCGGCCCATCTCCCAGAACGGATAGGCCGGCACCCACGTCTCCGGGAATACGATCAGCCGGGCTCCCTCGCGACTCGCCTGGTCGATGAAGTGACAGGCCTTGTCGACCGTAGCCTCGCGGTCGAGGAACTCGGGCGCGGCCTGGACCGCGGCGGCGATGAACTTCGGGAAGTCGTCAGCCACGACTGCCCACCTCGTACTTCGCGCACTTCTCTTCGTCCAGCTCGATGCCCAGGCCGGGCTTGTCGGGCAGCACAACGGTACCCTCGGCGTCGATGCGTACCGGCTCGGTGAGGAAGAAGTCGCGTGTCTCGACGGGCCACGCGGGCGGGTCGTAGGGGAACTCGATGAACGGGCAGTTCGGCACTGCCGCGGCCAGGTGCAGGTTCGCCATCACGCCGATGCCGTTCGACCAGGTGTGCGGCGCGAACAGCAGGCCCGAGGCCTCGGCCATGCCAGCCACCTTGCGCGCCGTCGTGATGCCGCCGGCGAACGTGGCGTCCGGCTGGTAGACGTCCAGGCAACCATGACGCAGGTACTCGCGGAACTCGTGCAGGTCGCGGTTCAGCTCGCCGCCGGCGATGGGCGTCGTCGTTTGGCGCCGGATCTCGGCCAGGCCGTCGTAGTCGTAGGCCCAGACCGGCTCCTCCAGCCAGAAGACGTTGAAATCCTCCATCGCGCGAGCCATACGGATCGCCGTGTTCACGTCCCAGCGGTGCTTCGACACGTCGGCCGGGTAACGCCAGCCCTGGTTGGCGTCGACCATGATCGTCATCGAGTCGCCGACCGCCTTGCGCACGGCCTCAAGCGTCGGCAGGTCGTCCGCCGGCTTCGGGCTGTGGAAGCGCAGCTTGACGGCGCGGAAGCCTTCGTCGCGCAGGCGGAGCACATCCTCGACGCGCTGGTCTTTGGGGCGCAGCTCGCCGGTCGAGGCGTAAGCCGTGAGACGGTCGCGCTTGCCGCCGAGCAGCTTGTAGAGCGGAAGGCCGGCGGCCTTGCCCGCGATGTCCCAGAGGGCGATCTCGATCGGCCAGGGGCGGCCCATGAAGTAGGCGATCGTGCTCAGCATCTCGACGTGCTGCTCGATGGCGAGCGGGTCGCGCCCGACGAAGAGGCCTGCGGTTGTGTTCAGGCGCGTCAGCACGCCGCCTGAGCCGATGCCGGTGATTCCTTCGTCCGTGTGCACTTCGACTACCGTCAGGCGGTTGCTGCGGCTGGCGGCGGGCTGCCAGGTGGGGTGGAACGGCTGCTCGGCGTGCGGAAGGTCGAACGTGCGAGTGCGGACGTCGGTGATCTTCATGGGCGTATTCTAGCCAAGCCGGGAGGTAGGAGGTAGCGCTACACTTGGGCTGCGATGCTGCTCGATGACTTCATGCCCGAGTACGAGTTCTCAGAGCGCCACGAGCGCATCGTGGCCGCGCCGAAGGAGGTCGTGCGCCAGGCCGCGCTCGATTGGCGGCCGGAAGAGTCCCTGCTGTGGCGCGCGCTCCTGCGCTTGCGCGGCCTCGGCTCCCCTGGCGGCGGCACGCTGGCCGGCTGGGCCGAGTCGATGGGGTTCCTGCGGCTGGCGGAGGACGAAGGCGAACTTGTCTACGGGCAGGCCGGCCAATTCTGGTCGCTCCGCGAGCGCAGCGCTCTCGTATCGCCGCAGACGGTCGAGCAGTTTCGGACGCTCAACGACCCTCGCTATGCCGTGGCGGCCTTCAACATCCGGGTCGAGGCGCTCGCGCCCGACCGGACGCGGCTCACCACCGAGACGCGCGTGCACCCGCTCGGGCCGTCTGCGAGGCGCTGGTTCCGCATCTACTGGCTGCTCATCCGGCCCTTCAGCGGCCTGCTGCGAAGCGCGATGCTGCGTGGCATCGAGGCGCGAGCCGTGTCCGAATATCGGACCGGCGTCGAATCCCTGCGTCGCTGAGCCCATCCCCCGCCAGCTTCCTTGTCCACCCGGCGCTGCTGCCGGTAACCTGAGGGCGTGAGCGGTCGATAACTCACTAGATGGCTCGCATATCGCAGGAAGGACGACCGTTGGCTGACCGCGCATCGCTTGACATCGACCGGAAGGCGCGCCTCCAGATCCCGCGCCAGCCGCTGCCGAAGCAGGACCCGAAGGTCCGCATCCACAACTGGAACGAGGTCTACCTCCCGATCAACGTCGAAGTGGCGAAGGTGGAGGCGATGCGCTGCATCCAGTGCCCGGCGGCGCCTTGTGTGAGGGCTTGCCCCGTGGAGAACGACATCCCGGGCGCGTTCTGGAAGCTGGAGCAGGGCGACGTGATCGGCGCGGCTGAGGTCTTCTACGAGACGAGCAACCTGCCCGAGATGTGCGGCCGGCTCTGTCCGCAGGAGCGCCTCTGCGAAGGGCACTGCGTCGTGGGCAAGAACGCGGCGCCGGTCGCCATTGGCCGGCTGGAGGCGTTCGTCGCCGACGAGTATCGAGCGCACGGCGGCTACGAGGTCTGCGATCTACCGCCGCGCACCGGCCGGCGCGTCGCTGTGGTTGGCGCGGGGCCGGCCGGCCTCGCCGTCGCCGAAGAGCTGGCGAAGCGTGGCCACGCGATCACGGTCTTCGACAACTGGCCCGAGCCTGGCGGCGTTTTGCTCTACGGCATCCCGAGCTTCAAGATGGAGAAGCGCATCCTCGACGAGAAGATCGCCTACCTGCGAAAGCTCGGCATCGAGTTCGTCTGCGACACGGACGTCGGGCGCGACATCACCATCGATGAGCTGTTCTCGCAGGGCTACCACGCGGTCTTCCTGGGCCACGGCGCAAGCCTGGGCAACGAGATCGACACGCCGGGCGCCGGCCTGCCCGGGGTGATCGTCGCCACGGAGTTCCTCGTGCGCGGCAATCTACAGCCGGAGCAGCTCCCGCAATCGATGCGCGAGCCGCTCGATGCGGGCCAGCGAGTGCTCGTCATCGGCGGTGGTGACACGTCGATGGACTGCGTGCGAACGGCGGTGCGCCTGGGCGCAAGCGAAGTGACGTGCTGTTACCGGCGCACCGAAGCGGAGCAGCAGGGCCGTGCCGAAGAGCGTGTCCACGCCCGCGAGGAGGGCGTCCGCTTCGAGTACCTGGCAACGCCGCTTCGGTTCGAGGCGGGCGACGACGGCCGCGTCGCTCGCGTGCACTTCGGGCGGATGACGCTGGGCGAGCCGGACGAGAGCGGGCGGCGCCGGCCGGTGCCGACGGGCGAGGAGTTCGTCGTGGAAGCGAACATGGTGGTGATCGCAATCGGCTACAAGGCTGACGAGGCGCTGGTCGAGCGGGCGGACGTCCGTCACGACCGCGACTTGGTCGCCGTGAACCACGACACTGGTGAGACGAGCCGGCCGGGCGTCTTCGCCGGCGGCGACTGCGTGAACGGGGCGGACCTCGTCGTCACCGCGCTCGCCGATGCGCGCCGGGCGGCGAAGGCGATCCACTCGTACGTCACCCAACAAGCCGAAGCCGCCGCCTGACGCGACCTACCTGCTACAATCCGCTCGTATCTCTACGCGCGTACGATAGACAGGAGGTCATCGAACCATGGCGAAGGTACAGGTCGGACAGGAGGCGCCGGACTTCACCCTCCGCGACGAGAACAACCAGCAGGTCGCTCTCTCGTCGCTGCGAGGCTCGCCGGTGTGCTCGTCTTCTACCCCGCCGACTTCTCACCGATGTGCACGAACGAGCTCTGCGGCATCCGCGACAACTTCTCGGGCTTCGAGGTGCGGGGCGCGAAGGTCTTCGGCATCAGCCGCGACAGCACCTGGGCGCACAAGGCGTTCATCGAGCGCGATGGCCTGAAGCACTCCCTGCTCTCCGATCCGAAGGGTGAAGTGGCCACCCTCTACGGCTGCTGGAACGAGCAGTTCGCTATCGCCGAACGGCTCACGGTGGTGATCGACGCTGATGGCATCGCCCGCTATGTGCAGCACAACTCGGCCATCGAGGCACGGGACCACAACGAAGCGATCGCCGCGCTCGGCTAACGCTCGGGCGGCGCGGATCGCCAGGACGGCTCCCTACCAGGAAGCCGTCCTGCTGTTGCTCGCGGGACGCGAACGCTAGCAGGGTGCTGAAAAACGGGGGTGCAGGAGGCAGCGCCCCATGCCGGGGGGGGTCTGGGGGCTGTCCCTCCAGATTCACCAATACTCCCCTGGGCGGGCGGGTGGGAACGAATGACATTGGTTCTTGGGCTCTTTCAGCACCCTGCTAGGGCTCTGCCAGCTTCCCGTTGCGCGGCCCTTGAGGCGGGTGTGGCAGCGCGCACGTGCTGCCGTGGCGGCCGTACACGAACTGGACGTCCTTGATGTCGAGGTCGCCGTCATTGTTGATCTGGCCGGACGGCTCCAGGTCGAAGCGGTCGTTGTAGAGAAGTCCGCCGAGCTTGGCGCCCCAGCGGAAGGCGAGCAGTTGCTCGTCGCGCACGTCCACGGCGCAGTCGCCGTTCACGTCGCCTTCCAGCCAGCGGATCGTCAGCTCGCTGTCGTCGCAGCCGA
>JBBEBM010000050.1:4191-17855 GCA_040882355.1 Dehalococcoidia bacterium | reverse complement strand
GCTGCTGCCTCCCGTAGGAGTCGGGGCCGTGTCTCAGTCCCCGTGTGGCTGGCCGTCCTCTCAGACCAGCTACCGATCGTCGCCTTGGTGCGCCGTTACCACACCAACAAGCTAATCGGCCGCACGCCCCTCCAGAAGCGCCCGAAGGCTTTTGTCCGCCGGATTCCCACCGGCGACCATATGCGGTATTAGCCCGCCTTTCGGCGAGTTATTCCCCACTTCTGGACAGGTTACATACGTGTTACGCACCCGTTCGCCACTAACGACAGAGCCGAAGCCCTGGCGCCCGTTCGACTTGCATGCGTAAGGCACGCCGCCAGCGTTTATCCTGAGCCAGGATCAAACTCTCCGCTCAGAACCAAACCCGTTGTCCGGGTATCAGGTTTGTACGAGTTCCCCGTACACTTCCTGTCGTTCTTCAGCTGGTAAGGTGCGGCCTCCACCTTTGGAGGCGAGTAGGAGTCTACACAACAAAACGCCGCGCTGTCAAGCTTCGCTCGCAGCGCGGGCCCGTGTGAAGACCCCTGCTGTTGTAAAGCTCCTTGGCTTCTTGTACACCGTATCGCGTCCTCGGGCCCGTGTCAAGAGCTGCGCCACAAGACTAGGCCGCTCGCGCCGCGTGCCCCGCCGGCGCCGCCAGCGCCTCCTCTACAGGGATCGGCCGGCCGAGGTGGTTGCCCTGACCAAAGTCGACTCCCAGCTCGCGCAGCAGGTCGACAGTCGCCTGGTCCTGGACGTACTCGGCGATGGTCTGCTTTCCCAGCCCGCGCGCCAGCTCCGCGATGGCCCGCACCAGGCTTTGATTCACTGGGGCATCCGGGAGGTTGCGGATGAAGCTACCGTCGATCTTCAGATAGTCCACCGGGAGGTCCTTGATCTGGTGAAACGAAGAGAAGCCGGCCCCGAAATCGTCCAGGGCAAACCGGCAGCCGAGTGACTTCAGGTTATCGACGAAGGCCAGCGCCTGGCCCATATCGGTGATCGTTGCAGTCTCGGTGATTTCGATCACCAGGGCAGCGGGCTCGATGCCGCTTTCGCGCAGATCACGCCGGATGGCGTGCATCAGCTCCTCATCGCCGACGGACCTGCCCGACACGTTGGCGGCCAAGCGCACGCGCCTACCCTGACGCTGCTGCTCAGCGATGAGCTGAATCGCGCGGCGGACGACCCAGCGGTCGACAAGCTGGATAAGGCCGAATCGTTCGGCGACGGGCAGGAAGGTATCGGGCGGCACCAAGCGCCCTTCCGTATCCTGCATCCGGATCAACAGCTCATGCTCTTCCAGCCGCCCGGAATCGAGCTCGACGACAGGCTGCGCATAGAGCACGAAGCGGCTCTCCTCCAACGCCTCATGAATGCGTCGCTTCCAGACCAACCGCGTTTCGCTTGGCGCCTGGGCCTCTTGGCGCGAATCGAAGAGGGCGATGCCGCCGACGCCCTGGCGTTTCGCGTCGTCGAGGGCCTGGCCGGCGTGGGTCAGAAGATCATCGGCAGTCGAGCCGTCCCCAGGGACCAGCGCGATGCCGATGCTCGCCGTCGTCCGCACAGGTCGCCCCTCCACGACAACGGTGCGGCCACCGATCGCCTGCGTCAGCCGGGTAGCCACGTTCAGCGCCTCAGCCTGGCCTGTGTCGGGCAGCAGGGCGACGAACTCGTCGCCTTCCAGCCTGGCCAGCAGATCCGGCTCGCGCAGCCTGCCGCGAATGGCCTCCGCCAGGGCGACGATGACGCCATCGCCCAGCCGATGACCGAAGGTCTCGTTGACCGCCTTGAAGTCATCGAGATCGATGAACAGGACCGCGCCCGTGCCACCCTGGCGGCGCGCCCGGGTCAGGTAACGCTCCGCCTCTTCCTCGAACCAGCGCCGGTTGGGGAGGCGTGTAAGCCGATCATGGTTCGCCGCATAAGCCAGCTTCGTCAGGTTCAGGCGCAGCGTGACAAACTGTCGCGCTACCACCAACATCGTCACGCCAACAGCCGCTGCGATCAGGACGAGTGAGGCGCGCCCGGTGATCGCGCCGGTGCTGACAAGGGCCGCCAGCGGAGCGATAGCCACGTAGGGCAACACCAGTCCAAAGGGCGACAGTTGCTCGTCGTCCTCCGCCGATACGGGCTCGTCGGGCGCGACAAAACTGGCAGCGATGAGGAGGTAGACGGCGATCCAGCCCAACTCCAGCGGGTTCCCTACGTTGTCATAGCCTGCCGTGGTCAGGTTGTACGAGTAGACACCGTCGGTGATCACCTGCATGGCCGCCGCCGTCGCCAAGAGCACCGCGCGTCGCGAGAAGCGGCCGTTGGCGGCATAAAGGGCCAGGATGAGCGCGCCGAACAGCGCCAAGTCCAGCACGGGGTAGCCCAGCGCGACACCAGCGGCGGCCCAGCCCTGGTCGCTCGTCGCGACGATGGGTTGCATGAGATAGTGCCAGCCGATCGCGCCAGCGACAACCGCGAGCGTCGCCGCGTCCAGCATCCAACGCCGATCTCGCAACTTCCATTCAGGGAAGGTCAGCAGCGGGATGGCTGCGATGAAGGCGATATAGCCGGCGAAGTAGAAGACATCGGCAAGGCCGGGAAACGGCGGATCGCGGTCTCGCGCCAGCGCGTAATACGAATATACCCAGTCACCGACCTGCCACGTGACCAGGAGCAAGGCCATGCAAGCCCAACCGAGACGCTCCCGGCCGCGGCTACGCCGGACCGCCACGCTCGAGAGCGCCAGCGCCGCGAGCGGCGGCACTAGGAACACTACATTGCTCTGGAAGAGCAGGAACCGTTCGCCCGGCCGCCAGACGAGACCCGCCGCATACGCGACAAAGAACGCCACCGCTGCCAACTCCACAACGCGGCGCAGCCGAGAGTCCGGCGCGGGCGAGATCTGCACGAAAGTGGGTTCCTCCGATATGTTCGACGGGGCGCCTGGTCGGCCAGTATCTGCCAATGGGCTGATAGAGGCAGGGCAAGTCTCCTTGTCCGCCCATGCAGCGCTCCGTATCATGCCTTCGCCATGATCATCGCTGTCATCGGCTCCGGCGCCGGCTTGCTCGCCCTGCCGGAGGTCGTCGCTGACGCCGAGGCCGTTGGACGCGAGATCGGTCGCCGAGGCCATACGCTGATCTGCGGCGGCCGCGGCGGCGTGATGGAGGCGGCATGCCGCGGCGCGCGAGAAGCCGGCGGCCACACCATCGGTGTCCTGCCAGGGCCCGACAAGCAAGACGCGAACCCGCACGTCGAGTTCCCAATCGTGACCAATCTCGGATCGGCGCGCAACCTGATCATCGTGCAGAGCGCGGACGCCGTCATCGCCGTCGGTCACGGTGGGTACGGCACGCTCTCTGAGATCGCGATGGCCTTCGTTCACGGCCGGCCGGTCGTCGGCCTCGACACGTGGCGCCTGAGCGACAACGCCGGGCTCGAGGACCAGCGGATCGTGCGCGCGACCGACCCCGTCGACGCCGTCGAGCGGGCGATCGCGGCGGCGGCAGGAGCGCGCGTGTGAGCGACGACGCCCGCGCCGGGCTGCTCGCCGCCCTCGACGGCCTGGGCGACGAGCAGGTGCGGACGCTGGCCGGCTGGGCGCGGATGCTCCACCGGGAGCCCGGCGCCCGCGCCGGCGAGGGTAGCGTCGGGCCGCTGGGCGACGCGCTCGGCATCGAACGGGAGGACGTATCGCCGGGCCAGGCGCGCATGCGCCTCACCGTGAACCCGATGTGGGCCAACCCGAACGGCATCCTCCACGGCGGGGTGGTCTACACGCTGATCGACTACAGCATGGGCGGCGCGGTCCAGACCAGCCTCCCAGCGGGCGACTTCTGCGCAAGCATCAACGTTGCTGTGAGCTACCTGGCGCCGGTGCGCGACGGCGCGCTCGTCGTGGATACCGAGGTGGTCAGGCAAGGGCGCAGCATCGCCTTCGTCGAATCGAAGGTGCGCGACGACGCCGGGCGCCTCATCGCGACGGCGAGCGGTACGATGTTCATCTTCCGGGCGCCGCCCGAGTAGGAAGGACTTGACCATGAGGATCGAACGCGTCCACGCCCGCGAGGTGCTCGACTCGCGCGGTAACCCCACCGTGGAGGTCGACGTCACCCTCAGCGACGGCTCGCTGGGACGGGCGATCGTGCCGTCGGGCGCGAGCACCGGCGCCCACGAGGCGCTGGAGCTACGCGACGACGACCCGAAGCGCTATCGCGGCATGGGTGTGCTGAAGGCGGTAGGCTACGTCAACGGCGAGATCGCGAGCGCGGTGCGCGGCATTCGCGCCGACGAACAGGCCGATCTGGACGGTCATCTCATCGACCTCGACGGCACGCCGGCGAAGTCGCGCTTGGGCGCGAACGCGCTGCTCGGCGTGTCGCTAGCGGCGGCGCACGCCGCGGCCGCGTCGAAGGGCGAACCGCTCTATCGCCACCTGGCCGGTCTGGTGTCGGGCGTCGAAGGCGCAGGCACGCTGCTGCCCGCGCCGATGTGCAACATCCTGAACGGCGGCAAGCACGCCGAGGGCTCGACCGACTTCCAGGAGTTCATGGTGACGCCGCTGGGGGCGCCCACCTTCGCCGAAGCGTTGCGCTGGGGGTCGGAGGTCTACCACGCACTGGGGAAGCTGGTGAAAGAGCGCGGCGCGCCCACCACGGTAGGCGACGAAGGCGGGTTCGCGCCGCCGGGCCTGAAGAACGACGAGGCGATCGAGCTCGTCGCGCGCGCGATCGAGAAGGCGGGCTACCGCCCGGGCGAGGACGTGGCGATCGCGCTCGACCCGGCGACCAGCGAGCTCTTCCAAGAGGGCGGCGCCTACCGGCTGGAGCGCGAGAACGACACGCTCACCTCGGCGCAGCTCGTCGACCTCTGGCAGCGCTGGTGCGAGCGCTATCCGATCGTGAGCCTTGAGGACGGCATGGCCGAGGACGACTGGTCGGGCTGGCGCGAGCTGACGAAGCGGCTGGGCGCCCGGGTCCAGCTCGTCGGCGACGACCTGCTGGTCACGAACGTCGCGCGCATCGACCGAGCGATCAAGGAGCGGGCGGCGACCGCGGTGCTGATCAAGCTGAACCAGATCGGCACCCTGACCGAGACGCTCGCGGCGATCGCGGCGGCGCGCAGCGCGGGCTGGGGTGTCGTGATCAGCCATCGCAGCGGCGAGACCGAGGACACGACGATCGCCGACCTCGCCGTCGCGACGGGCGCCGGCCAGATCAAGACGGGCGCGCCCGCCCGCGGCGAGCGCACGGCGAAGTTCAACCGCCTCCTCCGCATCGAGGAAGAGCTCGGTGCTTCCGCCCACTACGCCGGGCGAGCCGCGCTGCGAGCCTGAGACAAGCACCTACGCGATTGATCGTAGTCCGCCCCGCTGGTATCGTTCGGGCGTCCTGCATGGTGGACAAGTCCAAGGAGGGACCTGACATGACCCGCACGCGCCTACCCACAGCCTTCGCACTCATCGGCATCGCCTCGACCGTCATCGCACTGGGCGTCTTTGTGGACGGTACGGCGAAGCCGGCCTCCGCTACCTGGCCGGGCGGCAACGGGCTGATCGCCTTCGTTGACAATGACGACTCCCAGGACGACGTCTACGTCATGAACCCCGACGGCAGCAACCAGACCAACCTCACGAACAGCAGTTCCGATGACTTCGATCCGCACTGGTCTGCGGAGGGCAGCATGATCGTCTTCGCAACGGATCGCGACGGCGACCGAGAGATCTACGTCATGAACGCCGACGGCAGCGGCGCGACGAACGTCACGAATGCCCCAGGTGGAGGCGACGAGGACGCGACCTGGTCGCCGGACGGGTCGCAGATCGTCTTCCAGAGCGACCGCACCGGCGATCTGGACATCTTCATCATGAACGCCGACGGTAGCGGTCAGACGAACCTCACGAACGACGCTGCCGAGGATGACAATGCGCACTTCCTGCCGGACGGCTCGCGGATCATCTTCGAGAAGGAGATAGCAGGGAACTTCGAGACCTTCGCGATGGATCCCGACGGGTCGAACCCGGTTAATCTCACGAACAACGCGGCTGGTGACTTCCACCCAACGGTATCACCGGACGGATCGCAGATCCTCTTCGCTTCCGACCGCGATGGAAACGACGAGGTCTACGTGATGAACGCGGACGGCAGCGGTCAGACCCGGCTCACAAACGATCCCGGGGAGGATGATCGTGCGGTCTTCTCGCCCGACGGCACGATGATCGCCTTCGCCAGCACGCGCGGCAACAACCGCCAGATCTTCACCATGAACGCGGATGGGTCGAACCAAGTGGCCGTCACCAACAACCCCAACGGCAACGACTCGCCCGACTGGCAGCCGATCCCGATCGCGGCCGTGCCGACGCCGACCGCCACGACTGAGGTCATCGCCGGCGCGACGCCCACCTCGACCACCGCGGTCGAGCTGCCGGAGACCGGCGCCGGAACAGACGGTCCGAACAACACCAGCGCGCCAGTCTGGCTCGTCGCCGCGCTGGTGGGAGCAGGCGCCCTCGCCGCTGGTGGCTTCGCAGTCACCCGGGTGCGCCGCAGCTAGAGAGCGGCTGGACACCAAGAACAACGCCGGTAGGGGGCGGGTCTGAGACCCGCCCCCTACACTCCTTCCGCTGACACGCTAGAATACGTGTGCCATGCTTACCGCCTACATCGACGCCGCAATGGCCCGCGCCCGCTACAAGATCATGGAGGATGGAACGTATTTTGGCGAAATTCCGCGGCTGCCTGGCGTCTGGGCGAACGCCGAGACCCTCGAAGCCTGCCGCCAAGAGCTACAGGAAGTACTCGAAGACTGGCTCGTCCTCAAGTTGCGTGACGGCGACGAGGTTCCCGTGATCGATAGGATCCGCATCGGCCGGAAGACCCCAGCGCGAGTCAGTTAGAGGCTCGCACCAGGCTTGACGCAAGACTAGCCTAGGTCTATGTTGAGATCGGCGACGTTTCCCGACTTGGAGTTGTCGCTATTCTTTTGCCTGCGGAAGGATAGCGAACAGCATGGGGTAATATCATGCGCCGTCGCCAAAGAGTCCTGGGTCCTATCTCCCGCCGCGAGCTCATTCGCCGCTTCCGCAAGCTGGGATTCGACGGCCCCACTCCCAGTGGCAGGCACGACTTCATGAAGCGCGGCACCTTGAAGGTGCGCATTCCCAACCCCCACGGTAGCGATATCTCGGTTTCACTACAGAAAGAGATTCTCCGACAGGCTGGCATCACTCGGTCAGCCTGGGAGAATGCTTAGCGTACTTCGCGCAACGTCCGGCTAGTGTAATTCGCCCGCGTCCTGTCGTAAGCTGGTGCCCATCATGGAGAAACGCGGACGCCCCCGACACCCCGACATCCTCACGCCTCGCGAGTGGCAGGTGCTGCGACTCCTCCGGCGCGGGTGCAGCAATCGCGAGATCGCCGCGCGGCTGGGCATCAGCCCCGGCGGCGCCAAGTACCACGTCGGCGAGATCCTGAGCAAGCTGGGCGCCGCCAGCCGCCGCGAGACGGCGCTGCTCCGCCTCTCCGACGACGACTTCCCGTTCGTCACCAGCGCGAGCGCTACCTGGCGGCCGAGGCGCATCCTGTGCGACAATCGAGACGTGGACAACCGGCCGATCGGCGTCTTCGACTCCGGCGTGGGCGGACTGACGATCTGGCGTGCCATGCGCAAGCTGCTCCCCCAAGAGAGCCTGATCTTCCTCGCCGACAGCGGCCACGTGCCCTACGGCGAGAAGTCGACGGTGGAGCTACATGATCTGACCGAGCGCATCGCGCGCTTCCTGCTCGACCGCGATGTGAAGATGATCGTCGTCGCCTGCAACACGGCGACGGTGCACAGCATCGGCCACCTGCGCGAGACGTTCCCGGAGACGCCGTTCGTCGGCGTCGTGCCGGTCGTGAAGACGCTGGCGCGGCTGACGCGCACCGGCACCATCGCGGTCATGTCGACGCCGGCGACGGCGGGCAGTCCGTACCTCGCGGGCCTGATCGAGGAGTTCGCGCCCGACAAGCGCGTGATCAACGTCGGCTGCGATGGCCTGGAGGACCTGGTCGAATCGGGCAAGGTGCGTACACGCCAGACGACAGCGTTGCTCGAGCGGCACCTGGAGCCGGTGCGCGGCAGCGCCGCCGACGTCGTCGGGCTGGGCTGCACGCACTACCCGTTCCTGCGAAACCGCATCAAGCGCCTGCTCGGTCCGGGCGTGCGCGTCTACGACCCGTCGCGGCCGGTGGCGCGGCGCGTGCGCCAGCTCCTCGTCGAACGAGACGCCTTGGCGCAGAACGAGAGCCCGGCGTACGAGTTCTACACCACCGGCGACACGGAGCTCTTTGCCAGCGTCGCCAGCAAGCTGCTCCGCTTCCCCGTCCACGAGGCGGGCTTTGCCGACATCTAGGCTCTCATTCGCCTTCGCACTCCTCGCGGCGCTCGCCATCGCCTGCAACGGCGGCTCGTACTCCGGCAGCAACGATGACTCCGGTATCGAAGGCACCGTCACCATCGGACCGATGTGCCCCGTGGTGAGCCAGGACAGGCCCTGCCCGGACGAGCCCTACGAGGCGACGATCGTGATCGAGGACGAGTCGGGCGACGAAGTCACGACAGCGGAGTCAGGCCAAGATGGACGCTTTCGCGTGTCTCTCGCGCCAGGCACGTACACGCTGGCGCCGCAGTCGCCGGACGCAGGTGCGCTGCCCTTCGCCAGCGAGCAGCAGGTCGAGGTGGCAGAGGGCGCGTACACGGAAGTCAGCATCCCGTACGACAGCGGCATCCGGTGACACGTCACTGTCATGCTGAGCGAAGCCGAAGCATCTTTCGGCGCCCCCACACCGCACGCTAGGCCTCGGCCTCCGCGCGCGCCGTTGTCATGCTGAGCGAAGCGAAGCATCTCTCGCTGCCCTGACACCGCTCGCCGCTCCCAAATCGCCAGTCCTGGCAGAGCTGCCAGGGATCCACAAGACAGCTCGGTCTGTAAAAGCTGCGGGTTTCAGACCCGCAGACGCCTTCTCTGCCCGTCTAGTAGAACGGCGAGGGCACCCAGGCGCCCTGGGGCGCATCGTAGTCGCCGTAGACCATATAGGTATCGATCTCGACGAGCCGGAAGCCGCGCTCCATCGTCCAGCGGAGCGTCTCCGCCTGGCTGACCGGCAAGCTGATGCGCAGGTTGCCGGGCGTTGCCCGTGACGCGCCAACGATCAGGTCGCGCAGCGCTCGCTCGTCGCGAGCGACGCCGTGCGTGATGAAGAGCTCCTCGCCCGGGAAGTGCGTCAGGTAGCCGGCGATCTGCCCGTGGCGCTCGACGATGGTCGTCGGCGAGAGGTTCGCCATGAACTCGATATCGTGGCGGCGGCTGAAGCCCCAGACGTCGGCGTGGAGCGCGTCGCAGGCCTCGGCGTCTGCGGGCGTGTAGAGGCGGAGCGTGCCGTCGACCGGCTCGTCCGCCGGCGGGCGGCCGCGGATGCTCGCGAGCGCATCCTTCACGTCGAAACCGAGCCGGTGGTAGAGCGAGAACGACTCCATGTTGTAGGCCGCCTGCACCAGACGCACCGACATGAAGCCGCCCTCCTTTGCGCGATCAAGCAGCGCCTCCATCACCCGGCGCCCGTAGCCGCGGCCCTGGTGCGCGACCGCGACGCTCACCGGGCCGACGCCGATCACCCGGTCGCGCTCGTCGCCGAAGTTGCAGGCGACGGGACGGCCGTCTTCCAACAGCAGGTAGGACTCGTAGCCCTCCGTCTGGGCGAGCAGGCGGACGATGAGCTGCGCGAGCTCCGGCGTCTGGAACGCCGGCTCGAAGCCGTGGCGCTCGCCGATCTCCTTGAACGCCTCGTAGACGATGTCGCCGACTTCCGCCGACTGCTCGGGCAGCACCGTGCTCATCGTAAGGGCCATGTTTCCTCCAATCTGTCACCCGTAGGCTGTGTCACTCGTAGGTTCTGTCACCCGTAGGCGAGGCTTTCCAGCCTCGCCGCCAAGCCTCTCCAGGCTCGGCTACGGTTGTCTTACAGCGCAATCTTCATTCCCGCAGCCGCTTCATCACCGCGCCCCGCTTCATCACGAGCTTCACGTTCTCCGGCGACTCCAGCACCGCGATGTCATCGACCGGGTTGCCCTGGACGCCGATCAGGTCGGCCCGCTTGCCCTCTTCGACCGTGCCGATCCGGTCCTCCATGCGGAAGAGCTGCGCGTTGGTGCGCGTCGCGCTGATCAGCGCGCCCATGTTGCCGAGCACGCGCGCCTTCAGCGTCAGCTCCGTCGTCTTGAAGGGCTGCATCAGGGCGAGCAGGTCGGAGCCGGAGCCGATGGGCACGCCCGCTTCCTGCGCGATCCGTACCGCCACTTCGCCCTGCTCCTTCGCCTGGCGGATCTTGCGCAGGTTGTTCTGCGGGATGCCCTGCGCCTCGCCGTGGCGGTCGATCATCTCGTAGGTGACGAGCGTCGGCACGTACCAGGCATCATGCGCCTTGATCGACGCCGCCGTCGCCTCGTCCATGAAGTTGCCGTGCTCAATCGACTCGACGCCCGCCTCGAGCGCGTTCCCGATCGCGCGCGGGCCGTAGGCGTGAGCGAGCACGTAGGTGCCGACGGCGCGCGCCTCGTGCACCGCCGCGGCCATCTCCTCGACGGTGAACTGCGCGTGGTCCAGCTCGTCCGTGGGCGACATCGCGCCGCCGGAGGCCATCACCTTGAGCTGTGTCGCGCCGCGCCGGAGCTGCTCGCGGGCGGCGCGGCGCATGGCGTCCGGCCCGTCACAGATGACCGGATTGGCGATGAGGCCGGGGACGCTCGGCGCCATCGGCTCGTCGGCAAAGCGCGGGCGCCAGTCGCCGTGGCCGCCCGTCTGCGACAGCATGGAGCCGGAAGGCAGGATACGCGGCCCCCGCAGCAGGCCGGAGCTGACCGCGTGCGCCCAGCCGCCGTCGATGCCGCCGGCGTCCCGCACTGTGGTAAAGCCGGCGTCCAGCGTCTCTTCGATGACCCTGGCGATGCGCAGCGCGAGCACGGCGCCGGGCTCGCGGCCCGTGCCGGTCATGTCCGCGCCAACGATGCCCAGGTGGACGTGGGCGTCGGTCAGGCCGGGCAGCAGGCAGAGCCCCTCGCAGTCGATCGTGTCAGCGTCGCGGGGCGGCGTGAGAGCGTCCGTGGAGATGACGCGGCTGATTCGCTCGCCTTCGACGACGACAGCCATGCCCGGCCGTGGGCCGCGGCCCGTGCAGTCGACGAGCGTCGCGTTCCAGAAGACGGTCGTGTCGGCCATGGGGACGTGCCGACATTATCATGAGGACACCCCGGGCACGCAAGCGTCGCGAATGCGAAAGCCAGGCTAGCCCGGCCCTGGTGTCTTACGGTACGGCCCGAATGCTACGCAGCCAGCTCGTCCGCCTCGTGTTCGGTCTTGGGGCGCGACAGGCTGGCAACGAACGCTTCAACTACACGCGAGTCGAGCTGGCTGCCACTGACCCGTCGCACTTCGGTCACGGCCTCGTCGGACGCCTTCGCCAAACGATACGGCCGGTCCGACGTGAGCGCGTCGTATGTGTCCGCGACTGAGATGATGCGCGAGTGGAGCGGGATACCCTCGCCGCGCAGGCCGTCCGGGTAGCCCGCGCCGTCGACGCGCTCGTGGTGGTGACGCACGACCGCGCAGATCGAGCGCAGCGGTTCGACCTGGCCGGCGATCTCGTGCCCGCGCACGGTGTGCTGCTTGATCACGGTGAACTCTTGGTCGGTGAGCGGGCCGGGCTTGCAGAGGATTGCGTCGGGCGTGCCGATCTTGCCGACGTCGTGCATCTGCGCGGCCAGCACCAGCGAACGCAGCTCCCAGGAGGGGAGCCCCAGCTCTCGCCCGATGCCGAGCGCGTATGAGGCGACCCGGCTCACGTGGCCGAGCGTCGCCTCGTCCTTCACTTCGATCTCGTCGGCCAGCGCCACGAGCGCCGACGGACGGCCGCGGTTGAGCTGAGCGAGCGCGTCGCGCATCGAGAGCCCTTCAACTATCACCTTGAGGCTGCCGGCGCGTGCCGCCTCCAGCCCCCACCCGGCGAACAGGGTAACGAACGCGAGAACGTAAAGGCCGTGGTACATCCAGAACGAGAGCTGGTAGGTACGGCCCCACGCCATGCTCACCTGGACGTCGATCAGGAGGCCGAGCGCGATCACCATCGCCAGTTGCGAAGGCAGTCGGGCGAAGAAGTACGCCTGCAGGTAGCGCCACGCGGCGAAGGCGAGCAGGCCGATAGTCAAGAAGGCGAGGCCGAGCTCGAAGCGGCGGTTGTCGACCGGCACCCAGTTCAGCCACTCCTCGATGAACAGGCCGGCGTAGACGTAGGCCACCAGCGCAGCGCCGGTGACGGCGAAGAGCGGCCGTCCGTGGCGCTCCACGAAATGCTCTACGGTATGTGGCAACTCCACCGCGCTGGCCGTGATGAACAGCGCGCCCGCGAACACGCTGAGCCATGCGGAGACTACGAGCGACGGGTAGAACTCGTCGTGGATGAAGCCGGGCGTGGTCAGGCCGTGCACCGCAAAGATCGCGGCGATGCTCATGAAGGCCAACGCCAGGAACAGCAGGCGCGTCTCCCACAGCGAGCGGGACGACGCGACAAGCACGGCGCACGTGATCGCGGCCAGCAGGGTGGTGACCGAGACAGCGTAGAAGTGGAACTTGTCTTGATGCCAGTGGAGATCGAGACTCGGGGCGCGGTTCAGCACGAAGAGCGCGCCTACCGGCAGCGCCAGCAGGAAGATTGAGAGCGCCCACGTTCGCCGGACGAGCATGATCTGCACCTTCCGCCAAGCGAACCTTTCTCCAGAGTCTTATGGAGAAATATCGTCCATTCTCAGGTCCGCCGATACCCATCGCCGGGGTCGTCCACCAGCGGGCGACTCCCCGCTCAGCCGCCGCCCTCGACACGCTGGCGGGCGGCGTTGGCGCGAGCGCGCAGCTTCGGGAGCCGCGATTCGCCCGCTTCCGCCAGAACGAGTGCCCGGAGAGCCTCGTTCGTGAAGTCGTAAGCGTTCGGCTGGCCCGGCAGGACGGCGAGGATGCCCGCATCGACCGCTTCGCGCAGGTCGACGACCATGTCCTCCTCCGTGACGCGCGCCAGATGGCGGAGCACGGCGTAACGAGCGCCGCCCTCCAGCACGGCGACATAGTCCAGCATGCGCCGGGTGCCGCCGGAAAGCCCTTCGAGGCGGGCGCGGGCGTCGTCAGCTTCGGTCACAAGATCAGATGCCTCCCCGAAGGCCAGAAAGCCGCCCCAAACCCGCACAACCTACCGTGAGATCGGGGAGTGCAGAGGGGCTGGGCCCCTCTGCCGGGGGTCTGGGAGTGTGCCCCGGACTCCAACAATTCTAGGGCGTGTGGGTGGGAAGGAATCACGCTTCTTCCTGTGTCGCACTGAAGTCCACGATCATCGCAAGCCTTCGCACCCTTTTAGCGGGCGGTTTATCTTCTTTTAACACCTGCTGCCTATGATAGGCGTGAAGGGTTTGCTACGGGAATAGCTCCCCCTCTCGTAGAGGACCCACCGCAGGAGTCAGGATGCATCCCCACTCCCCGCCACCGGGTGCGCATCCTGGCTTCTGTCGTTACTACCACTCTCGCCACCCCATCGCATCCCGGATTCTGAGTCACTGGCCCACTCCCCGCCACCGGGTGCGCATCCTGGCTTCTGTCGTTACTACCACTCTCG
>JBBEBM010000050.1:0-4091 GCA_040882355.1 Dehalococcoidia bacterium | reverse complement strand
TCTGAGTCACTGGCCCACTCCCCGCCACCGGGTGCGCATCCTGGCTTCTGTCGTTGCGGGCACACTCCCCAGCATCGCATCCCGAATTCTGAGTCATTGGCCCACTCCCCCGCCGCCGCGTGCGCATCCTGGCTTCTGTCACCGAGCCTGGAAAGGCTCGGCTACGATGCCTGGCAAGGCTCGGCTACGGTGCCTATCGACCGCTACCTCCAGCGGCCCCAGTAGATCGGATTCGTGAGCGCGTGGACGACCTCGCCCCGGTCGGGCCGGCCGCGATAGCCGCGCACCTCCACGCGCAGGTAGTCGCGGCCCTGGCACGGCAGCTCCAGCTCTTCGTCGTGCTCCTCCGAGGGCGCCGTGATGTCCTTGACGATGCCCTTCCGGTTGAAGAGCCGCAGGTGCACGCCCTCCGGCCCGCGATAGCGCACGTGGAAGCGCACCGGCTCACTAGGGCGAGGCGAGATCACGTCGCCGGGCAGCGTCTCGAAGACGCCGTCGCCGTCCCCGTCCGCGCGCAGCTCGATGAAGGGCCCCGTCGGCGCCTCCGAGACGAAGACGCGCCCGCGTTCGACGGCATCGAGGACGCTGCGCTGTGTGAGCGGCCCTTCGACGTAGACCCACGTGCACGGCTCGCCGGGCAGGTTCGGCTGGGTCGCGTCCGCCGGTGGCACCCAGTGCGAGTCGCTGCCGCCGACGACGACGATACGCCGGCCCAGGTTGAGATGGTACTGCCAGCGCACCAGCGTCGGCTCGTTGTACCAGCGCCACGGCGAGTTCCAGACCTCGATCGCCTGCCAGCCGACCACGTCGTTGTGCCGCCAGGGGATCGGCGAGTCCGCATGGTTGATCGAGAACATCGAGCCCCGCGCGCGGGCGTTGTCGATCACGCGCTGGACGTCTTCGCTACTGTTGGTCCTGAACTCGACCCAGTCCTCCAGGCCCCAGACGTTGGCGTGCCCGCCCGGCATCGTCACCTCCTCGCCGCCGATGAGCAGCATGGTGCCATTGCTCAGCCGCACCAGGTCCTCCCAGTGGCTGATGGTGTTGTGGTCGGTGAGGGCGAAGTAATCGAGCCCCGCGCGCCGGGCGTAGTCGACGACCTGATCGACGGGGTTCTTGCCGTCGGAGTGCTCGCTGTGGGCGTGGAGGTCGCCCTTGTACCAGCGCCCTTCGCCGCCGTTCGCGCCACCCGCGACAGCCAGCCCGAGATCCCGGCCCGGGTTCGGCATCTCGTCCGCCGTCTCGGGGGCGCCCTCGGCATCGACGTCGAGCGTGAGCTTGAAGTCGTAGTGCAGCGCGCCCTCCTTCAGATCGGGCGGGCACTGCACCATCAGCGACCACGGCCCCGGCTGCAGGGGGCCCCGCAGGAAGCTGGGCGTTGCCGCGTCCGGCGCGATGAAGAACTCGCGCTTGCCGTCGGCGCGGCCGCGGAAGCCGCCGGTGAGGAACTCGTTGCCGCGCGCGTCGAAGACGGCGAGCGTGAGCGACCTATCGACCGTCTCCGCGCCCGCGACCTGCTGCGAGCGCTCCAGCGCCACATCGAGCCGACGCGCGCCCGCCGGCATGTCGAACGGAAGGTAGACGTACTTCTCCGCCACATGCTCGGGCGTCATCGCCCCTTCCAGTCGCAGCTCGCTCTTCATGTCGCTCCACCCCTCTTTCTCCGCGGCTCAGGCTTAGCCTGACGGTCAATCGCGCCCAGAGCATAGCGCACGGAGGGCGCCGGTCGCTGTTGCTGGTCGCTTGTCGCCGGTACTCCTTCCTCCGCGGGTCAGGCTTTAGCCTGACGGTCAAGCCTTCTGTGCTCGAACCTCTACCGCGCGTTTCGTGTCAGTACGTTTTGCAAAATCGCCTTTTTCGGGCGGACCGGGGCTTGCGGCGCTTGAGCGGCGAATCTGACGCTGCCAGCGATGGCGCCCCGTGCCCGAACCGGGTTGTCGAGGATGAGGATAGGGCGTGGTGGCGAGAGCGCGAAGGGGTGGGTGGCATAGCAGGACGCTGGAGGGTTGCCTGTGCGTCTGAGGGTTGAAAACCCTCAGCTTCAAGGGGGTAGCGTGTGCGCTCATCCGCAGTAGCCGAGGCTGGATCTCCTGGAAGCTGCGGGATTTATCCCGCAGAATGGAACTCCAGCCCATGGAACGCATATATCACGTCTGGTTCAGCACGAAGGGCCGCTCGAACGCGCTTGAGGGCGAGGTCGGTGACGACATCAAGGAGATCCTGCGCGATATCGCCCAACGAACCGGCATCCAGATGATGGCGGTGGAAGCGTCTATCGATCATGTTCACTTGCTGCTTCGCCTGACAGGCGAACGAACGCTGCCCTCGGCGATGCACCAGCTCAAGGGAGCCAGCGCACGCGCGATCTTCGTCAGGTGCCCGGATCTGAAGTTGGATCTCGGCCACGACTCATTCTGGCAGAAGGGATACGGATGGCGGCGGATTGAACAGTCCGAGGTGAATACTGTGCGCAACTACATCCGCACGCAGCGCGAAAGGCCGCATCGGCACGATGTGTGAGAGGTCATGGACGTTCGAGGGTGGTTGTGCGTCTGAGGGTTGGAAACCCTCAGCTTCGAGAGGGCGACGCCGGCTCTCTTCCGCAGTCGCGGACGGTCCATCCCCTGGAAGCTGCGGGATTCATCCCGCAGACGGGACCCTTTGTGTGTGGCGTGTGAGGTTGCTTTGTGTGTGTGTGTGGGTTGAAAACCCTCAGCTTCGAGTGAGGAACGTGCCGCCTCAAGGAACCGCCATTTCTAGGGCTCCCACGCGTCATACCCGACGAGCTCCGGATTCAATTCGTTAGGATTGCCGTGACGCTCATTGTTGAAGGCTCTGCCCACGTCTGAGCCGTATAGACGATTCAGCCGCACGTCCAGCTGGCGCTGCAGTTCGTCTATCTTGCCCTCGTCCTCCGGCATCGCATAGCGGATTTGGATGTGCGGGTCCTCGCAGGTGGGCGCATACCGTTCTCCAAACTCCTTCCGCCAGGGCTCCCGCCATCCCTTCCCAAGGTGACTCAGCACCGTGCCGCCGGCATTCGGGATGGATACCACCAGATCGGAATACCTACACCCAAACTGCGATGCCACGCTCAGCCCAAAATTAGTCAGGCTCCTCACGGCAACCATTAGCGGCGTGAGTCGAATGACACAGATGTCCTCGTAGCAGCCCCCAAGAGCGCGCCCCCACTCGATGTACCCGGACTGCTGGACAAGCGTGTAGCCTGCTAGCTGATTAGCTGCCGATTCGCTGGTTGCCTTCCTTCGGATCACAACATCACTTCCGCGCGGCCGCACATCTTGACCCGCGAGAGGACTTCCTTCGTCGACGCGCGCCCGGCGCGATTCAATCCAGTGCCAAAGCCCGTCATGATCGATTGTGATCGAAAACGACGGGACCAGGGACATCACCACGAAGGCTCGGCAGTCTACCGTGCATTCCCTCTCGCGCACTGCCAGGCGTTGACTATCGGGGTTGCTGCCGAAGTTCTCCTTGGTGATGTCTGCCAGGTTGCGACTCGTCAGCAGCTCGTCGGCATCGGTCGATCGAGAGGGAGAGGATTGTCGCGGTGTCGGCCAGCGAAGGTCTGGAGGAAGGGCGAGAACTTGGTCGACCATGTTCCCGAGATTCGCCCTGAGCTTGGCCAGGCGGTCCCCTTTGTACTCGATCAGCCGCAGATGCCGGAGATCGAAGGGCACCGATTCGATGTCTTGCGTCAGAAGTATCATGTCCTCACGGATCGCATGGCCGATCCCAGTCTCGTAGAACACATTGGGGTTTAGGTTGGTGAGGTCCGCCACGACGACATCGGCGCGGCACATGCTTTCCACTACATGTGACATGATCGCCCCAGGCTTCTTGATGTCGTCGGCCCGGCGGACCGTCAGCCCTTTGGTCTTGCCTACCGCCTTGATCGCACCGAGAACCTTCGTGAAATCAGGATTGATCGGCTGGAGAACAAAGAGAAGCCCGGGCTCGCGCTGCCCGCTCACGTCTCCGATGATCTGCCGCGGATAGATGGAGCCGGTGATCCTGTCCTCTGAGGTCGCCATTGGTAACATCATAGCCATCGCGCCTACCCGTCACAA
>JBBEBM010000049.1:0-17992 GCA_040882355.1 Dehalococcoidia bacterium | reverse complement strand
AGGTCGCAGAGCACCATCGAGGCGTACGGCCCCGAGAGCACCCACGTCAGGTCGAGGATCGTGATGCCTTCCAGCGGTCCGGACATGGTTGTGCCTCCTTATGGTGCGGCGTGTAGGGGAGGCCTTTAGGCCTCCCGCAGCTCGCCTAATGCTCGATCGCGTCTGCCGTCCGCTCACGGAATGGCCGCCGCCGATCTCAGTCGGCGGTGTCGAGGGCCTCAGTCCACCCCCACGTCCGCCGTCGCGCGCGCTTCGAGGGCGACCGTCTCCCCGCGCTGCGGCCGCAGGCCGACATACACGCCGAGCAGCACCAGTAGCGCGCCCGCGAGCTCCGGTGCGCTCGGGTACTCGTCCAGCACGATCGCGGCCAGCGCCGTCGCGGCGACCGGCTCGACCAGGATCGCGAGCGCTACGATCACCGCCGGCAGGTAGCCGAGCGCCCAGTTGATCGACGAGTGCCCGATGAGCTGCGGCCCCAGCGCCATCAGCGCGATCATCACGTACGTCTTCGTCGAGTACCCGGTGAGCGGCTCCTGCGCGATCAGCGTCGTCGCGAGGAGCAGTAGCGCCGTCACCGGATAGACGACGCCGACGTAGCGCACCCAGGAGGTGCTCGGTCGCGCCCAGCGCCCGACGATCAGGTAGCCAGCGGCGAAGACGCCGCCGAGCAGCGCGTACAAATCGCCGGCCAGCGTGCCGATCCCTTCGCCGAAGTCCTCCGCCGCCATCACCGCTGTCCCGCTCGATGCGATGGCGAGAGCGAGCCAGACGCGGCGGTCGACCGCTTCGTGGAGCAGCAGCGGCGAGGCGATAGCGACGAAGAGCGGCTGCACCGCCATCAGCACGACGGCGGTGACCACCGACGTGTGTTGGAGCGAGGTGATCCAGAACGCGAAGTGCGCCGCGAGAAAGGCCGCCGAGAGCGCCAGCGGCCACATCGTCGCTCGCGTGATCGCCTCAGGAGCGCGGCGTTGCTGCCAGAGCGCGAGCGTTCCCACCGGCAGCGCCGCCAGCCCCAGTCGATACGAAGCGATCACCAGGGCGGGCGCATCGGCCGCCCGGACCAGAATCGCGGCCCAGGAGACGGCCAGCACTCCGGCGCCCAGCACGCCATACGCCAGGATTCGACGGTCCTGTATGCCGCTCATGCCGCCATGCTAACAGACGGCCCGGCCCGCTCTTGGCCGTCGTATCTAGAGCCGATAATCAGTCAGCACTATGGGCATTCAGCTCCCACGCTTGTTGGTCGTCGCGGCCGCCTCTTTCGTCGTCAGCCTTGTGCTCGCCTGCAGCGACGACGGTGGACCGGTCGTCTTCTCGTATGGCGTCGCGTCCGGCGACGTCCGCCCGGACGGCGCCGTCCTCTGGACTCGCGCCGACCACGAAGCGACCCTCACGCTCGACGTCGCGACCGACGAGGCGTTCGAGCACGTCCTCGTCGAAGAGAAGGTCAAGGCGGAGGAGGATGCGGACTTCACCGCGAAAGCCGAGGTCACTAGCCTGGAAGCGGCGCAGACCTACTACTACCGCTTTCGACGCGGCGAGAGCATGAGCGAAGTCGGCACGTTCCGCACGGCGCCTCTCGAAGGTGAGGCCGCCCCCGTGCGCTTCGCCTTCTCCGGCGACACTGACAGCACGGTCCGCGAGGACGGCACCCGCGCCTTCGATTTCAAGGTGCTGGACGCCATCCGCGCGGAGGACCCCGACTTCTTCCTCTTCTTCGGCGACACGATCTACGCCGACTCCGCCGCCAAGGCGACGACGCTCGACGACTACCGGGCGAAGTACAAGGAGAGCCGCGAGGTCGAGCGGATGCGCCAGGTGCTCGCCGGCACGCCGGTCTACACGATCTGGGACGACCACGAGGTCGAGAACGACTTCGCCGGCACGAGCGTCGATCCCGACCTGCTCGCCAACGGGCGACAGGCCTTCCGCGAGTACATGCCGATCAGCGGCGACGACCAGCCGGAGGTGCTCTACCGCACCTTCCGCTGGGGCAACGCCGTCGAGCTGATCGTCCTGGACGAGCGCTCCTTCCGCAGCGATGACGTCGCTGCGGAATGCACGCCGGAGGGCGCCGAGGAGCCGGACGTGCTGCCCGGCTTTGGCTTCCCGAACGTGCCGCAACCCATTCGCAACATCCGCACGGCCGTCGACCTGCCGCTGGTCACCGATCCCGCTTGCGTCGCCGCCCTGAACGACCCCGAGCGCACGATGCTCGGCGAGGAGCAGAAGCAGTTTCTCTTCGACGCGCTGAGCAACTCCGAAGCGACCTTCAAGATCATCGTGAACGAGGTGCCCATCTCGGAGCTCTTCGCCCAGCCCTACGACCGCTGGGAGGGCTACCGGGCCGAGCGCGAGGAGCTGCTGGGCTTCATCGCCTTCAGCCAGATCAAAAACGTCGTGTTCCTGACGACGGACTTCCACGCCAACATCCTGGTCAACGCCTACGTCAACGTCCTCTACCCCAGCGACGCGCAGGGCAAGCCCACCGGCCCCGTCATCGCCAGGGAGGCGATCGCGGGCCCGATCGCGCACGGGACGTTCGGCGACGCGGCTGTCGAGGCGCAGGGCGAGGGCGCCGACGCGCTCTTCGCCGGCGTGCTCACGCAGGTCGCCCGCGCCGATTGCGTCGAGCTCGACGCCTACGCGTACGGCCTCGTCGAAGTCGACCCGGCTGCCGGCACGACGACGATCACCCTCAAGGACGAGAACGGCGCCCAGCTCTGCCAGACCGTCGTCCACGCGCACTAGCCCTCCTCTTTCCTTACCTGTCCTCTCCTTGCCGTATCCTGAAGGTGGAGCCTTTCGTGCGAACCCGTGTACTGATCCCGTCGCTGCTCGTCCTCGCCCTGCTCGCCGCCTGCGGAGGCGACGGCGAGCCTGCGCCTGAGCCGACGAGCACGCCGGCTCGCACCGCCACGCCTACGCCCGGCCCGACCGCGACGGCGCTCCCCACCGCCACGCTCGCGCCGCCGCCGCCCACCCGGCCACCGCCCGCGATCCAACCACCACTCGGCGGCTCGGCCAGCGTCATCTCGCGCGGCGACACGACCCGCCGGGCCGTTACGCTCACCTTCGACGCGGGCAGCGACGCGGGCTACACGTCGCAGATCCTCGACACCCTCAGCGCGAACGGCATCGTAGCTGGCTTCGGCATCACCGGGCGCTGGGCTGAGCAGAACCCGGAATTGCTACGCCGCATCGTCCGCGAAGGCCACGAGCTGATCAACCACACCTACAACCACGGCTCGTTCACCGGCCTCTCGACCGGCGAGCCGCCGCTCTCACAGGCGCAGCGCTGGGATCAGCTCGACCGCACGGAGGGCATCGTGCAGAGCCTCACGGGCGCGAGCACGCTGCCCTACTTCCGGCCGCCCTACGGCGATCAGGACGCCTCGGTGAACCGGGACGTCCTCGCCCGCGGCTATCGCTACAACGTGATGTGGACGGTCGACTCGTACGGCTGGCGCGGCGTCTCGACTGACGAGATCGTCGCGCGCTGCCTGCAACTCGCAGCGCCCGGCGCGATCTACATCTTCCACGTCGGCAGCGCCTCGGGGGACGGCCCCGCCCTCCAGCGCGTCATCGATGGCCTGCGCGCGGCCGGCTACTCGTTCGTCCCGCTCTCCTCAATCGCGCCGGGATGATGGTGGAGGCCTGGCCTAACAGCGAGCTCAAGAGGATCGCGAGCAGCTCTTGCTTGTTTCTTGCTGCTCCCCATCACCCCCGTCCCCTCTCCCTTTGGGAGAGGGGCGATCTGTTGATTGGAGAGCGATGTGAGAGAGGCGCGGGGTGAGGGTGGTCGTCCCGCTGTCGTCGATCGCGCCGCGCTGAGACGTTGGCCCTGCCACGCGGCATCGGTTCGTCCGTAGCGGCAGGGCTTCAGCCCTGCCAGAAGTCGTTAGAGCGGACCTAAGGTCTGCAGCTACGGAGTGGAGGCGAGTGCTTACAACCGTCCCGCGCGTGAGCCGTCTGGCGACAGCACGACTCGTTGGCTAGAATGGCGGCGCTGTGACCGCCCCTCAGATCGATTGGGACAAGGTGACCGAAGAGGCCACCGACATCCTCTGCCGCTACCTCCGCATCGATACGAGCAACCCGCCCGGCAACGAAGCGCCCGCCGCCCACTTCCTCGCCGGCCTGCTCCGCGCCGAGGGCATCGATGACATCACCGTCTACGATGCCTCGGACGCGCAGTCGCCCGACCGCCTCAACATGCGCGCGGTCCTGCCGGGCGATGGCTCGGCGAGGCCACTCGTGCTGCTCAACCACACCGACGTTGTGCCCGTTGAGCGCGAGGGCTGGCAGGAGGAGCCGTTCGCCGGGCTGGTGAAGGACGGCGTGATCTGGGGTCGCGGCGCGCTCGACATGAAGGGCATGGGCGTGATGGAGCTGATCGCCGTCTTTCTCATGCGCCGCCTCGGCATCGCCAGCAAGCGCGACATCGTCTTCTTTGCCGTCGCCGACGAGGAGGCCGGCAGCGAGTACGGCGTTGAGTTCCTCGACAAGCACCACCCGGAGACGCTCGAGGCCGAGTACGTGATCAACGAGGGCGGCTGGGGCACGCTGGAGCTGATGGGCCAGCGGCGCCCCGTCTTCAACTGCGCCGTTAGCGAGAAGGGCCCGTTCTGGCTGCGGCTCATCGCGCAAGGCCCGCCCGGCCACGGCTCCGTCCCGCACGACGCGAACGCCCTCGACCGGCTGGTGCGCGCGCTGCACCGTGTTCAGCAGTGGCAGCGGCCGCGCGCCGTCGTGCCGGAGTTGAGCGAGTACTTCGCTCGCGTGCATCGTCACGGCTTCATGGACGAGGAGCCGACCGACGAAGCGATCGCCCGCCTGGGCGATCGCAATCCCTTGGTGCGCGCCATCACCAGCAACACCGTCAGCCTCACCATGGCCCGGGCCGGCATCAAGCACAACGTCATCCCGGCGACCGCCGAGGCGGCCCTCGACTGCCGTCTGCTGCCAGGCGTCGACTCGCAGGCCTTCCTGGCGGAGCTGCGCGCCGTCATCGACGACCCCGAGATCCAGATCGAGAGCGTGCTCGACTCGAACACCCCGCCGTCGCCCATCGACACCGAGCTGATGGACGTGATCGAAGGCGTCGTCCGCGAGCACGTCGAGGAGGCGGTGATGTTGCCGAGCGTCTCGGCCGGCTTTACGGACTCGCGCGTCTTCCGTCGCCGCGGCGTCACCGCGTACGGCTTCATCCCCATCCTCCTCGAACCGCGCGAGGCGGCGACCATCCACGGTCACAACGAGCGCATCTCGGTCGAGAACATGCGCCTCGGCTGCCAGCTCCTCTTCGAGGTCGTGCGCCGCATCTGCGCGTAGCGCTGCCCCGGCCGGCGCGTCTCGTGACCCCTGACCCTCGACCCTCGCTTGTTCCTTGTACCGTCCTCTGCGTTCCTGCTACGATCCGCTTCGCCACCAGGACTGTACGCCAGGCTGAAGCCTGGCCTTCGGAGGGCTGCGAGGAGGCTTCTCATGAACGTGGACGACATCAAGCTCATCGGCGTGCTCGGAGGCGGGGTGATGGGCGGCGGCATCGCCCAGTCGCTCGCCGCTGGGGGATTCAACGTGCGAGTGCGCGACCTCAACGACGAGCTGGTCGAGAAGACGCGCGAGACGGTCGTAGAAGGCCGCTTCGGTCTGCGGGGCGCCGTCGAGCGCGGGAAGGTCACCCAGGAGCAAATGGACGCGACGCTCTCGCGCATCTCGTTCACGACGGACGTCGACGACCTGCGCGACGTCGACCTGCTCGTCGAGGCGGTCCCGGAGGACCTCGACCTGAAGAAGAAGGTCTTCGCCGAGATCGACAAGCAGATCAAGCCCAGCGCCGTCTTCGCCACGAACACCTCCGGCTTCGCCATCAGCGACCTCAACAAGGCCGTGGCGCGCAAGGACAAGTTCATCGGCATGCACTGGTTCAGCCCCGCGTTCGTCATGCGCCTGATCGAGATCATCTACGCGCCGGAGACGAGCGAGGAGACCATCGTCCTGCTGGAGGAAGTCGGCGCGCGCGCGGCCAAGGAGACGATCCGGGTGAAGGACGCTCCCGGAAAGTACGGCTTCGTCGCGAATCGGATCTACTTCGCGGCCGTGGCCGAGGCGCGTCGCGTGCTGGAGGAAGGCGTCGCCTCAGCCGAGGATATCGACAAGGCGATGCGCTTCGGCTTCAACTGGCCCACCGGCCCCCTCCAGATGACCGCCGGCGCCCGCAAGGGCTGGCAGTAGGCCGAATAGAACCCAACGTAGAGCGCGCCGGGGCATTGCGACCCGGGCGCTGTCTTCCTGCTTCGAAGGTTGACTACGCGCAGCTATGCCCGAACTGGGTGACGACGGCGCCGATGTCGCTCACTGTAATCGCCCCGTCAGCAGGCGCTCGACTCCACGGATACTCGCCGACCTGAGCGCCACGGTCAAAGGCAGGGTGATAACCGCCCGCGGGCGGCGTTGCTAGGGGATCCCCGGACGAGTCTCCGGACGACCCGAAGCGTGACGCGACGCGAGCGATGTCGCCGGCGGTTATCGCGCCATCGCGAAGTCCCGATGCGATCGGCGTATCGAAGAAGTCCCAGTAGTCCTCATGATTGCGCAGTCCCCCGAGCATGGGGTTGTCTCCGTGCTCCGCGAAGTCCGTGCAGCCATCGCCGTCGCTGTCGCCGGTGATGCCATACCAGTCCATCCCCCAGCAGGTGACCGCCCCGTTGTCCAGCAGCGCGCAAGTATGCATACCGCCAGCCGATACGGCCACAGCATTGCCTTTCACCGGCGCGCCTGTTGGCGTGGAAAAGTAGCCGGACCCGTCAGGTTGTCCAGGAGCGGCGAGCCCGTTGACCTCCCCAAACCCGTTCAGGCCCCAGCACTTGACGGTACCGTCGTCCAGGAGAGCGCACGGGTGAAGACCCCCACCGTTTGTATCAACAGCTACTGCCGGACGCCCCAACCCCACAACGTCCTGCGGATGCGCGCGAAAGTCATCTTGGCCTGAAAGGTATGCCGGGCCAGTCACACCTCCAACTCCGAGCGCGCCGAACCAGTTGTATCCCCAGCACTTCACCGCGCCGGCGCCGGTCAGCGCGCACGTGAAGTCCCAGGACGCGGCTACGCTACGGACATCCGTGAGGGATTCGCCGTGCGTGTCCACCACAGGCGCCGCGTATGGGCGGCTACTTCCATGCGATCCATCGCCCAGTTCGCCAAGGCTGTTGGATCCCCAACACCAGACTCCGCCTGCCGCGTCAACCGCGCAGGCGTGCATGAAGCCTGCAGCGATTTGCCTGATGTGTGTGAACGGCGTGCCGTTCTCAGCTAAGACCTCGGATGGTGTGTTCGAAGCTTGCGTGCTAGAAGCGTTGATCCCCCAGCACTCGACCGATCCGACGTCCATAAGTGCACAGGTCTGATAGAATCCCGCTGTGATGTCTGTGACGCCGGATTCCAGTCCCTCGACGCTCACGGGTACGGTATTACAAGGATGGTAGGGCGGGGTCTGACAGTATTCGGTCGGCGCGGTGCCCAACTGCCCTTGTTCACCGCCACCCCAGCATTTCACCTCGCCAGCCTCTGTCAGTGCGCATGTGTGCACGCCGCCAGAAGCGACGGCAACCACTCCGTTCTCCAGTCCTACCACGTTGACTGGGATACTCGAACCAGCGTCGTTCGGACCGTTCCCGTCTCCCAACTGCCCGAAGTGGTCTCGTCCCCAGCACTGGACGCCGCCACTCGCGGTGAGGGCGCACGTGTGCTGGCCGCCAGCCGATATCCCGACGATGTGGTGAGCGCTCACCGGCCTTGGAGATGGTCCGAGCATGCCGAACCCCGCTGCGATAACCAGAAGCGTGAGTGTGACGAAAACCCGTTGGAGTCGCATAGCACCTCCATGCGCTTGACTCACCACCGCCGGTTCCCTCACGCCTATTGTACACGGCTTGTCAAGCCCCTCGATCCCGCCCTCGCGCACCTGCTACACTCCTCTCGCATTCCGAAGCGTTCGCAGGAGGTACGTCTCATGGCCCTCGATCTCTCCGCCGTCGGCAAGGCGCTGCCGCCGACCACCTACGATTACACCGACCGCGACGTGATGCTCTACGCGCTCGGCGTCGGCGCGACGACGAAGGACCTGCCGTTCGTCTACGAAAAGAACCTGCGAGTGCTGCCGACCTTCGCCGTCATCCCTGCGTTCCCCGCGCTCACGGGCCTGGCCCGCGTGCTCGAGTTCAACCCGATGATGGTGCTCCACGGCGAGCAGCGCATCGAGCTCCGCGCGCCGATCCCGACGAAGGGTAAGCTCACCACGAACGCCAAGATCAGCGCGATCTACGACAAGGGATCGGGCGCGGTTGTCGTCGTCGATGCGGAGACGAAGGACGAAGCCGGCGCGGTGCTCTTCGCGAACATGTTCAGCACCTTCGTCCGCGGCGAGGGCGGCTTCGGCGGCGAGCGCGGCCCCAGCGCGACCAGCCGCAACGTGCCGCCGGAGAAGGCGCCCGACCACACGGTCTCCTACGCCACCTCGCCCGACCAGGCCACGCTCTACCGCCTTTCCGGCGACCGCAACCCGCTCCACATCGACCCGGAGTTCGCGAAGCTCGCCGGCTTCGAGCGGCCGATCCTGCATGGGCTGTGCACCTTCGGCCACGTCGGCCGCGCCATCCTGCACGCCTGCTGCGACGGCGACCCGGCCCGCTTCAAGAGCTTCGAGGTGCGCTTCTCCGGCGTCGTCTACCCCGGCGAGACGATCGTCACCGACATCTGGCGCGAGTCGGCGACCCGCGTGCTCGTGCAGGCGAAGACCGCCGAGCGCGGCGAAGTCGTCATCGCCAACGCCGGCGCTACGATCGCGTAAGGTCGCTCGGCTGTAGAGGCGACCTTCAGGTCGCCACCAACGTGCGATAGGAGACATCCGGCGAACCCCAGGTCGCCAACAACACGAGACCGTAGCGGCGACCTAGAGGTCGTCACCAGCGTCCGATAGGAGGCCAAGCCATGACTGAGAAAGACAACATCGCCCTCGTCGAGCGCTTCTGCGCCGCCTGGAACAAGGCCGACATCCCGGCGATCATCGACTTCTTCGCCGACGACGCGGTCTACCACAACATGCCCATCCAGCCGATCCAGGGCAAGGACGCGATCAAGGGCATGATCGAGCAGTTCATGGCACCCTTCGAAGGCTGCGACTGGCAGGTCCTGCACATCGCCGCCTCGGGCGATGTCGTCCTCACCGAGCGCGTCGACAAGTTCCTGGGCGCGAAGAAGATCGAGCTGCCCGTGATGGGCACGTTCGAGATCAAGGACGGCAAGATCGCCGCGTGGCGCGACTACTTCGACCTCGCCGCCTGGACTCGCCAGGCCTAGTCGTGGACGCCGAACCACTCGCGGCGATGATCCGCGAGGACCACGCCGACTGGAAGGCCCTCGTCGAAGCGCTCGACGCCCATCCCGACGCCACCCTCCACCGCGAGGGCGCCGTCCCCTGGACGAGCCGCGACGTCTACGCTCACCTCGCCCGCTGGATCGAGCACTCGACCGCGGCGCTCGAGGCGCGCCTCCACGGCCGGCCGCCGCCCGCCGATCCCGAGGGCACGGACGACGAGATCAACGCCCGTTGGCAGGCGGAGGACAGCAGTCTGACGCTCGACGAAGCGCGCGCACGGGCGCACCGCGCGTTCGATCAACGCCTGCTCGCCATCGAGCGGGTGCCGCTCGATCTCTGGGACGCGCCGCTCGAGGCGATGGCGCGCGCCGACGGCTCCGAGCACTACGCGAACCACCGGCGGTACATCTCCTCTTAGCTTGTGCCAGCTACACCCCCGGCTACCCAGGACGGAACGGTTCAGTGGCTCCTTGACGGGGACCCGGCCATCCGCTGGCAGACCCTGCGCGACCTCGTCGGTGCGCCCGAACCCGCGACCGATCGCGAGCGGCGCAAGGTCGCCGGCGAAGGTTGGGGCGCTCGATTGCTCGCCGAGCAAGACAAGGATGGCAGATGGGGGCGCGGGCCGTCATCGCAATTGTCCCTCTATGTGCCGAAGTGGACATCGACCTTCTACACCATGCTGCTCCTCCGGGATTTCGGTCTGCCAGGGCAGAACCCGCAGGCAAAGCGTGGCTGCCGGGAGCTGCTCGATGGTGGCTCACAGAGCGACGGCGGCCTGTGGTACGGCGGCTCAGGCCGGAGCGAGACCTGTGTCACCGGAATGGGCCTCTCGATCCTCTCATACTTTCAGTACGGCGACGACCGTCTCGATGCGATCGCCGGCCACCTGATCGAGCAGCAGATGCCCGACGGCGGCTGGAACTGCCGGCGCCCGCGCGGCGCCACCCACGCGTCGGTGCACACCACCATCAGCGCGCTGGAGGGCCTCCGCCACTACGAACTGCATCGCGGCCGCCAGACCCGGGACGTGCAGCTGGCGAAGCGCCGCGGCCGCGAGTTCCTCCTGGACCACCGGCTCTTCCGCTCTCACCGCACCGGCGACGTCATCAAGCCCGTCTTCACTCGCTTCGCCTTCCCGGCCCACTGGCACTACGACATCCTCCGCGCGCTCGACTATTTCCGAGCCGTCAACGCCCCGCGCGACGAGCGCCTCGCCGAAGAGATCGACATCGTGCGGAGCACTCGCGGGGACGATGGGCGGTGGTCGCTGCAGCAGGTCTGGCAGGGCAAGACCCACTTCCAGCTCGAGCGCCGCGGCCAGCCGAGCCGCTGGAACACCCTGCGAGCGCTGCGCGTGCTGAAGTGGTGGGGCCAAAGGTAGGCGCCAGCCCCTGATCCATGCAGCCGTTGCTACAATAGAGCCAAACACTCCCTCGCGAGGCGAAGCACAATGCGCATCCTGGCCGTCGACGTAGGCACCGGCACACAAGACATCCTTGTCTTCGATTCGACCGGGCCGGTCGAGAACAGCATCAAGCTCGTCATGCCCAGCGCGACCAGCATCGCCGCCGGGCGCATCCGCCGCGCCACCGAGGCGCGCCGCCCGGTGCTCCTCACCGGCGTGATCCAGGGCGGCGGGCCGTGCCACTGGGCGCTCGAAGACCACCTGCGCGCGGGCCTCACCGCCTACGCTACCCCCGACGCCGCCCGCACCTTCGACGACGACCTCACGCGCGTCGAGGCGATGGGCGTGCGCATCGTCAGCGACGACGAAGCCGCGGTCCTGCGCGACGTCGAGCGCGTCGAGCTGCGCGACCTCGACCTCGATGCGATCCGCAGCGCCCTCGCTGCCTTCGACGTGCCGGGCGACTTCGATGGCCTCGCGCTCGGTTGCCTCGACCACGGCGACTCGCCGCCCGACTACTCCGACCGCCTCTTCCGCTTCGACCACCTGCGCCGCGTCGTCGAGGGGCGCAACGACCTGCTCGCGTTCGCCTACCTGCCGCAGGAGCTGCCAGACTACCTCACGCGCGCCCGCACGCTCGTCGCGGGCGTGGACGGGGAGGCGCCGGCCGTCTTCCTCGACACCGGCCCGGCGGCGGCGTTGGGCGCGCTGCAGGACCCGCGCGTCGCCGCCGAGCAGGAGCAGCTCGTGCTCAACCTCGGCAACATGCACGCGCTCGCCTTCCACCTGCGCGGCCCCCGCATCCGCAGCCTCTACGAGCACCACACCGGCGAGATGACCACCGAGCAGATCGAAGATTTCACGGAGCGCCTCGTCACCGGCGCCCTCGCCCACGAGGAGGTCTTCGGCAGCAAGGGCCACGGCGTCTTCTACGCGGACGGCGCGTCACGCGACGGCGCGCGGCCGTTGGTCGCTGTGACCGGCCCGCAACGCGGCCGCCTGCGCGGCAGCCGCCTCGATCCCTATTTCGCCACGCCCCACGGCGACATGATGATCAGCGGCTGCTTCGGCCTCGTCCGCGCCTTCGGCGAACGCTACCCGGAGCACCGAGACGAGATCGAGCGGGCGCTGGCTGTGGATTGATCCGGACGAAGCGCGTCTATGACCCGCCCTCTCCTGACGACGGCTACCGCCTCCTCGTCATGCGCCTGTGGCCGCGCGGAGTGCGCCAGGACGCCGTCGACGGCTGGGAGAAGGACCTCGCGCCGAGCCTCGACCTGCTCCGCGGCTACCAGGCGGGGCGTGTCCAGTGGGACGAGTTCGCCCGTTGCTACCGGGCGGAGGTCGGCGAGAGGTCGGCGTTGCTCGACGACCTATCGCAACGTAGTCGAACGGGCGACGTCACCCTGCTCTGCGGCTGCCGCGATGAGTCGCGCTGCCACCGCACGCTGCTGAGGGAGATCGTGGAATCGCCGGACGGAGGAACCCAGGACTAGCGGGCTGCTGAAAAACGAGGGTGCAGGGGGCAGCGCCCCATGCCGGGGTCTGGGGGTGTCCCCCAGATTCATCCAACCACCACTGGGCGGGTGGGTGGGAACGAATGACATTCGTCTGTGATCCCCTTGAGCGCTCGCCCAGCGCGTCGTGTCGACCTTCCGCCATCCGTCAATCCGTTTCGTGTCCGTTGACAGACTGTTCGACTACACCCCGCGCAGGATCTTCCGCACGAAGGGCGGCATCAGCGCGATCATGATGTCGGGCGGCTCCGAGATGTCGTTGATCTCGATGCCCTGGGGCGTGTAGCGCCACGTCCGGAAGCCGTAAACGCGGATGCCCGCTTTCTTGCAGATCTGTTTCGCCTTCGCCCCCTGGCCGACGGGCACGTACAGGTAGAAGGCGGTGTCATTCAGCTTCGCGAAGGGCGCCCAGATCTCCTGCGCCCGCTCCTCGCTGATCGTGTCGGCGGTCTCGACGTGGGCTGCGATCTTCAGGATGTTGCCCGGCGTATCGACGACGACGATGTCCGGCGTCAGCTCGTTGCCCTTCTCGTCTGTCACCGGCAGGGTGACCTGAGGCACGTTCACGTAGGTGCGATACGAGGCCAGCTCCGGCGTCGGGAACTCGAAGCGCGCCTGGGCGATGTCTTGCACCGCGCGCTCGTGCAGCTCCGCGCTGCTCTGCGGCGACGGCTGCAGCAGCTTGTCGATGTCCGTCCAGCGCGTCTCGATGGTCACGATGCACCTCCGGGGCGCCCGTAGCGCCCGTCCGCCGATCGGCGGACTCGATTGGTGAAGTCCCGCACAATATACGAAATGGCGCTTCTAGCGTCCAGAGTGCCGCGATTCTGATACAATCGCTCTCGGTCAGGCTAGAGTCGGCCGTGTCCTCTTTTCGTCGGACTCTCTCTGTAGGCCAGGCCTTCAGCCTGGCCGGACACGGCGGATGGGCGAACGGGCGAAGGGACAGGATAGGAAAGGGCAACGGATGGACTTCGAGGAGATCCTCTACGAGAAGGCAAACGGCGTCGCGACCATCACCCTGAACCGCCCCGAGCGCATGAACGCGTTTACGCCCACCATGATCCGCGAGTGGGCGCAGGCGCTCGAAGACGCCCGGCTCGACGGCGACGTTCGCGTCGTCATCGTCACGGGCGCCGGGCGCGGCTTCTGCGCCGGCGCCGATTTGCGCGCCGGGTCCGGCTCCGGCGTCGCCGAGGTGGCGCGCAGCGCGACGCCCGTCTCCGCGGCCGACCGGCGCAACTGGCTGCGCGATAGCGTTCACGCCGTGCCTCGCCAGGTGGCGCTGCTCGACAAGCCCTACATCTGCGCGGCGAACGGCCCTGCCGTCGGCGCCGGCATGGACATGTGCAGCATGGCCGACATCCGCATCGCATCCGACACGGCGCGCTTTGCCATGAGCTACGCGAAGGTCGGCCTCGTCCCCGGCGATGGCGGCTGCTACTACCTGCCGCGCATCGTCGGACTGGCGAAGGCGCTCGAACTGATCTGGACCGGCGACTTCGTCGACGCGCAGGAGGCGCTGCGCATCGGCTACGTCTCGAAGGTCGTGCCGCCTGACGAGCTGATCCCGGCCACGCGCGACCTCGCCGAACGCATCGCGAAGGGGCCCGCCGTCGCCCTCCAGCTTGCGAAACGGCTCGTCTACCGCGGCCAGACCTCGGATGTCTATGAGGCGCTGGAGGCGGCGGGCCACTCGATGGCGATCGTCCAGGCGACGGAAGACGCCCGCGAAGGGCCGCGCGCCTTCGCGGAGAAGCGCGATCCTCAGTTCAAGGGCCGCTGACGTGCCCGACGCGAGCAACACAACCGAGAACCCGGTCAGCGGCGAGCGCGTCCTCTGGCTGAAGACCGCCGCCGATACGGACGGCGAGCTGCTCGAGTGGGAGCACACGCTGCGCCCGGGCGCCCACGTCCCGCGCGACCACATCCATGCTGTGCAAGAGGAGCGCTTTCAGGTAATCGCCGGCACAGCGCGCGTCCGCCTCGGCAACGAGCTGCGCGATCTCAACGCGGGCGAGTCGATCGTCATCCCGCGCGGCACCGCGCACGGCCTCTACAACACCACCGACGCCGAGGCCCGCGTCCGCTGCGAGCTGCTTCCTGCGAAGAACACCAAGGCCTTCTTCGAGATCACCTACGCCCTGGCCCGCGAGGGCAAGGTCGACAAGATGGGCGTGCCGAGCATCATCCGTCTCGCTGTCATCCTGAGCGACCTGGGCGAGGAGCACTACCAGCCCGGCATACCGATCGCCGTCCAGAAGCTCGGCCTCGTGGTCCTGGCGCCGATCGGGCGCCTCCTCGGCTACCGCATAGCCCCCTCGCAGGAAGGGAGTTGATCGACCTCGCGCACCCCTGGGCTTGGCATAAGCGCCGGCACGACGACGAAGAGGTGGGGGTGCAGGGGGCGCAGCGCCCCTGCCGGGGGCCTGGGGGTGTCCCCCAGATTCAAGTTCCTTCGCGGGCGGGTGGGTGGGAAAGGTACACGTCTGTTCTTCAGCACGTTGCTAGGACCAAGCGCCGCCGCATGCAACCGATAATACCGACATCTTGTCGGCGGTATGATACAACCCCACACAGAGACGAGACAGGAGAAACCACCATGCTCGCAGGCAACTTCCGCGGCTTCGCAGTCGAGATCCACGATCCGGGCATCGCCGTCGTCACCCTGAACCGACCCGAGCGGCTGAACGGCACGACCCAGCCCATGAAGCGCGACCTCGTCGAGGTGCTGACGCAGGCGCAGATGGACGATGCCGTCCGCGTGATCGTGATCACCGGCAGCGGTCGCGCGTTCTGCGCAGGCGATGACATGACCGGCGCCCGCACCGACTACGGCGACGCGCAGGCGCTCCTGCCCGGCATCCCGCCCGGCCATCGCGACCCCGCCGGCACCTACGAAGGGCTGCGCTGGCTCTCGCAGCCGCTCAACGCCGTGCTGCGCGCCGTCGACAAGCTCACCATCGCCGCGATCAACGGCGTCGCGATCCAGACCGGCCTCTCGCTCGCGCTCGCCTGCGACTTCCGCGTCGCGTCGACCGATGCGCGGCTGGGCAGCGCCACGCTTCGCTTCGGGCTGATGCCCGACGAGGGTGGCCAGTTCCTGCTCGTCCAGCTCATCGGCGTGGCGAGGACGCTCGACTTCCTCATGCGCAAGCGCATCGTCTCCGCGCAGGAGGCGCTCGAGCTGGGCCTCGTGAACGAGGTCGTCGAGCCTGAGCAGCTCATGGAGCGTTCGCTGGAGCTGGCGCGCGAGCTGGCTGGAGGCCCCCAGGTCGCGATGCGCCTGCTGAAGCGCTCGATCTACAACGCGGCGGAGCAGACCTTCGCGCACGCGCTGGACGACATCGCGGCGAAGACCGCGATCTCCGACCACCATCCGGACGCTCGCGAAGGCATCGCCGCCTTCGCGGAAAAGCGCCCGCCGAAGTTCGCGTAAGCGCGCGAGACGCCGCGGCCTATCGTGCGTACGTCCCTGTAAGCTCCGTCTGCGCCACGATGTGCCCGGCCATCGCTGCCTCGAGCTCCTCCTTGCCTGATGCCGCGGCGTCCAGGTTGAGCCCGACGTCGAGCGCGTAGAGCGTGAAGATGTAGCGATGGGTCCCGGACGGTGGGCAGGGCCCGGTGTAGCCCGGCTGGCCTGTGCCGTTCAGCCCCTCCGTGCCGTCGCCCGGCGCGAGGCCCTCCGCGACCTTCTCGGTCGTCGGGTCGATGTTGTAGACCGTCCAGTGCACGAACGAGCCGCTCGGCGCGTCCGGGTCGTCGACGATCAGCGCCAGCGTTGCGGCGCCCTCCGGCACGCCGCCGATCGCGAGGGGCGGGCTAACGTTGTCGCCGTCGCAAGTGTACTTCACGGGAATCGCCTCGTTGTCCGCGAACGCGCTGCTCGTGAGCGACAGCTCGCCGCTCGCCGCAGCGTCGGTCGCCGTCGGCGCCGGCGCTTGGTCGGTCGCCTGTGGTTCGGTCGTCGCGGTCGCCGTCCCGTCACCGCCCTCGTCGTCGTCGCAGGCGACGGCGACCAGCGTGAGCGCGAGGCCCAGCGCGCCAAGAACCGCGAAACGTGACAGTATGGTTCGCATGCTCATCGTTACCTCCCTGCGAAGCGTGTCGCTGCCAGGGTACGAGCGGCTTCCGAGGTGGTCAACCCTCTCGACTTGTCGGCGATGGACTGGCGCCGTGTTAGAATGCGCAACGCCATGGCTTATGACGAGAAGCTCGCAGACCGCGTCCGCAAGGCGCTGGGCCCGGACGGAGGCCTGACCGAGAGAAAGATGTTCGGTGGCATCGCGTTCATGCTGCGCGGCAACATGTGCTGCGGCATCGTCAAAGATGAGCTGATGGTGCGCGTCGGCCCGGACGCCTTCGACGACGCCCTGCGCCAGCCTCACGCCCGCCCGATGGACTTCACCGGCCGCCCCATGAAAGGCATGGTCTACGTGAGCGCTGCCGGCCTGCGCACAGCGCCGGCGCTCCGCAAGTGGGTCCAGCGCGGCGTCGACTTCGCCTCGACGCTGCCGGCCAAGTAGCTACGACGGAGCTGGTCCAGTCGACACGTCGTCATCGGTCGAGCCACTGGCGACCCGTGGCGCGTCGGCCCCTCGTCCGTGGCCGAACACGCGCTCCGCCAGCCAGTGACCACCGCCGTTGACGATCCAAACGCCAGCGATGATCAGGCCCAGCCCGGCGAACGCGGTCGATTCCAGGTGTTCGTCCAGGATCAGTACGCCGATCAGCAGCGCCCAGACCGGGATCAAGTAGCCCACCATCGATGCCTGCGTCGCTGTCACGCGACGGATGAGCGGGAAGAAGAGCAGGTACGCGACGCCGCTCGCGACGACGCCGAGCGACACCCAGGCGATGGCCGTCTTCGCCGAGATCGAGAGGTCGAACGGCTGGTCGACCGCCAACGCCACCGGGATCATCACCGCCGCGCCGACCAGCGTTTGGCCCGCTGCCCAGACGCCGGCGTCACTGTCGCCCAGGTAGCGGCGAGCGAAGACCGTGCCGAACGAGTAGCCGACCATGCCCGCCACGATCGCGAGCTGGGCCAGCCCGCTCGACTCCGTCACGTCGCGCAGGTCGCCGCCGATCAGAAGGAAGACGCCCGCGAAGCCCACGAGCACGCCGAGCGCTCGGTCCGGCGTGAGCCGCTCGCGGATCCAGAAGTGCGCCAGCAGGCTCGTGGTCAGCGGCATCCCGGCGACGAGGATCGCGGCCAGGCTGCTTTCGACGTGCTGTTGCCCCAGGGTGAGCAGCACGAACGGCCAGACGTTGTTCCCCAGCCCCAGCGCCACGAAGGCGAACCACGACCGTCGCTCGCCTAGCAGTGTGGCGCGGCCCGTCGCGATCAGCGCCAGCGTCAGGAACGACGCCGCGAACGTCATCCTGCCAGCCACCAGCGTCATCGGCGGCACGTCCTCCAGCACCACCTTCACCAGCGCGAACGCCGAGCCCCAGATCAGGCTCAGCGTCACTAGAACGGCGAGGTTCGTCAAGCGCACGGATTCATCATAACCGCCGCCGGTCGCGCAGCCTGTTTGACGCCTGCCCTTGAAGACAGCGAAGGGTCGGCCTTAGCAGGGTGCTGGAGATCCGGGGGTGCAGGGCGCCGGAGGCGCCTGCCGGGGCTGGCAGGGTGCTGAAAAACGGGGGTGCAGGGGGCAGCGCCCCATGCCGGGGGGTCTG
>JBBEBM010000048.1:0-18526 GCA_040882355.1 Dehalococcoidia bacterium | reverse complement strand
AAGCACACCGGCGACGGCATCATGGCGTCGTTCACGTCCGCGTCGGGCGCGCTCGAGTGCGCTGTCGCCATCCAGCGCGCCGTAGCTGAGCGCGACGAGCCCGATCTGCGGGTGCACGTCGGCATCAACGCAGGGGAGCCGGTGGCCGAGGACGCCGACCTGTACGGCACGGCCGTCCAGCTCGCCCGGCGCATCTGTGACGAAGCGGATGCGGGCGAGATCCTGGTCTCGAACGTCGTGAGAGAGCTGTCGGCGGGCAAGGGGTTCCTCTTCGCCGACCGCGGCGCTGTCGCCCTCAAGGGCTTCGACGACCCGGCGCGGCTCTACGAAGTTCGCTGGAAGGAGTAGGTCCGATGGATGTACCACCGGTCCAGTATGCGATCACAACCGATGGCGTCAGCATCGCGTGGGCCGAGGTGGGTCAGGGCCCTGCGCTGCTATATTGCCCCCCAACGCCGTTCTCGCACGTGCTGGACTTTTTTGCTGTCTTCGAAGCTTACTGCGCGGCGCTGGCGCGGTCGTTTCGCCTGATCGTCTTCGACGCGCGAGGCACAGGCATGTCTGAACGCGACGTTGCTGACGTGTCCGCCGCTACGCTGCTGATGGACGCCGAAGCGGTGATCGATGCCGCGAAGCTCGACCGATTTGCCGTGTTCGGGGATACGGGCCATTTGGCGTTATCGATGGCGCTTCAGCTTGCAGCCGTGCTTCCCGAGCGAGTCACACACCTCGTCCTCGAGTCGCCGTATCAGAACATAGGTGAGCTGGCAGATACGCCGTACGGGCGGACGGGCTTGGCACTCGCGGAGGCGGACTGGGCGGTCTACACGCAGACGGTGATTCGCGTCCTGTCCGGTTGGGACCCGAATGACAGTACCTGGCTCGACCCTTTAGCGCAGGCCGTGGCGGGATGGGTCGATCCCTCCGTGGGTCTTCGTTACATTAGAGTGCGGGACGCCACGGATGTGGGCGACCTCCTGGCGGGCGTGCGTCAACCGACGCTTGTCCTGAGAAACGAGCCGAACGCCGTCCCTGCCCGCTATTGCCAGCGCATCGCCGCGAGGATCCCTGGGGCCCAATTTCGGCAGTTCTCAGATCCGACCTACGAACAGACAGCCGAGCTGATACGCGCGTTCGTCGGGCTCGCGGCGCCGCCCGCGCCGGCGGCAGCGCTCGCTGCGACGGGCGGTCTCCGCACCGTGCTGTTCACCGACCTCGTTGGCCACACGGAGATGATGCAACGCCTCGGCGACGCCAAGGGCCGGGCGGTGCTGCGCGAGCACGAGCGCATCACCCGCGAGGCGCTCGTCGCTCACGGCGGCTCCGAGGTGAAAGCGATGGGCGACGGCTTCATGGCCTCGTTCGGCTCGGTGACGAGGGCGATGGACTGCGCCATCGCGCTCCAGCGCGCCTTCGCCACGCACAGCGGGTCAATGCCTGAGCCGTTACACGTCCGCGTCGGGCTGAACGCGGGGGAGCCGATCGAGGAGGACGGCGATCTGTTCGGCTCGACGGTCATCCTCGCGTCGCGCATAGCCGCGCAGGCCGGTGCGGGCGAGATCCTGATCCCGGAGCCGCTGCGCCACCTGCTGTCCGGCAAGAGCTACATCTACGCCGACCGAGGCGAATTCGCCCCGAAAGGCTTCGACGACGCTGTGCGGCTCTACGAAGTGCGGTGGCGCGCATGAGCATACCGAACGATCGCGGGGCCCGACAGGGCTATCTGCTTCTCGCCGACATTTCGGGATACACAGCGTTTCTTACCGGTACCGAACTCGAGCACGCCCACGCGATCATCCATGAGCTGACCACGCTCATCCGCGAGCGCCTCGTGCCCCCCATGCGATTCGTAAAGCTCGAAGGCGATGCGGTCTTCTGCTACGCCGACGCCGCGACGTTTCGGGAAGGTGAGCGCCTCATAGAGGTGATCGAGGCCTGCTACTTTGCCTTCTCCAACCGCCTGCTGGACATGACCCGGGCGACGACCTGCCGCTGCGACGCCTGCGCGGCGATCCCGTCGCTCGGCCTCAAGTTCGTCACGCACTACGGCAGCTTTGTCGTTGAGCACGACGCCGGCCGGGAGGATCTCGCCGGACCGGACGTCATCCTGGTCCATCGCCTGCTGAAGAATTCGATCAGCGACGGCGGCGGCCCGCAAGCATACGCCTTCTTTACGGAGGCCTGCCTGCAGCGCATGCCGCCGTCCTTCAACCTGCCCGCCCACAGCGAGGCATACGAGTCCTTCGGCGAGACCGCGGGCGGTGTGCATGACCTCGAGCCCGTCGCCGACGCGATGCGGGAGGAGCGGCGCGAATACATCGCCTCCGCAGATGCTGATCTTGAGATGGGTGGTGAGTCGCCCGTTCCGCCGTCCGTTATCTGGCAGTACTGGGTCGATCCTGAGAAGCGCCTGCGCTGGCAGAGCGGGCAGACGGCGATCGACAACCAGCCGAACCAGAGCGGGCGGCTGGGGGCGGGCGCCACCAGCCACTGTGCGCACGGCGTCATCGGCGATGTCCTGCGCGAGTACCTCGACTGGCGTCCGTTCAGTTACTACACCAACCGCATGACACCAATCGGCCGCGGAATCATCGGCCGGCTGTTCCTCCACCGCTCGATCGAAACCACCGAGTTCATCCCGCTCGAGAACGGCGGCACGCTTGCACAGTTCCGTATCCGCCTTCAGGATCGCGGATGGCTGGCAAGGCTCCGCTTTCAGGTCACAAAGCTCATACTCCTGCTGGGCCAGCGCCGGACAACAGAGGCGCTCCGGAGAGCCCTCGAGGAGGACGGCGTCGTCCCTGGACTCGATGAAACGGGGGAACCGTGAACATCCTCCACCGCTGGTACTGCAACTCGGAGGGCTGGGCGAAGCGGCTCCAGGGCGCGATGATCCCGTGGACGCTGGCCGACGCCGATCTCGGGGACGACGTGCTGGAGATCGGGCCGGGGCCCGGGCTGAGCACCGACTGGCTGCGTTCGCGCGTCGCCCGCCTGACGTCGATCGAGATCGACCAGAAACTGGCGCAGGCGCTGATCGGGCGCATGGAGGGCACGAACGTCACCGTCGTCGAGGGCGACGCGACGGATACGCCCTTCCCGGACGGGTCGTTCAGCGCCGCCGTCTGCTTCACCATGCTCCACCACGTCCCGTCTCCCGAGTTGCAAGACAGGCTGCTGGCGCAGGCGCATCGCGTGCTGCGTCCCGGCGCGCTCTTCCTCGGATCGGACAGCACGCCCTCGCTCCGGTGGCGCCTCTACCACGTGCTCGACGACTGCATGCCGATCGACCCGGACGCGTTCGGCGCGCGACTGGAGCGCGCGGGCTTCACCGAGACGTCGGTGGACTGGAATCGCCAGCACAACACCTTCCGCTTCCGCGCCCGAAAAGCGGCGTAGGGGCAGGTCTCAGACCTGCCCGCCTGGGAAGGACTGGACGCCATGAACGACGCTGAGCGGAGCAGGAGCCAGGATAACAGCAGAGCCAAGTTCGAAGGGTGCTACAGAGCGCCTGTGGGCACGCCGAGGGACGCGATCCAGCGCGAGGTGTTCGGCGCCAACACCGGCGTGAACGGGTACACGACCATCGCCCAGGCCGACGGCCTCGCCAAGCGTCTCGGGCTGGGCCCCGGCAAGCGTCTGCTCGACGTCGGCGCGGGAGAAGGGTGGCCCGGCCTCTACCTGGCCAGGACGACGGGCTGCGAGGTCGTCGCCACCGACGTGCCGGTGCCGGGCATGCGCACGGCGCTTGCCCGAGCGCGCGAGCAGGAACTGCTTTCGCGCGTCGATTGCATCGCAGCCAGTGGTACGCATCTGCCCTTCCGCGCCCAAGCGTTCGACGCCGCCGTCCACACAGACGTCCTCTGCTGAGTGCGCGCGAAGTTCTCCGTGTTGAGAGCGTGCAGGCGGCTGCTAAAGCCGGCCGGCAAGATGGCCTTCTACACGATCTTCATTCCGCCCGGCGTCTCGGACGCTGATCGCAAGCGCATCCTCGCGCTGGGCGACCCGCCCGAACTCGCCTCAACGTCGTCCGAGCGTGATCTCCTGCGCTCCGCTGGTTTCGTCAAGATCGAGGAGGCCGACGAGACTCAGGAGTACCTCCGAATCTCGCGCGGCTATTACGAAGGGCGCGAGCGTCACGCGGCGGAGCTGCGCAAGCTTGAGGGAGCGCAGGCCTTCGCGGAGGGACAGGAGAACCGGCGCACGCGCATCGGCTTCATCGAGGCAGGCCTGCAGCGTCGGTCGCTCTTCGTCGCGGCGCGGCCGTGACACCACGAGACGCCCCTGAGAAGGGACGCCTCGCGTGGCAGGCCGCCGGTGCTGGTGGCGGGGAAAGATAGGCGGCGGATGCCCGTCCTTGGCCGCGCTATGAGTACTGCGCGCGCACTGACCGTGCGTAGCCCAGGAAGAACGACAGCACCACGAGCGCGCCGGCCAGTGCCGGATAGTCGACCGTCTTCTCCGAGAACACCCACGCCTCGACTACGCCCGGCCACACCAGCACCCCGACATAGCCGAACATCGCCGCGCCGAGGATCGCGTGGACCTTGGCCGGGCCGGAGCAATCGTCGGCGCCACGGGTGTGCCAGCGCAACAACGCACGGTGCGCCCAGACGAGCGCCACGCCTATGCCGAGGACGATCAAGCTGCCGAACGTAAGCAGGGTATGGAAGAAGAAGGAGACTTCCGTGCCAATGCCCCGGAGCCAGTTCGCGTAGAGCCGCTCGCACTCCTGCGGCGACAACGTGTCCGGGCCATTCGTCGCCATCGCCGCCAGTTGCGCGCAATCGCTATCCGAGGGCGTCTGCGCCTGAGTGATCGGCTCCTGCTCCATCCCCGTCACGCGGTCAAAGCCGAATGCAAACGCCCCCGCCGCCATCAGGACACCAGTCGCGCCGAGGGCGATGAAGAGCGCACCTACGAGCCCACCGGCGTGCAGCATCGACCGCACGAGCAGACCCGACGCCGACAACCTGCCGCCCAGCTCCCGCGCGAACTGCCCCGCGACCCGTTCTGGCGGACCGAACTGCTCGATGGCCTTGCGCTCTGCATCGGCCGGCGACAGGCCCGCGGCGCGGTGCGCGGTCGCTGCCTGCTCCAGATGGTCCCTCGCCTCCGAGGCGACGCGGTGCACCAGGGCCGCGTTGGTTGGGAAGTCGTGGTCCAGGGCAATGCTCAGTCTGAGGAGATAGTCATTGATGGAGCCCGGCTGCGCCATGTCATGATCCCTCCAGGACCAGGCGGACCGAACGGTTGAACTTCTGCCACTCCGCCTGTTTCGCTGCGAGCGCCTGCTCGCCCAGGCCGCTGACCTGATACACCCGCCGCCGCCGCCCCTCGCCGTCCGACCAGTGGCTCGTCAGCAGGCCTGCCCGCTCCATGCGGTGCAGCGCAGGGTAGACGGTGCCCTCCGGCAGATCGAACGCCTTGTCGCTGCGGGCGCGCAGCTCCTCGATGATCGCGTAGCCGTGCGCGGGGCGCTCCTTGAGGATGCTGAGGAGGAGGAGGTCGAGATTGCCTTTCAGCAGTTCAGGTCTCATTACCTAGCCATTATAGGCCTAGCAACACTAGGTGTCAAGCCCCTTCCGCACCGAATTCTCGACGAGGTACAATCTCTTGACAAGCGTGTCGATGCAACCGATAATGGTGGTGGAGGCTTTGTTGGCTTCGGCTAACATTGCCTTTTCCCTTTCTCATTAGCCAGCATCGCCCAGGATCTCTTCCCGTTCATCCCTTGGCCTCAAATCATCGATGACCGCGAAGCTCCAGACTACGAAGCCGTCTGGAAAGCCGGGCCGATCGATGGTGGCCCGATGGCGCAGGTTCACTACTGCGTCGCCGAGAGCGTCCATCTCCGCGCGTCTGGGCGCTGCCATCTGGCGTACCCGCACGTTCCACGAGATGATGTAGGCAACGAGGTCAGCTATCCCGATGCCACTGGTTAGATCACTGTGTACGAAGATAGGCTCCGGAACGATGCGCCCAGATCGCATGCGGCCCTTTCCAGTCGCACGGAAGTATGCCGACATCTGATTCACAAGCAGATGGGCTCGTGACCGCTCGAGTTCGTCGAAGACAACGAGTCCACGCTCATGGGTCGGTTGTTCGTCAATGAAGTAGAAGAATCGCTCGAACAGGTATGCGTAGTCCTTTCGCAGCGCCTGGCCAGCGGGCGTAGGTGCTGCAGGATCAACGATGCTGGCGAAGAAGCGAACGCCGTGAGCCGCGCAGAGCTCAAGAACGTGGCGGACATAGGCGACGCGCGCCTGCCCCAACGCTGTCAACTGCGCGCGGGTGGCACTAGCACCGTCTCTGAGGGCAGCGGCTGCGAGCTGCGTTCTTTCGCCTTCCGCTATCGCCGGATCCTGGGCCGCCAGCCTGAAGGTCTTTCGTCTAAGCAGGCGGCGTGCCTTCAACTCCTCACGGTCATTTGAAATCCGTGTGCCAAAGAAGCGCGGCTCTGCATCCTGGATAGCGCAGACGAGGTTCCAAATCTGGGTATCATGCACTGCTGCGCCCGCCAGCACCTCGTAGGGCGATTCCCGTGGTCCTGGCCACTCTCGTCCACGAACAGGAGATACGCCATTAAGCTACCGGACCCCACAAGAGCGTGTTCAGAAGCTGGCTCGCGCCAGTCCCGACAAAGAAGTATCACCAATGTACAGGACACAAGCCCTTGACACCTCCTCTGCTCGCTCGATAGACTCCATCGCACACACGTTCGGTTCGCTTCTGAGGCCCCATGTCTGTCCTCGACTCCTTCCATCCCGCCGTCCGCACCTGGTTTGAGCGCAAGTTCGCCGCGCCGACCGATGCGCAGGCCGGCGGCTGGCCGGAGATCATCGCCGGGCGCGACACGCTGATCTCGGCCCCGACCGGCTCCGGCAAGACGCTCGCCGCCTTTCTCGTCGCCATCGACCGCCTGCTGCGACGCGCGGAGTCCGCCGCCGGCCCCCTCGACGACGCGATCGAGATCGTCTACGTCTCGCCGCTGAAGGCGCTGAGCAACGACATCCAGCGCAACCTGGAGGAGCCGCTTGCTGAGATCGCGGAGGTCGCGCGCGAGCTAGGCTACGCACCGGCCGAGATCCGCACGATGGTGCGCACCGGCGACACCACCCAGGCCGAGCGCCAGAGCATCGTCAAGCGGCCGCCGCACATCCTGATCACGACGCCGGAGTCGCTCTACCTCATGCTCACCGCGGAACGCAGTCGCGAAGTGCTGCGCACCACGAAGACGCTGATCGTCGACGAGGTGCATGCGTTGATCCGCGACAAGCGCGGCAGCCACCTGTCGCTCTCGCTGGCGCGGCTCGACCACGTCTGCGCGCAGCGCCCGGCGCGCATCGGCCTCTCGGCGACGATCAAGCCGATCGAAGAGGCGGCGTGCTTCCTCGTCGGGACGGAGCGCACGCGCGACGGCGCACCGGACTGCGTGATCGTCGATGCGGGCCATCAGCGCGACCTCGACCTCGCCATCGAGACGCCGCCGACGGACCTGGAGGCCGTCTGCTCCGGCGAGCAGTGGGGCGACATCTACGACCGCCTCGCCGAGCTGGTGCGCGAGCATCGCACGACGCTGATCTTCGTCAACACCCGCCGTCTGGCCGAACGCGTCGCGCACAACCTGACCGAGCGCCTGGGCGAGGAGCACGTCGCCTCGCACCACGGCAGCCTCTCGAAGGACCGCCGCCTCGCCCTCGAGCAGCGGCTCAAGGCGGGCGAGATGCGCGCCCTCGTCGCGACGGCATCGCTCGAGCTGGGCATCGACATCGGCACCGTCGACCTCGTCTGCCAACTCGAATCGCCACGCGCGGTCGCGACGTTCCTGCAGCGCGTCGGGCGCTCCGGCCACGCGCTCGGCCTGACGCCCAAGGGCCGCCTCTTCCCGACGACCCGCGACGAGCTGATCGAGTGCGCCGCGATGATGCGCGCCGTGCGCGCCGGCCGGCTCGACCGGCTGTTCCCGCCCGTGGCGCCGCTCGACATCCTCGCGCAGCAGATCGTCGCCGAGTGCGCCTGCGAGGCGTGGGTGGAGGACGACCTGTTCGACCTGGTGCGCCGGGCGTGGCCCTACGCCTCGCTCGACCGGCGCGACTTCGACGAAGTGATCGAGATGATGAGCGAGGGGATCCAGGTGGGCATGGGCAAGGCCTGCGCCTACCTCCACCGCGACCGGATCAACAACGTGCTGCGTGGCCGCAGGGGAGCGCGGATGGCCGCCATCGAGAGCGGCGGCGCGATCCCGGAGATCGCCGATTACCGCGTGCTCGCTGAGCCGGACGGCATGCTCGTCGGCACGCTCAACGAGGACTTCGCCATCGAGAGCATGGCCGGCGACATCTTCCTGCTCGGCACCACCTCGTGGCGCATCCGCCGCATCGAGCAGGGCACCGTCCGCGTCGATGACGCGCACGGCCTGCCGCCATCGGTCCCCTTCTGGCTGGGCGAGGCGCCCGCGCGCACGTTCGAGCTGTCGCAGGAAGTGTCGTCTCTGCGGCGAGACCTCGCCGAGCGGCTCGGCCGCGACGACGACCCGATGCCCTGGCTCAGAGACGAGGCCGCCCTGCCCGACCATGCCGCCGAGCAGATGGTGCGTTACGTCCGCGCCCAACGCGACATGCTCGGCGTCGTACCGAGCGACACGGACATCGTCTTCGAGCGCTTCTTCGACGACTCGGGCGGCATGCAGCTCGTCGTACACGCGCCGTTCGGCGGGCGGATCAACCGCGGGCTGGGCCTCGCCCTACGCAAGAACTTCTGCCGCACCTTCGATTTCGAGCTGCAGGCCGCCGCGAGCGACGACGCTGTGCTGCTCTCGATCGGTCCGCAGCACAGCTTCCCGCTCGAGGACATGTTCTCGCTGGTGCGCGCGCACGAGATCGAGGAGACGCTCACGCAAGCGCTCCTCTACGTGCCGATGTTCGGGGCGCGCTGGCGCTGGAACGCGACGCCCGCCCTCGCGGTGCCGCGCCAGCGCCAGGGCAAGCGGGTTCCGCCGCCGATCCAGCGGATGCGCTCCGACGACCTGCTCGCGGCCGTCTTCCCGGCGCAGGTCGGCTGCCAGGAGAACGTCACCGGCCCTCTCGAACTGCCCGACCACCCGCTCGTCCGCCAGACGGTGCACGACTGCCTGCACGAGGCGATGGACCTCGAAGGGCTGCGCGCGCTGCTCGAGCGCATGGAGCGCGGCGAGGTTCGCCTGCACGCTCGCGACACGACGGAGCCCTCGCCGTTCGCCCACGAGATGCTCAACTCCAAGCCGTACACCTTCCTGGACAACGCCCCGCTGGAGGAACGCCGAGCCCGCGCCGTGACGCTGCGCCGCACACTGCCGGAGAACGCCCGCGACCTGGGCGTGCTCGATGCGGACGCGATCGCTCGCGTGCGCCAGGAGGCCTGGCCCGACCCGCGCGACCCCGAAGAGGTACACGACGCGCTGCTGAACTTCGTAGCCGCGCGCGAGGAGGACGTCGCTCAGTGGTGCGACTGGTTCGACGAGCTGGTCGCCACGGGCCGCGCCTCGACTGTCGAACTCGCTGGCCCCCACCTCTGGTTCGCCGCCGAGAACCTTCCGTTGGTGCAGGCGCTCTACCCGCAGGCGCGCATCGCACCGCCGGTCACGCTGCCGCCCGGCCTGAACGCAGGCGCGCGCAGCGGCCCGCCGCCCGACGAAGACGACGCGCTCGTCGCGCTGCTCCGTGGCCACATGGAGTGCCTCGGGCCCACAACCGTCGCCGAGCTGGCGCAGCGAGTCGCGCTGAACCCGCTTCGGGTCGCGACGGGCCTAGCACGGCTCGAAGGCGAGGGCACCGTCCTGCGCGGCCGCTTCTCTCCCGGCCTCGATGACGAGGAGTTCTGCGACCGGCGCCTGCTCGCGCGCATCCACCGCTCGACGCTCGACCGGCTGCGTCAGGAGATCGAGCCCGTCAGCGCGCAGGACTACCTGCGCTTCCTGCTGCGCTGGCAGCACGTCGCGCCGAAGACGCAGTTCGAAGGCAAGCGCGGCCTGCTGGAGGCGGTCGGGCAGCTCCAGGGCTTCGAAGCGCCGGTCGTTGCCTGGGAGCGCTACCTGCTGCCCGCCCGCGTCGCGAACTATCGCAACGGCTGGCTGGACGAGCTCTGCCTCTCCGGCGACATCGCCTGGGGCCGGCTCAGCCTGCGCCGGCCCAGCGCGAACGGCGAGAACGGACGCCCGTCCGTCGCCGGCGCCTCGTCCGCGACGCCGGTCTCGCTCGCGCGTCGCGCCGACCTGCCATGGCTCGTCGCCGGCGTGCGCAACGGCGAGACGCCGGAGCCGCCGGAGCACGGCGCCGCCCGCGACGTGCTCGACCTACTGCACACTCGCGGCGCGCTCTTCTACGACGACATCGTCGCCGGCGCGCGCCGCCTGCCTTCGGACGTGGAGCGCGGCCTGTGGGAGCTTGTCGCGCGCGGGCTGGTCACGGCCGATGGCTTCCAGGCGCTGCGTTCGCTGATGGCGGCGGCCAAGCGCCGCTCGAACCGCACCGCCCGCGCCGCCCACCGCGCGAAACCGATCGCGGCCGGGCTGCCGGCCGGCCGCTGGGCACCACTCGCGCCAACGGGCGACGCACCTGCGGGCGACGCCCTCGCCGAGGCGTGGGCCGAGCAGCTCCTCTTCCGCTACGGCGTCGTCTTCCGCGACACAGTCCAACGCGAGGAGATCGCGGTGCCCTGGCGCGACCTGCTGCGGGCGATGCGTCGGATGGAGGCGCGCGGCCTCGTGCGCGGCGGGCGCTTCGTCTCGGGCTTCTACGGCGAGCAGTACGCGCGGCCCGAGGCGGTCGAGGCGCTGCGCCGCGTGCGGCGCAAGGCGCGCGAGGCACCCGCGAGCAGCGGCGAGGAGGTGCTGCTGAGCGCCGTCGATCCGCTGAACCTCGCGGGCATCCTCACGCCCGGCCCGCGCGTGACGGCGATCCACACCAACGTCGTCCTTTACCGAGACGGCCTGCCGGAACCGGTGGCATCGCGCCGGTGAACGGCGAATCGTATGGTAGGATAGTCGCGGCCTATCTTCGCGAAGGCCAGGCTTTAGCCTGGCGACGGACAATGTAGGCGCGACGTTGCACGGACGAATGCGTCGCCCTTCATTAGGACCCGGCGAGGCCTCCGGGCCCCTCCTCCGGGTACACGAGAACTGAGGAGACACTCCATGCCCATTCGCGGCCTGATCTTCGACTTCGGCGGCGTCATCGTGAACATGCGCTGGGACATGGCGCGCAAGCTTGAGGAGGACCACAAGCTCGAGCGCAACACGATCGTGCGCACGCTCTACGACGCCGACGACTGGCGCGCGGTCGAGATAGGGACCGGCGACATCGATGCCTTCCGCGCGGCGGCGCACAAGCGGCTGGAGGAGGCCGCGGGGCGCGAGATGCCGCCGCTGCACGAGCATTGGCGCCAGTCGTGGGAGTTGATCGAGCCGAACATCGAGCTGATCCGGGCCATGCGCCCGCCTTACCGCACGGCCATCCTGAGCAACGCCGACCTGAACCTCGAGGAACGGATGCGCGACGGCATGAACATCCACCACCTCTTCGACACGATCGTCTGCTCCGCCGTCGTCGGCATGGCGAAGCCCGACCCGCGCATCTACCAGCTCGCGGCGGAGCGCCTCGAGCTGCCGCTGGACGAGTGCGTGTTCATCGACGACATGGAGCGCAACGTCACCGCGGCCCGCGAGACGGGCATGTCCGCCGTCCACTTCCGCGTCTACCAGGACGACGACCTCTTGGCGCAGCTCGCGGAGCTGGGCGTGACGCGATCGGCCCCCTCGTAGGGGTCTCAGACCCGCCCGCGAGGTTGTCCCTAACACCACCTCCGAGGTCGTCCACCAAGCCGCGCCGCCTGCCCGACCGAACCGGCCGCTCCCCCGATCGTCGGCCCCGTAGGGGCGGGTCTCAGACCCGCCCGCGAGGTTGTCTCAGGACCCGCTCGATGTCATCTGCCGAATCACGGCGCTCTGTAGTCTCTCCGCGGGCTGATGGGCCCGACGGGTGCTCCCTGTCGTTTTCCCACTGCGCTGGGTTGTTCTCGATGTACTCCCTTATCCGTTCGAGCTCGCGTTCGCTCCGAACGACCCGCTCGTAATAGTTGCGCTGCCAGACGTGAGCGCCGGTGGTGCCACGCAGCGCGTTTGTCCGGCGTGCCGAGAACGATTTGAACGCCCGGATGACCTCAGGAAGCGTGTGAGGGCATGTGGGTGCCGCCTGTCGGGAGGGTCTGAGACCCGCCCCTACGAGGTCCTCTTCAGGGGCCGCGCCATCTAACAGAACGATCACGCCATGCACGTGGTTCGGCATGACGACGAAGGCATCAAGATCCACCATGGGGTAGTGGCTGGGCAATTCACTCCAAGCGGCCTCAACTTCTGAGCCGAGATGGCTGAGTCGCATAGCGCCTTCGACTACCTCACTGAACAGGCATTCCCGGCCTGCGCTGCAAACCGTCACGTAGTAGGCGCCCGGCTGAGAGTAGTCGTAACCCCGGAGCCGGATCGAGCGCCGATTGGGCCACGTCATTTCCGGCGTATCCGTGCGCACAGTCCTAACCCCGACGAACCCGTAGGGGCGGGTCTCAGCCCCGCCCGGGGGCTGCCTCCCTAGGAGGCACCTCCCACCATCTCTTCACATTGCTGCTTCAGCCCTTCCGCCTCCAGCCGCAGGTTGCGGCGCGACATCGCTGCGAACACCGGCGTAAGCAACGCAGTGAGCAGCCCGCCGCTGATCGAGATCGTCATCGTCGCCTTACAGCCTGCGCCGTCCCGCTCGACCAGGTGCGTGCCGGTCGCGTGGGCGCCCGTCATCTCCGCCTCCCACTTGAACGAGCAGCCTTCGTCGAACGCCGTGACGCGCCAGTCGGCGACGGGCGGAGCGTTCGCCTGGACGCGGGCGCTGCTATGCGGGCCGAACGGCCCTTCGTCGAGACGCGTGATCTTGCGCATCGACGCCGTCCACTCCGGCCAGCGCTCGACGTCAGTCCAGACGCGCCAGACGACCTCCGGCGGCGCGTCGATGTGAACGGAACGTTCGACGTGGACGGCCACGGGAGGAGTATAGAACGAGGAGTGTGCGCCTCGGAAGCGCGCGCCTCCCTGTCATGCTGAGCGTCAGCGAAGCATCTCATCGCACTGAGAATCTGGGCCGGCCCAACTGGAGCGACAGGCCATTTGGCCCAAAATCCCGGACCTCCGAATGGGCTGCGAGACTCTTCGCTTCGCTCAGAGTGACAATCAGCGGGCGCTGTAGTCGCCCCAGGGTTCGTCGCGGCGCCGGACCGCTTCGCGGAAGCCCTCGCGCATCGCGAGGTCGCGCCAGTCGAGGCCCTCCGGCGTGTGACGGGCGACGCCATCGAGAAACGTGCCGAGCATCTGCGTCGTGCGCAGGCCCATGTTCTCGTAGGCCTGATTGACGAGCAGCTTCGTCATCACGAGCTGGTTCGTCGGCGTCGTCGCGAGCTTCTCGGCGAACGACTCCACCTCTTGCGCCAGACCGTCGGCCGGCACGGCGCGCGACGCCAGGCCGAGGCGCTCCGCCTCGCGCCCATCGACGGCTTCGCCGGTGAGCATGAGCCGCTTGGCGTGCTCGAGGCCGAGGCGATAGACCCACATGCAGGTCGTCGGCGTGCCCCAGACGCGCGACGGCGGGTAACCGATGCGCGCGTCCTCCGCAACGAAGATCAGGTCGGAGCAGAGGGCAAGGTCGGTGCCGCCGCCGACGCACCAGCCGTGCACCTGCGCGATCACCGGCTTCGCCGACTCCCACAGGCTCATGAACGAGCGCACGTTCTCCGACATGCCTCGAAAGTCGATCACCGGGTCCCAGCCGCCCGTCCGCTCCTGCGCCGTCGTCTCCGCCTGCGGCGCCGTCTGCAGGTCGTAGCCGGCGCAGAAGGCGCGACCGGCGCCGCGCAGGACGATCACGCGAACGACGGGGTCCCGGTTCGCCTGGCGAACGGCGTCTTCGAGGCCGGCGGTGAGGGCGCGATTGATGGCGTTCAGGCGCTCGGGGCGGTTGAGCGTGATGAAGGCGAGCGCGCCCCGCGTTGTGTAGTCGATGGGTGAGTCGGGCATAGCGAGCAGATGATGGGGCATCGCCGCCGAGGTGTCAAGGGCGGGCCTAGCGTTTGATGAAGTGGGCGACGATGTCGTCGAGCACGGCCTCGTTGCCGGCCGCGAAGTAGCTCCCGTGGGGGTCGACTCCTTTACGCGAGGGCACCTTGTAATCGCGATCGACCGCGTAGTCGTCATCGAGGGAGCCACCGATGAAATCGCCGCGGGCGTCCACGTTCGTCCAGAGCTTGAGGCCGGCCGGCTTCTTGCCCGACTTCACGTTGAGCCGCCCGCGGATGAGGTCGATCCAGAGCGGAGAGCCGAGCGTGAAAAGCGCGTGCACCCGGCGGCTGGGCTGCTCACGCGCGAGGTCGTGCAGCATTTCGTAGCAGACCACGCTGCCCCAGCTATGCGAGACGATCGATACGTCGTCGGAGGGCTGCGTCTGCGTGAGGATCGCATCGCGCACCACGGCCTTCACGTTGTCGCGCAGCGACTTGTCCAGGAAGTAACGGCTGAAGTCGTTGATCGCCTCACGGATCACCGAGATCATGTCGAAGACGCCCAGCGCGGTCAGGTCCGCGGCCGCCAGATCGGCCCTTGCTCGCCCGGCGGCGCGCCGGCGTGGCGGCGCCTGCGGGATAGGTCGACGTTCCCTGACCGCGTTCTTCTTCACCTCGCGCCAGATCTGGTTCGCCAGGGCGTCGGCGCCGGCCTCCTGCTTGCGCATTCGGGTCCCGGCGCCAGCAGCGAGCGCCTGCTGCCGGCGCTGGTCGAGGAGCGGCGCCCAGAGCACCTCGATGTAGTTGACTGAGGGGAGGTTCAGGTACGGGTTGAGGTGCGCGCGCCATGAATTCGAGTAGCCGGCCCTCTGCCTGCCCACTCCGTGCACGAAGATCACCTTTCGGGCCATCGCTCTACGCTCCTTTCCGCCCACGATCGCTCGGGGCGCACGATGATGCCGTCCTCAGCGTCGGGCACCGGGCCGTTCGCGTCGAGGATCGCGCACTCGAACGCCATGCTAGGCGGCCTGCAGCAGGCGAAGCGCGTCGACCAGGCCGGCGCCCTGGAAGTAGCGGTCGCGACCCAGGTCCGTACAGGTCTCCATGAGCAGCCGCTTCACGTCGCGCGGCCGGCCGATGAACTCGCGATACGCCGAGAGGAAGAGCGCGACAACACCCGAAACGACGGGCGTCGCCATGCTCGTGCCGCTCATCTCCACGTCGGCCGAGTCGTTCTCATGGCTGGCGGAGATGATCTTCTCCCCCGGCGCCAGCAGGTCGGGCTTCGGGCGCCCGTCGCCCGTGGGCCCGCGCGACGAGAAATACGAAGGTCCATACGTGTGCGGCTTAGTCTTGTGGGTAGAGCCGACGGTGATCACGTCCTCAGCGTTGCCCGGATCGGCGATGCCGATGTCCATGAACGTCGGGAAGCTCTCCAGCTCGCTCCCGACCACCGTCGCCAGGTCTTTGTAGCCGTCGTTGCTCGCCGCGACGCAGACGACAACGCCGGAATCGACGAGCCGGTTCGCCTCCTGGCACTCCGGCGAGTGACCGACGGCATAGCTCGCGACCGGTGCCGGCCCGCCCAGGCTCAGGTTGGCGCCGTGGATCACCGGGCCGTTCGGCCGCTGGTTCAGGTGCCGGATCGTCTCCATCGCCTGGATGGTGGCGAACGAGCTGCCGTAGCCCTTCGCATCCAGCACCCGGAAGTCGTACAGCTCGCACTCCGGCGCGATCTTGCGAATGATGCCCGCGACATGCGTGCCATGTCCGGCCCCGTCCCTGTACGCGCCGCCGGCGAAGTTGTACGCCGTGTCCCTCGCCACCAGGTACTGCTTCACGCCCTTCGGCCCGGCGAAGTACTTGTGAGTCGCGCGAACGCCGGTATCGAGGACCGCCCAGGCGATCTCTTTGCCTGTCGCGCCGAACAGGCTGCGGGCCGGCTGCGCCTTCACCGTCTGGGCCGCGTCCTGCCATTGCCCCTTGAGCCGCTTGTCGTGCCAGACACGGTCCACCATCGCGTGCTCTTCGAGCCGCCCCAGGCCCGCCCGGTCCACCGTGACGCGAACGAAGTAGTCAGTCGTGGCCAGGTCGGCGGCGCCCTTCACCTTGCGCTCGATCTCCTGGCGGAGCTGCTCCGGCGTCGTGCTGTCAGCCGGCCGAACGATCACGGTGACGCGCTGGTTGTCGGATGCAGAGAGCGCCTCCCAGACCTCAGGAAGCACCTTCGTGTGCTTGAACAGCTCGTCTTCTGGCATGGAACCGGCCCTCCTCCTTGCGCCGCGCCATACCGCCGCAGGGTTTTGCCAATCCGCGAACACGATCCTACTAGGACTGCTGCCGAGCGTCAATGCCAGCGTCCGAGCGTGCGCCCGGCTGCCCGAACTCAGGGGCTCGAAGCTTGCTATGCTGGAAGGCGAATCAACTGGTGCCGACCATCGTTATGGGAGGTGAGGGAGTATGATCGTCAACGTCAAGCGATTCGGCCTTATCACCCTGGTCGCCGCGAGCGTCGGCCTGCTGGGTTCGGTGGGCAGCGCGGCCCAGGTCACGCCAGAGCCCCATACCGTCGTCTGGGTGCGCGAGGGCTTCGAGACGCGCGTAGAGATCGCGAATATCCCGCTGCCCGACTGCCTGCCGGACGTGGCGGGCCAGCTCTGGTCGCCACCGATGTTTCTCTTGCCGTGGACAGACTTCCATGAAGGACCGCTGCCCTGGATCAGCAACCACGGCACTTCATACATGAATTTTGCCGGGTTCCAGAACGGCGGCGACGACGTCCTCGTGCACTTGCACGTCATCTGGAACACCACGACGGGCCCGAACGCTGAGGTCCTCCCCGACCTCAGCGGCGGCCGCATCCTGGCCCACTTCATGGCCCACAGCGACCACGACCCGCTTTGCGAAGTGATGGCGCCGCCTTTCATTCGAGAGGTGCGGCCGCTCATCGGTGACGTGGACCACGACGGCGTGGTCAGCGTGTTCGACATTGCCACAGCCGTCCAGCACTTCGGCGAGGCGGACTAGCGCAGGCTCTTCGGGAAACGCTGGACGAAGTCGATCACGCGCCAGGAGGCCGGCCGGATGCGGATACGCACCTGGCGCTTCACGCGCTCGCGCATGCCCTCGAGATAGCGGTCGGCGAAGTCGCCGAGGAAGCGCGCGACGATCTCCGGGTACTCGGGCGCCATGCCCTCCGTCTCCTCCAGCGTCGCGACGCCTTCGACCAGCAGTACCTTGTACGGCGGCGTGTGCGAGTCGATCGTGAACGATACCCTCGGGTTGGCCGCGATGTGGCGCGCTTTGTCCGCCTTCGGGCCCGTGACGACGATGAACTCGCCATCGCGATAGCCGTACCAGATCGGCACGACGTGAGGCTGGCCGTTCGCGCCGACGTAGGCGAGGCGCATCAGGTACGGACCCTCAAGCAGCTCCTTCGCGACCGGGTCGTCCTCGATCCTCATGCCGCACATGATACGGCGCACCGGCGCTGAGGGCACCTCGCATTGCTCTCGCCGCCTGCCTCTGGCATCATCGCCCCGTGACCCTGAACGACGCCGCACCCCTCGACTGGCCCGCGCTGCGGGCCCGCTTCCCCGTGACCGAGCGCCTGATCTACATGAACACCGGCTGGTCCGGCCCGTCTGCGCGCGAAGTCGTCGAGGCCGTCCAGCGGCGCATCGAGCGGGAGGCGTTCGACGGGCCAACGACGCTGGAGGTGCGCCACGAGAAGGCGCTGCTCGTCCGCGAGGCGCGGGCCGCGCTCGCATCGCTGATCGGCGCCGGGCCGGATGACGTAGCGCTGCTCGGTTCCACGACCGAAGGCGTGAACGTCGTCCTGCGCGGGCTCGGCCTCGGCCCCGGCGATGAGGTCTTGACCTGCAACCTGGAGCACTCGTCCGTGATGGTGCCCTGCTACGAGCTGCGCCGCCAGACGGGCGTCGCGGTCAAGATCGCGCGCTCCTCGGCGAGCGAGACGGCGGAGGAGCTGGCCCGGCTCTTCGAACAGGCGATCACGCCGCGCACGAAGGTCGTCGTCGTCAGCCACGTCTCGTACAACCGGGGCGCGCGCCTGCCGGTCGAGCGCATCGTGCGGGCCGCGCGCAACGCGGGCGCGCTCGTGCTGCTGGACGGCGCGCAGTCGGTCGGACAGATCGCGCTGGACATCCCGGCGCTCGGCGTAGACTGCTACGCCTTCCCCGCGCACAAGTACGTGCTCGGCCCCGACGGCATTGGCGCGCTCTACATCAGGCCGGACCTGATCGAGCGCCTGCAACCGACCGCCGTGGCGCACGGCGCGTCCGAGTTCTACGACTTCGAAGGGAACTTCACGCCGGTCGCGGCCTCGATGCGCAAGTTCGAGATGGCGACGCACAGCGGCCCGCTGCTCGCTGGCGTGGTCGCGGCCGTGCGGCTGCTGTGGCAAACGCGGGCCCGGCCCATCCGGCCGATG
>JBBEBM010000047.1:0-87725 GCA_040882355.1 Dehalococcoidia bacterium | reverse complement strand
AGGACTTCACCGAGATGTCGTCGATCCTGCACGTGCAGGGCGAGGGCCTGGTGCAGTCGATCTTCCGCATGGGCGAGTACATCGCCACCAACGACGCCGAGAAGCGCATCTTCCGCCTCGCCGCCCAGGACGAGTCGCGGCATGTGGCGTTCGGTGTGATGCACCTGAAGTACATCTTGGAGACGCAGCCGTGGCGTCGCGAGGAGATCCACAGCTATCTGGACTACGCCGAGCCTATCGTGCGAGGCGGAGGGGGCGGTGTCGCGGGCGGTTCGCCGAACTTCGGCCAGTCGCTCGGTTCGTTGTTCGCTTACAAGCTGGGTGACCAGGACAAGGGCATCGAAATGACGATGGCCGCGTTCAACCGCCAGCTCAAGGAGTACATGCACCGCCTGGAGGTCGCCGGGATGCCGGAGCGCAAGGAGCGCCTCCACCCGCAGCTCAAGATGATGCTGGAACAGGCGGAGATGGCGTAGCGCGGCTCGCGCAGAACCGAGAACCTAGGACGGGGCGGCGTGCCGGAGAGCGCCACGGCCTATGAGGACGCGGTCGGAGCTCGCCAGCGGTCTGCTGCGGCAGGCGCATGATGTCCTTCGTGGCAACCTCAAGAGCGTCACGCTTGCCGAAGCGCTGCACGCGGCCGGCGGCTACCGTTCCATGCTCGGCATCCTCAAGCACGCTGCGGGCTGGAGCCACGTTTACCACTCGTACGCCTTCGACGAGACCCCGCGACACTGGCGCGCCGTCGACTGGCCGCGCGGCCTGCGTGACACGATCGACCCCTCGCAGGCCTACCTCGACGAGACTGTCGCGTGGCTGGAGGAGGGCGCCGAACGGTGGCAGGCGTCGCTCGCCGATCTGAGCGACGAGGCGTTCGATGAGCCTCGCCCCTGCCACTGGGGCGCGACCATACCGCTCTTCGACATCGTTGCGATGACGGCGACGCACTGGTCGTATCACGCCGGCGAGCTGAACGAGGTGCTGGCGATCGTGCGCGGCGAGGCGTGGGAGTACAGCGAGGAGGTTGAGGAGAACCACATCTCGACCGCCGGCCACCGCCTCAGGCCCGGCTGGATGAGCGACGAGCAGATCGCCGCCTACGAAGCTTACCTGGCGAAGCGTGACGCCGAGCTGCACGGCAGTGGCCCGCCAGTGAGCTCAGGCTGACGACGACGCGACGACTTCCTCGATCTCGAAGCGGAAGTCTTCGATCACCTGGTTCGCCAGCAGCTTGCGGCACATGTCCGTCACCTGCGCCTCGGCCGCGGCGCGGTCTGCGCCATCGAGCGTAATCTCCAGGTACTTTCCCGCCCGCACGCTCTCGACCTCAGCAAAGCCGAGCGAGTGAAGGGCGCCCTGAATGGTGAGCCCTTGCGGGTCGTTCACGGTTGGCTTGAGCGTGACGTAGACACGCGCGAGAAGCATGGCCTAGAGTTCGATACGGATCTTGCCCGGATGGACGGCGGGGTCGTCCGGCGCCATCCGGTCCAGGCGCTGATAGATGCGGCGCACCCAGAGATGTGGTCCGTTCACGCCGACGAGCGTCGCCAGGCCCAGCGACACGGCGCCGGCGATGGCGAGGCCGTCGTTGTCGCCGCTCAGACCCACCGCGAGCAACACGGCGCCCGCTATCGAGAACAAGCTGGCGAAGGTGACACTGATGTGGCCCCGTTCCGATCGATGAATACGCTGCGGTTCTCGCGGCATGGTTGCTCCCTCCATCTCAGACGCGCGCCTCTTCGCCAGTGAGGCGCTTGTACACCTCGCGGTAGAGGCGGGCCGTCTCATCCACCACGTCGGCGGGCAGCTCGGGCGCGGGCGGCTCGCGGTTCCAGCCCGACTGCAGGAGCCAGTCGCGCACGTACTGCTTGTCGAACGCCTCCTGGTGACGGCCCGGCTGGTGCTCGCTCGCTTCCCAGAAGCGGCTCGAGTCCGGCGTCAGGATCTCGTCGATGACGATCGGCTCGCCATCGAGCAGTCCGAACTCGAACTTCGTATCGGCGATGATGATCCCCCGTTCGCGCGCGTACTGGGCGCCGTACTTGTAGAGGGCCAGGCTGCGAAGTCGGAGGGCGTTCGCCACCTCCGCGCCGATCAGCGAGACGAACTCGTCGACCGTTAGGTTCTCATCGTGGCCGGCGTCGGCCTTCGTCGTAGGGGTGAAGAGCGGCTCTGGGAACTGTTCGCTCTCCTGCATGCCGCGCGGCAGGCGGAGGCCGCAGACCGTTCCCTGCTTCTGGTACTCCGCCCACGCCGAGCCGGCCATGTAGCCGCGCACGATGCACTCGACGGGCAAGCGCTCCGCCTTCCGCACGATCATGCTCCGCCCGATCAGCTCGGGCGGCAGCGCGAACGGCAGGGCGTCCTCGGGCGAGCCGTCGGCGAGGCGGAGGAAGTGGTTCGGCACAACGTCCTCAGTGCGCCCGAACCAGAAGGCCGACATCTGCGTCAGGACGGCGCCCTTGCCTGGCACGCCTGTCGGCAGGACGACATCGAACGCCGAAATGCGGTCCGTCGCGACGATGAGCAGGCGGTCGCCCAGATCGTAGAGGTCGCGCACCTTGCCTCGGTGCGCGAGGTTCGGGAGTGGCGTCTCAAGCAGGACTGTGGGCGTCATTGGATCTCCTTCTCTAATCCAGGCCGCGATATCACCATCCATGCGATAGTTGTAGCCATCAAACTGGATCGGGTAGGGCTTCCCTTCAAACTGGCGCATAGCATGGCCAATCGACGATTTCTGGCCTCCGATCTCCTGACCGGTGAGTTCGAGGACTCGCTTGAGGTTTTCCAAGCCATAGCCGTCTGGCCACTTCGCGACTTCGGTCAGGATTCGTTTAGCACCCGGCCTCAGTAGCCCCCAAAAGCGCGCCATTTCCTCCTCTGTCCAACCCGCCTCCCGATGTTGAACGCCACTTTCGGGATCAGGCTCGATGCCTAAGACCTTCATCAGAGCCGCCCGTGCCTCTCCAGGATCGCCCTCGACCGTTATAGTCACCCTTGACATGATACCTATCCTTCACTAGCTATAAACTACCATTAGACTACTATACATTATGTGTACATGTCAAGAGTGTTTGGCAAGAAAGCCGAGATATGGTATGCAGCTGCCTGTCGTCCAGCACGACAGCCTGAGCCGTGAAAAGCCACCGCACCGATCGGTTGATCGCCCAGGGAATGCCAACGATCGTGATGGCGAAAAGCACGACATGGAACAAGGCTCGCAGTGCGGCCGCTACGAGGGTCCAGAACCTGTCGAACGCCACATCGTAGGCCTGCCCGAACTCCGGCGCGCGTCCCTCACCGAGACCCCGCAAGGCTGCAATGAGCGCTGCGCCGGCGACGAACTGCACCGCGGCACCGAAGACGCCGAGCGCGACCAATGCGGCGAATTCGCCCGGACTCATACCTTCCGCAGGCACGAACGAATTCGACGCGCCGATGGTATCCGCGAGCACGGCGCCAGCTATGCCGAGTGGAATCACCACGGCGGCAATCTGGAAGAGCGGCCAGAAGCTCTGTCTGTAGATATTCACGGTCGTCTCGATGATCTGGCTCAGGTCGCGGCGCTGCTTGAGGACGTTACCCTGCTCGTTCACAGCAGGCCCAGCCTCCGAAAGCTCTCGTCGACGTGGCGGGTGTAGTAACCGTAGTCGAACAGCTCGCCCAGCTCCAACGGCGAAAGCTGCTTCATCACGTCGGCGTCCGCTTCGAGGAACTCGCGGAAGGGGCGACGCTCCTTCCACGACTGCATCGCGTTGCGCTGGACCAGCTTGTACGCCTCCTGACGCAGCATGCCCTTCTCGATCAGCGCGAGCAGCACCCGTTGCGAGAGCGGCAGGCCGTAGCTCGCCTCCATGTTCTCGCGCATGCGCTCCGGGTAGACCTGGAGGCCGCGCATGATCGTGGTGAACAGGTCGAGCATGTAGTCCAGTGCAAGGCATGCGTCGGGCAGGATGATGCGTTCGGCGGACGAGTGCGAGATGTCACGCTCGTGCCAGAGGGCGACGTTCTCCAGGGCAACAGTCGCGTGGCCGCGAAGGACGCGCGCCAGGCCGCAGACGCGCTCGCACTTCTCAGGGTTACGCTTGTGCGGCATCGCGCTGGAGCCGGTCTGTCCCTCGCCGAAGGGCTCCTCCGCCTCCAGCACCTCGGTGCGCTGCAGGTGGCGGACCTCGGTCGCGAAGCGGTCCAGGGACGCGCCGATCACGGCCAGCGTCGCGACGAAGCGCGCGTGGCGGTCGCGGCTGACGACCTGTGTGCTGACGGCGTCGACACCTAGCCCGAGGCGGGCGCACACGCGCTCCTCGACCTCCGGCGGCACCGAGGCGTGGCTCCCGACGGGCCCGCTGATCTTGCCGACGGCGATGTCCGTCTTCGCCTCGGACAGCCGGCGAGCGTTGCGACGCATCTCGTCGACCCAGCCCGCCAGCTTCAGGCCGAAGGTGATCGGCTCGGCGTGGATGCCGTGGGTGCGGCCCATGCAGAGCATGTCTTTGCACTCGAGCGCGCGCTGCTCGAGCACCGCCAGCAGCGCCTCGATGTCGCGCTCCAGCAGCTCCGCCGCTCCCTTCAGCCGCAGGCCCAGCGCGGTGTCTTCGGCGTCATACGACGTGAGGCCCAGGTGGACGAAGCGCGACTCGTCGCCCAGGCTGTCGGCGACCGAACGCAGGAACGAGTTGAAGTCGTGGTGCATCTCGACTTCGTACTGAGCGATGCGCTCCATGTCGTAGCTTGCGTGGCGGATCTTCTCGACCGTGTCGCGGGGGACCTCGCCCAGCTCCGCCCACGCCTCGCAGACGGCGATCTCGACCTGGAGCCAGGTGTCGTACTTGTGCTCCTCTGACCAGATGCGGGCCATCTCGGGGCGCGAGTACCTAGGGATCATCGTGAACCCTCGCTAGGACAGGACAAGGTAGGACAGTGAACTCGCTTCCAGTTTACCCCGAAGCCAGCTCCCGGCGATAGTCCTCGTACGCCTTTCGGACGTCCTCGTGCTTGAGGGCGAGGATCTCCGCGGCGAGGAGGGCCGAGTTGCGGGCGCCCCACGAGCCGATCGCCACCGTCGCGACAGGCACGCCGGGCGGAAGCTGGACTATCGCCAGGAGCGAGTCGACGCCCTTGAGCGCGCTCGAGGGCACCGGCACGCCGATCACGGGGAGGGTGGTGTACGCCTTGACCGCGCCCGGCAGCGCCGCCGCTCCGCCCGCCGCGGCGATGATCACCTCGATGCCCCGATCGCGGGCACCCGAGGCGAACTCGCGCACTCTGTCCGGCGTGCGGTGCGCGGACATGACGTGCGACTCGTACGGGATGCCCAGCTTCGCGAGCAGGTCGAGGCACTCCTGCATTAGGGGCGCGTCCGACTTGGAACCCATCACGACGGCGACGAGAGAAGCGGTCATGCACGACTCCTCACAGGGGGATTCTCCTTCACCACTCCGATATCCCGTCGGTAGTGCATGCCATGGAAGCGGATGCGTTCGACGTTGCGATACGCCCTCGTGCGGGCCTCTTCTATCGTCGCGCCCTTCGCTGAGACGGTCAGTACCCGGCCGCCGGCCGTCACGAGGGTGCCGTCATCCTGACGGCGCGTGCCGGCGTGGAAGACGTGCACGTCCGAATCGAGGTCGGCCAGACCGTCGATCGGCAGGCCGGTCTGGTACTCGCCCGGGTAGCCGCCTGAAGCGAGCACGACCGCCACGCAAGCCTCGGCCGACCATCGCAGCTCGACCTCGTGCAGGCGCTGGTTGATGGCAGCCCAGCATACGTCGAGCAGATCGGTTTCGAGTCGCGGAAGCAGCACCTGGGCCTCCGGATCGCCAAGGCGGCAGTTGAACTCGATCACCATCGGCCCGTCATCGGTGACCATGATGCCCGGGTAGAGGACGCCTCGATAGGCCCGCCCCTCGGCGGCCAGGGCGCTCAGGGCAGCCTCCGTCACGTCGAGCCGGATCGTCTGCGCCGTCGCCTCATCCAGCCACTCCGCCGGACTGTAGGCGCCCATGCCGCCGGTGTTCGGGCCTTCGTCGCCGTCGAAGATCGGCTTGTGATCGCAGGAGAAGGGGAGGTGGGCGACGGTCCGGCCGTCGGTGAAAGCGTGCGCGCTCACCTCAGGGCCCGACATGCGTTGCTCGATGACGACTCGGTCGCCCGACGCTTCGAAGACCCGCCGCACCATGATCGCTTCGATCGCATCGATCGCTTCGTCGCGCGAATGCGTGACGATCGTGCCCTTGCCGCGTGCGAGGCCGTCCGCCTTCACGACGAACGGGCCGGGCTGCGACTCGACGTATGCGCGGGCAGCCGAGGCATCGTCGAACACGGCGAAGGGCGCCGTCGGGATGCCGTGCCTCGCCATCAGCTCCTTTGCGAACGCCTTCGACGACTCGATCTCCGCCGCAGCCTGCGCCGGCCCGAAGGCCGCGACGCCTTCGACAGCGAGCCGGTCGACCAGGCCGGCCGCCAGCGGGTCCTCGTTGCCGACGACGACGAGATCGATCCGGTGTTCTTTGCAGGCGCGCGCGATCCCGTCGAAGTCGCTGTCGGCGATGGGCAGGTTCGCGCCCACGTCAGCCATGCCGGGGTTGCCGGGCGCGCAGAACAGATCGTTCAGCCGCGGCGACTGCCGCAGCTTCCAGGCGATAGCGTGCTCGCGCGCTCCAGAGCCGATGACGAGGACGTTCACGGCGGTGGCTCTGACATTACTTGAGCCCCTGGCGCGCTTCCGCCACCCACTCGGTGACGTCGAGATCGCCATACTTCTTCCAGAGCGCCCCACGCATCGCGGGAGCTGCCCGAAGAAGCTTTTTCCTCTTCTTCATGGATACCCGTCTGCTTATAGCCATCACCACCAACATACTCGATGGCGACCGAAGGCCAAAGACCATCTCTCTCAGGTGCTTTGGAGCGGGCGGATAACGGCCGACTCCATATGCTATCCTGCCAGCGGAGGCGAATACCTCATCGCAAAGAAGCTCTACAGCACCCAGCCGGAGCCGGAACGGGCGCTCCTCGTCGCCGTCGAACGCACTAGCGGTTCGCGACGGACGAGTAGATGGGATACCGAGAGTTCGCTCGACGAGTTGGCGCAGCTCGTGCGCACTGCCCGCGGCAGGATCGTTGGCAGGACGAGCCAGCGCCTGCAGCGCCCGCACCAGGCTCACTACGTCGGCCAGGGCAAGCTTGCGGAGATCGTTGCCCAGCTCGATACCCTCGACTACACCGTCGTCGTCTTCGATGACGAGCTGTCGCCCTCACAGCAGCGCAACCTGGAGAACGCGCTCAAGGTGAAGGTGCTCGACCGTACCGCCCTGATCCTCGATATCTTCGCGATGCGGGCGAACACGCGCGAGGGGCGGCTACAGGTGGAGCTGGCGCAATCGGAGTACCTGCTACCACGCTTGGCCGGGCAGTGGAGCCACCTGGAACGGCTCGGGACCAGTGGGCGGCAGGGCGCCATGGGCGTGCGCGGCCCCGGCGAGACCCAGCTGGAGACGGACCGCCGCCTGGTGCGCAACAAGGTCACTCGACTGAAGCGCGAGATCGAGGCCGTGCGCCGCCAACGCTCGCTCTACCGGCGGCAACGATCTCGTTCGGGCGTACCAATCGTGGCGTTGGTCGGCTACACGAACGCGGGGAAAAGCACCCTGATGCGGGCGATGACCGACGCCGACGTCTTCGTCGAGGACCAGCTCTTCGCGACGCTCGATCCTGTGACGCGAAAGCTCCACCTGCCTGATGGGCGGGCGGCACTGTTGACCGACACGGTGGGCTTCATTCAGAAGCTGCCCACGCAGCTCATCGCTGCCTTCCGCGCGACGCTCGAGGAGCTGGAGGAAGCGGACCTCCTGCTTCATGTCGTCGACATCACGCACCCGAACGCCGCCCAGCAAGGCCAGACCGTCGATGACACGCTCGCGGAGCTCGGGCTGACCGACAAGCCGCGCATCACCGCGCTGAACAAGGTCGACCTGCTGGCCGAGCGCAATGGCGCGGCGATCACCAGTCTGGAGGAGCTCACAGCCTACGAGCCGTCGCTTGCGGAGCACCGGCCGGACGCTGTGCTGATCTCGGCCGAGCGAGGATGGGGGCTGGATGAGCTGCGTCAGCGCATCGCCGAGGCGTTGAGCGGGGCTGATGCGGCGAAGCCAGCGCCACGTTCGCGCCGCGACGCCTGGCCGGAGCGCGCGCACTCCCTCGAAGCCGGCGGTTAGCGGACCGTCGCCATGTGGAGAGCCGTCTCCGCCACGCGCCGGCCCAGCGCGCGCGCCTGCTCGCGGTCGTCCTCTGCCACCTCACCGTGCGCGGTCGCGCCGTAGTAGGAGCCGGAACGGCGCATCAGCGCGCTCCACGGTAAGCCGACGAAGACCATGCCGTGGGACAGGATCAGGTGCATGAGCTGGAGCAGCGTCGCTTCGGTGCCGCCGGAGCGCGACCAGCCCGCCGTGAAGCATGCGCCTACCTTGCCGGCCAGCTCGCCCGTCTCCCAGAGGTCGCCGCTGTGGTCCATCCAGTCCTTTAGCTTGCCGGTCATGCCGCTCCAGTTCGGCGAGCCGAGGATCAGCGCCTCGATCTCCAACAGCTCTTTCTGATCGGCTTCATCGATGCGCCGGTAACGCAGCTCCGTGCCGGGGACGGCGCGCACGCCTTCAGCGATCGCCTCGGCGAGCTGCTCGGTGAGCCCGCCGCGCGAATCGAAGAGCAGGAGGACGCGGACGGCGTTGGCCATAGAGCCCCCTCTGAACAGAACGGCCCCTCTAGAGGGGCCCCGGTACCGGTCGGTCCATAGCGCGACTCGCTAGTCACCCAGCAGCGTCGAGTAGCCTAGAGCCAGGATCTCCTCCGCGTACTCGGCACGCCAGGCCGGCTCAGGGAGGCGGAGGTGGTGATCGCGGAACCAGCGATGGTAGGTCAGGTACTCCTCCTCCAGCCGCTGGCGGGCCTCGTCCTCCTCGCCAAAGACCTCCGGATCGTACTCCTCCAAACGCTTGTTCGTCTCGTCGGGCGGGACGTCCAGGTCCTCTTGCCAGTATTCCGCTAGATAGTCCAGGCACTCCTCGAGGTCCTTGCGACAGTCGTTCAGGAGCATCGACATCAGGGTCTCCTGGTCGACCTTTCGAGAGCGCAGGCCAAGCTCCCGGGCGCAGCCCTCGCAGAGCACGACCAGCTTGCGCGCATCGCAGTCTTCGCGGCGATTACAGAACTGGCAGCGAGGCGCGTATTCGGCGCCCCAGGTCTCACGCGTATAGCCAGCCACGATGTCGTCCGTGAAGCTGCCGCAGCGCGGGCAGGCCGTCTTGTCGGCCAGGATCTCCTCGAGTGTCTTATCCCAGTCGATCTGCATCAGGTGGGTCTCCGTAGGAAGGGCTGTTGCGTTCATCATAGCGTCTCCCAGTCGTCTGTCAACCGGCGGGCCTCGGAGCTATATCTTGGGACCACCGCTGCCGATGATCCTAGTAGGAGTGTGCACCCTGCGCCATGGGCGATGAACACGCGCGAAGCAGAGTCCGGGTAGCGGGCCCGGGTACGACCGTTCGACGGCGTTCCCAGTCCGGCGATGCGCTGTGGCGTGTCCTGGTGCCCGTGCTGGCCTTGACGCCGCTGCTAGCCGGCTTCCTGGTCCAGGAGTTGCTCGACCTGCCTCTCCAGATGGTAGGAGCGCTAGCGGGGATCTCGCTGCTGCTGCTCTGTGCTGGATTCCTCCTGCTCCGCGCGCCACGCGAGGACGAAGACGACGAGGAGACCACGCTCGTCCAGGTACCGAACCTGGCAGAACTGAAGCCGGGCGCCGACCCTGTCGATCCCTTGACCGGTCTGCCCACGTTCCACCTCTTTTCGCAGCGATTACTGGAGGAAGCCCGCCTCGTTGAGGTTTCGGGTAGCCACGTAGCGGTCGTGCTCATCGACATCAACCACCTCTCCCGCATCAACGAGCAGTTCGGCCCGCCGTCCGGTGATAGCGTCCTGCTCCACGTGACTTCTTGCCTACTCGAAACCAAACGCCAGAACGACATGGTGGCCCGCATGGGCGACGATGAGTTCGCGCTCGTCCTGCCGGACTGCGGGGCGGCTGGCGCGCGCTCGTTCATCCAGCGACTCCACGAGCGCCTGGCTCGCGACTCTGTGGCCGTGCGCCGCGGCAAGCGGAGCACGCCTCTCTGGATCGGCATCTGCGCCGGCATGGCCGTGTGCGATGCACAGTCGCCGGACCCCGACGAGGCCCTCACCGCAGCGGTCGATGACCTCAACGCGGCCCGTCTGGAGCGCGACAGGCGGCGGCAGCGCTGGGAGCATTCCGCCTAGCCAACCTCCTGCCTGGCGGACTCGGCTCGAGCGCGACGCGAGTCCCGCAGCATCAGTTTACCGAAGCCCTAAGTGACCCCTAGCGCAGCCTCTTGCCACGCAATCGTTGACAGGTCGGTCTAGTTGACATAGAACAAGACTGACTGGTCAGAACGTTGGCAAGGAAGGGGGTAGAGCAATGAAGCTCATCTGGACAGTAGCTGCGGTGGCTCTGCTGGCAGCGGCAGCGCTCGCGCCGCACGCCTCCACCGTCCTCGGCGTCCGCCGCTGGTGGTAGGGTAGCGGGGCGCACGTCCCAACGGCTGCAAAGAGAGAAGCGCGGCGTTTGCCGCGCTTCTTGTTGTCTGGTTGGGGGCCGTCTTAGGCAGCTCTCACGTGCTCCCCTTCGTGGTCCTCTTCCGCCTTCTTCGCCAACTGGTCGAAGACCAGCAAGAACGCCTGCACGACCTGCGGGTCGAACTGTGTGCCGCTGTGCCGCAAGATCTCCCAGCGAGCGACCTCCGCCGGCAGCGCCTTCCGGTACGGCCGGTCCGACGTCATGGCGTCCAGCGTATCGCCGATGGCGAATATCCGGGCGCCAAGGGGAATCTCGTCGCCCAATAGTCCGCGCGGGTAGCCCTTCCCGTCGAAGCGCTCGTGGTGGGCGTGCACGATCTCGGCAGCCCCAGAGAGGAAGGCGATGTCGTGCAGCATCTCATGCCCGATGCCCGGGTGGCGCTTCATTTCGTCCCATTCCTCAGGCGTGAGCGGGCCCGGCTTGTGGAGGATCTGGTCAGGCACGCCGATCTTGCCGACGTCGTGCAGCAACGCGCCACGCTGGGTGTCGACCCACTCCTGCGAGCCCTCCCTCATGCCCAGCTCGCGAGCGACAGCCATCACGTAATCTGCGACGCGGAGCGAATGGCCCTTCGTCTCGCGATCGCGTGCGTCGAGTGCCAGCACGAGCGCCTCGAGCGTTCCACCATACGTTTCGGTGAGCTGGCGCGTCATCTCCAGAATGTCGCTGTTCGCGGCCTCGAGCTGGTTGTTCTTTTGCTTCAGCTCCAGCACCGTCTGTTCCGTCTTGTTCACGAACTGGTGAAGGGCAAAGCGCATCATGAGCGGCGGCGCCACGAACGCCATGATCCCCCAGACGCCGAGGGCCGCGTAGGCCGTCGCCAGCGCCAGCGCGAGCAGTCCGAAGACCAGGTAGTAAGGCACCAGCCACTGGTGCTGCTCTCGCCAGACCGCCACTGACGACTCGCCGGACTCGAGACTGACCTCGATGCTCACGATAGGAATGTTGACCGCGTAGTTCGCGGCGATGGCGATGATCGCCGCCGGCACCCACCAGCCGTCCACGCCGCTGTCGATGTCGATCAGTACGTGGAAGACGAGGGCGGAGGCGACGTTCGCCAGCGTGTAGCTGCTCATGTCGAAGAAGCGGCCGTACCAGGGACTGCGCGTTCGCGTCTCCGCCGCCAGCACGACCAGCGGCGCAGCGATGGTCACGCCGGGAGCGCCGTACAGGATCGAGATGGCGAAGAGCGCGACCACGCCGGCCGAAACGTGCGTTTCGCCGTAGATCTGGATGCCGACACGCTCGAAGACGATCGCCAGGATGATCAGCGCGACGAAGCCCTGCCAGCCTTCGGTCGTCGTCCGGGGGGCGTAGTACCAAACACAAAGTGCGGCCGCTGCTACTACGAGGGCGATGTACAGGGCGACTCGCCAGTTCAGCCGTTCGCTGGACGCCTGGGTCGGGCTAACAGGATGCGAGGGCAGCTCAGGCTCAGCGAGCGTTTCGCCTGCCTCTCGCTGGCCGTTCGTCGGGAGCGGCAGCCGAGATTGCCTCTCGTTCATCGTGGCGCGGCGCCGCGGACGAGGCCGTTAGGCGCCTCTGTTTTGTTATCGGCAGATTCGGAAGCCCCCTGTAGCGGAATTGGCCTGATGCTACGCCGCTTCCTCCAGCGCCACTGCGAGCTGCTTGCGAAGCTGGCCCAGGATGCGCTTGTGAAGCTGACAGACCCGCGATTCTGAGAGACCGAGCATGCGGCCCACCTCATGGAAGGGGCGAGATTCGCCGTAGCGAAGCTGGAGAATGGCGCGGTCCCGCTCGCTGAGGTGGTCGACCGCGAGCTGGAGGAGCGAGAGCGAGGCGCGCCGCTCGACAGCTTTCGCCGGGTCGCCCCGTTCGTCCTCGTCGACAGGGTCCCAGCGCTGGCTCCCGCCGTCGCCCGAGCGGTCCTGGAGGACGTGCTCAAGCGAAACAAAGCGCGACGAGGCATGCTTCTGGACCTCCTGGACGGCGTCGGGCGTCGTGCCCATTCGGATTGCCAGCTCCTTGGTGGTGGGCCAGCGGCCGAGCTGGGCTGCCAGCTCCTGCGCGGTGTGCTCCACCTCGCGGGTGCTGCGCCGCAGCGAGCGCGGCAGCGGGTCCTGGCGGCGGATCGCATCCAGGATCGAGCCCCGGATGCGCCGCACGGCGAAGCTGGCGAAGCTGGTGCCCCGGCTGGGGTCGAAGGCGTCCACGGACTGAATCAGGCCCTCAATCCCGTAGCTCATCGCGTCCTCGCGGTCCAAGCCCAGCGTCCGGGCCCGGTCGGCGGAGAGCCGGTTCACGACGAACGCCACCAGCGGCAGGTGCTGCAGGATCGTCTCTTCTCGCGTGGCCATGTTCGTTCCCCCTCGGCCGCCTGTGGCGACCAGCGGCGGCGACTCGTGCGACTTCGGACGAGTAGGGCGCTTGGTGAGGAGCGAAGGGGTGGGGTTGTCAAATCTGGCGATTCGGCAGCCCGGCGGCCCTGACTCCTCTTGCGAGCGGTAGGCCCGTGGCTTTGCGCCCCCCTCTTTCGAAGGGTTTGCCCTTTGTCGACGCCTCGATATGAAATTGTCAGGCGCTCCCTGCCGCTACTGCTCGCCTGAATGGCGGGGGCCGTTCCTTGGCACCAAAGCACTAACGCCTCAAGGACGCTGTCGTTACAGGGTTTCCCCCTAAGGGTTTTTCGACCTTCTGAAGCGGTGTCAGCAGCATTTCGCGGAAAGAAGCTGGCGGACGATACTTCTAGAGAAGCCCAATGACAGCCAGGAAAGGCCCTCTACAGCAGCTCCGCGCGGAGCGCACCCGCCACCGCCTGATCGAGGCGGCGCGAGGCGTCTTCGCCGTACTCGGCTACCAGGGGGCGACTGTGGACGACATCGCCCAGGCGGCGGAGGTGAGCAAGGGCGCCTTCTACTTCCACTTCGAGTCGAAGGAGGAGGCGCTGCTCCTGCTCATCGACGGCTGGGGCCGCGCGCGCACCCAGCGGCTCGCGGACGCTAGCCGGCGCTCATCAGGGCTGGGCGGCGCCGTGGAGGCGCTGGGCTCGTCCGGGCAGGATGCGCGGCTCTTCGTCGAGTTCGTCGCCCAGGCGGAACGCAGCGCATCCGTGCGCGCCGCGCTCACGCAGGCGTACGACGCGTGGCGCGAGCAGCTCACGGCGCTCTTCGACTCATCGACCGCGGGCGCGCTGCTCGCCCTCTGCGACGGGCTCGCCGTTCAGGACGCCCTCGGCGTGAGCACGCCGGCCTCGGCCCAGGCCGCGCTCGACCTCCTCGCAGGTCGGCAGCGCCCGCTCCGCGCGACCGGCTAAGCTCCGAGGCCCTCGACCTGCTATAGTGGCCGCGCGCTCGCCTTGGGGCGGGCAGTTCTCGACATAACGCTAGGCCTCGAATGACGTCGTCCTCGCCCGAGCCCATCGACCACGTCGACCGCTGGCGGCGCATCGTCGTCGCCAGGCGCGAGCAGCACGACGCGGCCTGCGCCGCGCAGGGTCGCACGACCGACGACTACTGGGCGCGGCGCGCCGAGAGCTATCGCCGGTTCGCCAAGGACGCGAGCGCGGCGGGCGACCCGTTCCTGGAGTACGTGCTGCGCCGCCTCCGGCCCGAGGACACCGTGCTCGACGTGGGCGCCGGCACCGGTCGCCACACCGTCGCGCTGGCGCCCTACGCCAGGCGCGTCACCGCCGTCGACCCGTCGGCGGCCATGCTGCGCTTCCTTCGGGAGGACGCCGCCGAGCAGGGCCTGACGAACGTCGACGTGATCGAGGGCGCATGGCCCGACATCGCCGCGAACGCGCCGGAGGCCGACGTCGTCATCTCCGCCCACGTCCTCTACCCGATCGAAGACGTCGCGCCGTTCCTGCGCGCCCTCGACGCCCACGCGCGGCGCCTCTGCTGCCTGCACCTGATGGTGCGGCAGCCCTGGTTCGACTCGATCGGGCTGTGGGCGGCGGTGCACGAGCAGCCGCGCCTGCCGCAGCCGACCTACATCGATGCCGTCAACCTGCTCCACCAGCTCGGCTGCTACGCCAACGTGGAGGTCGCGTGGGTGGAGACGCCGCGCGGCTACGCATCGCTCGACGTGGCGGTCGAGGGCTTCGCCGAGACGGTCGCCGCCGGCGACGACGCCGCGCGCCGTCAGCGCCTGCGCGAGGCCCTCACCGAGCGCCTCGAACCGCAGCCGGACGGCCGCCTCGCCCTCCCCCTCGACCGCCACCCGCTCGCGACCGTCTCGTGGCAGGGGGGAGCGTTACGCGACGCGGGCCGAGATGCATGAAGTTGTGGACCCGGCTTAGAGGGCTCAGGGCGCGTGGCTGGCGCCAGAGGGAGCCCATGGCTACTCCTCAGGCACAAGAATCCATATCTTCTTGAGCGGTAGGTCGGCCTGTAGGTCCTCAGGAAGCTGGTCGTAGAATTCGAGCAGCGCTCTTACCAGGTCGCCCGAGTCCCACAGCCTGAGCTCAAAGAAGCGTTGACGGGCCTCCTTCGCAACCGAGTCCTTGAAGCCACCCCAGGCCACAAGCAGCCCTTGTTCGGCCCCGAAATTCTTCATGACTCCTTGCAGCTCTCGGAGAACCCTTACGTCGACCGGGCTGTCGCTTGATTTGACCTGCACGCACAGCCTCGGAGTGTCGAATCCCATGGGCCCGCGTCCTGCCGTAATGTCCACACCGCCGTCAGCGCCTGGAGGCGACATCTCCGTCTTGTAACCCTGCGCCTGGAGAACAGCGGTGACAAGCGTAGCTAGGGCATGGCCTCGGAACCTGCGACCGATGAACGTGAGGATCTGATCGCGAGCAAACTGATCGATGTCTTCCGGTGGCTCGCCATCAATCCTGGGGCCTTCTTCACCGGCCTCGCCTTCCGAGGACGCCGCCCGAGGTGGCGGTCTACCTTCCAACACTGCTTTGATCCGCTCCTCCGCGTTGTTCCGCGAGATCTTGCAGACGGTCATGAAGGCCCCAAGGGAGTACAAGATGTCCTGCTCGAGAGAGTTTCGTGGGAGGTCCTTAACGAGCCACTCCACAGAGCGCGTGTTCCGCGCGTCTTGTGCCAAGTCAGGTCGATACTGGTACGTGCCTGTGACGCGGCCAATTGCGATGGCCGCACGGCGCTTTAGTGGAAGAACGGCCAAGTCGCCCGGCTCGATCCGTTCCCGAAAGGCCCAGAGTTGGCCGACCCAGTTTGCAATCTTCGACCGATTGGCATCCGGAAACGTCTCGCGACAGAGCCCGTCCAACTCTTCTCGCGTCTGGATCCGAGACAAATCGCCTAACTCAGGCCAGCCAATTACCACCACGTTGTTGTCGAGAGCAATGTCTTCGCTCTCTCCCAGTCCACCGGCGCGCACTAGCCAGACTGCCATCGTTCTTCCCACCTCCTCGGCACCTTGTTACCGACCTCGGGTCATCGGCCAGGCTTCACGCCACGAGCGGCACACCGACGCGCTGCGCCGCCGCCTGCATATCGGCGTCCTCGGTGGCCAACGGCAGGCCTTCGCGCATCGCCAATTCAAGGTAGGCGGCGTCGTACGCGCTTAACGCGTGCGCCCGGGCAAGGTCGAGCACCGGGCCTAGCGCCTGATCGTGCGCTAGATCGCTCGACTCGATGGGCAGCTCCGCTAGGTCCTGACAGGCCTGGGCTACGTCCGCAACGGTGAAGCGACCCCGCCGCTCGGCGACGAGGAGCCCGTTTGCAACTTCGAGCGCCCAGACGGCTGGCACGAGCGCTGGGTCGTCATGCAAACGGCGGAGAACTCGGTGCGCGTATGCGCTCTGTTCGTCGCGGAATGACCAGGCCAGGGCCACTGAGGCATCGAGAACGAACGCCATCAGTGACGCCGTCCCTCTTCGATCAGCTCACGAACGGTGAGGCCGGCAAGCGTGTGACCCTTGCGGAACTCCTCTATCGCTTCGATGACCTCTTTCACGGAGCGCTGCCGCCTCGAGATGGGAACTAGGCGGGCGACAGGGCGCCCGTGGCGGGTAATAGTCACGCTCTGACCACGCTCCACATCGTCAAGGAGGCTGGGAAGCTTCGTCTTGGCTTCGTAGACGCCGACCTGCTTCATTGGTCACCTCAATTCTGGTCTGCTCTGGTCTGAATTTTACCACAACAGGCGAGGGCCTGGCCAGCAGTAGTGAAATCGAGCAGAGCCCCGGCCAAAGCGCGGACGAGCAATGCCAAGGGCGATTGCCGGTCGCCTCGGGTCGCCTCGTCCTAGCCCGCCAGGAACGCCTCCACCGCCGCGATGAACTCCGCAGGCGTGTCTTCGGGCACGGTGTGGCCCGCTGCTTCGATGCAGACGGCCTGGCCGTTGGGCAGGGCGGCGAGCATCTTCTCGACGGTCGATTCCTTGAGCACGTTCGACTGGCCGCCGCGCACGATCAGCGTCGGCGCCGTGATCTTCGACAGCTCGTCCCACAAGTCGGCGGGCGTCCAATGGTAGCTGATGCGCGGGTCGGATCGATACGTCCAGCGGCCGTCCGGGAGCTGCTTCAGGATGTAGCGCAGCCGGTGGCGCAGCGCCTCGTCGAACGTGATCGTGTTCGTCGCGCGGATCAGCTTGATCGCGTCGTCCGGCGAGTCGAACGTCGGGTGGCCCTCCTCGGCGATCTTCTTGTAGAAGGGGCGCATCGGGTCGAGGTCGCGGTGCACCCTGGGCGGGATGTCGACGGCGATGAGGCGCGTCACGCGTTCCGGGTGGCGCGCTGCGTAGGCCATCGAGTTCATGCCGCCCATCGAGAGGCCGATCAGCACGAAGCGGTCGAGCCCCCAAGCCTCGACGAGCGCCTCCACGTCACCCACCAGGTCGTCGGTGGTGTAGTCGGCGGCCTCGGGCCACGACGTCGCCGCGTGGCCGCGCTGGTCCGGCGCGAAGAGGTGATAGCGGTCCTGCAGCGCCCGCGCGAGGCCGTCCCAGATGCGGCCCGTGCTGCTCAGCCCGTGCAGTATGACGATTGGCGGCGCGCCGCCCGTCGCACGGCCCTCGCCCCACTCGACATAGTGGAAGCGCAGCCCGCGCAGTTCGACGGTGTGCTCTCGCGGCTCGACGGCGGTGGTCATGAGCGGCTCCTTCAGCTTCGCGACGGAACGTTAGCCGTATGATAGCGCGCCCTTCGACGCCGTCGCTACGCCTGGCCTGGGATACTCGTACTTCAGTATTGACCCTCAAGGCGACAGGCAGGATACTCTTGACAGCAACGTTAGGACTTGGCGAGCACGCCGTAGTATGGAGGGAACCACTATGCGGCCACGAAACCTCACGATCACCACCAGTTTGGCGCTCGTCGTCGGGCTCATCGTCGCGATGTTCGTCGCGATGAGCGCCCAGGCCGGCTCGGCGCTCACGGTCGACGACCTCACGGGAGCCCTCGAACCGTCCGACCTGGCGAACGACCTGGTAGGCGAGGGCATCGCCATCTCCAACGTCACCTACACCGGCGACGAGGCGGCAGGCGGCGAGTTCACCGGCGCCGCTAACATCATCGGCTTCGGTTCGGGCGTCATCCTCAGCTCAGGCGCCGTCAGCTCCGTCGTCGGGCCCAACGTGGACGATAGCATCACCACGTCCTTTGGCAGCGCGGGCGACACGGACCTGGAGGCGCTGTCCGGCTTCGAGACGTTCGACGCGTCGGTGCTGGAGTTCGACTTCGTCCCGAACACGGACGCGGTCGCGTTCCAGTACGTCTTCGCCTCCGACGAGTACAACGAGTACGTCAACACCGAGTTCAACGATGTCTTCGCGTTCTTCATCAACGGCGAGAACTGCGCGATGGTGGACAGCGATCCGGTGTCGGTCAACACGATCAACAACGGCAACCCGGACACGGGCGAAGACCCGACGCCATCTCATGCCGAGCTCTATCGCAACAACGACCTGGACGACGGCGGCGGGTCGATCAACACGGAGATGGACGGCCTGACGACGGTGCTCACCTGTCAGTCCGCCGCGACGCCCGGCACGACGAACCACATGAAGCTGGCTATCGCTGACGCGAGCGACGAGAGCTACGACTCGGCGGTGTTCCTGCAGGCCGGGAGCTTCGTCGCTGTGGTTCCGCCCACATCGACTGCCACTGCCACCGAAGAGCCGGAGCCGACCGCTACCGAGGAGTCGATCCAGCTCCCGCCCACCGGCGGGCCGACCTCAGGCAGCGCCGACAGTGATAGCCTGGTCGGCTTCGCCGCGTTGGGCGCCCTCGGCCTCGCAGGAGCGCTCGCTGCGGGCTACGCGCTGATGAAGGGCCGAGCTGGCTAGCACCCACAAGTTCACAAGCCACGAGGGGCGGCGGTTCGCGCCGGCCCCTGCGTTCGTCGGCGGCGTAACACATCGTTAACCAGAGTGACACAGGCCGGTAACCCGCGCAGCCCGGTCGTCCCGTATCGTGGGGAGTGAAGGAAATCGAACAGTCGAGGAGATAGCTGATGGAGACCACGCCGCTGCAGAGATTCGCGAACACAATCGGGTTCGTAGCATACAACTTCGCCGTGGGCGGCGGGTTGCCTGACCGCGAGCTGCTCGCGGCCGCGATGCAGGACCCCGCGGGCCGCCCCGCCCAGTCGACACCCAGTCCTGCGCCCCAAGCGCGCCCGATCGAGCCAACGGCTCACCGGTCGGCTGCATAGACGTCGCATTTCGCTCAGACCCCTTCTCCCGCTACACTACCCGCGTCGCGCGAAGCTCAGCAGGAGGAGGACGTGCTCACCCCCTTCGACGACTACCCGATCCACCAGACCGCGGAGACGCTCGACCGCGCCGCGACGAGCGACCGCAATTTCTACGACCGCTACTACTTCTCCTGCTTCGACCTGAAGAGCGAGGTCTTTCTCGTCGTGGCGCTCGGCGTCTTCCCGAACATCGGCGTCATAGACGCGTTCGCGACGGCCACGCAGGGCGACGCCCAGTGGGTCGTGCGCGCCTCACGCGCCCTCGGCCACGACCGGGCGGCGACGAACGCCGGGCCGATCCACATCGAGGTGCTCGAAGGGCTGCGCCGCCTGCGCGTCGCTTGCGAGCCGAACGAGTGGGGTCTGGACTTCGACCTCACCTTCGAGGGCGCTCACTTCCCGTTCCAGGAGCCGCACTTCTTCCGCCGCGCGGGCAATCGCGTGGTGATGGACTACACGCGCCTGACCCAGGTCGGGCGCTGGGAAGGCACGCTCACGGTCGGCGACAAGCGTTACGACGTGACGCCGGAGGCGTTCTGGGGCGCCCGTGACCGCTCGTGGGGGATCCGCCCCGTCGGCGACCGCGAGCCGGCGAGCGCGCCGTCCGGCGACGGCCGCATGGGCGGCTTCTACTGGAACTGGGCGCCGGTCCAGTTCGACGACTCGGCGATCCTGTACAGCGTCTCGGAGGAGACGGACGGCCGGCGCTGGCACGAGATCGCCGTGCGCGCCTTCCCCTACGAAAGCGAGCGCGAGCCCGAGCAGCTCCGGGTTGTGCGACACGACATCAAGATGAAGCCGGGCACGCGCGTCTTCGACGGCGGCTCCCTCACGCTCGAAGGGCCGGACGGCCGCGAGCTCGTCATCGAGGCGCGTCCGCAGCGCCTCCTCTTCATGCAGGGTGCCGGCTACGCCTACACCAGTGGCTGGCGAGGCGGGCAGTACCACGGCCCGCTCGTCGTCGAAGGCGAACGCTGGGACCTGAACGACCCGAACGCAGTCGAGCGTGTCCACGTCCAGACGGAGACGGTCTGCGAGTACCGCGTGGGCGACAAGGTTGGCTACGGCCCGTTCGAGCTGATCGTCCTGGGGGCGTACGAGCCGGACGGCTTCAAGACGCCCTTCGACGTGCCTTCGTAGCCATGGCGGAACCCGCGCTGTCGCCGCAGATCCAGGCGCTCCTCTCGCCCGACGCGTACCCGCACTCGACCGGTGAGATCGAGCTGCGCCAGACGCACATCTCGTACCTGATCTTCGCGGGCGACTTCGTCTACAAAGTGAAGAAGCCGCTCGACCTGGGCTTCCTCGACTTCAGCACGCTGGAGAAGCGGCGTCACTTCTGCGAGCAGGAGGTGCGCCTCAACCGGCGCCTCTGCTCCAGCACGTACCTTGGCGTCGTGCCCATCGCCTACGTTGAGGGGGAGCTGAAGGTCGACGCGCAGGGCAGCGTCGCTGAGTACGCGGTGAAGATGCGCCGCCTGCCCGACGAGGGCATGATGACGCCGCTCCTGGATCGCGATGGGGTCACGCCCGACATGGTGTCGCGGCTCGCTCGCACGGTCGCCGACTTCCACGCCGCGTCGGAGCGCAGCGATGAGATCGACACGTACGGCGGGCTGGAGACGGCGCTGGTCAACTGGCGCGAGAACTTCGAGCAGACCGAACCGTTCATCGGCCGCACGATCACCCGCCACCAGTTCGACGAGATCCAGGCGTTCATCGAATCGATCGCCGAAGACGACGCCGCACTCTTCGAGCTACGCGTCCGCGAGGGCCGCGCGCGCGACTGCCACGGCGACCTGCGCGCGGACGCCGTCTGCTTCGTCGACGACGGCGTCTGCATCTTCGATTGTATCGAGTTCAACGAGCGCTTCCGCTTCTCGGATGTTGCAGCCGACATCGCCTTCCTGGCGATGGACCTTGAGGACCGCGGGCGGCAGGACCTCTCGGACGTGCTCATGGGTGCGTACCTCGGCGCGACGCTTGACTCGACGCTGCCGCTCGTGCTGCCTTTCTACAAATGCTACCGCGCCTACGTGCGTGGCAAGGTCGACGGCTTCCAACTCGACCAGCCGGAGATCGACGAGGCGCAGAAGGCGCGCGTCGCCGAAGGCTGCCGGCGCTACTTCGCGCTTGCGCATCGCTACGCGACCGAGCTGACGCCGCGGACGCTGCTGATCACCATCGGCGTGACGGGCAGCGGCAAGAGCCACCTGGCGAACGCGCTCGCGGCGCGGCTGGGCGCCGCCATCCTCTCATCCGACGTGACGCGCAAGCGGCTGCTCGGCATCGAATCGACCGAGCGCCACTGGGACGAGTACGAGCAGGGGATCTACAGCCCGGAGGTCACGGAGCACACCTACCAGGCGCTCCTCGACGAAGCGCGATCCTGGCTCGAGCGCGGCAGGCCGGTGGTGCTCGACGCGTCGTACTTGCGTCGCGACCAGCGCGAGGGCGCGCTGCGGCTCGCGTTCGAGACGGACGCTCGGTTCCTGGCGCTGGAGTGCGAGGCGGACGAGTCGGTCGTCTGGGAGCGGCTGAGCGAGCGCCGGGGCGGGGAGCGCGTCGTCTCGGACGGGCGATGGGAGATCTACCAGCAGCAGCAGGAGCGCCGCGAGCCGGTCGACGAGTTGCCCTTCGGCTCGCACATGGTGGTGGAGACCGCGCGCCCCCTCCACGAGCAGATCGATGCTGTCGCGGCGCACCTGACAGTGGAGGCGCCGGAAGAGGCCGAAGCACCAACCGAAGGCCAGGCTTAGGCGTGGCCAAGACTTCCGCTTGATAGGCTGGCGCCAACCTGAGATGATGATATCACCATGGGAACTCGTGTAACGATACCGGGCGACCTAGCGCTAGCCATCGACGAGATGGTCGGCAAACGGCAGCGAGCGGCCTTTGTAGCCGAGGCGGCTCAGGAGCGGGTTCGTCGCGAGCGACTGAGGTGAGCGCTGAAGGAAAGCGCGGGCATCCTCAAGGCCGAGGACTATCCTCATTGGGCAACGTCCAAGAAAGTGGCGCAATGGGTACGGAACGTGCGGCGAGGGAGCTGGTGCTATCCGATTCGTAACCCGACTGTAACCTTGCGCGCCTTGGGTGGTGCTATGATCGCTCCACCATGGATGCCTCCCGACCGACGAGCGCGAGCGCCATCGATGCCACCGTCCGCCACGCGCGTGACAACGACCTGCCGCGCCTGACCGAGATCTACAACCACTACATTCTCACCACACCGATCACCTTCGATATCGAGCCGTACACGGTCGAGCAGCGCCGGGAGTGGCTCGCGCAGTTCGCCGAGCGCGGCCCGCACCGGCTGTTCGTCGCCGAGCAGGACGGCGTCGTGCTTGGCTACGCCGGCTCACACAAGTTCCGCGACCGCCGAGCCTATGACACGACCATCGAAGTCACGATCTACTGCGCGCCGGAGGCCACTGGCCGCGGCATCGGCGCGCTGCTCTACGGCGCCCTCTTCGACGCCGTGCGCGACGAGGACCTGCGCCTCGCAATCGCGGGCATGACGCTGCCCAACGACGCCTCGACCGCCCTCCACGAGCGCTTCGGCTTCACGCTCACCGGTGTCATGCACGACGTCGGGCGCAAGTTCGACCGCTACTGGGACGTCGCCTGGTACGAGAAGCGCCTTCAGTGAGCCGTGGGCCACAGATGATCACAGATTGACACAGACAGGTTCGAGGCACCGTCGTTCTGGCCAAAATCTGTGTTTCATCTGTGTGAATCTGTGGCAATAGTCGGGACGTGGCCGGCTACGCGGCTGGCCCAGATAACGCCGCGGCCGCCGCTAGCGCCACGTCGATCATGCGGTCGATCGCGTCCTCCAGCTCGCTGTCTGGCAGGCGTTCGTGCTGGCCGGCGGAGTTCGACGCGACGAGCAGGCAGCCCGCCCCCAGCCCGCGCAGCGCCGCCACCGTGAAGACGGCGCTGGCCTCCATCTCCTGCGCCAGCACACCGCGCGCCGCCCAGCGCTCGCGCCACTCCGGCGTGACAGCGTAGAGGGCGTCCTCCGTCGCAACAAGGCCGACGTGATGGCGCGCGCCGAGCCGCTCAGCGGCGTCGACCAGCGCCCGCACGACGCGGAACGAGGCGGCGGGCGCGTACGGATCGCCGTCGACGTAGAGGCGCGTCGTGCCTTCGATGGGACACGCCGCCGTCGCCACGATCAGGTCCGTCGGGCGCACGTCCGGCCCCGCGCCGCCGCACGTGCCGATGCGGACGACCGTCTTCGCGCCAAGCAGCGCCAGCTCCTCGACAACGATGGCGGCGGACGGCGCGCCCATGCCTGTCGTTTGCACGGAGACAGGCACGCCCTTGTACGCGCCCGTGTAGCCGAGCAGCCCGCGGAACTCGTTGTAGCAGCGGGCGCCGTCCAGCCGCTCCGCGACGCGCGTCGCCCGGCCAGGATCGCCTGGCAGCAGCACGATCCGCGCCACGTCGCCGGCTTGCCCTCGGATGTGGATGGGCGCGGTCACGACAAGCTCCGCGGCGGCTGAGGCCTGTTGAGCCAACGCCAGAACTCTTCGGTCAAGCCGCGAGGACTGGTACTCGGCGCGCTGATGAGCGCGGCCCGCAGGGAACCATCGTCAGGCTGATCCAGCCACGCCCGCCTTACGCCTGGCCAGATTCGGACCCGTGCCATCTTGCCGCAACCAAGCATGAGGACAATCCAACCTAGAGGCATCCAGACGACCCCGCCGACCCACCAGAGCAGCGCCCCAGAAGCCGCGACTATTGAACCGATGCTGATCAGCAGAAGCTCTGATCCCGGAATCCGCCTGCCGAACAGAACTCCAAGCAGGAGCGGTACGGGAACAGGCAGAATGATCCAGAAGAAGGTCTCCAGCGGCCGCGCCTCTTCCGATCTGGAGTCGCAGATGAGCGTTGCGATAACGACCAGCGTCAGGTAAGTACACGCTAGTACGACGACGACCGCGATGATGCGCGCCGCGGTACGGCCAACTGTCGCGAAGTCTAGGAGCAACTCACGCATCAGTGTCATACCTCCTCCGCCCGGTACGCCTCGTCCAGCAGCTCGACCACATGAACAACGCGTCCCGCCAGCCCGTGCCGCCGCAGGCCCGCCTCGAGCTGCATCATGCAGCCGGGGTTCGCGGTCGCGATCACGGGCGCGCCGGTCGCCGCCACGTCCCGCATCTTGTCGTCGAGCAGCCGGAGCGACATCTCGCGCTGGGCGAAGCTGTAGACGCCCGCGCTGCCACAGCAGCGGTCCGGCGTCTCCAGCTCGATCAGCTCCAGGCCCGGGATCGAGCGCAGCAGCTCGCGGGGAGCGGAGCGCACCTGCTGCGCGTGCACCAGGTGGCAGGAGTCCTGGTAGGTCACCCGTTTCGGCAGGGAGTCCTTTGGCGCCTGGAAGGGCAGCTCAGTGAGGTACTCGCTCACGTCGCGCACCAGCGACGAGAAGCGGCGCGCCTTCACGGCGTACGCTTCGTCGCGCTCCAGCAGCTCGCCGTACTCCTTCAGCGTCGACCCGCAGCCGGCCGAGTTGACGACGACGGCCTCGACGTTCGCTGAGAGGAACGCATCGATGTTGCGCCGGGCCAGGTCGCGCGCGGTGCGGCGATCGCCGGCGTGGAGGCTGAGTGCGCCGCAGCAGCGCTGCTCCGCCGGGGCGACCGTGTCGATGCCGTTGCGCGCCAGCACGCGCACCGTTGCCTCGTGTGTGCGCGGGTACAGGATCGGCATCACGCAGCCCGTGAGCAGCGCGACGCGTCGAGTTCCGGCGTCGTCGGTGGCGGCCGGAGCCCTGTAGGCCCGCGCGGGCACGTCCGGCAGCATCGACTCCGCATCAGCGAGGCCGCCTGGCAGCGCCCGCAGCAGGCGCGTCGCTCGCAGCAAACGCTGGAGGCCGCTGCGCTGGTACAGTCGCAGCAAGCCGAAGAGCGCCCGCAGTCGCGCCGGGTAGGGGAGCGTCTGCTTGAGCAGCCAGACGCGCAGCCGCCAGGCGAACGGCACGTTGCCCTGCTGCACCAGCATCGCCCGGCCCGACTCCATGATCCGGCCGAACGGCACACTCGAGGGGCACGCAGTCTCGCAGGCGCGACACTGCAAGCAGAGGTCGAGATGGCCGACCAGCGACGGCGTCGGCTCGACCTGGCCCTCGGCGACGGCGCGGATCAGGTGGATGCGGCCGCGCGGCGAATCGGTCTCGAGGCCGAGCTGCAGGTAGGTCGGGCACTGCTGGAGGCAGAAGCCGCAGTGCACGCACTGGCTCAGGTCCTCCGGCGACGGCCGGTCGACGATCTCGGTATGCGGCTCGACCACGCTACAGCCCTCCCATGAAGCGGCCCGGATTGATCGTGCCGCGTGGATCGAACTGCTCCTTGACGCGTCGCATCAGCGATAGGGCGCTGCCAGGAGCCTGCCCTGTCGCAGACTCGCCTGGGCGGGAGCCCGCCGAAGGGTCGCCCCATACATTGATACGCTTCCTCACATCGACGGGCGCTGATGTGATCACGAGCGTGCCGCCTGCCTCGACTGCGAACTTGCGCGCGCGCTCGACGATCCTCACGAGCTCGCCCGGCGGCGCCTCGGCCACGCTCGCGAGGACGAGGCCGGTCGTCGGGTAGGCGACGGTGGCGATGCTCACGCCCAGCTCGCGCCCGATCTCGGCGAGGTGGCGCATGAACTCCACGACGCTGGTAGGCGTGAGCGACGCTCGAAGCGTCATCGCGCTTTCGACAACATTCGGCTCGCTCAGTTGCGCCCACCACTGCTCGGACGCCGCGTCGTCGAGCCGCTGCGTCTCGCCACCGAGCTGGCCCAGCTCCCGGCGCGTGCGTTCGACCGCCGACGCAGGCCCGGCGAGCCAGAACCCGGCAAGCGCAGCCCCGGCGAACGGCACGTTGAGCAGCGCGCTCGCTGCCGCGACGTCGGCGATCGCGACGGCGCGCAGCGCCAGGCCGCGATCGTCGGCGGCGGAGACGAGCGCGCCGGCCGCCTCCAGCGACGCACACGTGACGAAGGCCGTCTCGTGCCTTGGCGGAAGCGGCGCCACCTTGACCGTCGCCTCCACGATCACGCCCAGGGTGCCCAGCGAACCGATCGCGAGCTTCGGGAGGTCGTAGCCCGCGACGTTCTTCACGACGCGACCGCCACCCTTCGAGATCGTGCCGTCGACGTGCGCGACGCGACAGCCGATCAGCCAGTCGCGCGGCAGACCGTACGCGTGGCGCGATGGCCCGCTTACGCCTGCCGCGAGCAGTCCGCCGACCGTCGCCTCCGGCGGCGCATCTATCGGCAGGAACTGGCGATGCTCCGCGAGCAGCGCCTGGAGCTGGCCCATCGTCATGCCCGCCTCGACCGTCAACACAAGGTCGGCAGGCTCGTACTCGACGACGCGGTCGAGCTTCGTCGTGCTGAGGGCAAGGTCGTACCGCCGCGGTACGTTGCCCAGCGCCATGTGGCGCCCGGCGCCCCAGGGAACGACCGCTGCGCCGTGCTCATCGGCCGCCGCGAGCGCCGCCGCGATCTGCTCGGCCGACCCGGGCGCCGCAACGAAGGTCGCAACGAGGCCGTCCACTGCGTAAGACGCGTCGCCCGACGTCAGGGCGCCGCCGAGGATATCGCTCAGCGCGGGCTCTAGGCTGGCCGCAGGGGAGAGGATACTCGACATAAGACAGCTAGCCCGGCAGGAACTCGGCTGCGTTCAGATCGAGAATCGCCGTCGTGTAGCGCACCATCATCGTGTCGATCAGTGTCTGCGCGCGCTCGTTGTATGCGCCCAGGTCCACCTGCTCGCGACCGGTGACGAGGAAGATCAGCATGAACAGCGCCGCCAGCCGGTAGTCCTCCCAGCACTGGTCGAAGTCGTAGTCCGAGACGCCGTGACTGAGCAGCGCGTCGTGGTAGACGCGCACAAGCTCAGCCTCGTGCGCCCGCCGCACTTCTATCGGGAAGTTGCCTGCCAGGAAGTACGTCACGTCGCCCGCGCCGAGGCCTCGCTGCACTATCTGCCAGTCGACCAGCGCGAACGGGTTGCCGTCCGCCAGCTCGAAGAACATGTTGTCCAGCCGGAAGTCGGTGTGAACGATCGTGGTGGGGCGCGCGCCCAGACCGTCCGCCAACGTCACGAAGGTCGCGCCGAACCGCTCGCCGACATCGAAGATCCCGTCGGGCAGTTGGCCGCTGAACTTCTCGACGAAGAACGGCCACGACTGCTGATAGAGCACCGCCAGGACCTGGCGCAGTATCGGATCGTCGACCGCGGGCAGCCACGTGAACTCGGCAAACCTCGGGCTGTTCCACCATGACGCCTGGAGCTTCGCCAACTCCGTCAGCGCGAGCTTCGCCTCGTCCAGCGAGCACGAGGCGATCTGGTCGCCGCAGCGCCCGGGCGCCAGGTCCTCGATCAGCAGGACGAATCGCGCCGATCCGGGCTCCATCGCGCTGTAGTAGCGCTTCGGCGTGCGCACGCTGACATGCTCCGCCATCTCTTCGTAGAAGTGGACTTCGCGCTCGTAGAAGCCGAAGACCTGCGCGATGTTTCGCACCGTATCGTCGCGTGTCGGCAGCTTGGCGATCAGCGAACGAGGCGCGGCGCCAGATGGCTCGTCGTACCGAAGCGTGATCCGCGACAGCTCGCCGACGAAGCCCACGCCTTCGCCGATCACCTCGCGTTCGAACGAGCGAATCGTCGCTCCTTTGAACGCATTGCTCTCGCTTAGCGCCGCGTTCAGCCACTCGACGGTGATCTCATCCGAGGTCAGCGGCAAAGGCGACTCGCTCATATCGAAAGTCTCCGAGACGTGTACACAACTACTCGCACCCCAGCGCGCTGCCAAGATAGAGGATCCATGCCGCGACGCCAGCGACTATTAGCGCGCAGGTGCCGAACATCAGCCGCGTCGCGCCGTGTCGAATGATCGGGATCATCATGAGTGCGGCCGCCGCGAGGAGCACCAACGGCGCAACTTGCCAGCGCTCGCCGCAGACATCCACCCGGAACACTGCCAGTAGCAGGACCACGAGCCCACCCGCCACAGCGCCGAGCACCATCTGCAGCAGCCACCCCAGACCGCGAACTCCGTCGTAGGAGACCGAGCGGCCCCTAGATGTACGCATCCGGCCCCACCTGCGCCATCACGCGCTCGATCCGCGCCTGCGTCACCTCGCCGCAGCCCTTGCCCGTCGGGAAGAGCTTGCACGGGTTGTAGAGATCGTTCGAACCGAAGGCGGCCTTCACCTTCGCCATCGCCGCCAGGTCCGCCTCCGAGAAGATCCACTCCATGAAGCTGCGCTTCTCCAGCCCGACGCCATGCTCGCCCGTGATGCTCCCGCCGGCGTCAACGCAGAGACGCATGATCTCGGCGCCGACCTCCAACACGCGCGCCGTCTCACCCGGGCGGCGCTCGTCGAAGAGGATGTTGGGGTGAAGGTTGCCATCGCCCGCGTGAAAGACGTTGGCGACGGGGAAACCGTAGCGCTCGCAGGTCTCGTAGACGCGGCGCAGCACTTGCGGCAGCTTCGTACGCGGCACGACGCCGTCCAGCACGTAGTAGTTCGGCGCGAGCCGGCCGAGCGCGCTGATCGAACCCTTGCGGCCTGCCCAGAGCCGCTCGCGCTCGGCGGCGTCCTCGGCCTCGCGCACCTCGCGTGCGCCCTGGGCGAGGCAGACCTCCCGCACAGCCGCGGCCTGCTCGATGACCGCCTCGCGCAGGCCGTCGACCTCGATCAGCAGAACGGCGCCAGCATCGAGCGGATACCCGACGTGCAGCGCCGGTTCGACGGCGCGGATGATCTCGCGGTCCATCATCTCGAGCGCGGACGGAACAGTGCCGCCGCCGATGATCGCCGAGACGGCCTCGCTCGCCTGATCGACCTCGTCGAAGATCGCGAGCAGCGTGCGGGTCGCCTCGGACTTGCGCAGCAGCCGCACGACGATCTTCGTCGCGATGCCCAGCGTACCCTCGGAGCCGACGAAAACGCCGCGAAGGTCGTAGCCCGGCGTCTCTCGCGCGCGGCCGCCCAACCAGGCGATCTCGCCGTCCGGCAGCACGACCTCCAGGCCGAGAATGTGGTTTGTCGTCACGCCGTAAGCGAGGCAGTGGGGCCCGCCGGCGTTCTCGGCGACGTTGCCGCCAAGCGTGCAGGCGCGCTGGCTCGAGGGGTCGGGCGCGTAATATAGGCCGAGGCCGTCGACGGCCTTTGAGAGCTCCAGGTTGACGACGCCGGGCTCGACAACGGCGAGGCGGTTCGCGGCGTCTACCTCCACGATTCGCGTCATGCGGGTCAGCGCAACCACCACGCCGCCCAGCGCGGCGACCGCGCCGCCGCTGAGGCCGGTGCCCGCGCCGCGCGGTGTCACCGGCAGCCCGGCGTTGAGGGCGATGCGAACGACCTGCGAGACCTGCTCGGCGCTGGTCGGGAAGACGACTGCCTGGGGCTGTGCCTTCTCGATCGTGCCGTCGTACTCGTACGCCAGCACCTCCTCAGGCCGCCAGAGGAGCCCGTCCCGGCCCACGACGCCCTCCAGGCGGTGTATGAGCCGCTTATCGAGCGTGCGGGCGGCGGCGGTCGCCACGCGGCTAGCTCCGGACTGGCCCGGCGGACGGCGGTGCTCTCATGTCGTTGCTATTGTACAGGACGCGCCTCGCCCGAGACGTTAGCTATGAAGAGGCGAGGCGAAGCGCAGCAGGAAGCCGTCGGGGTCGGCCATGATGAAGTCGCGCAGGCCATAGGATCGGTCGGCGATGTCATGGACGATCGACGCGCCGGCCGCTGTCGCGAGCCTGTGCATCGCATCGACGTCTTCGACCATGATCCGAATGTTCACGCCGGCGCCACGCACAGCTGAAGCGTCGCGGAGCTGTCCGCCGGCCAGCCGTTCGTCGGCGAGTAGCACGTGTGCGTCGCCCAGGGCCATGACCGCGAAATCGGGCTCCTGGCGCAACGCGGCGAAACCGAGCCGCAGGTAGAACGCGACGGACGCTCCGATGTCGCGCACGAAGAATTCGGGCGCGACCCGAACGAGCGGCTCGTTGCCAGTCAATGGCTGTTGGTTTGCTGGCATCGCCTGGCCATTCTAGCGGATGGCCGCTCGATGCGAGGGACTAGTCGACATAATCGCGAGCGAGGCAATCACCTCGACGACCAACGCTCACCAGCTTGTATTGACCAACGGCGGCTCTCAGGTGTACTAGTGAGACGTAGGTTATGCGCCGCGGCTCCGCGCCGGAGCGCTGATACGGAGGTACTACCATGATTAAGGCGTACGTTCTCGTCGTCGCGAATCCCGGCGCCACCAAGGAGGTCTACGCCGCGTTGCACAGCGTGCCCGGCGTCGTCGAATGCCACGAAGTGATGGGCCCGTACGATATCGTGGTCGAGATCGAGGTCGAGAACCTCTCAGACGTTCCCGCCATCTTGAGCGACCGCATCCGCACGGTCGCCGGCGTCGAAAGCACGACCTCGCTCGTCACGTTCCCGGAGTGAAGCTGGCCGGACCTCAGATCCCAGCTTTCGTTCGCACATAACATATATAGTGCGATCATTTGCAGCACGTGCCGGTGCGCGACTCAGCGCCCAGGCCGGCCGCCGGAAGGCGCTCTACTGCTGGTCGACGTCTTGCTGGGACTGCGGCCCGGTCCAGGAGGACGGCATGCCGGGCGGCGGGCCATCGAGCGGGCTGACGTTGTCGCCCTGACGCCAGCGCGCGCGCATCGCCTCGGTCTCGCGACGGAGCGAGTCGGCGTCCATCGATGGCAGCGTGCTGCGTTCGGGCAGCTTGGGCGCCTTGATGGTTGGCAGGTTGAGCGCCGGACGCGGTAGCACCGGCCAGCTCGGCAGGCTGCGGATCAGCGGCAGCATACTTAGCCCCAGGCCGATGCTCGCCAGGCCGATCACCAGCGCTGGCTGCAGGCCGCTGGCGAGCGCCGCGCCGGCGATAGTCACGATAACGACCGCACCGATGAAGCTCTGCCAGACCGGCGCCCGGAACGCGGACATGTCGACTCGGGGCACAGAGATCGTGGGTCGCTGTCGCTCGCCGCCGTCGTCACTGTCTGCGCGGGCCCGCGCCTTCTTGCGGCCCATGATCGTCAGCGGCAGCGGGTCTCCCTGAGGCTCCTGCTTGCCGAGCAGCGGCATCAGGTCGCGCGCGATAACCGTGTCACGCACGCGGTCGTACTCTTTTCGGAGTGAGGGCGAGCGGAGGACGCTGTACGCCTCGTTCAGCTCGTCCAGCCTCTCTTTGGCGTCGGAGTCCGTTGGGATCGCCGCATTGTAGAGACGGGCCAGGTGCCAGTAGGCCTGGTCCAGCATGGCAGCGTCCGCCTCAGGCTGCAGATGCAGCACCTGATAGTAGTCCTGGAACGGCGACGCGGCTTCGGGTTGTTTGGCCATATGCCTTCACCCCCGCGAACTTGGCGGGGCTTCCACTGCTATTAACGACCAAACCTGACCGAATCTTTCGTGTTTGCGAGACCGCCTACCCGAATTCCAGCGTTATGTCGAGTCCTGCTCTGCTTTTCGATTCTGATGACGCGGCTTCGGCTCCCTGCCCAGCCTCGCCGCCAGGAGCTCTTTGACCTCTTTCGGCTCGGGGAAGCGATTCGCCTCCCTGTAGGAGAAGACGGTTTCGCCATCGATGCGCACGATGAAGACGCCGTCGCGGGCCGGGATCAGCGTCACTTCGGCCAGGTCGGCGCCGTACGCGGCCAGCACCTCCTGGCCTAGCCAGGCGGCGCGGCCCAGGAAGTTGCAGACGGTACAGTACTCGATCGAGACCGCTGGCTTCTGTTCCATCGTCCAACTCCAGTGTCCGGCACACCCACGCACCCTGTCAACCGTGCCCGCAGCGGGAGCTGCTTGTTAGACTGATCGCGCCTGATGAACCGAGAGCCATCACCGGTCCCGGGTCTGCCGGGACGCTGGATCCCCGTCGATCGCGAGCCCAGCCATCCGCTCGCTGCGCTGGACGGGCAGGAGCTTGTCGGCGTCCCGGCGCGCGTCTTCCTGGGCCCGACGAGCCGGTTCGGCGCGCGCTACTTCGTCATCGTGATCGAAGCGTCCGATGGCAGGCTGAGCCGGCCCGTCCTCCAGGGCCTGCATCGCAGCGGGCCGCTTCCGAGCTACAACTGGGTCGAAATCGCCGAGACGAGCGAGCGCGCTACCTTCCTGGACGGCGACGAGTTGGCGATCGGCTCGGACGGAGTCGAGCGGCTTCTCAGGCTGCTGCTCGGGCTGCTCCCGGCCGGGGGCCACGTCATGGTGGAATACGACAGCACGCAACGCGCGGAGACGGCCCGAGACCTGGCGCACAATGTGCCCGCCCTGGCGACCCCCCTGGGCGAGCTGCTGTTTCGCGTGGGTTGTGGCGCCAAGTTCAAAGACTGGCAGATCGCCGAGGGCGGCGCGGAGGGCCCGCGCAAGCTCCAGGCCTACAAGCCGCTCTCGCAGGAGCACGCCCAGCGCTGGCGTGAGGAGGCGTCGCGAGAGTTGCGGGCGTTCCTTGAGCGGACTGCCAGCGATGCGGACACCGCACAACCCGCGCGGCAGCGCGCGGAGGGCCTGCTGCGCCTGCTCGACGACACCTCTGCATCCTGATACGTCGCGTGGTGAAGCGCGTTACTATCTGCGAACGCTCCAGACGCAGGAGGTACGCAGTGCCCAACACGTTTCCCACGCAGACACCGAACCAAGAGGTGGCCTTCGTCTGTGCCGTGTGCAAGGGAGCTCTGGCGGGCTCGGACCTGGGCGAATTCGGCCTGCGTACGCCGGACTTCGGCGAAACCGCCGACCAGTACTGCGACCGCGAGCTGCTCGACCCGCGGGAGCTGCGCCACCTCGCCTGCCTGATGCGGGAGAGCCAGCGCGCGTCCTAGCCGTCATCCATGCTAACCCTCCAGGGCGAGGACATCGGAATGGCCGCCTAGCGCGGCCATTCTCTTTGCCTGCGTGATCGGTCGAACTAGGCCTTGAGGGTCCCCTTGGTGCTGGGCGCTTTGCCTGTGAGGCGCGGCTCCAGGCGGCTGGCGGCGCCCAAGGCGCGTCCCAGCGCCTTGAAGAGCGCCTCCGCCTTGTGGTGGTCGTTCACGCCCGCGAGGACGCGCGCGTTCAACGTCAGCTTCGCTTCGGCCGCGAACGACCAGAGCAGGTGCGAGATGATGTCGCTCGGCAGCTCGCCGATGCGCTCCCCGGTCCAGGCCACGTCGACGACCGAATAGCCGCGCCCGCTCAGGTCGACCGCCACCGTCGCGAGCGCCTCGTCCAGCGGCACCGTCGTGTCCGCCATCCGTACGATGCCCTCACGCTTGCCGAGCGCTTCGTCCAGCGCCCGGCCGAGCGCCAGCCCAACGTCCTCGACAGTGTGGTGCTCGTCGGTCTGGAGGTCGCCGGAGGCCTTGATCGTTATGTCGATTATTCCGTGCTTGCCGATCTGCGACAGCAGGTGGTCGAGCATGCCGACGCCGGTCGAGACCTTCGCTTCGCCCTGCCCGTCCAGGTCGAGCTCGACGTGCACCTGCGTCTCCTTGGTCTTGCGGTCGACGACCGCGCGGCGGCGCTTAGGCGGCACGCTTGCCTCCGATCTCTCGCAGCGCCTCGACGACGCGGTCGGTGTCCTCGGGCAACCCGACGCTGATGCGCAGGCAGTCGCGCAGTCGCGGCGTCTCGAAAAAGCGCACGAAGATGCCCCGTTCGGCCAGGCGATCGCGCGTCTGACGCGCACCCATGCCATCGAGCTTACAGAGGAGGAAGTTGGCTTGCGACGGGTACACTTCAACGAACTCCAGCGACGCCAACGCTCGGCTCATTCGGTCACGCTGTTCGAGCATCGACCGCACGTTCATCATCAGCCGCTCGCGGTCATCCAGCGAGGCGAGCATCGCCACCTCCGCGGCGATATTCGGCGTGTACGGCTGCTTGATCTGCATGAGCACGTCGGCGAGCGCTGCGGGCATGATACCATAGCCTGCGCGCAGGCCTGCCAGTCCTGCCCACTTGCTGAACGTGCGCAGTACGACAAGGTTTTCGCGCTCCCCCACGAGCGAAGCATAGCTCTGGCCGCCAAACTCCACGTAGGCCTCGTCGACAACCACCAGTAAGCCGGTCGCCAAGAGCGAGTCGATCTCCGCACGAAGCAGGGGGTTACCCGTCGGGTTATTGGGCGAAGCGACGAAGACGATCTTCGACCCATCCTGAGCCTTCCGGACAGCATCGATATCGAGCGAAAAGTCGTGGAGTCGCGGCGCCTCAACGATCCGTCCGCCGGCGACGCGCGTGAGGAAGCCGTACATGCCGAACGCCGGCGGGCAATCGATCACGCCATCGCCCGGCGACACGGCGGCGCGCACCAGCAGATCGATCAGCTCGTCGCTGCCGGCGCCCGCCACGACGTGCTCCGGGCCCACGCCGACATACTCGCCCAGCGCCGCGCGAAGACGGCGTTGCTGCGGGTCTGGATAGCGATGGTAGCCGTCGAACTCGGCTAGCGCCTGGACAGCGTGCAGCGACGGCCCGTAGGGGTTCTCGTTGCCGTCCAGCTTCAGCACCTGGTCTGGTGATATACCGAGCCGTTCGGCGATCAGATCGCTTGGCTCGATCGGCTCGTAGCCGATCAGCGCCAGGATCTCGGGCCGAACGAGCTGGAGCACTTCGGCAAGGGGCTGAGATCGGGTCATAGCAGTCACAATACGTCGTCGTTTCGTCCTTCGCTCACGCGAAGGCTAGGTAGAGCTTAGCGCATCTCGGCCCGATGGGCGGCTGCGAGATACGTTAGGACCCGCCCTACATCAGCGCGGGCGCTCGCGAGCGTCGAGACGACAGTGCGGCGGTTACTTCTTCTTTGCCGTCGCGCGAGCCGCGCGGCGGCGCCTGCGGCGGCGAGCGGGCTGGGCGTACACCCGGTTACCGACGTGCCAGTGACGCCAGGCGGCGCCGAGCGCTCTCGCGGCGCGGGTCACCATCGCCTTCGCGCCGCGCACCGAGCGACCGCTCGCCACTTCCAACTCGAGCACCATGCCCGCGGGCAGCGAGGCCATCTTCGACTTCAGCGCCTCGAGCTCTTCGTTGACTTTCCCCGCCGCTGTCGGTCGTGGAACTTCCGATTCTCTGCGGACGTTGATCTTGAGTGCCATCCCGGGCACCTCCCTTCTCATTCTCCCACGAGATGCAGCGCGTAGCATACCACAGTGATCGCGGCTCGTCTAACCGAAGAGAAGGTAGTTGTGCGATGGCAATGGGCGACTTTAGCGCCGGTTAGCGGGCGCACATTCGACGCGTCTGACAAGCCAGATAGCCGTGGACCAGTGGCTACGCTTGCTCGTCCAGCCGCAGCTCGATGCTACGGGCGTGGGCCGTGAGGCCTTCGGCGCGGGCGATGCGGGCAGTGAGCGGGCCCAGATCGCGCAGAACGGCGTCATCGACGGCGACGACACTCGTCACCTTGAGGAAGTCGTGCACGCCCAGCGGCGAGGCGAAGCGCGCCGTGCCCGACGTCGGCATGACGTGGCTCGGCCCGGCGGTGTAGTCGCCTAGCGTCTCCGGCGAGCCCTCGCCGACGAATATCCCCCCGGCGTTGCGCACCCGTTCCGCCCACCGCGGCGCCTCGCGCACGAGGAGACAGAGGTGCTCCGGCGCGAACTCGTCGGCGAGCGCGATCGCCTCGTCAATCGAGGAAACCACGATGGCGCCTCCGCGCGCGTCGAACGACGTGCGCGCGACGCGCTCGCGGTCTAGCAGCGCGAGCTGGCGCTCGACCTCGTCGCCGACCCGTTCTGCCAGCGTTCGTGAGGTCGTAATCAGGATCGGAGTCGCCAGCTCGTCGTGCTCCGCCTGCGCAAGCAGGTCGGCGGCGCAGAGCAGCGGGCTGGCCGACTCATCGGCGACAACGATCGTCTCGCTCGGCCCGTACAGCGCGTCGATGCCCACGGCTCCGAAGACCTGGCGCTTCGCCTCCGTCACGAAGACGTTTCCCGGACCGCAGACCACGTCCACTCTCGGCACGCTCTCCGTTCCGTATGCCAGCGCCGCTATCGCCTGGGCGCCGCTCATGCGGAACATTGAGTCGACGCCAGCGAGATCGGCCGCGACGAGCTTCAGCGGCGAGACGCAGCCCTGTGGGTCAGCCGGCGAAGCGACGATCACCTGGTCGACGCCCGCCGCCTTCGCGGGCAGCGCCGTCATCAGCAGCGACGATGGATACACGGCGACCGTGCCGGGCACGTAGACGCCCGCCCGCTCGACCGCGCGCACCTGAGCGCCCACGCCGCCGACCTGGAAGCTCTGCATCGCGTGACGGCGCTGCTCCTCGTGGAAAGCGCGCACGCGCTCCGCCGCGAAGCGCAGGGCGTCGACGATCTCCGGCTCGACGTGGTCGTACGCAGTCCGGAGCTCCTCCGGGGCGACGCGAAGCGTGGGGTAGTCCGCCCCATCGAAGGCGCGGCAGTAGCGGAGGACGGCTTCGTCGCCGTGCTCGCGGACATCGGCGAGGATTCGGCGGACGGCCTCCTCGACGGTCGCTGCGCCGCCCGTCGCCTCCTGGGTCCGCTGCCAGATCTCCACCGGCAGCGACTCCTCGGCAGGCCGGCGGAGCAGGAGTGTGCGGCGCCCTTCGTCCGCGCCCTCGACGATCCTCACCAGAGGTACTCCCGGACCGCGGCCAGGGCGCGTTGCCGCGAGCGCTCGCGGAAGGTCTCGAGCCGCTCCGGCGTGACCTCCCGGATCGACTGATCGAGCAAGTCGGGGATGTTGTCCAGGAAGTGCGCCATGTCCTCCTCCGACTCCACGCCATAGTTGCGCAGATGCCGGCTCGCGATCACGCCGAAACGGTCCCAGGTCGGTGGGTGGGAGAGCACGTCCGCCGACACGTCGCGCCATTGCGTCAGCGTGTCGCAGTCGATGAAGCCGATCGCTACCTGCACGGCGGACGAGAGCAGCTCGGTCCGGACCTCCTGGAAGCAGCCGCTTCCTTCGCGCTCCTGCCGGTCCAGCTCGAACTGGAGCACGCGGTCGAGGAGGTTCGCGAGCACGTCGCCCTTCAGCGGCGAGCGTTCCCCGAAGCACGGACGGTAGACGTCGAGGATCCACGCCTCGTCCATCTCGAGATGGGTGATGTATCCGCAGAGGAACGACACGGTCGACGCGTCGAGCCGCTCGGGCGCTGCGAGCTCCGGGTGCGCTGCGAAGACGCTGGCGACGCTACTCTGGTCGTCGAAGTTGTCCAGGTCGAAGAAGTGTGTCTCAGCGCGGTCCCAACGCGTGATCACGCGGATGTCGGGTGACGTGGCGCCCAGGTAGTACGCCCCGGTATCGGCGCCCAGGGCCGCATGCGCCACGTCGGCCGTCAGCTCGCGCGCGAGCGCCACGTGCATGCCCAGCGGCGGCATTCGCTACGCGCCTCCCGCGGGCACCGGAGCGGCGACCTGGCGCAGCCGGCCCACAACCTCGTCGTAGACCGCGCGCCGGCGCCCCTCCGGCGGCTGCTCGTAACCGAGCAGGTGCGACGTCGATTCGAAGATGCTGTCGATGACCTTGAGGCGGTTCGCGACGAGCGTCGTGCCCGTCTCCGTGCCCTCGATCAAGATCTCGGCGTCCTCAGGCACGAAGCCTTCCGAAGCGCCGGCGATCGGGATCACCTGACAGCGCCCGAGGCGCCGGTCTTGCGTATAGCGGTCAGCAAGGTTCGCGTACTCCGAAGCGACGCGCAGCGTGCTGCGCCCGCGTGAGCGCCAGTAGCTGATCGCCTCGCCGATGGTGTCGCCGGGCACGTCCTCGGATGCTGTCGCCACCAGCGTGTAGCGCGCCCGTCCCAGATCGAGCACCGGTCGCACGGGGCTGGATGGAAAGCGCGTCGTGTGATCGAGCAGCCAGTCGCGGCCGCTGATCGCCAGGTCGAAGTTGCCCAATGCCACCTGCTGGGGCATGTCCTGCGGGCGGATCACCTTCACGTCGAGACCGGCGATGTCCGAGCGCGGCCTCGCGACGGCGCCCGAATCGTCGTAGCCCTCGAACGTGAGGCCGGCCTCGCGCAGCACGGCGAGCGCGCCCGGCTGTTGGTGGCCGTCCGGCACCGCCAGCCGCACAGTGTCGCGTTCAGCTTGGGGAGCGCCCAGCGAAGGCAGGCCGCTCAGCGTTCGCGGCAGGTCAAGATGCCCTTCCGGCCGCTGCCCCAGCGACAGGAGCGGGCCGAGCACGCTGGCGACGTCCTTCGCCGCGAGGCTTCGTCGGTTCGCGACGAGGCAGGCGCCGCCCTTCAGCAGCGCGGCGAGCGGCTGGAGGCCCCAGGAGCGCACGATCGAATCGTCCGGGGCGGTAACAAGCGCCAGGTCGGCGTCCTCCGGCGGATACGCCTGCGCCGAGCCCCAGAGCGGCACGACTCGATACGCCGAGAGGCGGAGCGAGCCCGCGAGCGCCTCCGCGAGGTTCGGGTACTCGCTGACGATGCGAAAGTGTCCGGGCGCGGGACGTGGCGAGGCGGCAGCGGCGACGTACACGCTCGCCTCACCGATGTCGATGTCGCGCAGCCGCACGACGGCCTCCTGCGGAAAGCGGCAGAGCAGCTCTTCCACCCAGGCGAGCCCGCAGATGCCCAGATCGTAGTTGCCAAGCGCGATCTGCACCGGGATGTCGCGCTCGCGAAAGACGCGAACGCTGACTTCCTCGTTCGAGCCGGCGCTGAAGCGATAGCTGCGCGATCCTTCACCGTAACCCTCGACGTGCAGGCCCGACCCGTCCAGCAGCGCGGCGAGCGGCTTGCGCAGGTCGCCCGTGGGCAGCGCCAGCTTGATCACGAGCGCCCTCCGAGCAGCGACGCGGCCTGCGCGACGCCGTCAACCGGTCGCTCGATCTCGCCCAAGCGCACCAGCAGCCGGCCGTCTGCCTGCATCTGAACCTGCCGGTCCGCAGCCTCGCCATCGAGCGCCAGCGCGCAGGCGATGCCACGGTCGCGCAGGCCCTGCGCCAGGCGGAGCGCGGCGGCCAGGCCGTCCGCGCGGTCGTCCGACGGCCGCACGAGCACTGCGGCGACGTCATCGCTCTCCGCTTCGGGCAGCAGGCGCGCTAACACGTTCGCGTACAGGACGAAACCCGAGGCCGGCGTCGGTGAGCCGCCCAGGAGGCCGAGCAGCTCATCGTAGCGGCCGCCGCCCCCGACGTCCTCGTCTCCGATGAAGAAGCGGAATACGGGCCCTGAGTAGTACTCGAAGCTGCGGGCCAGCGCCGCCTGCAGGCGGCACGTCCGCCCGAGCCCCTCCAGGACCTGGACAAGCGTTGCCAGCTCGCTCAGCGGCGGCTCCAGCTCCGGCAGCGCCGGAAGCAGCGCCTCGCGCACGTTCGCCAGGTAGCCGCTGCCCGCCCCCGAAACGTCGAACAGCAGGTGCAGCGGCGCGTCCAGCTCCGGCAGGCGCGCCTCCACTTCGCCGATGACGCTGAGATCGCCGTCGAGAAGCCGGTCGTACGACGCCGACTGCCCTTCCGGCGTCAGGCCCGCCCGCGCGAGCACCGCGCGCACGAGCCCGGCGTGCGAGAGCACGACCTCCGCATCGCCGAGGCCGAGCGCCCCTAAAGCGCTCAGGCCGAGCAGGATCAGCTCCAGGTCGGCGGGCGGGCCGCCCGCGCCGATCAGCTCGACGCCGCACTGCCAGTCTTCGCGAGATTGGTCGTCGCCGGCGAAGCGAAAGACGTTCTGGACGTAGCAGAGGCGCGCCGGGCCGCTCAGGCGCTCGCTGTAGAGGCGGGCCGTCGGGATCGTGGCTTCCGGGCGCAGGACGACGCGCTCGCCGCTCCAGCCATCCCAGTCCAGGAACGAGTAGACCCGGTGCAACATCTGGGGCGAGAGCGTTCCGGCCGCCGTGAAGAGGTGCAGGTACTCGATGGTCGGCGTGCGCACCTCCTCGTAGCCCGACGCGCGGCAGGCGGCGAGGAACGCCCGCTCCACCCGGCGAAAGCGGGCCATCTCCGGCGGCAGCAGGTCGCGCATGCCCCGGCAGCGCAGCGATTCGGCAGTGTCCGGCATGGTGTCGCCTGTAGACAACGCCCCCGCGCGAGGCTGGGGGCCATCCCATTGTAGTCGAGCCGCAGATACGCGACAACTTCGCCGGGCCGGCGCGTTATAGTACAGGACACCATGGAGAGCACTCGGGAGAGCAGTCGCCGCCTGCCGTTCGTCGCCATGTACGCCGTCGCCATGGCCTACGTGGAGGCGGCGGTCGTCTCCTACCTGCGCGAGATGCGCGGCATCGACGACCTGATGCGCGACCTACCCACCACCCTCGACCGCTTCGTCGCCATCGAGATCGGCCGTGAGGCGGCGACGGTCATGATGCTGCTCTCGGTGGGCTGGATCGCTGGCCGGACGCTTCAGGACCGGCTCGGCTTCTTCGTCTTCGCCTTCGGGCTCTGGGACCTCGCCTACTATGGCTGGCTCTCCATCTTCGAAGGCTGGCCGCGCTCGCCGCTCGACTGGGACATCTTGTTCCTGATCCCGGTGCCGTGGTGGGGGCCCGTGCTCGCGCCAGCGCTCATCGCGGCCGTGATGTGCGTGGGCGGGGCGGCCGCCGTCATTGGCGCCGATCGCGGCGTAAACTGGCGCCTGAGTTGGACGAACGCCGCTGTCGCCGCGGCGGGAGTCGCCGTCGTGCTCTACACCTTCACCATAGACGGCCTGGGCGCCCTGCCCGATGGTCGCGAGGCAGTGGCGCACGGCCGCCCCTCCGACTTCCAGTGGCCGCTCTTCATGCTCGGCTTCGTCGTCATGTCGTGGGCGGGCCTGCGCGTCACGTGGCCCTGGCGCTCGCGCCTGCTTCGGACGTAGCATCTAAAGCTACTTGCTGGCGACGAAGGCGCCACCGTGACGCTTCATGCGGAACGCGCCGTCTCGCGCGGTCCGCTGCTCGACGAGCCGTCGCAGCTCGGGCCGCGCGAGGTCGCGACCGTCCTCTTCCTCGATGGGTGCCCACAGCAGTTCCCAGAAGCGCATCGTCGTCTCGACGTCGGGCAGCGTCATCTCGCCGCGCCACTCGCGCGCGTAGACGTGATCGAAGTGGCGCTTCATGTACGGTAGGCCCGTCGCCATGTTGAAGCGCTCGCTGCCGCCGGCCCGCGGCGTCACGCCCACAGCTCGGCACGCCTCGGCCTCCAGCTCGCCCAGCTCCCGATAGTGGTCCGCCGCGACCGTGGCCGCGACGACACGCCCGCCCGGCTTGAGGGTGCGCTTGATCTCCTCCAGTGCCGCGTCGATGTCGCGCATGAAGTAGAGCGTCCAGCAAGTGAGCACGACATCGAACGAGCCATCCGCGAACGGCAGCCGCTCGATGTCGTGCGCACGATCGGCATCCCCGCGCCGAACAGCTCCCGGGCGCGCGCCGTCATGCCCGCCGACAGGTCGAGTCCGCACAGCTCCGCCTCTGGGTACGCCGCGACCAAGTCCTCGAGCAGCCAGCCGCTGCCGAAGCCCAGCTCGCAGATGCGGGAGTCTGGGCGCTCGGTCCGCGCGGCCTCGACCAGCGTCTCGCTAACCACTTCGAGGCCGGTCGCATAGCGCTCGATGATCTCGCCTGCCGTGAGCAGGCACGCTGCCGAGGCGAATTTCTTGAGCGCGATGCCTTTCGGGTCGCGCTCAGACGGCGACCCGCCCGCGAGCGCGGCCATCAGCCTTCGTCCGGAGCGTCTTCGTGGGGACGCTGGCCGTCCAGGTGGCAGGTGTCGTTCAGCGAGATCAGCAGGATGCGCGGGTTGAAGCGCGGGTCCATCTCGAAGTCGGGCACCTCGAACGTGCTGACGCTCGTGTTGCCGATCGCGAAGGGCACCGGGCGCACCACCGGCAAGTCGAGCACGCGCCGCAGGAACATGCCGATCACGCCGCCGTGGGTCACGCAGGCCACCGTCCCCTCCTTGTGGTCGGCGACGATCGCGTCGAGCGTCGCGTCCACCCTGACGCGGAAGTCCGCGTACGACTCCCAGCCGTCGATCTCGACATCGATGCGCCCCTCGCTGCGGGCGCGCACGTAGTCCGGGAAGCGCTCGCGGATCTCGATGTGGTTGAGGCCGCTCAGGGCGCCCACGTCGCGCTCCATCAGCCCCTCGCGCCCGACCGGCGTTATGTCGAGCGACGCGCCCGCGATCTGCGCCGTCTCTCGCGCCCGGGCGAGCGTGCTCGTGTAGAGCGCGTCGACGCCCAGCGACGTCAAGCGCCCGCCGAGCAGCTCGCTCTCGCGGCGGCCCTGCTCGCTCAGGGCGAAGTCGAGGTGGCCCTGGAGGCGCCCCTCAGCGTTGGCGGTCGATTCGCCGTGACGAATAAGCAGTAATCGCATCTGGCGGCAGCCCCCTGCGCGTACCTTGGTCGCTGGCCATCCTGGACATGGGTAAGCGATTCCCCTTGTCATTCTGAGCGCAGCGAAGAATCTTTCGGTGCTGTTGCGTCTGCGCGGCCTATCGCGCAACTGGCGAGCGCGTCAGCTCCAGGAACTGCTGTAGCACCCGCGCCGTCGCGCCCCAGATCACGTGCCCGCCGAAGCTGTACGACGGCGGCGGCACCAGCCGCTCGCGCCAGGGCGCCGGCTCGCGGTTCAGCGTCGAGGGGTCGTGCAGATACGGCAGCGGCACTTCGAGCAGCTCCGCGACTTCGTGGGCGCTCGCTGCGAAGGGGTACGGCCCTGGCTTCGTCACGCGCCCGACGTAGGGTGAGACGACGAAATTGCTGATCGTGACGATGTCATCGAGCTGACCCAGCACGTCCACGTGCTCCCGCCGCAGCCCGATCTCCTCCTCGCTCTCGCGCAGCGCCGTCATCACCAGGTCGACGTCGCCTGCGTCCTCGGCGCCGCCCGGGAACGAGATCTGGCCCTTGTGGTGCTCGACCGTCTCGCTCCGCACCTGGAGGATCACGTGGTGGGTGGCGTCGCGCTCGTACAGGGCGATCAGCACCGCCGCGCGCGGCAGCCCGTCCCGCTCGATGCGTCTCGGCGTATGCGACGCCAGCGCCGCTCGTATCTGCTCCACCATCTCAGCTTCAGTATGGCAGAGCGCGCTGCGGCGGGGCAAAGCTCTCCGTACGTCATGCTGGGCAAGCCACAAGCGGATCGCGGGAGCTGTAGGGGCGGCTCGCGAGCCGCCCAGGGCGTCAGATCACGACGTCTGGCCGACGAGGTGAGAAGCTGCGGGGTTCATCCCGCAGACGGGACAACCACCTCTCGCGTCTCGATCGTCATCGGTCTGCCGTCCTCCGCCCGGAACTCGAGGCACTCCTGGATCTCGCGCGCGATGATCTCCGGCGTCTCAACGGGCACCGGCAGGCCGTCCTCGCCGCGCACCTCCATGCATAACAGCACCGCCTCCCTGATATTGGCGAGCGCCTCATCCAGCGAATCGCCCTGGCTCACGCAGCCCTGGATCGCCGGACAAATGACGGAGTAGCCGCCGTCGGCTTCGGGTGCCAGGACAACAGTGAACTTCATAGCATTCCCATGTTAGCACGGAGCACGAGGGGTTTCCGTACTCGCTCTCTACTCCCACTCGATCGTGCCCGGCGGCTTCGACGTGATGTCGTAGACGACGCGGTTCACGCCGGGCACCTCGTTCACGATGCGGTTCGCGATGCGTGAGAGCACATCGTAGGGGAGGCGCGCCCAGTCCGCCGTCATCGCGTCCTCGGCCGTGACGGCGCGCACCGCGACGACGTGGCCGTACGTGCGGTAGTCGCCCTGGACCCCCACCGACTGGCTGTCTGTCAGCACCGCAAACGACTGCCACAGCTCCCGGTAGAGCTGCGCGGCCTTGATCTCGTCCATCACCACCCAGTCGGCGGAGCGCAGCGACTCCAGCTTCTCGCGCGTCACCTCGCCGATGATGCGGATGGCGAGGCCCGGCCCCGGGAACGGCTGGCGGTAGACCATCTCCTCCGGCAGCCCCAGCGCGACGCCCACCTGACGCACCTCGTCCTTGAACAGGTAGCGGAGCGGCTCGACGAGGCGGAACGTCATGTCGGACGGCAGGCCGCCCACGTTGTGGTGCGTCTTGATCTTGGACGCTGCCTTACTCTCGCCGCTCCTCGGGGCGCTCTCGATCACGTCCGGGTAGGTCGTGCCCTGGACGATCGCCTCGTAAGTCCCGAGCTTGTCCGCCTCCTGCTCGAAGACGCGAATGAACGTCTCGCCTATGCGTCGACGCTTCTCCTCCGGGTCGATCACGCCGGCGAGCGCGCCCAGGAAGCGGTCCGCCGCGTCGACGTGGACGAGCTTCATCTGCATGTGGCGCTGGAACGTGGCGACGACGCGCTCCGGCTCCTCGCGCCGGAGGAGACCATTGTCGACGAAGATGCAGGTGAGCTGATCGCCGACGGCGCGATGCGCCAGCGCCGCCGCAACCGCCGAATCGACGCCGCCGGAGAGGGCGCAGATCACGTTGTCCGGACCGACCTCGCTCCGGATGCGCTGCACGCTCTCGGCGATGACGTTGCCCGCTGTCCAGTCGCCTCGACAGCCGCAGACGCGGTAGAGGAAGTTCTCCAGGAGCTGCTTGCCCTGCGGCGTGTGAACAACCTCAGGATGGAACTGGAGGCCGATCAGCCCGTCGCCGTTGTCCATCACCGCCACCGGCGAGTTGTCCGAATACGCCAGCGAGTGAAAGCCCGGTGGGAGCTGAACGATGCGGTCGCCGTGGCTCATCCAGACGGTGATGCTCGGCGGCAGGCCCTCGAAGATCGCCGATTGGCCGTCCGTCCTGTCGCTGCGGTGGATCACGGCGTGGCCGTACTCTCGCGCCGGGCCGGGCGCGACCTTGCCGCCGAGCTGGTGCGCCAGGAGCTGCATGCCGTAGCAGATGCCGAGCACCGGCAGCCCCATCTCGAAGACGTACGAGGGCGCCTGCGGGGCGCCCTCGTCGTACACACTAGCCGGCCCGCCCGAGAGGATGAAGGCGCGCGGCCGCAGCCGCTCCACCTCCTCGCGCGGCGCATCGTGCGGCAGCATCTCGCAGTAGACGCGACACTCACGCACGCGCCGCGCGATCAGCATGCTGTACTGCGAGCCGAAGTCGAGGACGACGACGGTCTCCGGACGCACGGGCTGCTCGCCGGGGCGCTCCCCTTCCCGCCCGCGCGCGATCTCCAGGTACGTCGAAACCTCGAGGTCGCCGCTTGCGGCGACACGGTGGCTCGGGCCTGAAGGAGTGTCTTGCGGAGTGGACGTGGGCGGGGCGGAGGCGTTGTGCGGATCGTCCATGCTCCACGATAGCGCGGCCAAATCGCCCCGATCAAGACCTCGGTCGCGCGCAGGTGGGCCCTTGTCGGAGCGCCGTGTTGGCATCTGTACAACCCAAACGCCTCGGGCACAGCAACCGCCGCCGGCTGCGAGTCTCCTACGCAAACAGGGGCCGCCGGATGTGTTCCGCCGGCCCCTGCCAATGCAAACGGAGAACAACGCTGCTACGCGCACCTATGCCCGAACTGTCCTACCACCGCTCCAATGTCCGCAATCGCGACCGTCCCATCGGGAGGTCTCAGGTCCCAGGGATCGCCGCCCGGGAAGGAGCCGTTTCGGTCAGCGATCGTGTGGTAGCCCGTGGCGGCTGCCGGCGCTTCAACGGGTCACCCAGAGGGTTCCCGCTCGTGCCGAATCGCGACACTACCGCGCCGATGTCGCTAATCGCGATGGTGCGATCTCTCGCGAGGGGCGCGCCCGTGTACTGGTCCATGAAGTCCCAGAACCAGTCCGGGTTGCGCAGACCGCCGAGCGCCGCGTTGGCGCCGATCTCCTTGCCGTTGATGCAGCCGTCCAGGTCGAAATCGTCGTCCAGCACCGCTGCCCGCGCGTCGATGCGCGACTTGATCAGGCCGTTCCTGGTGTCCTGTACTTCAACGCCCGTTCGCTTCAGGACGTCCTCGACCTCGTCCGGCGTCAGACCCGGCATGATGCTCTTCAACAGCGCCGCGACGCCGACCGCATGGGGCGAGGCCATCGACGTGCCGGAGAGCGGTTCGGTGCACAGCTCCGCAGGCTCGCCCGGATTGCACGGGAAGTCAGACAGCGTGTCCACACCGGGCGCGAGCAGATCGAGCATGGCTGACGAGTTGGAGAAGCAGGCGACCTGGTCGGCATCCGTGGTAGGGTTGCAGCTCGTGGGCCCGCTGAGCGGCGAGTCGTACGTGGCGCCCACCGCGACGACTTCCTCCAGGCAGGCCGGGTAGCCGAGCCCGGTGGAGCTGCCGTTGTTGCCGCTGGCGGCGAACGGCAGCGTACCTTGCACCCGCAGGAGCCGAAGTGCTCTGGTCAAGCCCTCGACGGCGCCGTCACAGTCCGGCTGTTGCTCGGGAGTGAAGTGGCCGCCGCCGAAGCTCATGTTGATCGCCGCGAACTGCCCCTGCTGGTTGGTCAGGATGTCGTTGATCGCCTTGAGGATCACCTCCCACGATGTCTCGCCCAAGGCGCTGAACACCTTGTAGGCGAAGATGTTGACATCGGGGGCGACGCCCTCCGCCGCGAGCACGCCGCCCGAGGAGATAATGCCGCTGACGTGGGTGCCGTGCCCCACGAAGTGGTCGTCCTCGGCCGGGAACGCGGGGAACGCAGGGCAAGGATAAAGCGCATCACCGGGCAGGTAGCACCTGCCGCCGATGATGTCGTCTGCGAGGTCAGCGTGATCGCTGTCGATGCCGGTGTCGAGCACCGCAACGTCCACGCCCTGGCCCAGCACCCCCGCTGCGTGTGCATCCGCGGCGCCGATCAGCGGCACGCTTTCGCCCAGGTAGAGCTCAACCGGGAACTCCGCGTCGACGCTCAGCACGTCCGGATGGCAGTCGAGCGTGCTCGCTCCATCCGCGGTCAGGGGTCCCGCCAGCGCCGGGACCGTCTCGTATTGCGACGAGACCGTGAAGTCAGGCTCCGGCACGTCTTTGAGCACGGCCGCCTGTTTCTGCGCCGTCCACGCCTGCAGGTCGTACAGCTCGGGGTCGCCGAGTGGCTCGTCCGGCCACTGCAGGGAGATGATCACGTCCGTCTGCCCGTTCGTCTGGATCTCCTGCCAGACCGCCGCGTCCACCAGCCCGCACCCGCCGAGGAACGCTCGTTCTCTCGGGTTGACGAGCTGGATGCCGATGATGAGGGCGGCCAGTACGAGAGCTGCCGCCAGTGACTTGGCGCGAACCTTCATGGTTGTTCCCTCCATCTAGCTCTTGATCCTCGTTCCGCCGGTATCGCTGCCTATCTCATCGCCGGGCCTCCTTTCGCGCTTCGCGGGACCATCTCCGCCACAGGGCCCCAGCGCCGAGCGCGAGACCGGCCGCCCCGACCAGCGCCGCAACCGCATCCGCCTCGTCCGGCGCCGCGGTTCCGGCGCCCGCCTCCGGGAGCCCAATCGCCCCAGCGGCCTGCGTAGGCGTGGCTGTTCCGGGCGCCACGGTCGCGGTCGGGCTGACGGTCGTTGGCGCGACCGTCCCCCTCCCTTTGGCCGTAGCGGTCGCGGACGCCGTTGCGGTGACGGGGCGTGTCGCTGAGGTCGAGGGCGTGGCGGTAATCGTCGGCGAGGCTGTGGCCGTAGGCGTCGGCTTCACGCCAGCCACCACCTGCACCGAGACATCCGTGTCCATGCAGCACTGGGCGCCGCCGAGCTGGCCGTAGAAGTTGCCACCCCAGCACCAGATCGCGCCGTCTTCCGTCAGGGCGCAGGTATGAATGCTGCCGGCTTCGACCTGCACCACATCGTTGGTCAGCGCTGGCACATCGACCGGCACCGGGCACTCGAAGCCGCAGGCGCCGCCATCGCCGATCCGAGCCGGATTGAAGTTGTGCCCCCAGCACTTCACGCCGCCCGCGACGGTCAATGCGCATGTGTGAGAGCTGCCCACGGTGACAGCGTTCACTCCTGTCTGGAGTCCGACGACGTCCACGGGCTCGTGGCACACGAAGTCACCGTCGGTGTCGCATCCCAGGTTGTCGCCTAGGGCACCAAAGTCAACCGCGCCCCAGCATTTCACGCCGCCTGTGGTGGTCAGGGCGCACGTGTGCAACAGTGCTGCGTCGATCGCCTGGAGACCTGTCTGAGTTGCACTGCATTCGTCAGCGGCCACATCGAACACCCGGCAAACGTCCACGGGCGTCCCTTGGGCCTCCGGATCGAGGATGCCGCCCGCGCCGTGGCCAAGCTGTCCCGCGGTGTTCGAACCCCAGCACTTCGCCGTGCCAGCGGTCAGGACCGCGCAGGTGTAGTTCGCGCCAACGGAAACCATCGCAACCCCTGTGAGGAGCTCGTTGCACTGCTGCGCTGTCTCGTCGTACACCGCGCAGACGTCCACCGCCGTAGTACGGTTGTTGTCCTGCGTGAACGGGTCGCCATCTCCGACCGTCCCGTCGCCGAGCTGGCCCCACTCGTTCCGGCCCCAGCACTTCACCGTGCTGTTCAACATCAGGGCGCAGGTGTGGAGGCTCGTCCCGCCGAGCGCCGCGACGCCAGTGAGCGGCTGGAGGCACTGCTGCTGGGCGGCGTCGTACTCAACGCAGACGTCGACCGGCGTGTTCCGGTGCGTCGTCGTGCCGTCCCCCACCTGTCCGTAGGTGTTGCCACCCCAGCACTTGACGGACGTGTCCTCCAGCAGGGCGCAACTGCCGGCCGCGATCTCCGCCACGCCGGAGCCCAGTCCCGTCACATCGGTCGGGAAGCGTTCCCGCAGTGAGAACGCTCCCGTCCCCACCTCGCCCACCACGTTCTCGCCCCAGCACTGCATCCCGCCGCCTGGGGTCAGGAGGCAGGTGTGGACACTCTCGGCGGAGATGGCGGCCACGCCGCCCACGGGGTTCGCAGCGGCCCGCGGCAGCGCGACCAGCACCAGCATCGCCACCAGAGCGACTAATGCAATGAGTCCAAGCGCCAGGGGTCGGCTCGCCATGGTATCATCCTGCTCCAATTGAGCAAGCAAAGCCGTCGTTGCGCCGTATCAGTCAGCCTGGTTCCGTGGGCGCCATGATACCTCCTCTCGCCAGGCCTTGTCCATCCATTTGCCGTGATATGCTCGTCTTAATCCTGTGACAGCCCGCGCCCCGCCCCAGGTAGGGCGCAGGCACCACCCTTTCGCTCTTCCCCTCCCGCCTCCTACATCGAGCCTCGCACCCGGGTGCCACCGCCCCCTCCGCGCTCTCTCGCTCCAGCCTTATCCTACCGCTCGATAAGTCTGTATAGGTGTGCCCTGCTAGCGACACCCCGCGTTTGCTTCGAATCGAGGAGGCGATCCGCCATGGGCCAGCAAGGAACCACGATTTTGCCGAGCGGAATGACATCGCCCGCTGGATGCTGCGCGTTTTCCACCCGCAGACCCACGAGGACAGGGCATGCCAGAACAGCGTTGCGATCAATCAAACGCCCCTCCAGATTCACCGACCGCAGTACTGCCCGTCTTCTGGCTTCGGAGGTCGACCGCTCAGAAACGCGCTTTTGCCAAACGGACTGGTCAATCAAAAGGAGGTATCGTGTCCCATGATGTCCGGACCCTCGGTGGACCCCGCCCTCATCCAGCGCGCAGTCGAAGTCCTGAGCGCCGGCGCCCTCGTCGCCTACCCGACCGACACCGTGTACGGCCTCGCCGCGCTGCCCTCGGACGACACCGCAGTCGAGCGGCTCTTCGCTGTAAAGCGGCGCCGCCCTGACCAGTCGACCCCGCTGCTCATCGCCTCGCCGGCCGACCTCGCCCGCATCGTCGACGACGTGCCCGATGTGGCGCGAAAGCTGATCGGCGCATTCTGGCCCGGCGGGCTCACGATCGTCCTGCGGAAGGCGCCGTCGTTCCACTCGCGGGCCGTCGTCGGCGACACGGTCGGCCTGCGCGTGCCCGACCACCCGGTACCACGAGAGCTCGTGCGCCTCCTGGGCGAGCCGATCACGGGCACCAGCGCGAACATCGCCGGCGGGCCGGAGCCCCTCACCGCAGACGACGTGCGCGCGCAGCTCGGCGACAGCGTCGACCTCGTCATCGACGGCGGGCGCTGCCCCGGCGGCTCGCCCTCGACGGTGGTAGACTGCACCACAGACCCGCCGCGCCTCATCCGCGAAGGCGCCATCTCCCGCGAGGAGTTGGTACGCGCGGCGGGCGTCCGGTTCGAGTAGGAGCGTCAATGCCCAAAGTCCTCGCCATCCAGCACGTCGCCCTCACCGTGCCGACCGAGCGCATCGAAGGGGCGCGCGCGTTCTACGGCGGGCTGCTCGGACTGGCGGAGCGGGAGCGCCCCGCCGCCGAGCCCGGCCGGCCCGGCATCTGGTACCAGGTGGGCGATCTGGAGCTGCACATCCAGTGCCGCGACGGCGCCCCGCCCGACAACTCCGACCGCCATCCGGCGCTCATCGTCGACGACGTCGCCGCCATGCGGGCGCACCTGCTGGCGAACGGTATCGAGATCATCGAGGCGCAGCCGCTCACCGGGCGCGAGCGCTTCTTCTGCCGCGACCCGTTCGGCAACCGCATCGAGTTCATGAGCGAGCCAGCGTAGGGCCGCGCAACCCCGGCAAAGAAACACCGGCGCCCTGGCAGACGCCGGTGTAGCGTTCTTGCGACAGACAGCCGGGCGTTAGGCGACCTTCTCCGTCACGACCGGCTCCTCGACGTCTACGATCGGCTCGACCTCGCCGGCGCCCATTTCCGCCGAACGGCGGAAGAAGAGCCAGAGGCCGCTCACGTCACCCAGCGGCCCGGAGCGCGCCGCCGTGCTCACCAGCTCCCAGCCGTGCTCCTCGTGCGTGCGCAGCGTGTTGTGCAGCTTCTCCGTGAAGTGACGGTCGGTGAAGACTGAGGAACGTCCGACGTAGATCACCATGTGCTTGGACATCATCTGTGGCTCCGCAGTTGGCATCAGGTTCTTGCTCAGAGGGGCGATCCCCAATCAGTGGTTCCGCTTGTAGCATCGGCTGAAGCGGGCCAATCCTAAAGGGCGGCGCGAATTGGGGATGAACCTGGCCCGATCGGCTACTCCGGCTTCAGCGCGAAGATTTCGACCAGATTGCTCACCGAGAGGTTCGGCGCGGGGCCTCCGCCTATCACGTACAGCTTCCCGCCGACCGCCTGCGCGAGCAGCCCGTGACGCGGCGTGACCATAGGCAGTGACGGTATCCACCAGTTCGCGCCGATGTCGTACGCCTCGTGCTGGGGATACGTGCCGCCGCCGGACGCCAGGTTCTCACCGCCCACGACGTGGACTCGACCGTTGAGCACCGCCGAGGCCAGCCCGCCCCGGGCGGTGGGCAGTACGGTCAACGCCGGCGCCCAGGTGTTGGTCATCGGGTCGTAGACCTCCGCCGTGTTCACGTTCTGGACGACGTTCTGGCGCCCGCCGATCACATAGATCCGGCCTCCGACCGCGGCCGCGGTCAGGTGCTCGCGGGCGGCGCTCATCGGCGCGAGCTGCGACCATATGTTGGTCGCCGGGTCGTAGACGAGCGGCACCGTCGCCTGAGGCCCGACGCCGCCCATCACGTAGATCTTGCCGCCCAGCTCGACAGTTGCGGCGCCCGCGCGGGCCAGAGGCATCAGGGCGCGCGGCGTCCAGTCGTTCGCGACGGGATCGTACTCATACGTGTCGGCTGAGATCATGCTCGGGAAGACGCTGTAGCCTCCAACGACGTAGAGCTTGCCGTTTACGACCGCTGCGCCCGCGTGGTCGATAGCCTGGGGCAGCGGCGCCGGAGACGGATTCAGCCACGTGTTGTTCGCAGTGTCATAGGCCTCGACGAGCGCGACGTGCGTTCCGTTGGAGATGAACCCTCCGACAACGTAGATGGTGCCGTCCAGCGTGGCGCCCGTGACCTCGGTCCGGGCGGTCGGCATCGGCGCGCCGGTGCTCCACGTGCCCTCGATCTGGGGCCCCGTGCAGCGGTCGCCAAACTGCGTCGCCGCCCGCGCGATGTCGCCGATGTCGACCGCGCCGTTTGGTCCCTGGAGCTGCCAGACCTCACCGCCCACCGCCGCGGCGCTCCTATCGTATGACGGGTGGTAGTTCGCCCGGGTGCCCGTGGGCATCACGGGCAGGTTCGGCATCGAGTGGGGATCGCTGGCCCGCGTGAAGTCCCCCGCGCCGGCGTCGTTGCTGCCGAAGCGCGCCACGACCTGGGCCAGGTCGTCGATGGCGACGATGCCATCGCGCGCCAGGGTGACGCCCGTCGGCACGTCGAAGAAGTCCCAGGGGTTCGCCGGGTGTCGCAGCCCGCCAAAGTGCTTGTACGGGCCGATCTCCTCGCCGTCACTGCAGCCATCACCGTCGATGTCGTTCACGGTGACGGCCAGGCTATCCGAAGCAATAAGCACCGTGGCCCCCAGCAGAAGCAGCGGGAGGGCCATCCGGATCAATGCTCGCCGGCGCAAAGGGCTCATGCGAGTTCATTCTAGCATCCCGGCCTACCCTGCTAGGCGAGAGGGGAGCCTGGGTGTAGAATAGAAGCGAGATGCGCATCGCGATTGGCAGCGATCACGCCGGTTTTCGGCTCAAGGAGCTCCTCAAGGAGCACGGAGCCTCGCTCGGCCACGATGTCGTCGACTACGGCTGCCCCAACGAGACCTCCGTCGACTACCCGGACATCGCCCGTCCCCTCGCCGAAGCGGTGGCCGCGGGCCGGCACGATCTGGGCGTCCTCGTTTGCAGCAACGGCGTCGGGGTCAGCGTCACGGCCAACAAGGTGCCTGATGTCCGGGCCGCACTCTGCCACGACACGTTCTCTGCCCGCCGCGCCCGCGAGCACACCGACGCAAACGTCCTTTGCATGGGCGGCTGGTGCATCGGCGAAGGCGTCGCGCGTGAGGTGCTGGAAGCGTTTCTCTCGGGCGAGTTCCTCGGTGGGCGTCACACTCGCCGCGTCGACAAGATCCGGGCGCTGGAAGAGCGCCGCGAGCCGGTCGGCTGAGCCGAGGGGGTCCTCCTAACCACCATGATCTCGCAGGACGACCGCTCAGCCTCCTCCCCAGAAGAGTCCAGCGTGGCGCTTATCATCGATCGGTACCGACCGGCGATCGTGGGCGAGCTACGCGCCGCGCTGGCAGGACGCAACGTCACGCCCTACACCCTCATGCGCTACCACCTGGGCTGGGAGGACCGGCAGGGCCGGCCCATCGAAGGGCGCAGCGGCAAGCTCCTCCGGCCAGCGCTCTGCCTGCAGTGCTGCGAAGCCGTCCGCGGTGATGCACGGCGGGCGTTGCCCGCCGCAGCATCGCTCGAGCTGCTCCACAACTTCTCGCTGATCCACGACGATGTCGAGGACGCCAGCCTCCAGCGCCACGGGCGCGAGACCCTCTGGAGTCTCTGGGGCGAGGCGCAGGCGATCAACGTCGGCGACGGCATGTTCGCGCTCGCTCACCGGACCCTGCTCCGGCTCAGCGACCGCGGCTACTCGCAGCAAGAGCTGCTCCAGGCCGTGCGGATCCTCGACGACGCGTCGCTCCGGCTGTGCGAAGGTCAACAGCGTGACCTGGAGTACGCCGAGGAGCGCATCATTACCCGCCAGGACTACCTGTCGATGATCGAAGGGAAGACCGCCGCGCTTCTCGCCGCATCCGGCGGGCTCGGCGCGCTGCTAGGTGGCGGCGGTCCGGCGGCGGTCGATGCGCTACAGGAGTTCGGCAGGCGATTGGGACTCGCCTTCCAGATCCGCGACGATGTCCTGGGTATCTGGGGCGACACTGAAGAGACCGGCAAGCCCGCCGGCGATGATCTGCGCGGTGGCAAGAAATCGTATCCCGTGGTCGTCGGCTTCGAGCGCGCGTCGCAGAACGAGCGACAGGTCCTCCTCAGCGTCGTCGGTGACGAGCGGCTTGACCTCGACAGCGTGCACCGCGCCCGCGCCCTTCTCGCGCGCCTGGGCGCGCGAGAAGAGAGCGAGCGCGCCGCGCTGGAGCATGCCGACGCGGCGATCGCCGGCCTCGGACCGCTCACGCTGGAGCCGGCCCGGCGGACCGAACTGGAGCAGCTCGCCCGCTTCGCCGCTCAGCGGCGCGCCTAGCAGGCGAGCCGCCTGTGCCACCAGGACCCGCAACGTCCATCGATACAGCCGAGCCTCCTACTACAACTGCCCCAGTCCTCCGGACATCATCCCTCAGCAAGCGCTACGGCTCCATCGTGGCGGTGAAGAGCCTCGACCTGGAGATCCATCCGGGCCAGGTTTTCGGACTGCTGGGGCCGAACGGCTCCGGCAAGACCACGACGATCAGCATGGTCCTGGACCTGGTGCGCCCGACGGCCGGCTCGGTACAGCTCTTCGGGCTGCCGCTAGCGCAGCACCGTTGGGCCTGCCTCCGACGCATCGGCGCGATCATCGAGTCGCCGGCGTTCTACCCTTACCTTTCCGGCCGTGACAACCTGCGGCTGATGGCGCGGGCCGTCGGCGACGTGCCCGAGAGCGCCGTCGACGACGCGATCGACCGCGTCGGCCTCACAGAGCGGGCGAAGAGCGCCTACAAGACGTACTCACTCGGAATGAAGCAACGCCTCGGCATTGCCTTCACGCTGGTGCGCCAGCCGGACTTTGTCATCCTCGACGAGCCGACGAACGGCCTCGATCCGGCCGGGACGCGCGAGGTGCGTGAGCTGATCATCGCGCTGGCTCGCGAGGGGCGCACCGTGCTGCTCGCGAGCCACCTGCTGCACGAGGTGCAACAGGTGTGCTCACACGTCGCTATCCTCAAGCGCGGCGAGCTGCTCGCGCAGGGCGCTGTCGAGGAGATGCTACGCGGCGACGGCTCGCTCCTCCTTCGAGCCGACGACCTGGCGGCGCTGCAGCGCGCCCTGGAGCAGGTCGAGTGGCTCGGCGCCGTCGAGCAGTCGAACGGCTACCTGCGAGTGCGAGCGCCGGTCGATTCGGCGGCCCGCGTCAACGCCCTCCTCGCCGAGCGGGGCATCTTCCTCTCCGAGCTGCGGCCTGAGGAGAGCACGCTGGAGGAGTACTTCCTGGACCTGACCGAGGAGAGCGATGAGTAGGCTCGTTTTCGTCGAACTGTTCAAACTGCGCAGGAGGCTGATGACGCAGATCCTCGCGCTGCTCGTTGTCGCCTTCTTCATTTTCGTGCAGGTCCCGCGCTGGCACGACCAGACCCGGCCGTCGGACGAGGGCTCGTCCGGGGCCGTACCGGTGGAGGAGGTCGGCCCAGACGGCGAAACGCGCACCTTCATCGTGATCCAGCCGGAGGAGGCCCAGCGCAGTCCAAGAGAAGACGCCGCACTCCTTGACGAGTTCCTGGAAACGACCTTCGACGACAACCTGGCAATAGTGCGCTGGATCGCGGTGCTCTTCGGCATCGTCCTGACCGCGGCCGCGCTCGGCAGCGAGTATAGCTGGGGTACGCTGCGGCCCTTCCTTACCTGCGTGGAGAGCCGGACGAAGTACCTGGGCGCTAAGCTGGCGGCGCTCGGCATGATGATCGTTGCGGGCATGATGCTGGCGATGGCGCTGGGGGTCGGAACAAGCGTCGTCATCGCCGCCGGTGACGGCCGAGCGGAGCTCGGCTTCGTCGACGCCGCCTACCTTGAGGACGCCTTCTTCGACTTCTGGCGCACCGCGTACGGCGTGACTCCTTACCTGGTCGTCACGGCGCTCGCGGCGATCATCGGGCGTTCGGCGCTCACGGGAGCCTTCGCGGGCTTCGGCTTGCTGATCGGGGACAGCATCGCAACAGGTGTCATGCAGGGATCGACGACCTGGCTGCGCTATGTGCCGGACTATCTGCCTGGCCACAACGTCGATGCGCTCGTGGGGGTAACCTTCGAAGACGTCGCGACGCGCGATCCGTGGGCTGCTGCCGTCGTGCTCGCCGTCTATGCATTCGGAGCGCTGGCGCTCAGCCTCTGGGTGTTCCACCGACGCGACGTGCAGGCATAAGGTCGCTGCTAGCCACATGCGAAAGCAGACGATCCGTGACATCGACGCGCGTGGCAAGCGCGTCCTGGTGCGCGTGGACTTCAACGTGCCGTTCGACGACGCCGGCCGCATCCTCGACGACCTGCGCATCCGCTCAGCGCTTCCCACCATCCGGTACCTGCGCGAGCACAACGCCCGCGTCATCCTCTGCTCCCACCTCGGGCGGCCGAAAGGCAAGGTGAACGACTCGTTGCGCCTTGCGCCGATCGCTGAGCGCCTCGGTGGGCTGCTGGGCGCGCCCGTCGCAAATGCACGCGACTGCGTCGGGCCCGAAGCCGAAGCAGCGGTCGCGAAGCTGAACGACGGCGACGTGCTGTTGCTGGAGAACCTGCGCTTCCATCCGGAGGAGGAGGCGAACGACCCGGAGTTCGTTCGCCAGCTTGCGTCGCTGGCCGACATCTATGTGAACGACGCGTTCGGCACCGCGCATCGCGCGCACGCCTCGACCGAGGGCGTCGCGCACCACCTGCCGGCCGTGGCAGGGCTGCTGATGGAGAAGGAGATCGACTACCTGGCGCGCATCGTGGCGGAGCCGCAGCGCCCGCTCGGCGCGATCATCGGCGGCGCCAAGGTGAGCGACAAGATCGCCGTGCTTCGCAACCTGCTTTCCAAGACGGACGTGCTCGTGATCGGCGGCGGCATGGCGAACACCTTCCTCCAGGCGAAAGGCCTCGCCGTCGGCGACTCGCTCGTTGAGGACGAACAGCTCGACACGGCCCGCGCGATCATGGGGGAGGCGGAACAGCGTGGCCTGCGCCTTCTCCTGCCAACGGACGTCGTCATCGCGGACCGCTTTGCCGCCGACGCCGAGACGCGCGTCGTCGAGGTCGATCAGGTGCCCGATGGCTGGCGCATCCTCGACGTCGGCCCGCGCTCCGTCGACGCCTACGAGAAGGCCCTCGCGCCCTGCAAAACGATCGTGTGGAACGGCCCGCTCGGCGTGATCGAGATGGCGCCCTTCGCGAAGGGCTCGGAGGCGCTCGCCCGCGCACTGGCCGGGTTCGACGCCGTCACGATCGTCGGCGGCGGCGAGACGGCCGCCCTGGTCGAAGAGAGCGGCCTCGCCGGGAAGTTCGACCACATCTCGACCGGCGGCGGCGCCTTCCTCGAGTTCCTCGAAGGCCGCGAGCTGCCCGGTGTCGCTGCCCTGCTGGAAAGGGCAGATGGCTGAGCGGGGTCTTCTCGAAGCGTCCAGACGGCCTTTAGAGAGGGCCGTTACCGCATCACAGTCCATGCGGCACACGAAGCGACCGCAGATGACGTCGCGAGAGTGGATATCCTCAATGCGATCCTTAGCCCAGAGCCTGAGATCATTGAGGACTATCCAGACGATCTCAGGGGAGCAAGCTGCCTCACCGTAGGCTGGAAAGGCGGCGGGGCACTTCATGTTGTAGTGTCACATTCCACCTGACGTGGCAGTCATGACGGTCTATGTTCCCGACGCGGGCAAATGGGTAAACTGGAGAAGGAGAGCAACCTGATGAGATGCCATGTGTGCAAGGGCGACTTCGAGGAGCGCCTTATTCGATACGTGCAGGATTACAAACGGATGGTCGTGATCATCGAAAACGTCCCTGCGCATGTCTGTACGCAGTGCAGTGAGCAGGTGCTTCGGCCTGAGGTCGTCGACAAGATCCAGCAGATCGTGTGGAAGCAACCGGCGCCGAAACGAAAGGCGGCGGTCCCCGTCTACGACCTGGCCGACGTGGCGTAGCGCAATCGATGGACCTCGACCTCGTTCGTGAGCTGGCGATACCCGGCGACACCAAGATCGTCCTCGCCGTCGTCGACGGGCTGGGCGGCCTTCCGCACCCTGAGACCGACCGCAGCGAGCTCGAGTCGGCCAACACCCCGCAGCTCGACCGGCTCGCCGCCGACAGCGCCTGCGGCCTGACCGTTCCCGTCGCACACGGGGTGACGCCGGGCAGTGGGCCCGGCCACCTCGCCCTCTTCGGCTACGACCCGCTCCGCTACACGGTCGGCCGCGGCGTGCTCGAGGCGCTCGGCATCGACTTCGACCTGCGTCCGTCCGACGTCGCAGCACGTGGCAACTTCTGCACGCTCGACACCGAGGGCCGGATCATCGACCGGCGCGCGGGTCGTATCGCCAGCGAGGCGTCCGCGGCGCTGTGCGAGCGCTTGCGCGAGATCGAGCTGCCGGGCGCGGCGCTCTTCGTCGAGCCGGTGAAGGAGCACCGCTTCGTCGTCGTGCTCCGGCCGAACGGATCGAGCGCTCTCTCCGACAAGCTCGCCGACACCGACCCGCAGCGCATCGGAGCAACGCCACTCGAACCGCGCGCCCTCGCTCCGGAGGCCGAACCGACGGTCGACCTCGAACGGCGCTTCGTCGGAGGGTCGCGCGCTGCCCTGAACGGCGCATCGCCCGCGAACGGGCTGACGCTGCGCGGCTTCGCGAGCGTTCCCGACTTCCCTCGCTTCCCGGAGGTCTTCGGCCTGCGGGCGGCGGCCATCGCCATCTACCCGATGTACCGCGGCCTGGCCAAGCTCGTCGGCATGACCGTGCTCGCGACCGGCACGACCTACGACGACGAGATCGAGACGCTGCGGAAGCACTGGGACGACTTCGACTTCTTCTTCATCCACTACAAGCCCGCCGACGCCGCCGGCGAAGACGGTGACTTCGAACGCAAGGTCGATGCGATCGAGGCATTCGATCAAGCAGTGCTCAGGCTGCATGACCTCAAGCCCGACGTGCTGATGATTGCCGGCGACCATTCGACGCCAGCGGTGATGGCGGGCCATAGCTGGCACCCTGTGCCCTTTCTCCTCCACGGCAAGAACACACGCAAAGACGAGACGGACGGCTTCAGCGAGACCGCCTGCCTGCGCGGCTCCTTCGGCATCTTCCCGGCGAGCGAGGTGATGCCGCTAGCGATGGCGCACGCGGGCCGCCTCACGAAATACGGAGCGTAGCATGACAGACACTCGAACCCCTGTAATCGCGGGCAACTGGAAGATGTACACGACCGCCGATGAGTGCGTCGCGCTCTGCCGCGCCGTGCGCGAGCGCATCGACGGGATCGCAGGCGTCGACAAGGCGATCTGCCCGCCCTTCCCGTTCCTGCGGGACGCAAAGGCAGCGCTCGAAGGCTCCAGCATCGCCCTGGGCGCGCAGAACGTCCATTGGGAGCCGCAGGGCGCCTTTACCGGCGAGGTGAGCCCGCTCATGCTGCGCGGCCTGGTCGACTGCGTCATCGTCGGGCACTCCGAGCGGCGCCAGTACTTCTGCGAGACCGACGCCACTGTGAACAGCCGCCTCAAGGCGGCGCTGGCCTACGGCCTAACGCCGATCTTCTGCGTCGGCGAGACGAAGGAGGAGCGCGCCGCTGGTCGCACGCAGGAGGTGCTCAAGACCCAGATGCAGTGGGGCCTCGCCGGCGTGCCCTGGACCGCCGACTGCATCGTGGCGTACGAGCCCGTCTGGGCGATCGGCACCGGCCTTGCCGCGACGGGCGCGCAGGCGAACGAGACGGTCGGCTCCATCCGGGCGCTCCTCAGTGGCCTGTTCGGCGAACAGATCGCGCAGGAGACGCGCATCCAGTACGGCGGCTCGGTGAAGGCCGAGAACATCGCTGAGTTCGTCGCGCAGCCGGAGATCGACGGCGCCCTCGTCGGCGGTGCCAGCCTGGACGCCGATGCCTTCGCCGCCATCGTCCAGGCCGCGGCGGACGCGAAGGCGTAGATCGCCTTTGTCATGCTGAGCCCTTCACTGTCGCTCAGGATAGACTCCGCGGAGCATCCGTCGGTGCTAGGGGCGAGGCAAGACCCTTCGCTTCGCTCAGGGTGACAAAGCGTGGACGCCTACATCTGCCGCACCTGCGCCGTCCAGTACGCCCCGAGCGAGCAGCCGCCGGAGCGCTGCATCATCTGCGAGGACGAGCGCCAGTACGTCAACTGGGCCGGCCAGCAGTGGACGACGCTTGCCGAGTTGAAGGCGCAGGGCTACAAGAACGCCCTGCGCGACCACGAGCCCGGCCTGACCGGCATCGGCATCGAGCCGTTCCTCGGCATCGGGCAGCGCGGGCTGCTGGTGCAGACGCCGCAGGGCAACGTGCTCTGGGACTGCATCGGCTACATCGACAACGAGGCGATCGCTCAGGTGCGCGCGCTCGGCGGCATCGCCGCGATCGCGGTGTCGCACCCGCACTTCTACGGCGCGATGATTGAGTGGGCGCGCGCCTTCGATGCGCCGGTCCACATCCCGGAGGCTGACGCGGAATGGATCACGAGACCCGACCCGGCGGTGCGTCACTTCGAGGGCGTGGTCGAGTTGGTGCCCGGCGTGACGCTGATCCAGACGGGCGGCCACTTCGAAGGCAGCACCGTCATCCACTGGGCCGCCGGCGCGGAAGGTCGCGGCGCCCTGCTTACGGGCGACAGCATCCAGGTCGTGCAGGACCGGCGGTTCGTCAGCTTCATGTGGAGCTACCCCAACATGCTGCCGCTGCCAGCTGCCACGATCGACACCATCGTTGCCGCGATCGAGCCCTACCCGTTCGACCGCCTCTACGGCGGCTGGTGGCATACGTTGATCGACTCGGGCGCCGGCGAAGCCGTCGAACGCTCCGCTGAACGGTACATCGGCTTGATCGGCGAGTAACGGTCGGCTCGTTCCGTTCAATCCCCTCTAGGTTGAAGCTGAGGGTTTCTCGCCCAGGCGAGTCGCCTCCGGCGACAACCCGCAGACCATATGAGCAACACGTAGCCGAGGCTTTCCAGCCTCGGGCTGCGGTATCTTTAGGCAGCCCCGCCCTCCGACAGGCTGAAGCCTGTCCGGCAAAGAGTGGGTTATGTCATGTCCGATCTCTCCTCGCCCCGCCGCCTCATCGCCATCGTCGGGGCGACCGCGTCCGGCAAGTCGGCGCTCGCCCTGGCGCTCGCCGAGCGGCTCAGGGGCGAGATCGTCAACGCCGACTCGCGCCTCGTCTATCGCGGCATGGACATCGGCACCGCGAAGCCGTCGCCCGAAGAGCGCGCTCGCGTCCCGCACCACCTCATCGACCTCGCGGAGCCGGACGAGCCGTTCAGCCTCGGCCGCTACCTCGACCTGGCGCGCGAGGCGTTCGAAGGCTGCTGGTCGCGTCGTGTTCTGCCGTTCCTTGTCGGCGGCACCGGCCAGTACGCCTGGGCGCTGCTCGAAGGCTGGCAGGTGCCACGTGTGCCGCCCGACCCGTCGCTGCGCGCGGAACTGGAGGCGCTCGTCGCGCGCGAAGGGGCGGGGCCGCTCGTCGATGAGCTGCGCCGCGTCGACCCCGCATATGCCGAACGCATCGACCTGCGGAACACGCGTCGGGTGATGCGCGCGCTCGAGGTTTACCGGCGCACCGGCCGCCCGCTCTCGTCGTGCCAGACGCGCACGCCGCCCGACTTCTCTTTCACAGTCATCGGCCTCGCCTGCCCACGCGACGAGCTCTATCGCCGCATCGACACCCGCGTCGACGCGATGATCGAGGCGGGCCTTGTCGACGAAGTGCGCGGTATGATCGATCGGGGCTACGGCTGCGATCTGCCGGCGATGTCGAGCATCGGCTACCGGCAGGCCTGCCAGCACCTCGCCGGCGAGCTATCGCTAGAGGAGATGACGGCCCGCATCAAGACGGAGACGCATCGACTGGCCCGCATGCAGGCCAACTGGTTCCGCGCGGACGACCCGCGCATTCACTGGCTCGACGTCACCGCAGGCGATCCGGTGGGAGAGGCGCTCCGTGTTGTAGAATCAGATCGTTCCGATGACCGAGACCGCTGAACTCCCGACCATCCTCGCCCGCCTGCAGCGCGTCCTCGATGAGGTCTGTCGCGCCGTCGATGGGCTGAGCGAATCGCAGCTCAACTGGCGCCCGCCCGCCGGCGGCACGAACAGCATCTACGTCCTCGCGACGCACATTCTGGGCAACGCCGAGGCCTGGGTGCTCGGCATCGCCTGCGAGCTGCCGGTCGAGCGCGACCGCGGCGCGGAGTTCCGCTCAGCGGCGCCCGATGCGTCGGCGATCGTCGCGAAAGCTCGCGAGCTGGGCCGGCGCTTCGAGGATGCGCTCGGTGAGCTGCGACCGGCCGAGCTGGAGGAGACGCGCGATCCGCCCGCTCCGCTTTGGGGCGCCGGCACGCCCAAGCCCGTCACCGTACGCGAGGCCTTCTTCCACGTGATCGAGCACGCGAACGAGCACCTCGGCCACATTGGCGTCACGCGCGACTGGATGCGAGCAACACAGGGCTGAATCCATGACCGAAAGCAGCGAACTGACATCCCTTGCCTTCCAGATCGAGCATGTCCTCGATCGCGTCTGCGCCGCCGTCGAGGGTCTGGACGAGGCGCAACTCAATTGGCGGCCGCCCGCTCCAGATACGAACAGCATCTACGTCCTCGCAACACACATCCTGGGCAACGCGGAGGCCTGGGTGCTTGGCATCGCTTGCGAGCAGCCGATGGAGCGGGACCGGCCGGCCGAGTTTCTTGCCACCGGCCCAGACCCGTCCGCCATCGTCGCGAACGCCCATGACCTGGCCCGCCGCTTCAAGCAGGCGTTCGAGGCGCTCCCTTCGGGCGATCTCGATCTGACTCGCAGGCCCGCCTCTGCATCGCTATCGTCGCTTTGGGGTGGCAGGTCGGCGCAGCCTGTGACCGCACGCGACGCGATCCTCCAGGTAATCGGGCACGGCTCCGGGCACCTGGGTCACATCGCTATCACGCGTGACTGGATGCGCGCCACACAGGGTTCATGATGCGTTTCACCAAGATGCACGGCACCGGCAACGACTTCGTCGTCATCGACGCGCGCGACTCCGAACGCGACTGGGCGAAGCTCACCGTCGCCATGTGCGACCGCCACTTCGGCATCGGCGCGGACGGCCTGCTCACAGTCCTGCTCTCCGAGCGTGCTGACCTGCGCATGCGCATGTTCAACCCTGACGGCTCCGAGGCAGAGATGTGCGGTAACGGCATCCGCTGCTTCGTCAAGTACGCCGTCGAGCGCGAGATCGCAGCACTGAGCGACGGCGCCCTCTCCGTCGAGACGCTCGCCGGCGTGCTCAAGACCGAGGCGACACTCGTCGGCGAGCGCGTCGAGTCTGTGCGCGTCGCGATGGGCCGCCCGCGCCTCGTCGCGGCGCAGGCCGAAGGGCCGGTGAAGGAGCTGCCCCTCGACGTTGACGGCACGACGTACCCCGTCACCTGCGTTTCGATGGGCAATCCGCACGCCGTCCACTTCATCGATACGCCCGTGGCGGACTTCCCGCTGGAGGCCATCGGCCCGAAGGTGGAGCATCACGCGCTGTTCCCTGACCGCGCCAACTTCGAGGTCGCGCGCGTGCTCGCCCGCCACCGGATCGAGGCGCGCGTCTGGGAGCGGGGCGCGGGCATCACGCTTGCCTGCGGCACCGGGGCGTCCGCCGTCGCGGTCGCCGCCCGCCTCCACGGCCTCGTCGACGAGAAGGTCGAGCTGCTGCTGCCAGGCGGCCTGCTCAAGCTCGAGTGGGACGGCTCAGGCGACGTCTACCTGACCGGCCCCGCTGCTGAGGTCTTCGAAGGCGACTGGCCGGAGTGAGCCTCGCTTGACCTTCGAAGCCTGAACCATGACCCTGGTGACATGAAAGAACTCAAGCGCCTGGCGCCGCAGGCAACGCAGGACCCTTTCGTCAAGGCCCAGCGCGGCACCCTCCGCTCCGTGACGCTGTCGGAGGAGGCCTTCCGCATTCTGGAACGCGAGCGCCCCGAGCTGATCGTCGAAGAGGGCGAGGCGGTGCTCATCGGGCAGCCTCGCTGGCAGCGCATCGACGTGCACTACGCCTTCCCCGAGAGGGACGCCTTTGCCCGCCAGTTCCCGGAGCTGTTCGGTCGCCTGGCCTCTGCCGCCGGCGAGAGCGACGCGCCGCTCGGCTTCCGGCTCCGCCTCGTGGACCGGCCCAGCCTGCCCTACATCGAGCCGGTGCTCATCGCCCTGGCCTTCGAGCTGAGCCGAGAGTGGCTCGAGATGGAGCTGATCGAGCTGCCGGACAATAGGCCTTCCGCGGACGAGATCGCCCCGGGCTTCGTGCTCCGTGAGGTCCGTGCGCAGGACGCCGGGGAGATCGTTCAGTTGGAGGAGCTGGCCTTCCCCGACCCCTCGATGACTGTCGAGGCGGTCCAGGACACACTCCGGTCCCCGGCCCTCTATCGCGTGCTCGAGGAGCTAGCGACGGGCACGCTCGCCGGGTCGCTGCTCGCCGAGCCGCGGACGCGCTCGACGGGCCACATTGGCGCGATCGCCGTTCATCCGCACTACCAGCGGCGCGGCCTCGGCGAGGCGATGCTACGTTGGGTGCTCGCTCGATTCCGCGAGCAGGGCCTGCGCCGCGCGACGCTCACCGTGAACACTGACAACGGCGCGGCCATCGCGCTCTACCGAAAACTCGGCTTCACCACGGGCCAGATCGGCGTCGACTACCGGCGGCCCATCGCAGAGGAGGAGGTACAGCAGGTGCTCGACAAGCATCGCGGCTCCGTGATCAAGTTCGGGAAATGGCGATGAACTTCGCCCGCCGCGTGCAGGAGCTGCCTCCCTACCTCTTCTTCGAGATCTCGCGCCGCATCGCCCAGAAGCGCGCCGAAGGTGTCGACGTCATCTCGTTCGGCGTGGGCGACCCCGATCTGCCGACGCCGCCCCACATTATCGATGCGCTGGTCGAGGCGTCGCGTGACCCCGCCAACCACCACTACCCGGAGACCGACGGCCTGCCGGAGCTGCGCAAGGCGATGGCGGACTGGTACGAGCGGCGCTTCGGGGTCAGCCTCGACCCGGACAAGGAGATCGTGCCGCTGATCGGCTCGAAGGAGGGCATCGGCCACATCCCGCTCTGCTTCATCGACCCGGGCGACGTCTCGTTAGTGCCCGACCCCGGCTACCCGGTCTACTCCGTGGCCACGCAGCTCGCGGGCGGCGAGGTCTACGAGCTGGCGCTGAGCGAAGAGCGCGAGTTCGTGGCCGACCTCGACACGATCCCGAACGACGTGGCGGACCGAGCGAAGCTGCTCTGGCTGAACTACCCGAACAATCCCACCTCCGCCGTCGTCAACCTCGACTTCTTCGAGCGCGCCGTCTCCTTCGCGCGCAAACACGACGTGCCGATCGTGCACGACATGGCGTACAGCGAGGTCGCCTACGACGAGTACGTGCCGTCCAGCTTCCTCGAGGCCGCGGGCGCGCGCGACATCGGCATCGAGATGCACTCGCTCTCGAAAAGCTACAACATGACCGGCTGGCGGATCGGCATGGCGGTCGGCAACGCCGAGATGATCGATGCCCTCACCCGCGTCAAGTCGAATCTCGACTCCGGCATCCCGAACCCGATCCAGCGCATGGCGATCGCTGCGCTGGAGGGCCCGCAGGACTGCATTCTGGAGCACAATCGCATCTTCCAGCGCCGCCGCGACCTGCTCGTGGACGCCGTGCGCAGCATGGGCCTGCGCGTCACACCGCCCAAGGCGAGCCTCTACGTCTGGGCGGGCCTGCCCGCAGGCGTGGGCTCGATCGACTTCGCTGCGCGCCTCCTCGACGACACGGGCGTCGTCGTCACGCCCGGCGTCGGCTACGGGCTTCACGGCGAAGGCTACGTGCGCCTCTCGCTCACCGTGCCCGACGAGCGCCTGCAAGAGGGCGCCCAACGCCTCCTGGGCTGGCGCTGGGAGTAGGGCATTTCCCCGATAGGCATCTCCCGCGCGTCGTGCTAACCTACTCGCGGAGGTGAGCCGATGGCGGAGACGCCACGGTCGACCCACTACTGCCTGACCTGCGGCGCGACGAACGAGCGCGATGCCGCGCTCTGCCGCGCCTGCGCCAGTCCCCTCGCGCTGAGCGAGCGCCAGCGCCGCGAGGGCGCCGCGTTCTTCCTCAACGAGCTCGAGACCCTTCGCGCGGAAGGGTCGCTCGGAGAAGCCACCTACGCCTACCTCCGTCAGCGCTACCTGGCGGTGATCATGGGGCAGGAGCCTCCGGCGGCACAACCACTTCGCCAACCAGCCGCCACCGCTCCAGCGCCGCGCCTCACGCCCACGCCGCCGGTGCCAGCGCCCGCTCCCACTGCCACGACGGCCATGCCGCCAGCGCCCGCACAGCCATCAGGTCCGCCGCGGCCGGTGAGCGAGGGCCCCGGCTGGCTGGCCGAGCAGCAGGCGAACCTCCTCCTCTACCTCGGCGCGTTCCTCATCGTCATCGCGACGATCGTTTTCGTCAGCGCTTCCGGCGACGCGGTGGGTCCCGGCATCAGGATGGCGCTGCTCGTCATCGGCACGTTGCTATTCCTCGCGGGCGGGCTCTTCTGCCACCGCATCCCGCGCGTCCAGGAGGCGGGCGTGGTGTTCTTCGCCGTCGGCGCGCTCATGGTGCCGCTCAACTTCGTCGGCGCTTACGCCTTCTTCTTCAGCGAGAACGACATCGATCCCGCGGGCCTCTGGCTTGCCGGGTCGCTGACCAGCGCCATCTTCTACGGGGCGGTCTCGTTCACGGGCCTGAGCCGCTGGTACCCGGTGCCGGCCGTCGTCGCGCTGCTCAGCGCGCTCGCCTCCGTCCTCTATCTGACGGACGCACCGCCCGAGGCCTACCCCGCCAGCTACATCGGGCTGGCATTCGTGCTCCTCGCGCCGGCCACGATGCGCCTCCGACGCGCCAGCGAAGTTTTCGGTCCGACCGGGGCCGTCGCCGCGCAGGCGATCGTCCCCGCCGGCTTCCTCGCCGCCATCTGTATCGCCGCGGTCGCCTCTGGTGAGTCCGCCGAGGAGGCACTGGAGCTCACGACGCGATGGTACCTCCCGCCCACGCTCGGCCTTGCTGCCACCTTCTACGCTACCGTGTCCTTCACCGGCATTGGCCGCTGGTCCCCGCCCGCCGCAGCCGTCTCGCTGCTCGGCGTCGTCGCAGCTATCCTCTACGCGAGCAACGCCCCGGTCGAGGTGCATCCGGCCAGCTACATCGTGCTCGGCTTCCTGCTTGTCGCGCCGGCCACGATGCGCCTCGGACGCGCCAGCGAAGTTTTCGCGCCAGTGGGCGGCCTGGCCTCACACATCATCGTTGCGGTCGCCGCCATGGTAGCCGTGTATGTGGCTGCCGTCGCCTCGGGACAAAGCAGCGAGGAGGTGCTCGAGCTGAGGACCCGCTGGTATCTGCCGCCAACGCTCGGGCTGGCTGCCGCATTCTATTGGGTAACGGCCACAGCGCCGCCGCGCCCGGCCGTCCTCCCGCGTGAGGCCGACTTCGTCTTCACCATCGCGGCCCTGGTCGTGAGCGGCGCGGCGGGCGTGAGCGTCCTCTTCGGCCTCGAGGCCGGCACGCCGTGGTACGGCGTAGCGATCGCGATCATCGGCTGGCTCTACGCGGCGGGCAGTCCCGGCTTCGGGCCTCGTTGGTCGGGCCAGCGCTACCTCGGCTGGCTGGCGCTGGTGACGATTACCGCTTCCTGGCTGGTTCTTGCCGACCTCTACACCGATTACCCTCGCATCGGTGCGGGCATCAATTTCTCCGCCGCGCTCTTCTACCTGGCCGCAGCCCGCGTCGTGCCCGGCAAGATCGAGCTGTTCCCGCTCGAAGCATCGTCTGCTGACGACGCGGAAGATGCGCAGCCGACGATGCTGACCGTGCCAGCGGCCGCGACTTTCATCTACGCCACCGGGCTCACGCTCGCCCTGGGCTACTACTACGTGCTGGCGAGCCTGCCCGCGGCGGAGGGTGCGGAGGCGTCCGACCTCGGGCTGCCGTTCTTCTACCTCTCGCTCGGCGTCATCGCCGTCGCCGTGGCGATGCGCTGGTTGTGGCCGGAGATGCGCCTGCACGCTTACGCGGTCGCGATCGGGCTCAGCCTCTTCGTCCTCCTCTCATCAACCGAGGCAGAGGGCCGAGTTGCGCTTCTGCTCGCGATTTACGGCGGCATCGCCTTCGCGATCGCGCTGTGGGAGCTGGAGGCGTTCGCGCTCGTCCTACCTGCCACCTACGGCTTCTTCGCGCTCCTCGCCGCGTGGCGCTACTACACGCCCGACGACGCCTATCTTCCGCTGATCATCGCTTTCATCGCATGGACGCTCTACGCGACGTACGCCGCGCTGCGCGAGCAGGAGAGACGCTGGGCGGACGTGCTGCTTGCGCTGGCGTTCGGCTACGCCGCGCTCGCGCCCATCGTCGGCTGGGTCCGCCTCAGCCAGCTCGCCGACCCGGAGGGCTTCGTCGGCACCCAGTCGTTCGAGGCGACGGCGCTGTACCAGACAAGCGCCGCGGGGGTCGCGCTCCTCGGCCTGCTCGTTGGGGCGGAGGCCTGGCTCAGGCGACGGCCAGAGATCGCGGTTGGGGCGTCCGCCCTGCTGATGGTCGCGCTGCTGCTGGAGGTCGGCCACTTCCGCCCAGAGAACGTCCAGGCGTACACCGCGCCGCTCGGCGTCTACCTGCTCGCGGGCGCGTTGCTCGGCCTCCGCGTGCGCGATCTGCCGCGCGACCTGCGCGAGCTGCTCGGCCCGATCGAGGCCCTGAGTGCCGCGCTGATCGTAGGACCGAGCCTTGTGCAGTCGTTCGACGAGGGAGCGTGGCGTTACGGCGTGATCGTGCTCGCGGAGGGGCTGGCCTTGGTTGCGCTGGCGCTCGTCCAGCGGCGAGTCTGGTTGCTCGGCGTCTCGGTAGGCTTCGTCGTCCTCGACTCCGTGCACTACCTGATCGAGGCCGGCGTGCCTCCGATTCCCACCTGGGCCATCCTCGCGATCGCGGGCATCGCCGTGATGGCTGCGGGCACGGCGATCCTGCTAGGTCGCGACCGTTGGACCGAGTGGCAGCAGGCGGCGATTGCCTGGTGGTACCGCGAACCGCCGCCGGTCGGCGCCGAGCAGCCTCGTTAGCTCGCCGCACGCAGTTCAGGCTGCCGCAGCAGGTACCAGATCGCCAGCACCCCAACCGCCACGCTGCTCACGACGACAGCGAACGGCGCGCTCACGACTTCCGCAAGCACACCCCCCAACAGGTTGCCGATCGGGCTCACGCCGTAGAAGCAGAGCGCCTGGACGCTCATCACGCGCCCCATCACGCGGTCGGGCGTGTTCGCCTGGATCAGCGTGATCGTCAGGTTCATGAAGAACGCCGCGCCGAATCCCCAGGCCAGCAGCGCCAGCTCGGACAGCGCGAACCAGCGTGACGCCGCGAAGACGCCGAAGACCAGCGCGCCCGTCAGCAGCGACACGAGCAGCACCTCGCCCTTCCGGTTGAGATTGCGGCGCGAGGCGATGAATATCGAGCCGAGGAACATGCCCGTCCCGAAGGCCGCGTTCATGAAGCCGAGGCCCAGCGCGCCGACATCGAGGATATCGCGAGCGAAGACAGGCGACAGCGCCTGGTACGTCCCGACATAGAAGATACCCGTGAAGGCTGTGACGATGAACAGCGAGCGTACCAGCGGGCTCGCCAGTACATGCGACACGCCCTCGCGTAGCTCCGTCATCAGCGGCGCGCGCTCGGTTTGGTGAGCGATCGGCGGGACGCGCATCGCCAGCAGCCACGGCAGTCCGGCCACCAGCAGGCCGACCTGCACTACGAACGTGCCGCCGAAGCCGATCTGCGCGAGCAGCAAGCCTGCCAGCGCCGGCCCAATGACAAACGACAGGTTTTGCACCAGGTTGTTGAGCACGATCGCGTTCATCAGCCGCTCCGGCCCAACCAGCGACGGCACCAGCGCCTGCCGGCTCGGCTGGCCGAGCGCCATCGCCGTGCCCATGACGAACGCGATGACGAAGATCTGCCAGACCATGACTGCGTCGATCAGCAGCAGGAACGTGAGGACAGCCGTCATCACCACCGACACCGTCTGGCTGACCACGAGCAGCCGCCGCCTGTCGAGCCGGTCGGCCCAGACGCCGGCAGGCAACGAGAACAGCGCGAGCGGTAGCCCCTGCGCGAAGAGCGCCGCGCCCACCAGCGCCGCCGAGTCCGTGATGTCGAGGACGAGCCAGCTCACCGCCACCATCTGCATGCTCCGCCCCAGGAAGAACGTGAGCGAGTTCAGCCAGAGCAACCGGAAGTCGCGCACGTGGAGCGCATCAGTCGCTGCGGCGAAGCGTCCGCCTGTGGCCGGCGTGGCGGGCGCGGCCTGTGCCTCGACGGTCATCAGCCGTCCGCCCGCGGCCCCATCAGGTGACGCGAGGCGGCCTCCGCGTCCGCGCGCAGGTGCTCGATCAGGGCGGCGCGCAAGTCCCGTAGCGCGGGTGCCTCGGCACCCTCAAGCAGCGGCGCGAGTCGCGAGAGCGCCTCCCGCAGCGCCGCGTTCGCGGACGACAGCTCCGATATGCGTACGGACGTTTCGTGCTGCCCGGCGAGCGCCCGCAGATCGCTCACGAGGGCCTCGTCGTCGACCACGTCAGCGGCGCGTCGGGCCAGCGCGCGTAGCGCCGTGTTATCGTCGACAAGCCGTTGCGCAGCGCCGTCCCACTCCTCGGCCGTCATCCCCAGCAACGCGAGCATCGCCATCAGCTCGGTGCGAGCGTAGGCCGTCTGGACTTCGGGCAGGATGTAAGTCGCAAGCGCGGACTGAACGCCGCGCAGCACCTCTTGGCCGTTGGGTCGCACGCTCTTCCTCCCTCGTGATTATAGGGGTTCGGAAGGCGTAACGGCCTTACGCGATGAGGCGCAGGATCTCGGCTTCGATGTCGGGGTTGAGGCGCGCCGTGAAGGCGAAGACCGCGTCCTTGCTCCGCCCCTCGCAGAACGAGCGCGCGCCGGTGAGGAAGATCGTCGCCAGCTTCAGGTTGCCCAGCACCTCCCAGAAGCGCACCCCCTCGGCGTCGACCGGCGGCCCGCCGGCGGCCTCGTAGCGGCGGTAGAACTCCTCGCGCGTGAGCAGCCCGCCCACCCGCGCGTCGCCCGCCCAACGCCACGAACGCAGGCAGACCCACGCGACGTCCTCCATCGGGTCGCCAAGGTGCACCATCTCCCAGTCGAGCACGCCCGTGATCCTGTCGCCCTCGACGAGGAAGTTGCCCGTGCGATAGTCGGCGTGGACGATCGAAACGCGCTGCGCGACGGGCTGGTGCGCGCGCAGCCAGGCGAGCGCGAGCTCCAGCGCCGGCTGCGGCTCCAGCGCCTGCTCGCGCATGATCGCCTGCCAGCGGTCGATCTCGCGCCGCGCGCAGTCATCCGGCCCCGGCGCGCCGAGGAAGTCGAGGCCCAAGGCCTGCCAGTCGAGGCCGTGGATGCGCGCCAGTACGTCGACCTTTTGCTGCGCGATCGTGTCGAGGTGGCCGTTGAAGGCGCTCGCTACGAGCTGCTGGGGCGAAGCTTCGCCGGGCAGACGCGCCATGACGAAGAACGGCCGCTCCAGCCATTTCGGGTCGGTCTCCAGCCAGAACATCTCGGGCACGGGCACGCCCGTGCCCTGGAGCGCCTGGTAGACGCGAAACTCCACGTCGCGCTCGGTCTCGAGCAAGCTCGCTTCGGGATCGCGGCGGAAGATGAGCCCGCGTCCGGCGCGCGCCTTGCCTTCGCGCCAAGTCGCGTCGCACGACCACGTCTCGCGCGAGGCGCCGCCCGGGATGCGCGAGAGCTGCGAGACCTCGATCTCGCTCGCGTCCGGCATCTTGTGCTGGAGGAATGCCGCGACCTGCTCCGCGCGCATGCTAACGCTGCTCCTTCCGCACCACGAAGCGCGTGCCGTAGTAGCGATCGTCGAAACGCAGCTCTTTGTTGTCGACGAGCCGCCCCGACGCGAGCCCCGCCGCTTGCATCGTCGCCCACTCGACAGCGTCCTCGCCCTTCGCGAGGGCGCTCTTCTTCGGGATCACGGCCCAGACCGCGCCGTCGGGCGGGATGCGTGACTCCAGCGCATCGAAGGTCGCGCGCAGGTCGTCGGACGGCTCCAGCCAGACGAGGATGACGTCCGCCTCCCGAGCTTTTGCGATCGAGCGCCACGCGGCAGCGTCCGCGATGTGGCCGAGCGCCTTCACCCACTCACCCGGCGCTCCCACCAGGCCGAGGCGATGGCCTGGCTTCAGCCCCAGCTTGCGCAAGAAGTCGGCATCGATGACGGGGGCGGCGGTCACGGGCAGTGCGGCGGTCCGTTCAGGGATGGCACTTCTCGCACGGCTCGGCGTCGAGCTGCGAGCGGGCGACGCGCTTATTCGCGACCCAGTAGTAGTGTCCATGGCGACAGTCGTTGCGAATCACCTTCATCTCGAAGTAGCGCTCTCGGAGCCAGGGGCAGTCCGCCTTGTGGATGTGCGCCGGATACGCGCCGTCCGTGATCACGATGAAGCCCGCATCGCGGCTCGTCACCCGGCGAAACTGCCGGATCGTATTCACCTCGCGTAGCGCCGTCGCCATCTGCTCGCTTCTCCCAGCATGCCCGCAATGGGTCCTGAGTATGAGCGCTTGGTGGGCCCGCCAGGATTCGAACCTGAGACCAACCGGTTATGAGCCGGCCGCTCTGCCGCTGAGCTACGGGCCCGCGCTTGCTGAGGCGATTATACCACTCGGAGCTGTCACCGCAGACATGACGAAGCCCGGCAAGCGTGCCGGGCTCGGTGTGTGTCGGCGGTTGCCGGTTAGGCGGCCGCGTCCTCGTGCTCGCGACCAACTTCCAGCGGGACGGTGGTCTCGAGCAACCCTCTCAGATCGCCCGCGGTGCCCTGGGCCTCAAGAACCTCCTGAGGCGCTTGCAGCGTGAGCATCTGCCAATCCGGCCGGCCTCCGCTCATCACGAACATGTAGGCCATCAGGCCCAACCGGTCTGCCGCTTCCTGGAATGTGTTCCGTTCCATCTTCGCCACCTCCTCTTCGTTCTCTTTCGCGGCTATCATACCAGCCTCGCGCTCGAGTTCGCAAGTGCTAGTGGTCACAAACACAAACGGGCCGAACGGCAGGGTTGTTACTGCGTACGCCCGATCGCGGTCCGGATAGCACCGACCCATTCCTCGGTCGCCCGCCGATAGAAAGGGTTGAGCCAGATGAGCCCCGGTGTGAACCAGTAGCTCTCCCAGTTCCTAGTCCAGACCCGGAAGCCCGAGTTGTACACGCGGCAGTCATTGATGTCGCCAACACGGAGCTGAAATGACCTCGTCCCGAGGAATGGCGCATTCCACCATGACCGCCTCCAGATCAAACGCCTATCCGTCAGGTACAGGATTCCACTTGCGTACAGCCCCAAGGGGAGCCACCAGAAGACCGGCGTTGCCTGGGCCCTCCCTGCGAGCAGCACCAGCTCACCATCCTCGAGGCCCAATCGCCTGGCGCCTCGGCCAGAGATAAGCACCCGTCCCTGACTCATCACCCAACCCACGTACGAAACGACCGCCTGCGGCCTCGGTTGGGCCACAGGCGGGTCCCGTTCAATTCCTAGTCGCTTGCGCCTAGTCCAGCCGTTCGATGATCGTCGCCGTGCCCAGCCCACCGCCGCAGCACATCGTCTCCAGGCCGTAGCGGCCGCCGGTGCGCTCCAGCTCGTGCAGGAGCGTCGTCATCAGCTTCGCCCCGGTGCAGCCCAACGGGTGGCCCAGCGCGATCGCCCCGCCGTTCACGTTCACCTTGCGCATGTCCGGCGAGAGCTCCTTCTCCCACGCGAGCACCACCGACGCGAACGCCTCGTTGATCTCGAACAGGTCGATGTCGCCCAGCTTGAGGCCGGCCTTGTCGAGCACCTTCGGCGTGGCCGTCATCGGGCCGGTGAGCATCAGCACCGGCTCTGAGCCCACGACCGCCTGCGCGACGATGCGCGCCCGCGCCTTCACGCCCAGCTCCTTCGCCTTCGCCGCCGACATCAGCAGCACGGCCGCCGCGCCGTCCGAGATCTGCGACGAGTTACCGGCGTGGTGAACGCCGTTTTCCTGGAACGACGGCTGGAGCGTCGCGAGCTTCTCGACGGTGGAGTCCGGGCGAATGCCCTCGTCCCGCTCGAACACGGTATCGACGCCTTCCAGCGTCACTTTGATCGGCAGGATCTCCTTCTTGAAGCGACCCTCCTCCCGGGCGCGCGCCGCCTTCATGTGGCTCCCGACCGCGAAGCCATCCACGTCCTCGCGCGAGATGCCCCACTTGGTGGCGATCGCGTCCGCGGAGATGCCTTGCGAGGTGAGCCCGTACTGGCCAAGCAGCTCCGGCGGGAACGGGAAGCCGGGACCCTTCGCCATGTTGGCGCCCATCGGCACGCGCGACATGTTCTCGACGCCGCAGCCGATCGTGACGTCGCAGACGCCAGCCTGCACCAGGTTCGCCGCGAAGTGGATCGCCTGCTGGGCGGACCCGCACTGCCGGTCGACGGTGGTGGCGGGCACGGTGTACGGGAAGCCCGCGGTGAGCAGCGCGTTGCGGCCAACGTTGAGCGCCTGTTCGCCCGCCTGGTCGACGCAGCCGGAGATCACGTCCTCGACAACATCCGGCTTGAGGCCCGAGCGCCGCATCAGCTCCTGCAGCACCTGGGAGAGCAGCACCACGGGGTGGACGCCGCTCAGGCTGCCGTTTCGCCGGCCGACGGCGGTACGCACCGCCTCGACGATAACTACATCTCGATCGTTCACGATTGGCTCCTTTCACGAGTGGGCGCGTGTGGTTTTCGTCCGCATTGTAGCAGACGAACCGAAGCTAGGAGCCAGGCTCTTGGGTTGCCGAGCCACTCAAGCGCAACTGTGCCCGAACTGGACGACGACCGCTCCAATATCGCCCACCGCGATGATGCCGTCCGGTGGCAGAAGGTCCCAGGGATCTTGGCCGGGGATCGAGCCGCTCCGGTCGGCGCTGACGTGATAGCCCGCGCCGCCGGATGGCGGTTGCAGCGGGTCGCCCAGAGGATCGCCGCTCGCGCCGAAGCGAGCTACAACGGCGCCAATATCACCGACAGCCACGGTCTTGTCCCTGACTGGGGGCGCCCCTGTGTACTGATCCATGAAGTCCCACACATCCAGAGGGTTCCGCAGGCCGCCCTGACCCGGGTTTGAGCCGACTTCACTGCCGTCGTTGCAGCCGTCGTCGTCCGTATCGGCGTCTTGCGGATCCGTCAGGTGCGTGTCGATCTCAGCGTCATCGGCGAGCGCGTCATCATCGTCGTCGGTGTCACACGGATCGCGGATGCGGTCGCCGGGCAAATGCACGACAAAGAACGCCAGTTGTTTGCGGGTGACGGTCCCTTCCGTAGCGCTTATGCCGGTAGCAGTAGCGCGGGCCCGATACCCACCGCAGGCCGATGTATCGGTGAACGTGCCTGTGTAGATGAGGTCACCGGAGACTTTGTCGCCGCCGGTGCCGTCGTCGCGCAACTCCAGGTTCGCGGCGGACGAGGGGGTGAGGACCTCGGCTGAGATCGATGCCCCAGCCGCGACCGGCGTCTCGCCATCGAAGAGCGTCGCAGTGAGAACCTGCGGGTTGTTCACTTCCAGACCGTTGATCTGGGGCTCTAGCGCAAGCAGCACCTGGGTCTCCGGCAAGAACGCCGCCAGATAGGGCGCACCCTCCGCCGGCACGGACGTGCCGTCGACCGTCAGCTCCCACGTACCATCCTGGGGCGACGTAATCCGGAACGCGCGGCCAAGCACGTACGCAAAGCCTTCATCCGTGATCGCGACTTCGTCGACATCTGATTGGGCAGCGTCAACCACGCTGCCGTCTGGGCGTCGCAGCGTCAGGCCGAGCTGGGGGTTGCTGTCGGCATCCTGCCAGTACAGCGCAAACGTAGCGCTTGCGAGACCGGCGGGAACCTCAAACTCATGCGTCTTTTCTTCGGCCGGCAGCACACGATCGACCGTCTCATCAGCGAACGGCATCGCCGCAGCAGGCCGCGATGACGGACCTGACAACGACGCCAACGACCCGCCGCCACCCGCATCGCCCGTGATCGCTGGAGGCAGGCTGGCGATCACGAACGGGCTGTCCGTGAGGGTCGGCTCACCACAGCCGCCGAAGTGGAAGGCCAGGTGTTCATCTGCGGTCGCAGCCAGAGCCCCGTTGGGCCCGGTCGCGCTGTCCAGGCTGACAATACAGTCACCCGGCTCGCCGGGATGGCCCGGGAACATGGGTCCGATAATCGGGATATTGCCGGCATGGGCCTTGTAGATCATCCCGGACGGTACCGTGAAGCCGGTGTTGAGTTCGTCCAGGAGGTCGGAGCCGGGCGCCATATCGGTGATTGCCTGGCCGCCTTGATCCAGGTCAACAAAGGGGATGGCGGCGAGGATGGGATTGATCCACTTGCCCACTGTGGCAAGCGCCGACCCCTCGTTGGGTGTGCCGAGCATGCTCAGACTGCCGAAGGGCCCGACATGAATGTATTGTTCGCGGTAGTACCGCGCGACCAGGCCTCCCATGCTGTGGGCGACGATGTCGACTTCATCGGCCGGCTGCAGGCCAAGCTCCTCGCGAAAATCGATAACCCCGGCGGCCAACTCAATGGCCCCCTTGTAGACACCGTCTTTGCTGTCGTATTCCACGCAGCGGACGCGGTTCGCAGGCACGCCCAGATCGGCTATCAGCCCGTTGCGAATGTCGTCCATCGCGCCGCAGCCCGACCGAAAGCCGTGGAGCAGGATGACCGCTGGTTGCTGTTGAGGTGTGACCGGTGTAGCACGGGTCGCTTTCGTGCCGTCGCCCAGTTGGCCGAAGCCGTTGTAACCCCAGCAAGCCAGGCTGTAGTCGACGACGAATGCTCGCACCCCGACGCAGTTGTGGCTATTGGGAGAGACGCCCCCGCCGGAAGCGATGAACAGCGCGCCCGTAAACGGCTGAGCGCAGACGTCGTTAACGTTGTCGTAGACCTGGCAGACCTCCACGGGTACCTGGCTCAGCGTGCCGATCACCCCGTTTCCCAGCTCAGCCTGGTCGTTGGAACCCCAGCACTTGACCCGCTCCGTGGCAAGTACCGCGCACGTGTGCATGCCGCCCACGCCTAGCTTCACCGCCGTTGCGCCCAGATTGATCACATCCACTGGCGTCAGTCGGGTGGCGTTGGTGCCGTCGCCGAGCTGACCGGCGATGTTCCAGCCCCAGCACTTCACTCCCCCAGCAGCCATGCGCGCGCAGGTGTGCCAGCGCCCGGCTTCGACTGCCGCGGCGCCCGACGCGAGGCCCGAAACGTTGACAGGAGTCGTCCGCTGTGAGGTTGTGCCGTCGCCCAGCGCTCCGAAATCGTTCAGTCCCCAACACTGCACACCTCCGGCGGACGTAAGGGCGCACGTATGCCCGACGAAGCCGGATGTGGTACCACCCCCTGCGGAAACAGCGACGATATTCTGAGATCCTGTCACCGTGACGGGGACCGAGCTGTTCGTTGTCGTGCCGTTTCCAAGCTGGCCCCCGTTGTTGCGCCCCCAGCACCGCACGCTGCCACCCACCAGAACTGCGCAGGTGTGGTGGCCGCCCGCCGAGATGTTGACCACCCCCCCTTGGAGCCCGAACACAGGGGTAGGTGACGTCCTATCGGTAGTCGTGCCATCGCCGAGCTGACCGAAGTTGTTCTCGCCCCAACAGAGGACGCCGCCGCCGTTCGCGATGGCGCACGTGTGAAACCCTCCGGCGCTTACCTGCGCCACACCGCTGCCCAGCGTGAGGACGTCGGTGGGGCTGGTTCGCTGGGTCGTGCTCCCATCGCCAAGCTGGCCTGAGTCGTTGCGTCCCCAGCACCGAACGCCTTCGTTCGGGTCGGTAACGATGCAGGTGTGGAAGCCTCCGGCGCTTACCTCGCTCAAGCCCACGTACGTATTCGCGGACGCATCGCTTGAGCCGGCGCGCATGGCCAGGAGACCGACCACCACGCTTAGCACGAGCAGCTTGCGAAAGAGTGTGAACATCGGAGCCACCGCTTCCTGAACGTCTAGCCACCAAGGCAGGCTCACGTTCCCGTCGACGCGGCTCTAGTATGATCTCGGGATTCGACCTTGTCCAGGAACACAGGGGCAGCGGCACTCAGCAAGCGCGCGGGGAAGTGCCGTCCCCAGTGCTTCGCGATCACACCAGCGGGGCCCACGTCTATCGCACCGCCCGCGCACCCACAGGGCCCTAGCGTCAGGGGCCCTGGAAGCCGCTACTTCTCGGCTTGGAACAGCAGACCGGCCAGCTCCGGGTACGTTTCAATGTCGCCGACCGCCTTCGTCGCCTCCCACGTGTCAAGGAGCTGTTGCTGAGTCGTGGACGAGAGGTCGCCCAAAGGCAGCTCTGCATGGTCCCACCACCACTCGAGATATGCGGAATCGACGCCTTCCGCAGCCGCAGTGTCGGCCAGGATGCGCTCTCGGTTCGCCTGAAAGTACGCCAGCGATTCTGCGAGCAGCCGGTCCACCTCGACGAGCGCGTCGTTTTTCTGCGTGGCGACGTCGCGGTACGTCACCAACACCGTGTCGAGTAATGGCGGATTAGGGAGCGCGCTCGCCTCTTCGCTCACGTTGGCGAGCACGCGAAAGTCGCCGTCGTTCGACGCGAGGTAGGCGCTCAGGTCCTGCATGGCGGCGGCCGTAGCGTCGCCGTTGCGCAAGATGCCGGAGAGCGATTGCGCCGGGGCCTCGATGTAGGTGAGATCGCCGCCCTCGCGTTGCACGTCCATGCCGTCGCGCTCCTGGAGCAGGTGGCGTGTCTTGAGCGCAGGAGGGCCGTCGAGCGAGCTTACGCCAAGCTTCTCACCTCGCAGATCGGCGACACTGTCGATGGCGCCGTCCGCGCGCACGAAGAGCAGCGTGCCATCCTTGTCGAGCCGCCCCGCCGAGAGCACCACGAGGTCGGCGCCGCCCTCGACCGACCCCGGCACCGCCAGCGAGGCCGTCTCGACCACATCGTACTGTCTGGCGCCAAGCGCCTCATTCAGGGCACTCTGGCTGACGTACGTCGCCACGATGTCAATGCTGTCCGAGGTCACGAGCGCGTTGTCGATCGCGTAGAGCGCCGCGCGGCGCGATGGGTCGTCGAGGAACGCCAGCGTAACGGTCGTCCGGGCGCTCCCGTCGCTCGCCGGCGCCGATTCGCTGTCTTGCTTGCAGGCAGAGAGCAGCGCCAGCGCGCATACGAGGCCAACTATGGATGCCTTTCGAATCACCGTGCGGGATCGCTCCTAATCTCGCACGATCTTATCAGCAGGCTCCGCCGCGCCCAACTGCGCGGGGGAGTGCCTGCGACCTATGCTCACGAGGTAGATGTACGACAAGAACGCGGCGATACCCATCGGGAGCGTGACGGTAACGCGCAGGAGCACTGCGGCCGCGGCACCCGCGCTGAAGCCTCCCTCTGCAGCCCCGACGACCGCGGCAAATGTCGCATCGAACGTACCGAGCCCCAGCGGCAGGAAGGTGAGGATGCCCGCAAGCATCGACGCCCCGAGCGCCGTATACGCCTCCGCGGGCGAGAGGCTCAGGCCGAGGGCGCGCACCACCAGCCACGTCTGCACGGCCATCAGCGCAAAGATGAGCAGCGTGAGGAGCGCCGCGGCTGCCGTGGCAGCGCCGTCGCGCAGGAGCGCCTGGAGCGATTCGAGAGAGTCGCCAACGGTAGCGAGCGCCCGCCGCAGGAACGATGTGCCCTGACTCGCCTCCTCGCCCGCAGGCCACCAGGGGCGCAGCCACTCCAACACGATCGCTCCGACCGGCGGCGCAACGAGCAACGTCCCGGCGCACACCAGCGTTACGGCGACCGCCGCTGGAACGGGCAAGCCCATCCACGCCGCGGCGGCGCCCGTGCTGACACCGAGCACGAAGAGCGAAAAGCCGCGCTCGTAAACCACCGCCGCCAGCCCGTCCCGGTACGGGATGTGGTGGCGGTCCTTGAAGAACGGCGTGCGTAGGAGATCGCCGGCGGCTGCGGGCGTGAGCGAACCGACGACGTTCCCAAGAATCGCGATCGGCATCAACGGGAGGAACGGCACGCGGTGTCCCTGTCGTTGCAAGATCAGCATGCCGCGCAACGTCACCAGCAACAGGACAGGAACAGTGAGCAGCACAGCGCCGATCGCCGGTTTGAGGTCGAAGTCCTCGTACTGATCGTTCAGCTCCCAGAAGCGCGCGCGCCATGCGACCAGCGCCAGCAGTCCGACCGCGACGGCCGCGTGGACCGGCCAGCTCGTCAGCCAGCGAAAGCGCCCGCTGCCGGTCGTCTCGTTCACAACGACGCTCAGACGCCCGCGCCCGTCCAGAGGGCGCGCAGGCACCACGCGCCCCGGCGGGCGGCGCGCTCGCGGATGCGGCGTCGTTTCGCGGCGTACTGGGGCAGGTGGCCAAGCGTCACGACCAGCGCGATCAGCGTCGCCGGCACTAGCGCCAGACCGTAGAGGATCGTTCGCGAGGGCTTGAGGCCGAACTCGAGCGCGTTGAACGGCGCCCCGACCGTGAGCAACACAGCCATCAGCGCAAACTCCCAGCCGGACATCACCTTGTAGAAGGCCAGGTAGCGGTTGCGGATGATCCGCACGGTCTTCACGACGGTCGACCAGCTCATATCTGTCTTCAACGTGTGCTTGTGGTAGACGATCGCTTTCGGCACGACCACCGAACGATAGCCCAGCGCGCGAATGCGCAGCCCGAGGTCGAGGTCTTCGGCGTAAGCGAAGAAGTCCGGATCGAAGACGTACTCCAGCTCGTCGACCGCGTCGCGCCGCACGATCGCGCAGACCGTGTGGATGAAGATCGTATCGACCGGCTGCATCGAGCGCAGGCGCCGGTAGCGCATGTAGCCCAGCCGCGTAACTTCCGCTGTAAAGCCCGCGTCCACACCCGCGCGCTCGTCGATGCCAGCGAACTCCGGATACCAGGGCTGGATGATGTTCGCGTGCGCGGCGACGATCTCCGGCGACGAGCGAACGGCGTTAACGAGCTCCTGGAGACAGGCCCGGTGGAGCACGGCGTCCTGGTTGAGGAAAACAGCGAACTGGCCGCGCGTCTCTCCAAAGCCAATGTTGTTGCCCTCGCAGTAGCCGTAGTTGCGGTCGAGCGCGAGCACGCGCACATCCGGGAACCGATCGCGGACGAACTCGAGCGAGCCGTCGCGAGACCCGTTGTCGACGTAGAGCACGTCGTACTGGTCGCGTGGGAGGGTCTGATCGAGCAGCGACGAAAGGCAACCTTCCAGGTCCTGACGCCCGTTCCAGCCGAGCACGATTACGCTGACCATCGGTCGAGAGCTGGCGGCCTCGGCAGGAGCGGCTGCTTGCGGGCTTTCGACGGCCACGGGTTCCCCCTACAATGGCCTCAATCGTGGACGAAGGCTACTTCGCGCACATCAGAGAGCACCCGGAGATCTCCGCCGGCGATGTGGCGATCATCCTCCGGATGCTGCCGGACGCGCGGCGCGTCGTCGATATCGGCTGCGGCCGCGGCGGCTTCGTCGCGGCGTGCCGCCGCGAGCTTGGCGACGCGCTCGGGTTCGATAACGAGCCGGCCGCAGGGCGCATCTGCCGCGCGCACGGCCTTCCGTTCGTGCTGGGCGACGCGGAGCACTTGCCGTTCGCGCACGACTCGCTGGACGTGGCCAGGGCGAAAGAGATCATCGAGCACCTGCCCGACCCCCTGCCTATGCTGCGCGAGATCCGGCACGCTCTGCGTCCAGGCGGCCTGTTCTTGAGCCACACACCGACTCACTTCTCGGCGATCTACCCGGTGAACAACTTCTGGGACGACTACACGCACGTCCGACCCTACAGCAAGTTCGGGCTGCGCCGCCTGCTGCAGGACGCCGGCTTTCATGTCGAAGATATCCGCGGCTACACGGCGGGACGCAACGCCGCCGAACGTCTGCTGGGCCGCGCCCTCGCGCTCGCGCTGCCGCACACCTGGCTGGCCGTTGCCCGCAAGCCCGCCCCTTAGATTCGCGACAGCGCTACTGGACATCGATGAGGGCGATGAGGAAGCCGCCCATGGCAACGTTCGCCCCGACCACGATGCCGCTCTGGGCGATCGCGGCGACGCCGGCCGTCGAGAGGCCCAGGTGGTCGCCGCTCACCCACTGGTAAAAGAGCACCCCATCGAATGCGAGGCCAATCAGGACGAGCGCCAACGCCAGACCGAGCACTCGCTCAAGCGTGAAGTAGCGGCGGTAGCCGCGCGTGAGCCAGTCCTCCGCGACGATGCCTCTCGATTGGGCGTACATGTGCGTGGCGATGCCGATCATCAACGCGTTCGTGCCGATGATCGTCAGGATGCCTCCTGCGAAGACCGGCTGCCAATTCAGCTCGCCGATCGTCACCCCCTCGCTCGGCCCGAACGTCAGGGCCAGCGACAGGACACCCAGCAAAACGAGAATCGCGCCGGGCACAAGAAACGTGTAGAGCGGCGTGTAGAGCAGCAGGAAGCGCAGGTGGCGCCAGCCGTCGCGAAAGGTGTTCAGCTTGCTCTCGCCCTTGCGCACCGCGTAAGGGATCGGCACTTCCGCCACCTTCATGCCGCGCCGGAACGCCTTCAGGATCATCTCCGACGCCAGCTCCATGCCCGACGATCGCAGCTCCATCCGCTCGTACGCGTCGCGGGTGAATGCGCGCAGCCCGCACTGGCTGTCGCCGATGCGGGCGCCGGCGAACACGCCGAGCAGGAAGGTGATCGCGGGCGTGCCGATGAAGCGGTGGCTCCAGGTCATAGCGCCGGGCTCCATATCGGCCATGCGATTGCCGACGGTCATGTCGTAGCCGTGGCGGAGCGGTTCGATCAGCGGGTCCAGGTGCTGCAGATCGTAGGTGTCGTCAGAGTCCGCCATGATGATCACCTTCCCGCGCGACTCGGCGAAGCCGCGCAGGTGCGCGGCCCCGTAGCCCCGCTCCGGCTCATCGAGGACGCGCGCTCCGGCACGGAGCGCCTCCTCACGCGAGCGGTCGGTCGACCCGTTGTCGACAACGATTACTTCGCCCTTGAGGCCAGCGGCCTCGAACCAGGCATGCGCCTTCTCGACGCAGGCCGCGACGGTCTCTTCTTCGTTCAGGCAAGGGAGGACGATGGAGACTTCAAGCTCGTCCCGCTCCCCGCCCGCGGCGAGGCGTTCCTCTGGAATCGACTGTTTAGCGATAGCCATACGCACCTGAACGTCAGGCTGGCCTTACTGTACCCTCAAGCCCAAGCGAGGGCAACTGGTGGCCTGGAGACGCATTCCATATCGAAACCCCTAATGGGCGTCTTGACGGACGCACTTATGTTCAGTATCATATCTAAGGCGACCCAATTTCCCGCACCCCCTATAAACAAAGCCCTCATAGGTGTAAAATCGATCTTGGAGGAATGGGTTGACGACCCAAAGCGGCAGCGAGGGAACGCAAGCCGCCGGCGACGCCCAGCCGGCGCAGCACCGCGTGTCGCTCGGCGATCAGAAGTGCCCCCGCTGCCAGAAGTTCTTCACGATGAGCTACTGGAGCGGCGACGCGCTTGTCCAGGCGCGCTGCCTGAGCTGTGACCTGAGGTGGCCGCGCCCGGACGTCGTCTAGCCCAGGGAAGCGTGGGTAGGGGGAGTATGGCACGAGCAGCAACAGCACCAGCGCCCGATAAACGGGACGAAATAGAGCTCCCAGACTCTGTCGAGCTCTATCTCAACGAGATTGCCCGATTCAAGCTGCTGACGCCGCAGGAGGAGATCGATCTCTTCAAGAAGATCGAGAATGGCCGCGTACTCAACCGGCTCAGCGAGCTGTTCATGGAGGAGCACGAGGAGATCCCACCCACAAACGAGGACCTTGCGTACCTCTCGCTCCGCGAGATGGCGAACGGCCTGAGCTGGATTCGCGAGAGCGGCGCCATCCGTGGCCATCCGCCCAAGGACGGCTCCAGTGAGCTGTTCAGCCCGGCCCTGCACAAACAGATCGACACAGCCATCGAACCGCGCATCGAGAAGAAGCTGGCCAACTACTCGCGCCAGGGCCTGATCGTGGCGCACGATACGATCGTGGCGCTCTCAGCAGGCTTGCGCATCTTCGGCGGCGACGACGCGCCCCCGGACCTCGAGCGGGCGCTCAAGCTCATCGAGCGAGGCGCCACGCCCAAGAACCAGAAGCTGGCGCCCCTGCTCAAGACCCTCACGCCCTACGTCCGGCGCGCCCGCGAAGACGCCGCCCGGTCCGAAGAGCACATGGTGAACGCCAACCTCCGCCTCGTCGTCAGCGTGGCGAAGAAGCACGGCGCGCGCGGTCTCCCACTGATGGACCTGGTGCAGGAGGGCAATGCGGGCCTTATGCGGGCTGTGGAGAAGTTCGAGTACCGCAAGGGCTACCGCTTCAGCACGTACGCGACCTGGTGGATCCGCCAGGCCGTCGGCCGCGCCATCGCCGACAAGGCGCGCACCATCCGGCTGCCGATCCACATCAACGAGCTCATCTCCAAGTACACGCAGGCGCGCGAGCGGCTCTTCCAGTACTTCGGACGCGAGCCCAAGGTGAGCGAGCTCGCCCGCTTCATGGGGATGAGCCAGGACAAGGTGCGCGAGGCAGCCCGGGCGCTACGCCAGTCCGTCATCTCGCTCGAGACGCCGGTCGGCGAGGAGGAGGAGAGCACCCTCGGCAGCCTGCTCGAGGACCTCCTGTCGCCCTCGCCGGAAGAGGAGGCGACGCGCGAGTTGCTCCGTGCCCGCGTCCGCGAGGCGCTCGGCGTGCTCACGCCGCGCGAGCGCAAGGTGATCGAGCTGCGCTTCGGCATCACCGACGGACGCGCGCGAACCCTCGATGTCGTCGGCAACGCGCTAGGCGTGACGCGCGAGCGCGCGCGGCAGATCGAGGCGCAGGCTCTCTCCAAGCTGCGCGCGGCCCACCAGCGGCGCCTGTTCGAAGAAGAATAGTCAAAGGCGAGCGCTTCGCCTCCCACGTTGCAGTCTCAGCCGGAGCGGGAGCCACAGGGGATCTCCCTGCGCGACAAGCTACTGTACGCGTCCGGCAGCCTGGGCGCGAACATCACCTTTCAGGCGCTGGCTGCCTGGCTGATCTACTTCTACGCCCCACCCGAGGACGCCGATAACTCGCCGCTGGTGGCGATCGCCCTGGTCGGAGCGATCCTCGTCATCAGCCGCATCATCGAGGCCGTCGACGACCCTCTCATCGGCTACTGGAGCGACATCTCCCGCAGCCGCTGGGGCCGGCGGCTCCCGTTCATCATCGCCGGCACGCCGGTGCTGGCGTTGAGCTTCTTCTTGCTCTGGATGCCCCCTATTGACGGCCAGAGCGCATGGAACGCGCTCTATCTCTTCGTCGTGCTGGAGGTCTTCTTCCTCGCAAACACCTTCGTCGGCGGCCCGTACGAGGCGCTGCTGCCTGAGATCGCGTCGAGCTCCCAGGAGCGGGTGAGCATCTCCGCGTGGAAGGTGCTCTTCGGCGCGGCGGGAGCCGGCGTCGTCTTCCTGCTGGCCGGGCCGCTGATCGACGTCTGGGGCTTTGCGGGCATGGGGCTCACGCTCGCAGCTCTCGTCTTCGTCACGCGACTGCTTCCCGCCCTCGGCGTGCGCGGCCACATCCGCCGCGAGACCGACGCGTCATCGTTCAACTTCCGCCAGGCCGTCCGGGAGACGTTCGCGAACGGCCAGTTCCTCGCGTTCATCCCGGCCTTCGTGCTCTTCACAGCGGCGCAAGTGATGCTCACCCAGTGGCTGCCCTTCTACGCCGACGTGGTCCTGGGCGACACGACGATTCGGCTACCATTCGGCGCGGAACTGACCGAGACCGGCGCAAAGGTGGCCTTCCTTACCGCGCTCTTCTTCGTTCCGCTGCTGTTCGCCGTCCCGCTGGTCTCGTGGTTCGCGGCGCGGACGAGCAAGCGCCAGGCCTACGGCGCGTCGATGCTCGCCTGCGGGCTGCTCTTTCCGCTGCTCTTCTTCTCCGGCTTTCTCCCCGGCCTGCCCAAGCTGGTCCAGGCGCTCCTGCTCCTCCTCCTCGGCATTCCGCTTACCGGCCTATTCGTCTTCCCCAATGCGCTGCTAGCTGATATCATCGATTTCGATGAGCAACGTACCGGCGAACGCCGGGAGGCGATATACTACGGAGTGCAAGCGACCTTGCAGAAGGCGGGATTAGGATTGGCGGCCGGGCTCTTCGCCCTGATTCTGGCCGTCTTCGGCAAGAGTGCTGAAGAGCCGCTGGGCATTCGCCTCATCGGGCCGGTGGCTGGCGTCTGCGCGCTTGGCGGATACGTGGCATTCGCCCGTGGCTACCGCCTCGGCGACGATGGCCGCTTGCTCGCATCGGACGGGACGTCTGGTCGATGGTAGTGTAGGAGAGGAGTCTTCCCCGCCATGGTGATCAACAACCCCTTCAAGCCCAAACAGCCCGCGGACCCCGCCGAAGATATCCTGCTCACCAGCGTCACGCCGCTCACCGTGCCGGCCATGGTCGCCGACGTCTCGGCCAAGTTCGGGTCCAAGATCGCCTACCAGGAGAAGCAGGGCGCCCGCTGGCACACCGTCACCTTCGATGAAACCTGGCGACAGGCGCAGGAGTTCGCGGCAGGCCTGATCGGGCTCGGCCACCAGCACGGCGACCGGGTGGCAATCATCGCCGAGAACAGTCCGTCCTGGGCCATCGCCTACTACGGCATCGTCGCTGCCGGCGGCGTCGCTGTACCACTCTACGTCGAGCTCAAGAGCGCCGAGATCGAGGAGTCGCTCAAGGGGTCCGGTACGCGCATCGCCGTCGTCTCAGCGAAGGTACTGGAACGGCTGGGTGGCTCCGTGCCAGGCGCCGAGACGATGATCGTCGTCGGCGGCACGGAGAAGCGCGCAGGCTCCCCACCGGGGTTCATGCGCCGCGGTCGCGCGGGCGTTTTCCCGTTCGACCAGTTGATCGAGCAGGTAACGCCGGAGAGTCGCGCCACCCTCGAGTCGCGTCACGTCGCGCCCGATGACCTCGCATCGATCGTCTACACCTCGGGCACCACAGGCGGCATGAAGGGCGTCACGCTCACCCACAAGAACTTCATGTCGAACGTGGAGTCGATCCGGCGCACGATCGAGGTGGACGAGCACGACCGCATCGTGATGGTCCTGCCGCTGCATCACGCGTTCCCGTTCGTCGTCTTCCTGGTCGGCTTCTCGATCGGCGGAGAGGTGACGTTCGAGAACGACCTCTTGCGCGTGCGCGACCGGCTGGAAGAGGCGAAGCCCACGATCTTCCTCGGCGTGCCCGCGCTCTTCGAGCTGATGTACCGCGCCATCGTTCAGCGAATCGAGTCCGAAGGACGCCTCCCAATCTTCGAGCGCGGCCTGCGCGTCGTCGACGTCGCCAAGCGCCGCACCGGCGTCAACCTGGGCCGTCTCGTCTTCCGCGAGCTGCACCAGCGGCTGGGCGGCAACATTCGCTTCCTGCTCAGCGGCGGCGCGGCACTCAAGCCGGACGTGGCCTTGCAGTACTTCCGCCTGGGCCTGCCGCTAATCCAGGGCTGGGGCATGTCCGAGGCCTCTCCGGTGATCGCGGTGCAGCGCTGGGTCCCGCGCAAGTTCTTCTTCAGCAACTACTACGAAGAGCACGCAGGCTCCGTCGGGCCGGCGCTCGAGGGCGTCGAGGTCGGCCTCATCGACGTACCCGAGAAGGAGATCTATGTCCACCTCCACGGCGAGGGCGAGCTGGTCGCGCGCGGCCCCAACGTGTTCCCTGGCTACTGGCACGCCGAAGAGGAGACCCGCGCCGCCATGGTTGGCGGCTGGCTCCGCACCGGTGACCTGGGGCACATCGATGAGGAAGGCAACGTCTGG
>JBBEBM010000046.1:9634-19197 GCA_040882355.1 Dehalococcoidia bacterium | reverse complement strand
GCCGGCCTCGACGACATCGCCCGCGCTGCGGCCGCGGCCGGCGCGGAGGTCGGCGTGCTGGTCGACGTGAACGTCGGCCTGCCTCGCTGCGGCATCGCGCCCGGCGAACCCGCGCTCGCGCTGGCCCGCCGCGTGAACGAGACGGAGGGCGTGCGGCTGCGCGGGATGATGGGCTACGAGGGCCACGTGGTCGGGCTGAAGGACCGCGACGAACGCGAGGCGCGCGCCGCGAAGGCGATGGACCGCCTGCTCTCGTCGGTGCGCCTCGCGCGCGAGGCCGGCCTGCCGTGCGAGATCGTCAGCGCGGGCGGCACCGGCACCTTCGACATCACGGGACGGATGGAAGGCGTCACCGAAGTGCAGGCCGGCTCCTACGTGCTGATGGACACCGACTACGCCCAGCTCGACATCCCGTTCGAGCTCGCCTTCAGCGTGCTCGGCACCGTGCTCAGCCGCCCGCGCCCGGAGCTGTGCGTGACGGACGCGGGCCACAAGGCGTGCACGCAGGACCACGGCAACCCGTCGGTGAAGGGCGTCGAAGGCGCGACCGTGCTCTTCCTCAGCGACGAACACGCCTCGATCACGCTGCCGGCGGAGAGCACGATCGCGCCCGGCGATCGCATCGAGCTGTGGCCGTCGCACATCGACCCGACGATCAACCTGCACGACGTGATGTTCGCCGTGTCGGGTGACGAGGTGCTGGAGACGTGGCCGATCGCCGCGCGAGGTTACGTGGAGCAGCGCGACTTCGTCTGAGGCTACTCGGCGGTGGGCGCACCCGACATGACGACGTCGGGCTCTTCGCCGGCGCCGGAGGTCGGTTCGAGCGTGACGACAACGGCCTGCAGCGGACCGCGACTCTGGCCCGCCGCCGGCGTCGCATCGCTGCCCTTGACGATGACCTCCGCCGTGCCGTCGGCGTCCGGCCAGAACGTCCCGCCATCGATGCTCCCGTTCTCCATCTGCAGCCAGAGGTGGTACGTCATGCCGTCGGGCGGCTTGTCGAGGTCCTGCGACAGGAAGATGCCCAGCCGCTCGCCCGGGCTCCAGACGTAGAGCGCGTCGGCTCCCGAAGCCGCGCCCTGACCTTGAAGGGGCGCGTAGCGAGCCGTCTGGTCAGAGAGCAGGTAGAGCGCGGCCTCGTGCGCCTCCAGCTCCGCGCTGGCGTCGGCGAGGCTCGCGATCTGCTCTTGGGCGGAGTCATGCTGCGCGACGATCAGGTCTTGCTCGTCCTGCAGGTCGCCGACCTGCATCTGCAAAGAGATCGCCCAGCCGAGGGTCGCCGCGAACAGCAGCGCGGCCGCGGCCGCTCCGGCGAACCCGACCCAGCGCCAGCCGCGGCGCGGCTCGAGCGCGGGCGGCGGTCCGCTCGTAACGGGCGAGCCCGGCGCGCCGGGCGCTTCGATTGCCTGCAACACGCGCGAGCGCAACTCGACCGGCGCGCGCTTGAGCGGCGTCGTCAGCGCGATGGCGCCCGCCGCCTCTTCGAGCGCGCCGAGCTCGTCGCGACATGCGTCGCACGTCCAGAGGTGCTGCTCGACGAGCCGCGTCTCTGCCTGGTCGAGGGCATCCAGGACGTACGCGCCCAGCTCTTCGCGGGCGCGGGCGCAGTCCAGGTCGTTACTCACGGAAGCCACCGTTGGTGAGGGCCAGACGAAGCTTGTTCATGCCCAGCCTGATCCGAGTCTTGACGGTACCCAGCGGCTGCTTCAGCGCCTCGGCGATCTCACGCTGGGTCAGCCCGCCGAAGTAGGCAAGCTCGATTGTGCGGCGCTGCTCGTCCGGCAGCCCGGCGAGAGCCCGGCGCACCTCAGCTCTGTCTTCGGAGAGCAGGGCTGCGAGGATCGGGTCGATGCCGGTGGTGCTGGGCGGGGCGGCCTCGCCGTTGATGCCGGCCGCGTTCTCGTAGCGCTGCCGTCGTTGCAGGCTGCGGTGCTCGTCGATGGCGCGATGGCGAGCCACGCTCACGAGCCACGAGACGAACTGCCCGCGCTGCGCGTCGAACCGCTCCGGGCGGCGCCACAGCCTCACGAACACGTCCTGCACCACGTCCTCCGCAGCAGCCTCATCTCTAAGGATACGTATGGAGACGGAGTAGACGATGTCTCCGTAGCGGTCGAAGATCGCCTCGAACGCCTCGGCGTCGCCCGAGCAGATACGCGCCATGAGCGAGGCGTCGTCCGGCTGGACGCGCTCTGTCTGCTGGCTGGCGAAGGGCGGACGGGGCGCCTCGCTCCTGGGGCCGTCGCTCGGTCCCACCGCCTCTCCTTTCGCTATCAGATACGCTCCCCTCGATAAACGCTGTTATGTTAGCACACCACTTTGTAATGCGGGTGGTATTAGAAGCCGCGCTGGTGCCCCCACGGAGATTCGAACTCCGGTTTCCGCCTTGAAAGGGCGGCGTCCTAGTCCCCTAGACGATGGGGGCGCTCGCGTGCCGCCAGCCCGATCAGTATAACACCGCGCGGACGGCTGATTCGAGCGCGTTCGCCTTGCGGTCGTCGAAGCGGCGCGCGGGTCTCCGGCGAGCACGGCGCGCTCTCGCCAGCACAAGGCGTCAGGGCGCTGCGGGCGCGGTCGCCAGGGTCAGGCGCAGCTATGCCCGTTCTGAGCAACGACGGCACCAATGTCGCCCACGGAAATGATGCCGTCTGGCGGCTGTAGATCCCAGGGGTCGCCACCGGGAATTCCACCATTTCGGTCGGCTATCGTATGGTAACCGTTGGTACTCGTGGGCACGATGAGCGGGTCTCCGTTTGGGTCGCCGCTTGTCCCGTTCCGGGCGACGACGGCACCGATGTCACCGATCGACACAACGCGGTCTCTTGCCATCGGCGACCCGGTGTACTGATCCATAAAGTCCCAGAACGACTTCGGGCTTCGCCGTCCGCCCTTACTCTGGTCTGTTCCTAGCTCCTGGTCGTCCGAACAGCCGTCGCGGTCCGTATCGAGGCCCACCGGCGTGCCGCGGTCGATGGTCGTCCCGTCGCCGAGCTGACCGCCGGCGTTCCAGCCCCAGCACTTGACGGCGCCGCCCTCAACACCAGGCACGTTAACGGGCCGATCGCGCTGTTGCCCTGTCCCATCGCCAAGCTGGCCGAACTCGTTACGGCCCCAGCACTGAACATGCGTGCTGACCCCATTCAGCACGCATGTGTGAAATCCGCCCGCACTCACGCGACTGATGTCGGCCGGTGGATTGGCCTGACCCCCGCGCGCCTGGCCGTTCAGGATGAACAAGAGCGTGCCGAGCATGAGTAGAAGGGCAACTCGCTCGAGTTGTGAGGAACGCCGTGGGCCATGACACCCCGCCTTATCACTACCAGAGGACCGACGCCGCGCTCCGCTTGGAGCAGACATACTATCGCCGAAGTCCCGGCTAGTGTCAAGACGGCGATCAAACGAATTGGCCCGGCACTCGCAGCTCTGGCATTTGCCGCCATGGCCTGCAACGGCGCGCTCGGCACCGACAAGACGCCTGAGCCGCCAGGCAGCGCTCTTGAGAGCGAGGCGTTCCTCACGCCAGTCGCTCAAGCGCGAGAAGGGGGCGTGGCGCCATACTGGCTGGGGGAGCGCTTCAACGCCGGCGGCGTCACGTTTGGCGCCAGCGGCGTCGCGAGCCTGTACGAGGACGCGTCGCCGAGCCTGCATTTGGAGTATGCTGGCCGCTCTCCTACCGCCCAAGGGGAACTGTTCGTGGAAACATACCCCCAGGTTGCTCCCGATGCAAGAAGCAGGCTGGAACGGTTCTCCTCCCAAACCGGGGCGTCACCAGGGGCGGTCCGGGTCGGCGATTTCGACGCCGAGATCGCCGTATCTCCCGGCGGCGACCAGCCCGCCGAGAACCTGCTGCTGTTAGTGCATGCCGAAGGCGCCGACGTGGTGGTTCGAACGACCGGCGTACTTGGCGGTCCACCGGGGGACATAAGGAACCTGAACCCCCTCACTGACGAGGACTTGTTCATTCAAGTGGTCGCGGAGAACCTGCAGCCCATTCCAGAGTAGGGCGCGCTGGCGTCCTGCCTCTCGCTTCACGCGTCGCGCGTCCCGGGTGCCGCCCGGCCCTTCGCGCTCTGCGCCCGCGCCCGTATCCCTAACCTCCGATGGCGCGCCAGGTAGCCCTGCCGAACATGGCGCGCCAGGTAGCCCTGCCGAACATAGAGAGGGACGTACCATGACGTCGAAGACCACCGCCCGCGTTCTCCAGACGGCGTGCGCCCTTGCCGTGGCCTGCGCCATGGCCTGCAACGGCGCGCTCGGCACCGACAAGACGCCTGAGCCGCCAGCCAGCGCTCTTGAGAGCGAGTCATTCCTTACCCCCGTTGCCGAAGCGCGAGAGGCCGGCATCGAACCCTACTGGCTCGGAGAGGAGTTTGAGGCAGGTGGCTTGCGCTTCATCGTCCACCCGACCGCCGACTTGACTGACGCAGCGGACAGCCGGTACCCCGGTCTGAGCTTGGACTACTTCGCCCGAACTGCGAAAGGTAGTGCGCGTACTGGAGTTGAGATGTACTCGAAGGCAGGCAAGGGCCCGCAGATCATGTTGGACCGAACACGCGCGGTCGCCGGGGTCTCTGTGGAGGAACTGCAACTTGCCGGCTGGCCCGCCAACCTGGTCACGGTGCCATTGCCACCCAGGCCGGTCAACAAGCTCTGGCTCTTCGTTGACGCAGGAGACACTGTGGTAATCGTCCAAGCTAACTCCGGTGCTACCGGTGTGCCCGGCACCGACCCCAACCCCTTGATCGACAAGGACCTGCTGATCCAGGTCGTGGCGGAGAACCTGCAGCCCATTCCTGAGTAGGGCGCACCCGCGTCCTGCCTCTCGCTTCACGCGTCGCGCGTCCCGGGTGCCGCGCGCTCCTTCGCGCTCTGCGCCCGCGCCCGTATCCTCTCCTCGACAATCCATCGTGGCAAGGGCGCCCAGATAGGGCGTTCGTCAGACTCGGTTGCGGAGATCCATTCACGTTATGTCCATCAGGGGGGCGTTCTTACAAAACGAACTGAAACGAAACGCGCGTCCCGCCCCGTGGCTCCGTACACCACACAAGCCCGTCACGCCCCGCCAGAACGCCGGCGCATCTCAGGCGCGATGCGCGCCGGCGCCAGCCACGCGCCCGCCGCGACCGCAAGGCAGAAGATCGGGATCAGCGGCAGGTGATAGCGCGGCTCGCCGGTGAAGACGACGTGAAGGGCCGTCCAGAAGAAGAACACGCTGAGCAACAGGGACCGGTTCGCGTCGAGCCGGAAGGAGGCAAGCGCGGATGCGGCGGCTGCGAACAGCAGCGCGTAGTAGCCGTAGTCCAGCACCCGCACCAGAACGTCCTCTAGCCCCTCCGGTTTCAGCGGTGTCGAACCCAGGGTCGTGAGCCAGGGCATCATCTCGGAGTCCGACCGGTACAGATGATAGACCTTCCACCTGCTGAGCTGAAACTCGCGGCCGGGGTGAGTGAAGGCGTAGCTGATCGCCCGCTTTGTGTACTCTCGATAGGCCGTCACCTCCCACTCCGGGTCATACAGCGACTCCCACGGCCGGAAGCCGTCGACAACCTCGTCCGGCCAGACGTGAGTGCCCGTCGAGTCGGGTGAGTGGCCCTGCCGGAGGACGGTGGCCGTGTTCGTGGAGATGGGAACGAACGCGTGCAGCTCCACCCAATTTCGCGCGGTCCATGGGGCGATGACTGCGGCGGCCACGAGAAGCGTCAACGCCGTCGAGCGCAGAGCAGGGCGCAACCCGAAGCGCAGCAGCCAGTACACGAACAGGACGGGAACCAGAACAGCCCCCTGTCCCCGGGTCAGCAGCGCCACTCCCGTCAGAAACCCAATGGCGACCAGCGCCGGCCAGCGAACACTGGGTCGGTCACCCGTGGCGACCAACAGCCAGAGCGCAGCGACGAACAGAAACGTGAAGAGATGCTCCGAGATGACAAGTGGTGTCCAGATGATGGCGTTGGGGAAGACGGCTAAGAGCCCCGCCGCGACGAGCCCCGTCCTGCGATCGAAGAGCGTCTGTCCGATCCCGTAGACCAGCGGGATGGTGAGCGCGCCGAGAACGGCGTGAAAGACCTTGGCGGAATCGAGGGTCATTGGGAAGACCTTCCAGAACCCCGCTAGCACGATAGGATAGCCCGGCGGCCAGAAGGCCGTCGGATCGCCGTGACCGACGAGCTCTCCGAAGATGACGGATGGGTTGCTGTTGGAGACGTATCCGTAGCCGGACTCGAGGTTGATGGCTACCACGTAATACCAGCGTTGGTCTCCGCCGATCGGAAACGACTCAGCGTAGAAGACCCAGAAGAGCCTGAGCGAGAGGCCAAGGAGGAAGAGGGCCGCGACGGCGACGGGCGTCCAGGGCACGCCGCCTCGCCAGGGAAGCGTCCACCGTGGTGCAACGCGCGCTCCCGCACCGACGAAAGACGCGTCCCGCTCAACGCCGGACATCATGCTTCGGCGAAACACATTCTATGACCATCGATCGCGCCCAGTGTATTCGACGATGGAAAGTGGAGCGAGCGGATCGCGTCCGGCGATTCCGAATGGCAAGAGGCCCCCGATGGTTTCGGGGGCCTCTTCACTATCGACGCTTTCGCGGTCTAGTCGTCGTCCTCGTCATCGTCGTCGTTGTTGTGGGAGCCGCCGCGGCCGCTGTTGTCTTCCTCGTCATCGTCGTCATCGTGCGAGTTGCCGGGGCCGCTGTCGTCGTCATCGTCGTCATCGTGCGCGTTGCCGGGCCCGCTGTTCTCGTCGTCTACATCGTGGGCGTTGCCCGGGCCGCTGTTGTCGTTGTCATCGTCGTCGTGGGCGTTGCCCGGGCCGCTGTTGTCGTCGTCGTCGTCGCCCTCGTCATCGTCGCAGTGGCGGTTCATGTTGTCCACCGCGGGCTGGGGCAGGTGCAGGTCCTGACCGCCACAGTTCGTCACGTCGCCGCAGCCGTCGCCGTCACCGTCGGTGTCCTCGTGGTTGGCGCAGGCGGGGCTGTCGTCCGGGACGCCGCGCCGGTCGTCGTCGCCCTCGCCGTCGTCGCCGTCGTCGTCATCGATATCGCCGGGCGGCGAAAGGTGGCCGTCGTCGTCTTCGCCGTCATCGATATCGTTCGGCGGCGAGAGGGAGTCGTCTATGTCGTTCGGGGGCGAGAGCGAGTCGTCTTCAACCGTGGCGTCCGGCCCGTCGTCGCTGGTGAGGTTGGGGCCGGCGAGAGCACCGATGGCCGCGAAGCCGCCGAGCGCTGCCGCCAGCACGCCGATGATAATCCAGGTTCGCATTTGGGTGACCTCCTCGTCGACTCTAGAATTCAGCTTTCGCAGGTTCTATCCGCTGCCGGGGAGGAGATGTTACGCCCGAAGCTAGCGACGATAGCGGCGCAGGACGGCGTGGCGACGCCGCTCGAGGCTGGCGGCCCGGGCTTCCGGCGAGACGACCGGCGTATCTGGGGGCAGCTCTTCGCGAAGCTGGGCCAGCTTCACGACACGGAAGCTGACTTCGGGCGAGGCCTCGGCCAGCAGGAAGCGGGCGGTGAAGGTGCCCCGCTCGAGGCCGGCGGTGTCGAGCCAGTTCGGCACGCCGGGATCTTCGTGGGCGATGACCGCCCGCACGGCCCCGTCGGAGTCGAGCGTGGCCTGCGCGCCGTTGAGCGACGTCTGGCGCGTGGTGAAGTCGAGGCTCTCCCAGTACCAGTTCGCCAGGCCCAGGCACCAGTGGCGGCAGGCTGGCGGCGTGAACTCGACGATCACGGCCTCGTCCGGGGCGCAGCGGAAGTTGCCCAGCCCGTACGCCTGGCCGCGCATGCCCGCCCGCTGGTCGCTGTCCTGCGGCAGGTGCACGAGCATGCTGTTCGGCGGCATGCCCAGGGCCGCCTTGCTCATCCGCTCCCAGAGCGCGCCACTCTTCTCGACCCAGTCGCCGAGGCGCGCCAGCCGCGCCTCGATCTGCTCCGGGCGCGGCGGCGGCGCCGGATACGTCGCACCGAGGCGTTCGATGAAGAGGTCGGCCGGGCGTTCGCGCTCCCAGTCGTTGAAGTACTGGCGCGCGAGGACGAACTCCGCGTTCGGCGCGAGGCGCAGCCAGTTGCCGGGGCGCTCGTCGGCGCTCAGCGTCAGCTCGAACGAGCCGTCCGCCTCCGTTTGCAGCTCCAGGCCGTTCATCGACGAGATCGTGCCCCACTCAGCGATGCTGCCGCTGGCGAAGTGGCCGTAGTTCACCTGGATATCGATGTGGTTCGCGCTGCCGCGGTTGCCCCAAACGCGATACGTCGCGTCGCCGCGCACGGTTGCATAGAGGTAGAGGCAGTCAGGGCAGTCGAGGCCCCACTTCATCGTGTGGTCGACCATCCGGCCGAACTCCGGGTAGTCGGGGTTCGCGTGCTCCACACACGTGACGATGCCCGACGCGAGCAGCCGCAGCAGGTAGCGCGCGCCCTCCGCCCGGTCACGAGGCGCGTCCGGCACGTCCTCACCCAGCACGAGGCACCGCGCGCGGCTCAGCGTCGCGAGCAGGTCGTCCCAGGCCTCGCCGGAGATGACGCGCGAACCGGGGGCGGGATCGTGGGGCATGGTCGGTCCTCCTTCGGGCGTCCATCGTATCACGGGCCGACTGCTGGTTGCTGGTCGCTGGTAACGTCATCGAGGCTCGGGCGGGCGGCGGTTATCGTACACCGCCGACTGAAGTCGGCGGCATTGGGTTGATTCGTCTGGGGTACGTCCGGCATTTGATTGACCAGTCCGTTTGGCAAAACGCTCTTTTCAGCGGACGACCTTCGAAGCTGGCCGCGCCCGGGCGGCGCCGACGGCGAATCTAAACGGGGCGTTTGATTGATCCCGGCAGCCCCTCGACGAGCCACCCAGCAGCGCAGGACGGCGCTCTCGCTCCGGCCAGTCTGCGACAGGACGGGGCGGGCTGGCTGGAAGCTGGCAGTTGGCTCGGCAAAATCGTAGTTCTCTGACCGGGACAGTGCTGATCTCCTCTCGACTTGAGTCTGGCGCAGGGCGCGTGCAACCGGGCACGCCGATCCGGGTTATTGAAGGCCAGGGTAAGGCCGCGGCCGGCGAGCGCGAAGGGGCGAGTGGCACGGCGCGTTCTGGCTTGATTGCGCCACGGCCCTTTCGTTATCGTGGGTCTCATGCTGGCATCGAAGTCGTGAGCACAGGGCTTCTCTGGAGGTGGGCGGCGGCGGGCGCGCTGGCGTTGCTGGCGGGGCTGCTGGCCGCCGGGGCCCGCCCGGCAGCCGCCACCGGCTCCAGCACCCAGTCGCCGGACACGGCGGGGGATGTCGGCGAGTACACCTCGCTGGCGCTGGACGCGGCGAGCCGGCCGGTGGTCAGCTACTACGACAATACCAACGGCGACCTAAAGGTCATGCACTGCAACGACGCGAACTGCGCGGGCGGGGGCGAGAGCGTCATGTCGCCGGACACGGCGGGGGATGTCGGCTATTTCACCTCGCTGGCGCTGGACGCGGCGGGCAACCCGGTGGTGAGCTACTACGACGGCTTCAACGGCGACCTGAAGGTCATGCACTGCAACGACGCGAACTGCGCGGGCGGGGGCGAGAGCGTCACGTCGCCGGA
>JBBEBM010000046.1:0-9534 GCA_040882355.1 Dehalococcoidia bacterium | reverse complement strand
GCACTGCAACGACGCGAACTGCGCGGGCGGGGGCGAGAGCGTCACGTCGCCGGACGCGGCGGGGAATGTCGGCGAGGACACCTCGCTGGCGCTGGACGGAGCGGGCAACCCGGTGGTGAGCTACTACGACAATACCAACGACGACTTGAAAGTGGTGCACTGCAACGACGCGAACTGCGCGGGCGGGGGCGAGAGCGTCACGTCGCCGGACGTGGCGGGCACTGTCGGCGAGTCCACCTCGCTGGCGCTGGACGGAGCGGGCAACCCGGTGGTGAGCTACTACGACGGCACCAACGGCGACCTGAAGCTGCTGCACTGCAACGACGCGAACTGCGCGGGTGGTGGAGAGAGCGTCAGCGCGCCGGACACGGCGGGCGATGTTGGCTCGTTCACCTCGCTAGCGCTGGACGCGGCGGGCCGGCCGGTGGTGAGCTACTACGACGATGCTAACGACGACCTGAAAGTGTTCCGTCCCTTCCCCTGGGACGTGGCAGGCGCCGGCGGGCAGCCCGATGGGGCGGTGACGGTCGGCGACATCGCGGCGGTGGTGTTGCGCTTCGGCCAGACCAGCAGCGGCATCACCTCGCCGGACACGGCAGGGGACGTCGGCTCGTACACCTCGCTGGCGCTGGACGGGGCGGGCAACCCGGTGGTGAGCTATTTCGACGACACTAACGGCGACCTGAAGGTCATGCACTGCAACGACGCGAACTGCGCAGGCGGGGGCGAGAGCATCCAGTCGCCGGACACGGCGGGGTCTGTCGGCTATTTCACCTCGCTGGCGCTGGACGGGGCGGGCAGGCCGGTGGTGAGCTACCACGACAGCACCAACGGCGACCTGAAGCTGCTGCACTGCAACGACGCGAACTGCGCGGGCGGGGGCGAGAGCATCCAGTCGCCGGACACGGCGGGCAGTGTCGGCGGGCACCCGTCGCTGGCGCTGGATGTGGCAGGCAGGCCGGTGGTGAGCTACCGGGACGTCACCAACGGCGACCTGAAGCTGCTGCACTGCAACGACGCGAACTGCGCAGGCGGGGGCGAGAGCATCCAGTCGCCGGACACGGCGGGGTCTGTCGGCGAGTTCACCGCGCTGGAGCTGGACGCGGCGGGCAACCCGGTGGTGAGCTACTACGACGACACTAACGACGACCTGAAGGTCATGCACTGCAACGACGCGAACTGCGCGGGCGGTGTCGAGAGCATCCAGTCGCCGGACACGGCGGGCGATGTCGGCTATTTCACCTCGCTGGCGCTGGACGGGGCGGGCAACCCGGTGGTGAGCTATACCGACAACACCAACAGCAACCTAAAGGTGCTGCACTGCAACGACGCGAACTGCGCAGGCGGGGGCGAGAACATCCAGTCGCCGGACACGGCGGGCGATGTCGGCTATTACACCTCGCTGGCGCTGGACGGGGAGGGCTGGCCGGTGGTGAGCTACTGGGATTTCAATCACGGCGACCTGAAGCTGCTGCACTGCAACGACGCGAACTGCGCGGGCGGTGGCGAGAGCGTCACGTCGCTAGACACGGCAGGGGACGTCGGCTCGGACGCGTCGCTGGCGCTGGATGGGGCGGGGAGGCCGGTGGTGAGCTACCATGACAACACCAGCACCAACGGCGACCTGAAGGTGTTCCGTCCCTTCCCCTGGGATGTGGCGGGCGCCGGCGGACCGTCGGATGGAGCGGTCACGGTCGGCGACATCGCGGCGGTGGTGTTGCGCTTCGGCCAGACGAAGCTATAGCGAAGCGAACGCGCCGCGTTGAGGTGCCGGGGTTCGAGCGTCGCGGGCGGGCGCCACCGCCGCGCTGCACGCTAGAATCAGCCGTGGACCGCTTCATCGTCGGCACCGGGCGCTGCGGCTCGACGCTGCTCTCGCGCATGATCGGGCAGCACCCGGCCGTACTCAGCGTCTTCGAGTTCTTCACGGGCCTCGACATGACGAAGCGCTTCAGCCACGAGCCGGTCGGCGGCGAGGCGCTCGCCGAGCTCATCTCGCAGGAGCACCCGTTCGTGACGATGGTGGTCCGGCGCGGGCACACGGTGGAGGAGATCACCTACCCCTTCGACAGCCCCACCGCCCGCTACCGCCGCGACGACGCCCTCCCCTGGGCGCTCGTCTCGGCGCTGCCCCGCCTCACCGACGACCCCGACGCGCTCTTCGACGAGACGCTCGCCTTCGCGAGGACGCTGCCGCGACAGCACCTGACGCTGCACTACCGGGCGCTCTTCGAGTGGTTGGCGGGTCGCCTCGGCAAGACGTGCTGGATCGAGCGCTCCGGCTCGTCGATCGACTACCTCGCGTCGCTGCGCGAGTTCTTCCCGCAGGCGCGCTTCCTCCACATCCACCGCGACGGCCACGAGGCGGCGCTCTCGATGCGCGAGCACGCGGCCTACCGCCTCGCGATCTCGCTGCTGTACCAGCTCCCGGCGGACGAGACGCCCGCCATCGCCGACCTGCGCGGCATCGACACGGCGAGTGCGCCCGTCGAAGACGACCCGATCTCGCGGATGCTCGCGTCGCGGCCGCCCGTCGAGTACTTCGGACGCTACTGGACGCAGGAGCTGCTCCACGGGTTCCGGGCGCTCACGCAGCTCGACGCCGCCCAGTACGCGGAGGTGCGCTTCGAGGACCTGGTGTCGAAACCGCAGGAGACGATGCGAACGATCGGCGAGTTCTTCGAGCTCGAGTCAAACGGCGGCTGGGTCGACCGGGCGGCGGCGCTGGTGCGCGGCGTCCCGCCCACGCGCTTCGACACGCTGACCGCGGACGAGCAGGAGCGACTCGCCGAGGCGTGCCGTCCCGGCATGACACTGCTGGGCCGGGCATAAGGAGCGCCATGTTCGACCTGCAACGCGACGGCGCGGTCTTCGTCCTGCGCATGAAGGGCGGCGAGAACCGCCTCAACCGCCAGTTCGTCGACGACTTCAACCGCGCGCTCGACGTGGTCGAGGCGTCGGAGGGCGAGGCGGCGCTCGTGACCACGGGCGAAGAGCGCTTCTACTCGAACGGCCTCGACCTGGCGTGGCTCGCAACGGCAGGCCGCGAGACGTTCGCGCCGTTCCTCGAAGACGTGCACGCGCTGTTCGCGCGGCTGCTCGCGTCGCCCGTCGCTACCGTCGCCGCGATCAACGGCCACGCCTTCGCCGCCGGCGCGATGCTCGCGCTGGCGCACGACTTCCGCGTCATGCGCGAGGACCGCGGCTTCGTCTGCCTGCCGGAGGTCGACCTCGCCACCGGGCAGCCGCTCACGCCGGGCATGTACGCGGTGCTCCAGGCGAAGCTCTCGCCCGCCGTCCTCCACGAGATGCTGGTGACCGGGAGGCGCTACGGCGGCACGGACGCCGCGGCGCTCGGCATCGTCACCGAGGCCGTGCCCGAGGCGGACGTACTGCCTCGGGCGATTGAGGTCGCGAGGGGCCTCGCGGCCAAGCACCGCCCGACGATGGCCGCCATCAGGGCCGGCCTCTACGAATCGGCGCTGGCGACGCTGCGTCAACCCGTTTCAGACTCGATCTTGCCCTGAGAGGCCGTTCGGCCGCCATGAATCGCTGCCGGGCTGCGTTATACTTATGTCCGCTGGTGACGACCCGCCCGAACGTCGGCATGCGGACTCAATCCTATGCGCTGGCAGCACATCGTTCTCGGCCTCGCGCTCACCGCGCTTGCCCTCGCGGCATGGGGCTACCGCGCCACGTCCGCCTCGCAGGGCGGTAACGGCGCGCTGGCTATCGACTGCAACGCGACGGCCGCGGGCGTCCAGAGCGACTGCGCGTACTCGCTGGGAACGACGTTTCGCATCAACGTCGTCGCGACGAAAGCGCCAGCCGATGGCTATTTCGGCTTCCAGGCGAAGGTGCGCTGGGCGGACGCGCAGCTCGACTACGAGCCGATGGCTGCGGCCGCTCAGGAGGCGCTCTGGTCCCAGTGCTCCTTTGCGGCGCGCTTCATCAACCAGCCGGCCGATCCCTCGGTGCTGCTTGGCTGCGTGCCCATACCCTGGCCTGAAGAGGGCGACATGAGCACGGGAGCGCTCCTGCAATTCGACTTCACGTGCATGCAGAACGGTCACGCCTCACTGACGCTCGTGCCGCTCGCCGGCGACAGCCAGCTCGGCACGCACTTCGTCGACTTCGGCGCGCAGGCCTTCGCGCCGGCGCTCGCGAACGCAAACGTGCTCTGCGGCGCGAAGCCAACTGCGACGCCATGCGCAGGCGGAGGCTGCCCGACGCTTACACCGACAACCACTGCTACGCCCACCATCCCGACGCCGACTCGCGGCCCAACGAACACGCCACCCGCGACGCCGACGCCGCCCGGGCCCGGCGATCTCGCCGTCACCAAGAGCGATTCGCCTGACCCCGTCGTCACCGGCCAAACGCTCACCTACACGATCACCGTCACCAACGTCGGCGGGCAGACGCTCGGAATCTCGACCGACCCGCAGCACGATCCGATCGAAGTGCGCGACCAGCCGCCGGCGGACTTCACGTACACCGGGTTCTCCGCCACCCTCGGCGGCACCTGCCTCATCCTGAGCACGCCCGGCAGCCCTTTGGTCTGCAAGTTCGAGAACATCCACGGCGGTCAGAGCGCGGTGATCACGATCACGGGCCGGATCACCACGACCACGGACATCATCGCCAAGAACGAGGTCTGGGTGGACCTGCCGATTAGCCACATCCAGGAGACCGTAGAGGTCGCGAACAACGTCGCATCGGCGCAGACGACAGTCCTGCTGGTCGCGCCCACGCCCTGCCCGCCATCCGTCTGCACCCCGACGCCAACCGTCACGCCGAGCGCGACCGCAACCCGCTCGCCAACGCCAACCGCCACTCGCACGCCGACAGCAATCGCGACGCCGACTGCGGCGGCGAACACGCCCGCGCCGACGTCCACGACGCCCCCGTCGCCGGACGACAGCGACGGCGATGGCTGCTTCGACTGGCAGGAAGAAGGAGACGATCCCGCGCAGGGCGGCCAGCGCGATCCCCTCAGCTTCTGGGACTTCTTCGACGTGCCGTCCGGCGCGCCCCTGGAGCGCGACCGGGCCGTGACCGCGGCCGACGTCGCCGCGATCGCTGCGCGTTTCGGCAGCTCCGATACCGGCCCGGGCGCCTTCGATCGCGCGAGTGACCCGCTCTCCACACCCAACCCGGCCATGCAGCCCGCGGGCGCTCGCCCGAACTACCATCCGTCCTTCGATCGCGGCGGCGTGATGGCGGGTCAGCCTCTCTGGTGGCTGCTGCCGCCCGACGGCTCGATCAGCGCGGGCGATCTCGCGACCGCCGTCGCGCAGTTCGGCGATAGCTGCATCGGCTGATTCCAGCCCGACCACCACAGATCAATGTCGCGTATGCCGTCACCTGACCGCAGGCTATACTGCTGCGCACAACGCAACCGGCGAAAGGCTGAAGCCTCCACACCATGAGCCAGGAGCGCCGCCCCGTCACGATCCTGTTCGCGGACGTCCAGGGCTTCACCGCGCTCTCCGAGCAGCGCGACCCTGAACAGGTGGCCGAGATCATGAACGCCTGCCTGAGTCAGCTTGCGGAGCTGGTGGGCGAACACGGCGGCCACATCGACAAGTACATAGGCGACGAGATCATGGCGCTGTTCGGCGCTCCCACAGCGCACGAGGACGACCCGGTGCGTGCCGTCCGCACCGCTCTCGCCATGCTCCGGTCGATGGACGAGATGGCGACGCGCTGGGAGCTGGAGGTGGGGCGCCGCCTCAACATCCGGATCGGCATCAACTCCGGCATCGTCGTCGCGGGAGACATCGGCGCGGACGGCACCCAGCAGTACACCGTGCTGGGCGACGCGGTGAACGTCGCGTCGCGGCTGGAAACCGCGGCGCCCGTGGGCACCATCCTGGTTGGCGAGCCGACGTATCGCCAGGCGGCGTGGGCGTTCCGCTGGCGCGGTCCCCAGACGCTCCAGGTGAAGGGCCGCGACGAGCCGGTCTCCGCGTACGAGGCGCTGGAGGACGTACCGGGAGCCGCTGCGCCGCGCGGCCTCTCAGCGCTGCCGACGCCATTCCTGGGCCGACAGCAGGAGATGGCGCGCCTCCGTAGCGCGTGGGATGCTGTCCCATCAGGGGTCCAGGCCGTGAGCATCGTAGGCGAGGCGGGCCTGGGCAAGTCCCGTCTCATTGCGGAGTTCGAGCTGTCGCTCGCCGCCGGCGGGCAGGCGATCCGGTTCGCGCGGGGCGTGACGCCGCCCGTCGGCAATCAGCCCTACGGGCCGGTGATCGCGGCGCTGTCGGCGCTCGCACGATCTCGCGATGGCGCCCACGACGCGCTGCCCGGCGATCTCCTCGAAGTGCTCGCGTCGGAGCAAGCGCTCGCGCCGAAGGACAAGGAGTCGCTCTACCGTGCAGTCGCCGCATGTCTGGCGGCGGAGGCAGCGAACGGCCCATTCGTCGTCGTGCTGGAGGACCTGCACTGGGCGGACTCCGCGACGCTCGATCTCGTCGAAGCGCTCCCGGTGCGCCTGCACGACGCGCCGGTCCTGCTGATCCTGGCCTACCGGCCCTGGCGAGAACGGGTGCTGGTGAAGGACCGTCGCCACGCCGTGATCGACCTGCAGCCTCTGCCGGAGGAAGATACCGAACGCCTCACCGACCTGCTGCTGGGCAGCCCGCACGTGCCTGCGCACCTCCGGCAGGCCGTGGTCCGGCAAGCGGAAGGCAACCCGTTCTTCCTGGAGGAGGTCGTGCGCGGCCTGGTCGATCAGGGCGTGCTGGTCTACCGCGACGACCAGTGGTTCTGCGAGACGACGCCCGAGGAGCTCGACGTGCCGGACACGCTCCGGGCCGTGATCCTCGCCCGCCTCGACCAGCTCGATGACGGCCTGCGCCGGCTGGCGCGTCAGGCTTCGGTGCTGGGGCGAGCGTTCCCCGCGGCCGTCCTCCAGGGCCTGGCGGGCACGCCCGACCGGATCGACGAGCCGCTCGGGCGGCTCGTGAGCGCCGGCGTCCTCCAGCCTTCGGAGTCGAGCGCGGATGGCCGCGTCTTCGCCTTCCGCCACGCGTTGATCCGCGAGGTGGCCTACGACACGCTGCTGCAGCGCGAGCGGACGGCGCTGCACCTGCAGGCGGCGCAGACGCTGGAACGGCTCTATCCGAACCGCCTGGACCGATTCGCCGAGGTGCTCGCCTACCACTACGAGCAGGCCGGCGACCAGCCGCGCGCGGCGCAGTACTACCTGCGAGCGAGCGAGCGCGCGGAGCAAGTGCACGCCGAGCGCGAGGCGCGCCACTTCCGCGACGCGGCGGGGCGGCTGCTCGGCATGACCTCGGTCTGGAGCCTGTACGCCGGGTCGGAGCGCCTGCCCCGCTCGATGCGCTTCGCGGCGTGGGCGCTGCAGCTCGTCATCGCCATCGCCTTCTGCGTGCCGGTGCTCGCGCTCTTCGCGAGCCAGCAGCCGCCACCGAGCCAGGTGACGCTGGGGCTACCGCTGGGCATCATGAGCTTCAGCCCTTCTGTGATGACGCTCGCTGTGGTGATCGGTGCCCTGCCCATCCTGCTCACCGGCCTGGGTCTCAATCAGGTCGTGGTGCCGGCGCTCCTCCGGGGCAGGCTCACGTGGCGCGACTACGCGTTCTTCGTGCTCATCGCCTGGCTGTCGTCGCTGGGCGCTGTGGCCCTGGCGCTGGCCGTGCTCAGCCTGGGTCTGCGGCTGGAACTGCTCAACGAGACGCTGGAGCACTTCGTGGGCGCCGCCGACTTCGCCCTGCTGGGAGGCGATGTCAGGCTGATCGCCACGCTGCTGCTGGGCACCCTGGCGCCTGCCGCGGCCTGGGTGGCCTGGTTGCGCCTGGAGGCGGGGCGGCTGCGCCGGGACCTCACGGCGCGACCGGCTCCTGAGGAGGGCGGCCAGACCACCATCGTCCTCGCACTGGCGAGAAGCATGGCCATCGCCTGCCTGCTCAGCCTGGTGCTGCTCTTGCTCTACGTGCTCGACGGGCTGCCTGGCACCGACCGCCAGCCCGACCCGGACACTGCCCTGTTCGCGACGGCCGCGGTCGCCTTTGCGCTGGTGGGCGCAGCCGCTGCCTTCGTCTTCATTCGCGCGCGTCGAGGCGAGGGAGCAGGCGCGGGGACGCTCGGCCTGGAGCTGCCGCTGGTGACGTCGCTCATGTTCGGCGTGGTGCTCGCGTTCACGTTGCGACAGGGCGTGGTGACGCTCGCAAACGGTCTCTTTGGACCGGGCGAGATCGCGGTCTACGATCGCATGGCGACGCTGTTTCCCGATCTCGCGACCGCCCACTATCTGAAGGGCGAGCGGCTCTGGTTCCAGGCACCGGCCGTCATCGAGAACGGCGAGCTGTTGCCGGCCGACCCGGCGCAGCTCGAGCGCGCCAAGCAGGCCTTCGACCGGGCCATCGAGGCTGACCCGTCGTTCGCGCCGCCCTACCTGGGACGCGGGTTCATCCGCCACAACCAGGGCGACCTGGAAGGCGCCCTGGAGGACGCCGAACGCCTGATCGCGCTCAAGCCGGAGCACCCGGCCGGCTACGCGCTGCGAGCGCTCGTCTATCAAGACCAGGGCCGCCTGGACCTGGCGGCAACGGACTTCGAGCGGCTTTCAGAGCCCTTGCCCGAGTCGACGCAAGCGTGGGACGCATACTTCGTGCGCTGCGTCGCCTTTCGCGCGGCCGAGCTGCTCGATCAGGCGACGGCCGACTGCGAGCGATCGCTAGAGCTAAACAACCTCCATGCTTCGACCTTCGATGTCCTCGGCGAGCTCTACTACCGGAGCGGGCGTTATGACGACGCCCTGGCGGCGTACGACCGGTTCGCTAGCCTGGCGCCGCGGGACATTGGCACCTTCACGAATCGCGCGACGGTGCTGGCGGCGTTGGGCGCCTATGAGGACGCGCTTACCGCTCTCAACCAGGCCGTGCAGGTGAGTCCGGATTACGCCGACGCTTACAGCCAGCGCGCGATGGCCTGGCTCTACCTGGACGATCGTGAGCAGGCTCGCGAGGACGCGGAGCGCGCCACCGAGCTGGCCCCCAACAGCAACAGCTACACCTACCGGGCGGCCGTCGCGATCTACACCGGCCAGTACGAGGATGCGCTCGCCGCCGTCGACGAGCTGGAGCGGGCCGGCGGGGACGAGGCGTTGGTGCGCAACTTGCGGGGCTACACGCTTGCGCTTGACGGCGACGCTGAGGGCGCGATCTCGGAGCTCGACCGCGCGGTGGCGCTCGCGCCCGAGTGGGCGTCCGCCTATGACAGCCGGTCATACGCCCGGTACGTCGCGGGCGACCACCAGGGAGCGCTGGCGGACGCGAGCCGCGCGCTGGAGTTGGTGGAACCCTACAACCGCGCCAGCCGGAGCGAGATGCTCTACCACCGGGCGCTCGCGCGCGCCGCGTTGGGGGATACGGAGGGCGCCGAAAGCGACGCGCGAGAGGCTCAGACGCTGCGCCCTGTACCCGTCATCGAGAGGGGTATCGAACAGGTGTTGACTGAACTCTCAGCGCAGTAGCAACGAGCGAGACGTACGGAAGGGTCCGGACG
>JBBEBM010000045.1:15277-19340 GCA_040882355.1 Dehalococcoidia bacterium | reverse complement strand
CGACGATCGCCTCGCCGTTGAGACGCAGCTCCGCTGCCGGCAGCAGGTCCGCGAGCTGCTGCGGCGTGTTCGCGCCGATGATCGGCGCAACGACCGCCGGCTTCGCCAGCAGCCACGCCAGCGCTACGGCGGCGATCGTCGTTTCGCGAGCCGTCGCGAACTCGTCGAGCGCGGCGACCACCCGGAGACCTTGCTCCGTCATGTGGCGCTTCGTCTGCCCCGCGCGCTGGCTCGTCGGCAGCGGCTCGCCCTCGCGATACTTCCCCGTAAGGAAGCCACCCGCGAGCGGGCTGTACGGGATCACCGCGATCCCATCGCGCGCACAGAGCGACGCCAGCTCACCTTCGAACTCCACGCGGTGCACCAGGTTGTAGTGCGGCTGGAGCGCGACGAACGGCGGCAGGCCCTTTTCGCCTGCCACCCGCAGCGCTTCTCCGAGCTGTCCTGCCGTGTAGTTCGACGCGCCGATGTACCGCACCTTCCCCGACGCGACCAGTTCGCCAAAGACCGTCAGCGTCTCTTCGATCGGCATGTCTTCGTCCGGCCAGTGGCACTGGTAGAGGTCGATCGTCTCCACCTGCATGCGGCGCAGGCTGTCCTCGATGGCGCGCTCGATGTGGGCGCGGCCCAGCCCTTCGCCGTCAGGGCCCTTCCACATCTGGCCGCGCAGCTTCGTCGCGACGACGATGCGGTCGCGGTTGCCGCGCGCTTTCAGCCAACGCCCGATGATCTCCTCAGACACGCCGCCGGCGTTGCCGGGCGACCAGTTGCTGTAGATGTCGGCCGTGTCGATGAAGTTCCCGCCCGCCTCAACGAACGCATCCATCACCGCATGCGACACCTTCTCGTTCGCCGTCCAGCCGAACTGCATGCTGCCCAGACAGAGCGGCGATACGCTCAGGTCCGTTTTGCCGAAGGGTTTGAGATCCATGCGAGGGGCTTAGCTGGCTGCTCGCCGAGCGCGCTTGATCGACTTGAGCAACCTCACGGCAGGGTCTGAAGGCGAGACCTTAAGTGCGTCGTAGAGCTCCTCGCTGAGGTCATGCGTAGCCCACCACTCGCGCTCTTCGTCCTCCGAAGCGAACGGCGGAACCTCGTCTAGCGAGCGGATCCTCTGCGGGCTCGATAGTATCATTCGCTTGCGATCCGATCTCATCGGCCGTAGGGACAGAGCTTTAGCTCTGTCCTGAGCTGAGCTAGGCTGCTCCAGCTTACCTCATGATGGGCTGGTGGCTACCTGAAGGTTGCCGCTCACGGCCCTCATCTGTGGGACAGGCTTCAGCCTGTCACGTCGGGCTAAAGCCCTACCCGCAGAACGGGCCGTCCGCCCGCCATCCGCTTATCCGTTTTCCATCCGCTGACCAGTCTCCAGCTTCTCCATGCGGTCCTTCAACGTGCGCTGGTCCTCGCGAAGCTTGTCCAGCTCCTCGCGCAGCTTGCGCACGTCCTCGCCCTTGTCGCGGCCCTCGCGCAGGCGCGCTGCAGCCTCGCGAGCGTAGCGGATTACACGCCCGTCCAGGTCGCGCTGAGCGAGGCGCTCCAGCGCCGGCACCGCCTTGTCGTCACCCAGCTCCCGCAGCGCGACGACGGCGGCGAGGCGCGTGCGCAGGTCAGGGTCGTCCAGCAGCTCGACGAGCCGGTCGCGAATCGCGTCCTTCTGCTCGACGTAGTGGCCGAGCTTGCCCAGGCAGGCGGTCGCCGCATTGCGCGCCTGCGGCGGCCGGCCGTAGCGCGTCCACTCGATGGCGATCGGTACCGCCCGTTCGTCGCGCAGCTCGCCGAAGCCGTCGAACGCGCGCACGCGGATGATCTGGTTGTGCGACTCCTTGTCGAGCGCGCCCTCCAACGCCTCGAACGCTCTCGACGAGTGCGTCTTGCCCAGCGCGAACGCCACCTCCGCCTCGACGAAGTACGACGCGTCGCCTTCGCGCAGCACGCCATCGAGCGCTTCCGCCGCGCGAGCGCCCCGGTGCGCCGGCGGCTCGTCGCGGAACTCGCCGAGCGCTCCGGCTACGGCCCGCCGCGCCTTCGGGTGCTCGACGCTTAGACACTCCAGCAGCGCGTCCAGTGCCGCCTCTGTGCCCAGCGAGCCGAGCGCGCGCGCGGCCTCCGCCTGCACCGCCCAGAAGCCATCGCTGAGCACCGCCTGCTTCAGAGCGTCGACCGCCTCCTTCGTGCCCAGCTTCGCCACGTCCTTCGCCGCGTCGATGCGCCCCAACACGTCGTCGTCGTGCTGAAGCTGGTAGATCAGCAGGTCCTGGCCGCGCTTGAACTCGACCGTCTTCAGCAGCCCGCCGCCCGGGTCGAAGCGCACCATCTTCGGCTTCTCCGGCAGCGGGCAGTAGAACGACTGCTCCCGCTCGCTGAGCTCTACCCGGAACGACTGGTTCCCGTTCTCGAAGCCGAAGTCGACTTCGACCGCCGTGCGGAACACCTCCGGCGTGCTGTGCTCGGTCGACTGCGTCTGCCTCACCGTGAGCTTCGCCTGCTTCGCCGAGTCGTCCCACTCGTACGAGACAGTCAGGTTCGGGTGGCCGGCGCTGTAGACCCACTGCTCGAAGAAGGCGTCCATGTTCCGCCCGGTCGCCTCCTCGATGGCGCGCTGGAGGTCGGGCGTGGTGACGTTCGTGCCGCGGTGCTTGGCCGTGTAGTGGCGGATCGCCTTCCAGAACAGCTCGTCGCCCAGGTTGACGCGCAGCATGTGGAGCACCAGGCTGCCCTTCTCGTAGAACTGCCGGTCGAACAGGTCGATCGGCTCGTTGTAGGTGTGGCTCACGATCGGCCGGCGATAGCGCTGAGCGTCCTCGCGCAGGTAGATCTCCGCGTTCTCGCGCAGCTCGTAGCGGAAGGCGTCGACGCCGCGGTGGTGTTCGACGAACAACGCGTCGAAGTATGTGGCGAAGCCCTCGTTCAGCCAGCCGTGCGCCCAGTCGCGACACGTCAGCAGGTCGCCGTACCACTGGTGCGCCAGCTCGTGCGCGACCAGGCCGTCCGCGCCGTCAACGACGTCCACGTGGGCGCGTTCGTCGTGCAGGATCGAGTCGGTCAGCGTCGTCGCGCTCACGTTCTCCATCCCACCGAAGATGAAGTCGTTCACCACCACCTGCGCGTACTTCGCGTACGGGTAGGGGATGCCCGTCCGCTCCGAGAAGAAGCGCACCATCTCCGGCGTCCGGTCCAGCGCACGCCGCCCATCCTCCTCACGCCCCTTCGGCAGGTAGTACTGCAGCGGCACGCCGTCGGCCTGGTCGACGATCTCCGCGAAGTCCGCCGCGGCGACGCTCAGCAGGTACGCCACGTGCGGCGTCGACTGGCGCCAGTGGAAGGTGCGCCGCCCGTCGCGCTCCTCCACGCTCACCAGCTCGCCGTTCGAGACGGCGGTGAGCGGCGCGGGCACGGTGACGACGACCTCGCTCGTCGCCATCTCGTTCGGGAAGTCGAAGCAGGGGAACCAGTGGCGCGAGTCCTCGTCCTGGCCCTGGCTCCACACCTGGATCGGCTTGTCCGGGTAGCCCTCGTCCGGCCCGACGAAGTAGAGCCCGCGTCTGGGCTGGGCGCTGTAGCTCACGGCCACCGTCAGCTCCTGCCCCGCGTTCCGGGGCCCGCCCAGGTCGATGCGTAGCCGGCCGCCGTCGAGGCTGAAGGGCAACTGCTCCCCGCCCTCGAGCCGCACGCCGCTGATCTCCATCTCGACGGCGTCGAACTCCAGGTGGGTCAGGCCGTCGTTGATCGGCGCGAACGTGTGGTGCGCCGTGCCCGCGATCCGCTTCGCCTCCGGGTCGATGTCGATCTCCAGCTTGATGTGCCGCACGTCGACCACCCGGTCACGGGCGTAGTGCGGCGTGTCGCCCGGCAGCGCGAACGGCCGCTGCGCGCCGAGTGCGCCGACCATCGCGGACAGCCCGCCGCAAGATTCGAGGACGTTTTCGCTCATGCGTTGCCCCTTTCGGAAGTAGGCGCGACCACCTGCCCGCCTCAGGCGGGTCGGTCGCCCGGGCGTCGTGTAGGGGCGACCATCTGGTCGCCCTGGGCGCGTCGTGTAGGGGCGACCATCTGGTGGCCC
>JBBEBM010000045.1:0-15267 GCA_040882355.1 Dehalococcoidia bacterium | reverse complement strand
CCCCCCCCCCCCGCCTCCAGGCCCGCAGCTCGCGGGCCCATAGCAAGGCAGGTACGCGCCCCAGCATAGCGAGGGAACGGGCGGTGGGGGTAGGGCGCTTGGGTGGCTGCGTCGGGCGGCGCCGCGGTTTGAGGTAGCTCATCACCTGGTGCGGGTATGAGGAGACCGCGTGCGCCGTCCCGACGCTGGGCGCCTGGATGAGCAAGTTGGCGTAACGCCGCGTCCAGCGCCGGTTCCTCGCCCGCTGACGCCCACCCAACTATACCATCGCTAACGATGGTATTTCAAGCCTTCGGAGGGCGGCCTCGCCTGGTACGTTGGCGGTACGCGGTCAGCTCGTCTACCGGGACGACCCAGTCGCGCCCGACCTTCCGAGCTTGAAGGGTGCCGCCGCGGGCCAGATTCCTGATGTGGCTCTCCGAGAGGCCAAGGATGGCGGCGGCTTCGGGCACGGTTGCCGTGGTTTGGCCCGGCGCGTCCCTGATCGCCGAAATCGGCTGCGTGATTCGATAAGCCTCGTACGGCCGAGCTTGTCTCCTGGCCTGCGCGGCCTCCTGGCTCAGATACGCGGCGACAGCGCTCGGGCGGACCAGCCAGTCGCGTGTTGGCTTGATCCCCTCGATGGCGCGCCGCTGTAGGAGGTAGCGTAGGCGTCGCGGCGAAATGCCGAACTGCTTGGCCGCTGCCGTAACCGTCGTGTAGTCGTCATGGCGCACCGGCCCTCCTCATGCTTGGGCCGGCACCCGGCATCGATGCCAACAGCGCTTGCTCCCTGCTCAAACCTCGTTCGAAGCGATTCCATCGTATCCGCCCGCCGCCCTTCAGCCCAGCCGGGCCGCCTCGGGGCGCACGGCCGGTGTAGGGGCGACCTTCTGGTCGCCCTGGGCGTCGTGTAGGGCCGACCATCCGGTCGCCCTGGGCGTCGTGTGGGGCCGACCATCCGGTCGCCCTGGGCGCTCGCCAGAGCGCCGCTTCCAAGCGCTATCATGTCTCGAAGGCGCGTAGTCGAACTCGGAGCGCCCACACGAGGAGGAGGAGAGCCATGGAGACCCTCACCGTCAACGCCACCGTCGATGACGTGACCGCCATCCTCGAGCGCGACGGCTACGCGATCATCGAGAACTACCTCAGCCCGGAGGACGTGCGCGCGAAGAAGGACGACCTCCACCGCATCCTGCAATCGACGCCTACGGGCCGCAACGACTTCGAGGGCCACTCCACGCAGCGCATCTACGCCTTCTTCGCCAAGACTCGCACCTTCGACGAGCAGGCGATCGACCCGCTCCTGCATGGCGTGCTCGAGCGCGAGCTCGGCCCGAACTTCGTCTTCAGCGCGCCCGTCGGCATCAACATCGGCCCGGGCGAGACGGCCCAGAACCTCCACACCGACGACGGCATCTACCCCGTGAAGCGCCCGCACGCGCAGTTCGTCCTCAACACCATGTGGGCGCTGGACGACTTCACCGAGGACAACGGCGCAACCCACGTCGTGCCCGGCAGCCATCGCTGGGTCGAACGACAGGCGGACGGCACCTTCGATGAGGTGCGCGCCGTCATGCCGGCCGGGTCGGTGATGTTCTTCCTGGGCAGCGTCTGGCACGGCGGCGGCGCTAACAACACCGACCGCCCGCGCCTGGGAGTCATCCTCCACTACTGCGCCGGCTGGTTGCGTCCTCAGGAGAACCACCTCCTCGGCGTGCCGAAGGAGATCGTGCGCGACCTGCCGCTGCGCCTCCAGGAGCTGCTCGGCTACGGCGTCCACCCGCCCTTCGTCGGCAACGTCGACGGGCGCCACCCGCGCAAGTACCTCGACGACACCCGCCGCGTTGTGAACGGTGTCCTCGCCCTGGACGGCGCGACTGACCTATAGACGCGAAAGCCCTGATCTGCAAGGAGCTGTGTCCCCTCTCCGGTGGCGGGGGAGAGGGGTGGCCGTAAGGCCGGGGTGAGGGCTGGACGGCTCCACAGACTCGGTGGGGGCCGCCACGCTCGCCCGGGCTACTCGTCTGATAGGCCAGGCTGAGGGCCTGGCCGGACGACCGCTCGCTCCGCCCGCCCCGCCTAGGGCCTGACCTCGTAATACGCGTTCATCGGATGGCGCAGGTTCAGCCGGCGAAAGCGCGTGAAGCCGGCCACCCGGACGAGTTCGCGCAGCGCCGGCTCGGGTAGCCCGAGCGTCCCCAGGCCCTCGGCTCCCGGCTCGGACAACGACGACGACATGCACGACAGCACCGACATCGCGTACAGCATCGCCGCCGCCGGCTTTTGGAGGTTCTCCTCGAACGTCGCCCCGCCGTCGATGTCGACGATGAACCAGACGCCGTCGGGCTTGAGCGCGGCGCGGATGGGCACTGCCGCCTGCTTCTCTGGATCGGTCATGTCGTGCAGGCAGTCGAAGGTCGTGATCAGATCGAATCCCGCGTCTCCGGGCAGCGGCTCAACTCGCAAGTTGTGCAGGTGAGCGTTCCGCGTCCTGGCCGCCGCGCGGTTCTCGTCCGCGCGCGCCAGCGACTGCTCCGAGATCTCGTAACCATGGAAATGCGATCGCGGAAACGCCTTCGCCATCTCGATGAGCGCGACACCCGTCCCGCAGCCGAGGTCGGCCACCTGAGCGCCCGCTTGCAGGCGCGGCACGACCCCGTCCAGCAGCGGCAGGGCCGCCGGCACCAGGACGTGGCGGTACCAGTTGCGGAAGGTGGACTCGGTGGACTGGATGGAACCTTCGCCCCGGTCATCCCACGACAACCCCAGGCCCGTGCGGAACGCCTCCGGCAGCCGCTGGATGATCTCGGCGCGGTGAGGGATAGAGTCGAAAATATGCCCGAGGAACATCAGGTGGTCTTCGTCGGTGAGTACCGCGGCCGCCTCGAGCGACAGCTCGAATCGGCCGTCCCCGTAGTCGATGAGCCCGGCTGCCGCCTGGCCGCGCAGCCATTCACGTAGCCAGCGCTCGTGCAGGCCAGTGCGCGCAGCGAGCGCTTCGCTGTCGAGCGGCCCGGCACCCCGGAGCGCGTCGTAGAGACCCAGACGCCGCCCCACGTAGATCATCAGGGAAACGTAGAGGTCCTGAGCGATGCCGCGCACGTGGTTCAGCCTCTCCAGCAGATTCGTAGGGTCGACTGCCCGCTCTGGCACTTCGCACCTCCCGATCACAGATGGCCCATGGTATCACTCCATCGCACGGGCCGCCCCTTACTAGCCACTCCCCCGCACGAAGTCCGCCACTTCGTCCTGAAACCGCTCCGGCTCCTCGAGTTGCAGCGCGTGGGCGCTCTCCTCGAACACCACGAGCTTCCCCTGCGGCAGACGCGCTGCTGCTCGCTCAGCGTAGTCCGGGCCGAGGACGGTCGAGTGCCGCCCAGCGAGCAGCAGCGTTGGTACGACCACCGACGCCAGCTCGTCGAGCAGCGGGCGCTGAACGGCGTCTCGTTCGAGGCGGCTGTTCGTGCGTAGCGCGCCCGGACGGCTGAGGAAGCGGTAGTCCAGCTCCTCCAGCGCGCGCGTGTCGACCGCCGGGTTGCGCACCCAGGCGCGCCAGCGCGCCCGCGCGTAGCCGCGCGTCGGGCGGCCTAAGACGTGCGCCAGGACGAAGTAAGGCACGTCGCTCAGTTTCAGTGGCGGCAGGCCCGGCGGCAGGCCCGGCCGCAGGCCGGCCGGGTCGACCAGCACGAGGTGCGAGAGATCAGCAGGCCCGCTCGCCGCGAACCGGATCGCCGGCGGCGCCCCCAGCGACCACGTCGCCAGCGCCGCCCGCTCGAAGCCCAGCGCGCGCACGAAGGGCGCGAACCAGCGCAGCGACGATCGCGTCTCGAACTCCGTCGTCGACTCCAACCACTCCGGCGCAGCCACCGTGCACCGCTGCGCCAGCCGCGACACGTCGCCCCACGCCGGCGCCCCGAAGATGTACGACAGCACCACGAGGGGACCGTCGCCCCGCACGGTGTACGCGATCCGCTCACGCTCGTTCAGCTCAAGAACGTCTTGTTCCATGACGGCATGCAAAGGGGCGCACGGCCCCGCCGACGCGCCGACGCCTGAGGGACCATGCCCGCGTCAGCTCGGGCGGGAGCCTTCCGCCTGACGCCTGTGGCTCAGTACCGCCTCGGCGCGCTCAATGTCCGCCATAGCCTGCCTGAACACCACCTGCTTCAGGTAGGTCTGGTAAGGCACGCCCAGGATGGCCGCCGCGCGCTTGACCACGGCGATCTGCTGCTTGCCCCAGCGCAGCGTCACGACGCCCGCGGCGATCTCCCGGTCGCCCTCCCGCTCAAGACGGGTGACCATCTCGGACACCTCGGCGTCTTCCTGAACGCGCTCGGCAACGACCTTCATGTCGATCGGCTTGGGCTTAGTTGACCTGGCCACTACTCCTCTCCTCGTGCAAAGCAACTGATGACGATGACGGATTGGTCGTGGGCGTGGCGGGTCCAGTAGAGGCCATGCGTCCTTGTCACCGTTTCGAACCGCTCATGCGCCTCATCCTGCGGGCGCGTCTCACCCTCGAAGAAGACCCGGATCGCGTCCTCCGGAGTCGCGCCGTGCCGAAGTGTGATGTGGAGCACCTCTGGTACCTCCCGGTCGTAGTAGAAGCGGAAGCGCTCCCCGCCGGCTTCGATGATGAGCGCTTCCCGCCTAACCACGCGCGCATTGTACTGCAAATAGCATTACATGGCAAGCGTCCGTGGCGCGCCGTGCAGTCTCCGCAGCGGACCCCTATGGCCGGTTGGGCCGCATCCTTGAATCGGCTGTCGTAGGCCGCAGGCGATGTGCCCCTTGCCCCGCCTTCGTAGGTTTCTGCTTCAGTCCGTCAACCCAGCGTGGACCCGGTCGCCTCTTCGATCACCCGCAGCGCGACCTCGACGCCGAGCGCCAGGCAGTCCTCGTCGAAGTCGAACTTCGGGTGGTGGTGCGGGTACGTGATCCCCTTCGATGCGTTGCCGCCGCCAAGCAGGAAGTACGCGCCGGGGCGCTCCCGCAGGAAGTAGGCCATGTCGTCGGAGCCGGTCAACCGCGCCTGCCCGACGCGCTCACGCCCCAGGAACGACGCCGCCACCCGCTCGACGAGCGCCGCGCACTCAGGGTCGTTCACCACGGCCGGCAGCGTCGAGTGGTCGAACTGCACCTCCGCGCCGAAGGCGACACCCACGCCGCGCAGCACATCGTCCATCCGCTCGAGCACGCGGTCCAGGACGTGCTGCTCGAAGGTGCGCACCGTGCCCGACATCATCACTTCGTCCGGGATGATGTTGCCACGGACGCCGCCCTCCAGCCTGCCGATCGTGAGCACCGCTGTCTCTCGCGGGTCGACGGAGCGGCTCACGACGGTCTGCAGCCCGACGATCGCGTGGGCAGCGGTTACGATCGGGTCGACGGTCGCGTGGGGCGCCGAGGCGTGCCCGCCGGAGCCGCGCACGATGATGCGGAAGTGCGTCGCGGCGGCGAAGATCGGCCCCGGCACCACGCGCACCTGACCGACGGGGTAGTCCGACATGATGTGCAGACCGAAGACGCGCTCGACGTTCGGCTCGTCCAGCACGCCCTCCGCGATCATCCGCTGGGCGCCGCCGATGCGCTCCTCCGCCGGCTGGAACGCGAAACGCACCGTGCCGGCGAGCGACTCGCGCGATCGTTGCAGCAGCTCGGCCAGCCCTAGCGCGATCGCAACGTGACCGTCGTGGCCGCAGGCGTGCATCGCCCCGCCGTCCTCGCACGCGAAGGGCAGGCCGGTTTCCTCCTTGAGCGGCAGGCCGTCCATGTCGGCGCGCCACAGCAGGTCTGGGCCGGGCCTTTCCCCGCGGACCAGGCCCGTCACTCCTGTGTCCGCGACTGCCCGCACGTCTTCGACGCCAAGCGCGCGCAGCCTCTCGACGATTACGCCCTGCGTGCGCGTCTCCTCCATCGAGAGCTCAGCGTGTTTGTGCAGGTCGCGTCGCAGCGCGACGACCTCGTCGGCGATCGCCTGCACGGCATGGCGGGGCGTCGGGAGCGCGCTCGGCGCGGCCGCGGTCATGGCGTCTCGATCTGGGGGTGCTCGATGCCGAGCAGCGCCAGGTAGTCGAAGACGTTCGCGCGATGGTGGATGTCGTGTTCCAGGAGGTGATACGCCACCCAGTGCCCGGTGACCGTTCTCGTCGCACCCTCTTCGTCCGTGTCCTCGTACGTGCCGGCCAGCTTCCCGGGATCAGCCAGGAAGCGCTGGAGCCGCTCGCCGGAGAGCCGGAGCTGCTCCTTCAGCCCGTCGCGCGTCTGACCTGCCCGCAGCACATCTGGGCTCGTCTCGCCGTCTTGCACCGTGAACCCCAGCCAGCCGTGCCGCGCCCACGCGACGTGGAGGAGGATGCCCTTCAAGTTCCACAGCTCTGGCTTCGGGCTCCACTCCAGCTTGTCGTCCGGGACGCAGTCGACCAGCGAGATCAGGTGGTCGGTGACCCTCGCGTATTCCGACGCGATGTCAAGAGGTGGATACGTCGTCTCGCTCATCGCTTGACCTGCTGTCGAAGAATTCGTTCCAGGGTGTCGGGCTCGCCGTGCGAGATGCCGAGCTCGCGGAAGTAGTGGAGGATGTCGGCGCGGTGGTGGATGTCGTGCTCAAGCTGCCCGAACGCAAGCGCATGGCCCGTAAGCCGGCCTTGCTCGCTGAGGACCTGCGCCTCATACTCACGGGCCAGCGCCTCCGGATCGCGGAGGAACGGGTCCATGCGCTGCCAGGAGAAGCGGAGCTGCTCCCTCAGACCCTGCTTTGTCTGGCCGAGCGCGAGCACATTCGGCATGTCCTTGCCGTCCTGGACGGCGCCGCCCATCATCCCATGCCGCCCGAACACGACGTGGAGCAGGATGCCCTTGGAGTTCCAGAGATCGGGCCTGGGGCTCCAGTCAAGCTGGTCATCAGACAGGAGATCGACCAGCTCGATCAACTCCTCGTTTACGAGCGCCCAGATGGGCGTGATCTCCAGGGGCGCGTACTCGGGCATCGTCGATGTTCTCCAGTCGCGGGCGCTGCCCAGCAGCATACGCTATCGACGCGGCTCGCCGCTAGATGTCGAACAGCACCTGGACGCGATAGCCGCCGTCTTCCCGGCCGATCTCCAGCATGTGCCGGGTCACCGCCTTCACCATCACGTTGTGCGTGACGTGCCGATCCTCGTCGAACGGCTCGCCCCACGCGCGGGCGCGCAGCTTCCCGTCCGACATCTCGACCTCGAAGCGGCGGAAGACCAGGCCTTCCGTCTCCGTGACGAAGACCAGCTCCTGCAGCCAGTCAACCAGCAGCGCCTCCAGGCTCTCGCCCTCGAGCGTAATCTCGCGGGTCTCGCGCTCCTCGATACCCTCCAGCTCGAGCACCAGCGCGTACATGCCCTCCGCCGCGTTCGCGAACGCCTCCGCCAGCGTCGCACCGCGCGCGATCACGCCCGCCTCGGCGGTGTGCTCCAGCGGCTCGTAACGAGGGGGCATGCGTGCGTCAGGGGTGCAGGACGTCGATGTAGATGCGGTTCGGGCTGTCGAGCACGCCGACCCTGAAGTCGACCTCCTCCGACAGGCCCAGCACCCAGTTGACCACGCCCTCAAAGTCGCCGATCTGTTCGGCTCCCAGGAGGCTGGGCAGCCCGGCCATGATCTCGCGGACGTCCACGGTCTGTGCGCCGGCTTCGTCGTGGGCGGAGGCCGATTCCAGCCGGATCCTGAGGAACGCGACGCCCGCGACCTCCACCGGCAGGTCCGACGGATCCTCCGTGATCGGCGGTTGCACGTACTCGACGCGGTAGCCCGGCCGCTCGCCCTCGAACTCGAACGTGATCCGGTCGTAGCCTTCGTGCTCGCCAGTGCGTACCTTCATGAGCAACGGCATCGGCGGCGCGACGGCGCCCGTCTGCTCCACCGGCCCACGCGTGCCCTCGAAGGCTGCGGTGGGGTTGGCGGTGCCGCCGGGCGCCGTCGGCGTGGTTGCAACGCTGGTTGCCGTCGGGACGCTTGATGTCGGTGTCGCGTCCGTCGTTTCGTCGCCGTCGTCGCAGGCGGCGACGAGGAGAAACGCGCCAACGATGAGCGGTAAGGCGAGTAGGCGTGTCGTCATGCTATGCCTCCTAAGCGAACGCGGCGAACAGCTCTTCGAAGGCGCGCATCTGGCCGCCCTCTATCGATGAAGGCACCAGGATCGGCGTGCGCACGCCGGCCGCCTGCCACGCCTCGACGCCCTCCCGCACCTCAGCGGCGCTGCCGAAGAGGGTGACGTCGGCAAGCCAGCGGTCGCTCATCACCGAAGGGATGCGATCGCGGTCACCCGCCTTGGCCGCCTGACGGATCGACGCCATCTCGTCGGCGTAGCCGGCCTCGATCCAGTAGTTGTTGTAGTTGGGCAGCATCGCGTAGCCGATCAGCGTCCTGCGCATCACCGCCGCCGCTGCCGCCTTGTCGTCCGAGATGCAGGTCGGGATCATGCAGCCGATGAAGAAGTCGTCCGAGTCGCGCTTCTCGGCCGGCAGCTCGGCCAGCGAGTCCGCCATGTGCGAGCGAGCGCCGTTCGCCCAGACGATGCCCTCCGCGACCTCCACCGCGAGCCGCACCATGCGCTTGCGTAGCGTCGCCAGCACGACTGGCGGGAGGTCGCCCGCCCCGGGCGCGGCGCGCAGCCGCTCGACGAACGCGCGCATGTCGCTCAGCGGCTTGCCCGGCTGCACGCCGAGCTGCGCGTGCGCCGGGGCGTGACTGACGCCCACGCCGAAGACGAAACGCCCGCCGCTCAGCTCGTGGATCGTCGACGCGCTGGCGGCGAAGTCGTTCGGGTGGCGCGTGTAGATGTTCGCGATCGACGTGCCGAAGCGGATCTCGTTCGTGCTCAGTGCCAGCGCGAGGCAGAGCCCCATGCCGTCGCCGAAGCTGGGACAGTAGATGCCGGAAAACCCGCGCCGTTCAATCTCTTGCGCCAGCTCCAGCGTCCTCTGCCTCCTGCCGGGCACGGCGGCAAGGCTGACCGCGGGCATCTGTGTCATCGGAACGTCCTCCTCAACGTGAACGGGCCGGACGCCTCTCACAGCGCCCGGCCCGGGGCTCTGCGTCTTCGCGATGGGCTAGCTACGCTGCTCCAGCATCTCCCGGATCTCGCGCACCTGGGCGTGCCGCCAGCCGTCCCAGACCGGGCCGTGCTGGAACTCAGCGTAGGCCTTGATGTAGTTCTGGCGCTCCTCCGCGGGCAGGTCCGGGTTTCGCAAGGGAGCCGTCAGCTCGCGCAGCTTCGGCATCTCCTCGTTCGCGAGCGCCGCGCGCTCGATCCAGTGCCCGATGCAGCGATGGTCGCGCGTGTAGAAGACGAGAGTCGGGATCGATTCGTGCTCGCCGTGATTGAGGAACTCCGCCATGATGTCCTTGTTCTGGTCGCGGAAGAAGACCCGCAGCTCCATGCCCGATGCCTCGGCGATCTTCGCGATCACCGGCAGGCCGCGGAAGACGTCCGGGCACCAGGCCTCGCCCAGCGCCAGGCACTTCGCCGGGCCGTCCGGCCTCGCTACGAGTGCCTTGAAGGCGGCGGCGTCCTCCTCCGAGAGCTTGAACTCCTCGTAGTTCTCCGTGAAGCGGTCCTGGTTCGTTTCGATACCTTCGAACCACTTGTCGTACGATAGGCCCTGCGCGAAACGTTCCGGCGTGACCACGCTCTCCATCTGCTGTGCCATGACGAACCTCCCGCTGAATGAGCTTCAGCGACGAAAGTGTAGCATCTGGCGCTCAGGGCCTACAAGCAGGTGTTGCCGAACTGCCCGACCGCTACCGCGATGTCCTGCGTGGTGATGGCGCCGTCCGCTCCAGCGCCGGCTGGCATGTGGTCGAATGCGGTGTGGTACGCGGGCGGCGCCGGCGGCATCGAGAGCGGGTCCATCGCCGGGTTGCCGCTGCCCCCGAAGCGCTGGACGACGCGGGCGATGTCGGCGGCGGTGATCGAGCCGTCGCGAGAGTTGCCCGGCCCCGGCGTGTCGAAGAAGTCCCACACGTTGTCGGGGTCGCGAAGCCCGCCGGCGAGGGCGCTGAAGCCGCGCTCGCGCAGATTGTTGCAGCCGTCACCGTCATAGTCCACCAGGTCCGGCCGGTAGATCTCCACCGGGACGGAGTCGCTGCTCGGCACCGCGTCGACGGACTCGTTCGTGCCGTCGCTGAACGTCGCCGGCGTCTTGCTCATGCTCGGCTCCGGGAAAAGCTCCTCCACCGATTGGCTCTCTTCCAGTTCGGCGGGCTCGCTCAGTGCAGGCTCTCCTTCGGCTACCGCAGACGATCCTGTTTGGCCCGTCTCGCCCGGGTCCTCCGGCGGGCAGGGACCATCGACGAGCTGGTCGGGCGAGAGGCCGCGCTCGGCAGGATCGGGGAAGTCGGCGGGCCACGCCGTCCAGCAGAACGTTGTACCGCATTCGACGGGCCAGTCGGCCGTGTCGTTCGGCGGCGCGCCCCAGCAAACCGACTCCGCTTCCGTGCAGTAGGACAGCGCCGCGACAAAGGCGCCCTTCTCCACGGGTGGCACCGACCAGCAGAGCTCTTCACCGAAGTCGCAGTCGATGGGGATCGGCGAAAGCTCGTAGAAGAAGAACTCGCCGAAATAGAGCAACGCGTCCAGGGCGCCGGCTGGCACGCTCAGGAAGCAGAGGTCGATGCCGCACGCTTCGAGGAACGAGTTCCCACCGCCTGTCGGCGTGTACCAGCAGAAGTCGAAATCGCAACTGAACGTGTTCTGCCAGTCGCCGCCGCCGGGTGGCATTGACCAGCAGAGCTCCTGATCGCAGTCGCCGTTGGCGGTAGTGACGCCGTCAGGCGCGGTGTACTCGCAGAACGAGAATCCGCAGGGCAGGGTGAAGTACGGGTCACCTGCGTTCAGCAACACCGGCCCGTCAAGGGCGGCCGGCGTCGGCCCGCCTTCTTCAAATCCCCCAAAGAAATCCGTCGACCAGCAGACCTCGCTGACATCCAGATCGCATTCGCTAAGGGCCGGCTCACCCTTGCCGGGTGGCATGAACCAACAAGGGTTCTCCACTTCGCACTGCTCGAACATACGAAGTTCCCAGGCGCTCGACCCCGGCGGCATCGTCCAGCAGATCGGGAAGTCGCAGGGCTGATAATTGGATGTGCTGCCGTCGGGGGCCGTGTGCAGGCAGGTCCCGCTCCCGCAGGCACTCGCGTCGTAGTGGTACGAGTCGATCGCGCCGTGCGGGACCCAGCACAGGGGCGGGTCGCACGAGCTAATGGGTTCGAAGCCACCTTCGCCGCCCTCTGGAGGCATGAAGCGACAGACCTCCTCGTCACAACTGCCGAAGTGGCGTTCCCAGAACACTTCACCGCCGCCAAAATCGAACAGGACCCAGCAGACCTCCTCATCGCAGCGCTCCGTGTATGCGAAGCCCTGGTCTTCGGGCGGGTAGTGCCAGCAGAGCTCCGAGTCGCCGCCGCCCTCGCAGTTGCCTACCTGCTGGCCGCTGCCCGGGAACGCCGCGTAGTTCTCCGCGCCGCCGCCCTTCGGCGTGCTGGTGACGATCGCCACGTCATACGCCATCAGGCAGCGGTCCTGCTGCTGCGCACCGTAGCTGGCGACGATGCGGTACTCCTCACCTTGATCGAGCGTCCCTACGTCCCACATGGGCCGGCCCAGGAAGTCGCTGCCAGTCGGCGGCGGGTCCGACTCAACGAAGACGCCGCTGCCCGTCTCGACGTCGAGCACGGAGATGTCGAGCACGGCCGGCCCGCTCATGTTGGTCACCTTGATCTCAAAGTCGACGAGTCCCGGCGTCGGGTCGGGCGGGCTGACCGGTACCGGACCGCCATAGTCCGGGCGGGGCGGAGGCGGGCAGCCGAAGAAGCCCTGCGGCTCCGGCCTGCCGATCGGCTGGGCGAGGAGTTCCGCGCGCCGCTCCTCGAAGGCCCGGTGTGCCCTGGACTGCAGCGTGGCCGGCGAGCTGATCGGTGGGGTGAAGCAGCCACCTGCGTTGACCGGCGTCTTCGTCACCTCCATCCGGAACGACGGCTCAGTACTGGACGCGTCGACGGTCCAGCAGAGGTTGCCGCTCGCCTGGACCGAAGGCTCGGCTTGCGAGAAGACGGTGACCTTCGTGCCCTTGGCGCCCGATCCTTGATTGATGATCGCCAGGCGCGTTACCGATGTCACGTTCGCTTGCGGCGCTAGGTTGCCCAGGTCGTAACGCGTGCCGGAGGCGGGCACCGACACGCCGTTGATCGTCCGGTCGATGTAGATAGGCGAAGCGATGGCGCACGGCGCGCTGGGCGCGCTCGGCTGGGCAGCCAGGTTCAAGGCGGGCGCGTCGCCCGTGTTCGTCACGCTAATTGTGCAGGTGATGAGCGCCGCTGCTGCCGGGCGAACCGGATCGGGCGCGCAGGAGCCCTCGAACGAGAGCACAGGAGCTGCCTGGGCGATGCCCGGATGCCAGACGAAGATGCCAAGCAGCGTAAGCAGCACCGCCAGCGGCCCTGTTGCCGGAGCGAGCCACCGCCAGACGTTCGACCTCACACGTATCCCCCCAGTCCGCACTCGCCCCGCATAGGGCGGGCTTCATCATAGCACGCAAGGTCCGTCTTGCCTATAGGACGCCGGACAGCGTCGAGAAGTTCCCCATCGCACGGGCGTTCTGCTGTCCTTGACACTGCCCGTTCCGCTTCTTACGATGGCTATGCCAGCCGTGATCCGTCACGGGAGGACTGTTTGGGAATCGTTCGCTTCATCGCCAGCCTCCTCTTCGTCATCGCCGTACCCGTCGCTCTCGTCACCACCAGCGTCCGCATCGCCGCCAACGAGCCCCGCGTCTACGAATACGCTACGGATCATTACGATACGACAGAGACAACCGGCATCGACCGTGACGAATTGCTGCGCGCCAGCGGCGAGCTACGCGACTACTTCAACAACGGCGAAGAGACGATCTTCGTCCAGGTGACGACCCAGGACAGCCAGCTCATTTCGCTCTTCAACCCCCGGGAGACCGCTCACCTCCGCGACGTCAAAGACCTCTTCCAGACCGCCTTCCGCGTCCAGGAGGGCGCCGTGATCTTCGCGCTGGCCTATATCGTCGCCGTCTTCATCTGGGCCCGCGAGGGGAGCCTGCGGACGCTGGCGAAGCAACTTGTCATATCCGGGATCGCGGGCCTGCTGGTGATCGGCGTGGTCGGCTTGGTCGCCGTCACCGGCTTCGACGCCGCGTTCGAGCGCTTCCACCTCATCGCGTTCGACAACGACCTCTGGCGCCTCGATCCCGACACGGACCACCTGATCCAGATGTTCCCGGAGAACTTCTGGCGCGACCTGAGCGTCTGGGTCGGCATCGCCACGCTGGCGGAGCTCGGCGCGCTCACGCTCGCCGCCGCCGTCTACCTGCGCTTCGTTCGCCCTACCACCGTCCCGACCTTCCTTGCGTCGCACGTACAGGCCTAGCCCTTCTCAAGAAGCGGGTGCAGGCGCTGCCCCCTGGTGTCCCCCAGATTCGCGCAAAGAACCCTGGGCGGGTGGGTGGGAACGAATGACGCTGGTTCTTGGGCTCCTTTAAGCCTGACCTGCTAGTGCCCGCCGCAGGCGCAGGCGCCGCCCGCGCAGCCGCCGCACCCGCCACCGCCGAGGCTCGCCTCCTCGAAGCCGTCGCCCCCTCCCGTGCGAGCCGCGAAGACGGAAACCACCCGCCCCGCGCCCGGGTGCCCGGACGGGCACTTCGCGAGATCCGTTGAGCGGCTCATCGGCCGCAGCAGCTCGAAGGTTGTGCCACACTTCCGGCAGTGGTATTCGTACACGGGCATCGAATTCATCGCCTCCTTGTGCGCTAGAATGGTAGCAGACTTGTCCCCAGCCAGACTTCCGTTGTGAGCAGGAGGCGAACTTTGGCCGAACAGACCATCGTGGTGCTGGGCGGAGGCGTCGGCGGCGTCGTCGCGGCTACCGAGCTGCACACCAGGCTCAAGACCGACTCCGCCCGTATCGTCCTAGTCGAGCGCAGCACGCTTCAGTCGTTCCCGCCCTCGTATCTCTGGGTGATGACCGGCGAGCGCCGGGCCGACACCATCACCCGCGACATCACGCGCCTCGAGCGCAAGGGCATCGAGGTCGTGGCGGAGGAGATCAAGGGCATCGACGTCAAGGCCCGCACGGTCGCCGTCGATGGGCGTGAGATCAGCTACGATTACCTGATTATCGCGCTCGGCGCTGACCTCGACTTCAACGCCGTGCCCGGCCTCGCCGAAGCGCACGGCTATTACCACCTTGATGGCGCCGAGCGCCTGCGCGACGCCGTCGCTTCGTTTCCGGGGGGACGCATCGCCATCACCATGGCCGGCCTGCCCTACAAGTGCCCGGCGGCCCCCTTTGAAGGGGCGATGCTGCTGGAGGGCTACTTCCACAGCCGCCACATCCGGCACAAGGTGGAGATCGCCATCTACACGCCGGAGCCGCACCCTATGCCCGTCGCGGGCGTCCCTGCGGGCGAGGCCGTCCAAGAGATGATGGCCCATAAGGGGATCGCCTTCTACGGCGATAAACAGCTCAAGGCGATCGAAGAGGGGGAGATGCGCTTCAAGGACGGCCCTCCAGAGCCCTACGACCTGCTGATCGCGATCCCGCCGCACAAGGCGCCGGAGGTCGTCGTGAAGTCGGGCCTGACAAACAAGGAGGGCTGGATCGCCGTCGACCAGTACACGCTGGAGACCAAGCACGAGAACGTCTTCGCCATCGGCGACGTGACCCGCATCCCGCTTCCCGACGGCCTCGCCCTGCCCAAGGCCGGCGTCTTCGCGCACGGCCAGGCCGAGGTCGTCGCGCGGAACATCGCCGCGCGGATCATGGGCCACGCCCGCCGCGAGCGCTTCGACGGCCGCGGCTACTGCTTCCTGGAGGCGGGCGGCGGCTCAGCCGGCATGGCTCAGGGCGACTTCTACGCCCACCCGCGGCACATCACCCTGCGACCGCCCAGTCCCGTCTGGCACTGGGGCAAAGTCGCCTTCGAACGCTACTGGCTCTGGAAGTGGTACTAGGACAGAACCCAGAACCACGGACCTTCTGGCGCCACGGGGTTCTGGTTCTAGCTGGCTGCTGAGAACCGGGGGTGCAGGGGGCGCTGCCCCCTGCCGGGGGGTCTGGGGGGTGTCCCCCCAGATTCACTCCAACACCGCTGGGGGGGTGGGTGGGAACGAACTACGTTGGTCCTCAGGCCCTTTCAGCACCCTGCTGGGTTCTGGGTTCGGTTACTCCAGGTAGTCCTTGAGCTTCTTGCTGCGCGAGGGGTGGCGCAGCTTGCGGAGCGCCTT
>JBBEBM010000044.1:9815-19792 GCA_040882355.1 Dehalococcoidia bacterium | reverse complement strand
GCCGGCCACGTCTGCGGCGGCAGACCTGCCTTGGTGCAGATGCTGCCATGGCGACCGTAGACGAACTGGACATCCTTGATGTCGATGTCGCCGTCACTGTTGATCTGACCGGACGGCTCCAGGTCGAAGCGGTCGTTGTACAGCAGGCTACCAATCTTGGCGCCCCAGCGGAAGGCCAAGAGCTGCTCGTCGCGCACGTTCACAGCGCAGTCGCCGTTCACGTCGCCTTCGAGGTAGCGGATGGTCAGTTCGCTGTCGTCACAGCCGATCTTCTTGATCGGGTGACCCTGCATGTCAGCAAGGTTACAGCCTGAGTTCAGGACCTGGACGATAACGCCGTTGTCCTGGTCTGCTGTGATCAGGGAGTAGAGCTCCGGCTGCGGGCGGACCGTAATCACGGCCAGCTCAAGGGAGCTGCTCACTGAGGTCGGCTTGCCCAAGACGACACAACCGATGCGGGCCAGGCCGTCAGGCTGCAGTCCGTCATCCTTGTCGTCGATGAAGCAAGTCCCGCCAGCGGTGTTGGTGAAGTAGGCACCGGCGGCCAGGTTCACGCAGATCAGGTCCTCGTCGAAGAGGACGTCCATCTCGAATCCACCGATCTGCTGGATCAAAGACGGGTCCTTCGGGTCGGCTGTCGTCGGCGCGTTGCTCAGCGTGTGCGTGAACGACTGGACGTTCGTGCTCGCTGCGCAGGTGCTCGGCGGCAGCTTGGCGCCCTGGGCTGTCAGGAACAGGTTCTGCAGCGTGGGCGTCTTCAGGTTGAACGGAATCGTCGGGTTGAAGTTGTACTTGGCGTTGCACGTCTGCGTCGCCGTGCTCGTACCCGACAGGTCACAGGCGACGGCGAGCGGAGCCTTCACGAGACGGTCGCTCGGCTGGTTTACCGGGTTGTAGGTAACCGTGTAAACGCCGATCGGTTGCGTGAAGTGGATCACTCCAGCAGCCGGGTCCAGGTCGGCACCGGCCGCGCCTGGCGCAACGTTGTTGTCGCAGATCGTGGTCAGCGGCGGTGAAACGTCAACACACTGGCCGGCGAGCGGGAGGCCCGTCACGGTGTCGTTGAAGTTGACGAAGCCGTTGCCCGCGATGCGGACATTACTGATGTTGACGGTGCACTTGCCCACACTCAGGTCACACGCGTACTTCGTGTTGTCCACGAGGTGCTTCGCATCGGTCGCCACCTGCTGGGCGTGCCAGCTGTCACCGTTCTGGATACGCAGCGCGCCGCTGATGCTGACGTCGATGCGGCCGACGGCCGCGTTCGAGTCGGACAGCGGACCGCCGATGATGCCATCGCAAGTCGCGTTGGCGTTGTTGTCGCTGACCACGTCAATCGGCTGATTGACCTGCGCGGGCGGCGAACCGGCCAGCATGTCAACGGCAATCAGGACGCAGCTGCCGCTCAGCTTCTTGCCTGGAACAGCGGCGTCCACCACGTTCACATTGATCAACTGGCTAGGCGGCGTGCAGTTGATGGCGAGCGTGTCAATCTCAGTGCCGTCCGGCACTGCGCCGTTGCTCTCGTTCGTCACGTGGCTGTTCGGCGCCGCACCGTTGGGCATCGCGACGCTGAAGGCGCCCTGGGTCGTGCAGTTGTAGTCGACCTCGGCTACCTTGCCCGTGTAGATGGAGCCGACCCCGCCAATGCCGATGTTGCAGCCCAACTGGTAGTCATTCGCGGCCTTGTTCTCCGCCGGAATGCCGCAGTCTGGCCAGAACCGACCGGCAGCGGGACCCAGCTCGGTCTGCGTTGCCCGGTTCTTCAGGGTGAGCTCTGCCGACGTGAGTAAACGGATCTGGAAGCCGTTGTAGCCGGCGTTCGTGTCCATGTCTACATCGGTCAAGCCAGCAAGCTTGTCGACGTTTGCTTGGACTGTGAACATGGTGCCTACGGGCACGTTGCACTTGGCGCCAGCGCCCGTGGCGGGGTCGGTGTCGCAGTTCAGGCCAACGCCGGCGATGGACAGCTCCGGAGTCACCGTATTGGCCTGAGCGTTGCTACCCCAGGTGACCATGAGCGCCACGGCCACGCCTACCGCCACCAGCGGCAGGACGAGCAGCGCCCACACTGTCAACTTTCGTACGTTCTGATGCACGTTGTAAAACCTCCTACCGAGAAGTAATTTGCTTCTCTCCGATGTTCCACGGAATTTCTGTTGCCTGTGGTTCTGGACATCCCCCCTTTCAGGGCCCTAGGCGGGGGTAGGAGCCAACGCGCGCTCTTCAGGTGCAACAGCCTGCCAAGATAGACAAGCAAATTGGCCTGCGAACGCAGAGTATAAGGTTGTTCGGGCGGGGATCCAAGTGGAACAGAGTTCCACCAGCGCACCAGATATATCACGATCCGCCCTGCTTGTCAATACCCTGGCGGTGGGAAAATCTCGCCCGGGCTCTGGGCCGGCCACCCGGCCCGGTCAGCGGTTATGTCAACTTTTGGAGCAAGGGCCGCGACGCCACGCCTTAGCACAAGAGCCCGGCCCCTACTGGGCCGGGCTCTTGCCAGGTTGAGGCAGGGTGGTGAGTTCTCAGCAAATGCGGCCGAACTGGCCGACCACCCAGCCGATATCGCCGATCGAGATCACTCCCTTGTCGTCAATATCCAGAAGCGGGTCGTAGTCCGGATCCGAGCTGAGCGTGCCGAACGCGGCGATGATGATACCGATGTCGCCGATGGAGACGATGTTATCGTTGTTCACGTCGAAGCAGGCTTCGATGACCGTCGCCTCGCCGTCGCTGTTGTTGGCGGTGGGATCGCCAGGCTCATCAGGATCGACGGCGCTCGCCTGGTTGTTCAGCGTAGTGTCGCTGAGCACCGTAGGCGCGCGCACGTTGATGGTGATCACCACCTGACCGCCGTTGGCGGGCACCAGCGGGAGGCTGCAGGTGATGAGGTTGAGCGGCATGGCTGAACAGCTCGCACCGCTGGCGCTCTTGTACACCAGAGGTTGGGGCGTACCGTTGGGCAGCGTCGTGGTCGGCAACTGGTCGGTCACCGTCACGCCCTTCGCGTCGCCGCCGCCCTGGTTGGCGACAGTGATGCTGTAGCTGAACTGACGGACGCGCAGCACCGGGTCCTGCGAGTCGGCCTTCGTCACGACCAGGTCTGGATCGGGGGCGATCACGGCTGTGTTTTCGATGTCCAGGTTGTTGCCCGTCTGGGCGAACAGTTCATTGCTCGCACTCACGCGGGCGGTATTCTTCAGGCGCAGGTCCTGAGTGACGAAGGGCGCACTCACCGTAATCTGGACGGCGGCCTGTCCGCCGTTCGCCCCCAGGCTGCCGAGGAGACACGTGACGACGCCCGCTACCGGCGCCCCGCACTCCGGGCTGGCCGAGACAAAGGTGGCGCTCACGGGCAGCGTGTCCTCAATGGTCACGTCGTTGGCCTGTTCGGGGCCGATGTTCCGCGCGGTGATGGTGTAGGTGACACTGCCGCCGCTGGACAGCGGATCAGGCTGGTCGGTCTTCTCCACCGTCACATCCGCGCGCGGTGCCAGCACCACGGTCTCTTCAAAGTCGCGGTTGTTGCCTGCGTTAGCAAACGGCTCGTTGGAGGCGGTCACCTCGGCCTGGTTCAGGACACGGGTATCTAAGGCCGGGCTGGGCGCCGTGACCTGGATCTGTATCTTCGCCTCGTCCGGGCCGCCCGGAGCGCCGTCGTTGGCCGCCAGGTTGCCGACAAGGCAGGTCACGACGCCGGCCACGTGCGAGCAGGCCGGGCTGGCGGAGACGAATGTCACTTCAGGCGGCAAGGTGTCTACAGCCTGCACGCTGGTCGCAGTCTGGAGGCCGATGTTGCGCACGACCAGGCTATAGGTGAGGGTACCCGCCGGCCCAACCGGATCCGGCCCATCGTTCTTGATGACGAGGACGTCGGGCAAGTCGCTGGGCAGCGGCGTCGGTGTTGGGCTAAGCGTGGGCGTCGGAGTGTTGACTGGCGTCGGCGTGCTCGTTGGCGTGCGCGTCGCCGTCGGCGTGCGCGTGGCTGTGTTCGTCGCCGTGGCCGTCCTCGTCACCGTTGGCGTGTCGGCAAAGCAAGTCACGACGGCGTTGCTCAGCGTGGGATCTAAGGCATTGTTGAACCCGTCCGTGAAGTGCGATCCTGCCTGCGAGTCTCCCGCGCGGGCCACCAGGATCAGTTGGGTCGTGCCCTCCGCATCGCAGCGCATACGCCACTGGCCTGCGATACCTTCGTACACGAGCAGGGGGTCCGGTGCGGGAAACGGCTGGCACGCATAGGCGAAGGAGGGATCCCCCGGCTGATTATCGAAGCGGGCAGGGATGGTACATTCCGGCGACCTCGATTCCGTCAGGGGGTTGCTTGCCGGTAAGTACTGGAGGATGTCATTGGGCCAGCGGACCTTCGCCTGCCAGCCGTTGAAGCCCGCCGCGGGCGCATCGGTGATGTGCATGGAAATATGGAAGACGGTCCCTACCCGGAACGAGCAGTTCGTGTCGACGTCCGGGTCGACGACCTTGGTGGGCGTGGGCGTCGGCGCCGGCGGGAACGGCGTGGCTGAAAGCCCGGCGTTGCAGTCGAGCGCCATGGCGCCGTCCAGCGCTGCGGCCCCCTGCGGCCGGGTGAGCGTAACAGCGAGGACGCCCGCCGCTGCGGCCAGCAGCAGAGGCAGCAGCAACAACCAGCCCCTCCGTTGCAGCCACCGCTGTGATCTCATGTGACGTTCCATGGTTTCCCCTCCTTGCTCCTTGCTCCTTGCTCCGTCCTCGGCTCTTACCTCTGGCATGAAGCGCCGAAGAGCTTCACGCTCCTCTGATCACAGGCAGCTATGCCCGAACTGCGCCACGGCCGCTGCGATATCCCCTGAAGTGATCGCGCCGTCCGGTGGGTTCAGGTTCCAGGGGCTGCCGCCCGGGGTGCCACCACCTCGATCGTAGGCGGGGTGGTAGTTCGCCCGCGCGCCGGACGGCTGTACCGGCGGGCTGGGCATGGATAGCGGGTTGCTGTTGCGGTCGAACGTGCCAGGCCCGCCGTCGTTCGCGCCGAAGCGCCCGACCACGCCCGCGACGTCGCCCGCTGATATCGAGCCGTCACGGGCCAGGGGCGATCCGGTGAAGACGTCCATCACGTCCCAGAAGTTGTGCGGGTCGCGCTGCCCTCCCAACGTCGGGTCGGCTCCCAGCTCCTGGGAGTCGGTGCACCCGTCGTTATCGTCGTCGGGGTCCGTCCCGTTTGGAATCGTGTCACCGTCCGTGTCGCCTACAGGGTCCTTGAGGGCCAGGGCCTGGCACTTCATCGCGTCCAGATCATCGGCCGGCAGGAGGCCCATCGTCCCCTCATTCTGTAGCACGGTAGGGTTCGGACTGCCAGGCGCGAGGATGTCGGCTGGCCCCGCGCCGATCTGCGCCAGCGTGGGCGAGCCGCTCGCAAGCGAGAAGACAAGCGTGTCGGCCTGGTCATACACTCCGTTGCCGTCTTCCTGGAGGCAGAGGCCGTCAACGTCGTCACCCGTCTCCAGGCCGAGCGCCGGCGCCGCGGCATAGACGCTTGGGGCATTGCCGTCTACTGTCTTGAGGATATCGGCGGCGCTGAAGCCGAAGGTCGTGAGCGACGGCGAAGCCGACTCCAGCGAGAAGTACACGGGGTTGTCCGGCACGCCGTCCTCGTCGGGGTCAACAAACGAAGTGTCTTTTTCGTCCAGAGCATCGAGGTCATCGCGCGAGGTAGCGCCCTCGATCAGGCCGAGCGGGAAGGCGGAGGTGCAGGCGCCGATGGGACCGTTGCCATCCAGGAACAGCGTATTGCTGTTGTTGAACGTCGAGCGGAACTCGTCGCCCTGAGGCTCCGGCGCCGGGCAGTTGCGCTGAGCGCGCACCGCCGAGCCCAGAACGCCTTCGGCGCCTGGCGCGACCGAGAAGTTCACGGACGGGCTCGCGTCCGCCGGGAAGTCATCGCCATAGGCGAGCGCGTCCAGGTCGTCGGTGGCGCCGGGCACGTCGCATCCATCCGCCGTCAGCCCCAGACTCAAGCAGGGGATGCGGACGAAGGGCGCGGTCTCGTCGGGGGCGATCGCGCCGCCGGCGCTGAGGTTGAGCGTCAGGTTCCCTGTCGCGTTCACGAAACCGCCCACCTGCAGGCTGTAGAGCGTCCCGGCGGCCACCGGGAACGCGATGCGCGATTGAGGAAAGAGGGTGTCATCATCACAGGCTACGCGGGTAAGCGAGCCGACTGCGCCACCGGTGTAGGCTGCCAGCACGGTGTCGAAGTCGCTTCCATCGGTATCGGCCGTCACGGTGCCCGCTACAGACGGCGTGAATCGATACCAGACCGTCGCCCCGATAGGAGTAGAAATGCCGAGCGGGCAGTTCGCAAGCGTGGTGGGTTCGCCACCCTCCATGGTGGAGCCGGCGGTAGTCTGTGTTCCGGTAAACGGCAGGCCCGGGACCACCCAGCCGTTCGCGAAGTTGTCATTGCCTGAGACGTCGACAGGCGTGGGCGGAGGTGGCGCCGTGGGCGTTGGCGTGGGCGCCCCCGGCTGGAGTGGCGGTGGGCCCAGGCTCAGAATGTCGGCCGGGTGGATATTGGATGGCCCGCCGCGCGCCACCGAGAAGCTGGGCAGCTCGGGGGCGACCTGCAAGCTGAGATCGCGAACGCAGAACCCCGCCTTCAGATTAGAGTTCGCCGGTGGGGGGCTGAAGAGCGGCACGCACGACGGATCTTCGTCCATCGAGCCGTCGCCGTCCTCGTCGCAAACGGGAACGGTGCACTGGGCCAGGGGAGGATCCTCGTCGGTAAGAGCGTCGGTATCCTGATTCCCGCCGCCGGGCGGGTCCTCATCATACGCGCCGTCGCCGTCGTCGTCGGCCGTGTCTTCATCTATCTGAGTGTCGCCGTCGTTGTCCACGCTATAGATTGGATCGAGGCGGTACGTCACGCCCAGCGGCGGCCACGCGTTCAGGGTCACCACCTGTGAGCCGGTCATTGGTTGCAGGCGCATCGCCGCCTGGTTGTGAAGCTCCAACGTCGGCGTCGGGTTCGCCGGCACGGTCACAACCATGAAGACGTCCATGAAGCTTGACGCCGGGAAGTCCTGACCTGCCTGGAGCGACCTGATCTCGCCGGTCGAGACTGCGGTCGCGCTTTCGGCTACAGTGACCGCGCCAATCGAGCTGGCGCCGCGCAGGTCCATCGAAACGACCTCGAAGTCGACCACATCGACGCCACCCTCGTCGTGAGGCGCCTCGCGCGCGATCTCCGCCCAGCCGGTGAACACGACATTCTCGGTGCCCAGGCGGCTCGTCACATTCGCTGTGGCGACGACCGGCAGGCGGTCCGTGCCAGCGGGCGGCAGGGCCTGCGCGCCGCGGCCTACCGCCAGCCAACCCAGGAGGGCGGCTACGAGGGCGAGCGCTACTGCTTGACAAATCCGAGCTAATCGCATCCGTTCACTCCGGCGGGGAGGCGGGCCCGCTACCCGCAGCGGACGCGCGCTTGGAGAGGTAAGCCCCGTCATTATACGCGTTCCGCGAATTCTGTAAAGAGGCCCGCTGTTGTGAGCCATTTCGCCTCCACCTCCTCAACTCTCATCCTCAACATCCGGCTACTCCTGGCGGCGTCGCGCGCGGACCAGCGCGGACCAGATCAACAGCAGCGCAATTCCCGCTGTGAGACTCACCGCCTGGACCGACGTCAGCACCCAGCCACCAGCAGACGCGCCGCGGCCCGTCGCCGGGAGGCCTGCGGGCGGCGGGCGCACCGCCGGGCCGACCTGCGACGTCGGCGAGGTTGTCACGCCCGGCACCTCCGTTGGCGCCACTTCGGATGTCGTGGTTGGCGTGGGCGTGCGGGTCACGGCGGCCGCCGTCTCCGTCGGCGTGGGCGTATCGGTCGGACCGCCCGGCGTGCGGGTCAGCGTGGGCGTCGGGGTACGGGTGCGGGTCGGCGTGACGGTCGGCGTGCGCGTCGACGTGCGGGTCGGCGTGACGGTCGGCGTGCGCGTCGACGTGCGGGTCGGCGTCACGGTTGGGCTCCGCGTAGCCGTGCGGGTCGGCGTCACGGTCGGGCTCCGCGTAGCCGTGGCGGTCGCGGTGCGCGTGGCGGTGAGGGTTGGCGTTCTCGTCATCGTGGGTGTCGCCGTGGCCGTTCGCGTCGCCGTCGTCGTAGGCGTGCGCGTGGCCGTTCGTGTCGCGGTCGGTGTGGGTGTGCGCGTGGCCGTTCGTGTCGCGGTCGGCGTGGGTGTGCGAGCCACCGTCGGCGTGGCCGTGCGGGTAGCGGTCGCGGTCGGCGTACGAGTGGCAGTCGGCGTGGCCGTGCGGGTAACGGTTGCAGTCGGTGTACGTGTCGCCGTCGGAGTGGCCGTTGCGGTCGGCGACCGGGTGGCCGTCGGCGTGCGGGTGGCCGACGGTGTAGCGGTCGCAGGCGTCACGGTACCCGTCACCGTCGGAGTGGGCGTGGCTGTCGGCGGCCCCTCGGTCGGCGTTGGCGACGGTGTCTCTTCCTTGAACGGAGGCGTCTGCTCCGGGTGAGGGTTCTGGCAGGTGCTGCCGCTCCGCCCGAACACGAACTGCAGGTCCTTGATATCGACGTCGCCGTCCGCCGAGATCGATGGTTCCAGGTCGAGGTTCTGCTGGTAGAAGAGCGAGCCGAGGCTGGCGCCGAAGCGGCCGGCGATGGTCTGTTGGTCGACGACGTTTACCTCGCAGTCGTTATTGATATCGCCCTCGAGCGCTCGCACGATGACCCGGCTGTCGCCCACCGCGCCCACAGGCATGCGGTTGCCCTTGATGTCGGCAAGCCTGGTGCTGGCCGAGATGTCATCCAGCGTGAGCAACACGCCGTTGTCCTGCGCGGCGCGCAGGTCGAGGGTCTCGACCGGTCGGACCACGATCAGCGCCAGGATGCCGGAACCCGTGGGGCCGCTGACCGAGCCCGTGCTGAAGCACGAGAGCCGGACCCGCCCCGGAGACTTCGCGGTGAGACAGTGCTGATCGCGACCCGTGCTGCTTAGGAACGAGGCGGGCTCGATCTCGGCATCCACCACGGAGGCGTTGTATTCCACGTGCAGCTCGAAGGCGCCGAGGCCGGCCCCGGCCGGGACTCCGTCCACGCGCTCCGCGATGACGAGCGTACCGGCGCCGAGGAAGAGGTTGGCCGCCTTCGGGTCCTTGAACACCTCCGCGGCCTCGACTGCCTGCGCGGCCGGCCCGCCCGCTGAGCCGGCAGGCACCACGAGCGAATGGACGACGGCGGCCGACCCGGCGCCTTCACGAAGGACGAGCCGCGCGGCCAGCGGGTCTGCCGCTGACCCGGCCACAAGCGGCGTCGCCGTGGGCGTCGCCGTGGGCGTGGCGGCCGGCCCGACGACGAGCACGCCGTCTTGCGTGGTAACGGGGGCCTTTGCCAGGCCGACGATGTCGGCCAGGATCACGTCCGACAGGTGGAGAGGTGAAAGACCCTGCGTCAGACCCTCGAACGTTGCGGTGGCGAGCACACCGGAGCCGGACGGGCCGAGCGGTGTGCTTCCCAGCGTGGTGCAGACGAACTCCACTTCGGCGCCGTCCAGGCTCGGCGGCAGGCAGACAACGCTACGGTTGGTGCTGCCCAGGAACGGCCCGACCACCACCGATTGGAAGCCCACGACTGAGGGCAAGCCCACAACTGCGGAGTTGAAGCCGAGCGTAAACTGGAAGGCGCCCAGGTTGAGCGCGTTGTCGACGACGATCTCCACGGTCGTTGTGCCTCCCTGCGCCAGGTTCTGCGACACGGGCTGGACGCGCACGGTGAGCGGGCCGGGCGTTGCCGTGGGCGAAGGCGTGCTGGTGGGCGACGGCGTCACGGTGCGCGTGGGTGTAACCGTTCGCGTCGGCGTGATCGTGGGTGTAAGCGTGATCGTCGGGGTCGGACAGCCCCCCGGCGGGCAGGGCGTCGGCGAAGGCGTCTCGGTGGGCGAGAGCGTGGGCGTCGGCGAGAGCGTCACCGTAGGCGAGGCGGTCGCCGTCGGCGCGGGCGGCTCGTT
>JBBEBM010000044.1:0-9805 GCA_040882355.1 Dehalococcoidia bacterium | reverse complement strand
TTCACCTGAAGAGCGCCGCCCTGCAGCGCCGGCGGCGCGAACGCCACGCCGGCGATGTTGGTGAGAATAACGTCCTGGAGCGAGAGCGGGCTGAGGCCGGCTCCTATGCCCTCGAACGTGACCACGCCCAGCGTGCCCGAGCCGCTCGGGCCGGCCGGCGCCAGGCCGAGCGTGGTGCAAACGAGCTGCAAGAAGCCAGGGTCAGACGCCGGCTCGAGACAGACCACCGCCCGGCTCGTGCTGCCCAGGAACGTGCCGACCGCGATGTCAGCAGGCGAAACGAGCGCCTGGTTGTATCCGAGCGTGACCTGGAAGGCGCCGAGACCGTTCACGTTATCGACGACCACTTCCACTGTGGTCTGGTCGCCCCGCGTGATCTTCTGACTCACCGGCTGCAGGCAGACGGTGAGCCCGGACGAGAGCCCGCAGAGCCCGGGCGAGGGCGTCGCCGTGATCGTCGGACTGGGCGTTGGCGAAGGAGTGCTGGTGCGCGTCGGCGTCGGCGTCACCGGCGCAGTCGTGCTCGTGGCCGTCGGGGTGAACGTCGCTGTCGGTGTCGGACACACGGTCGCGCCGGTTACCGTGACGCTGCCCTCTTCGACGTTGCGCGCGAGCGGGCCGCCCGCGGTATCGCTGAGCCCGACCAGCGGCAGGCCGAGCGGGCTGGTGCCAGCGCATGACGAACCGAGCGTAACGGTGGCCAGCACGCCGCTGCCCGTCGCGCCCGGCGCCACGCCGCTGGTCACGCAGCCGAAGCGCACCTTGCCGACGTCGAGCTGGGGCGCGAGGCAAAACACCGTGCGCCCGCCGCTCCCCAGGAACAAGCCGTTCGTGACGCTGGTGTAGTTCAGCAGCGATTGATCGAAGTCGACCTCGAACTCGTACGCGCCCAGGCCAACGACGTCTTCGACCGTGATATCGAAGACCACGTCCTCGCCCTCGGCCAACGTCTGGTCGGCCGGGATCACGCGGACGATCGTCGACGGCGTAGGGCCGGGCGTGGGCGTGTTCGTGGGCGTCGATGTCGGGCCGCTGGGGGTGAACGTCGCCGTCGCTGTCGCCGTCGCGCCGGGCGGCGTTGGCGTCGGGCCGGGCTGCACGGTCATTACACCGTCCTGCGTGGCCGAGACAGGCACCTCGGCGGCAGTGACCGTCGTGAGGATCACGCTCTCCAGGTGCAGCGGCGACAGGCCGGTCGCTGAGCCCTGCAGGCGCACTTCCGCGACCAGCCCGGAGCCGTTCGGCCCGGGCGTCGCGCTGCCAAGCGTCGTGCAGACGAGCTGTACGCGCCCCGGATTCAGCGTGGGCAGGCAGACCACCGAACGCCCGGTGCTGCCCAGGAACGGCCCCACGCTGACGCTGACGGGCTGAAGCACCGTGTCGTTGAAGAGCAGATCGAACTGGAACGCGCCCAGGTTGGTCACGTTGTCGACGCCGACGAATACGGTCCTGACCCCACCGACCACGTTTGTCTGGAAGGTCGGCAGGACGCAGACCGCCGGTCCGGCGGCGGGGCCGCAGAGCTGCGGCGCCGGCGTCGGCGGGATCGTCGGCGTTGCGGGCGTGGCCGTAACGCTGGGCGTCGCCGTCGGGCCGGTGGGCGTGACCGTGGGCGTGTCCGTTACGGTGGGTGTTGCCGACGGCTCGGGCGTGGGGCAGTCGTTGCCACCCCCTCCGATCGTCACGTCACCTCCTTGCGTGCGGGTGGGAATGCCGCCGCCCAGCGTGGTCGCGATGCCGACGAGCGGCAGGTCCAGCGCGCTGAAGCCGTCACATGACGTGGTGAAGCTGATCGTCGCCAGGATCCCGCTACCCGACGCGCCGGTCGCTCCACCGGTTGTCACGCAGCCGACGCGGATGAAGCCCGGATCGATGATCGTATCGCCGTCGATGTCGATCGACGTGAGCGCGGGAAGGCAGATGACGCTGCGCCCGGTGCTCCCCAGGAACAAGCCGTTGGTAAAGCTGGAGAAGGTGAGCGCTCCAGGATCGAAGCCCAGGATGAACTCGTACGCGCCGAGGTCATTCACCTCGTCGGCGACGACGTCGACCACCACGTCTTCGCCCTGCGCGACGTTCTGCGACACCGGGTCGATGCGCACCAGCGCCGCAGGTGTCGGCGTCGGTGTGGGCTGCTGAGCGTGCGCGGAGCGGCGGCCGGCAGGCGTCAGCAGGAGCAAGGCGGCGGTGGCGGCCAGCAGAAACGCGGCCAGGATGAGACTGTGCCGCAGTAGCCGTCGGCGGGCCAATCCTCGGATCGTGCCGGTCAATCTCCCTCCCAGAAAGGACACCCGCGCAAAGCAGAGGCAGCAGGCGGCCTTCCGGCTCGCCTGCGCCCCCACCATTCGCAGCCGTTCATAATCCAAACGCCCACGCGCAGTAGTCGTATCGCGAGGACTGAGGCGTCCTTGCCACAAGCCCGCCGGAAGCAAGCTACTGAGACACAAATCGAGGAGGAACCAGGCCCCTCATGGACGCCGCTCCCCCTCGAATTACGGTAAGTGTAGTGCCCAATAACCATTCTGTCCAGTATCACTTCCAGCGCTTATGTCCACTCGCTCACCGGCACTCGGCGCCATTGCGCCCTCGTTCACAACCGCCTAGAATGCGCAGTGAGGAGTTCTCAAACTCGCGATGGCTTCAGAGGCAGTCCCGCTGCTGACCACGGACATCGAGGACGAGCTGAGCGGAAACCTGCTCCTCTCCTCCGTCGACTCGGTGCTGAACTGGGCGCGCAGCTCGTCACTCTGGCCGGTGATGTTCGGACTCGCCTGCTGCGCGATCGAGATGATCGCCACGGCCACCTCCCGCTATGACATCGCCCGCTTCGGCGCGGAGGTCTTCCGCGCCTCGCCGCGCCAGGCCGACCTGATGATCGTGGCGGGCACAGTGACGTGGAAGATGTCGCCCGCCGTGCGCCGCATCTACCTGCAGATGGCGGAACCACGCTGGGTGATCGCCTTCGGCGGTTGCGCGACGATGGGCGGGCCATTTGCGTTCGGTTACAGTACGCTCCCGGGCGTCAACCTGATTGCACCGGTAGATGTGTACGTGCCGGGCTGTCCGCCCAGGCCTGAGTCGCTGCTCCAGGGCCTGATGCTGCTCCAGGACCGCATCCGTGATGCCGGTCACACCGGCGAGCGCGAGCGTCCCGAGCCGGACGGCGACTTCAGCGCCTACCTGCCGCCGGAAGACCCGATCCGGCTCGAGCTGGAGTCGCTCTTCCCTCCCTTCGAGAAGAAGGTCCCGTCTCAGTCCGCTAGCTAGGCTAGTAGGCCCGGCCAATCCAGCGGCGTACGCCCCTTGGCCGACCCCTTAGCGCCCCTCCGCCCTGAAGTCGGGCTCAGCTCAGGCCGATGATGAGACAGGGCACCCTTGCCCCCAGAAGGAGGTCTCATGCCCCGAAAACTCGCGTTCCTGCTCCTCCCGCTCGTGCTGCTCCTCGCCGCCTGCAACAGCGGCGGTGACAAGAGCGGCAGCGCGCCCACTGAGGTCGCAGACCCGCCCGGGTCCGACGCCCAGGCGACCGACGACAGCGCCGTCGCGACAGACGACGCCGACAGCGCGTCGGGCGACGACGCGGGCGGCGATCCCTTCGCCGCGTTCAACCCCTTCGACGTATTGGGCGGCCTGAGCGGAAGCGCCGCCTCGATGGGCGAACCGGACCCGACGCTGGCGGCGGCGCTCCTCACCGCGGGCGACCTGCCCGGCGACTTCCTTGACATGGGCAGCTTCGGCTACTCCGTGCCGAGCGAAGCGGGCGACCTCGATCTGGCGGCGAGCATGTTCATGAGCGGCGACGTCGAGAGCGGTGAGTTCAACGCGATCGTGATGTCCGCCGCCGCGGTGCTGCCGCCTGAGGCGCTCGAAGACATGGGAAGCTTCGATCTGAGCGAGGACGACCTCGACGAGATCGAGAGCCTCGCCGGCGAGTCCGGCCTCGGCTTCGCTGAGATCGACGTGCTCGACGCCGACGGTCTGGGCGAGAGCGGGTTCGGCATGCGCATGACCATGGACATCGCCGGCCTGCTCGGCGCGTTGGGCGCGCCGGAGGAAGACAACCCGTTCGCCGACGGCATCGCGATGGAGATGTACGGCTTCCTCGACGGCGACCAGATGCGCATGGTGATCGTGATGGCGCCCGCCGGCGGATCGACGGGTGTGGATGCCCGCGACCTGGCCGAGGCGATGGACGCCAGGTAGCGACAGCTCGCGCTTACTGAGAGGAGGGGCGTTTCTGTGAACGCCCCTCCTCTTCTTAGAACCTTCGGCCCGGGCCTTCAGCCCGGGCACGATGCGATCGAACCTAGTACCGCAGCCACACCTTGCCGACGATGGCGTCGCGGGCGACGGGGCCGAAGGCGCGGCTGTCGGTGCTGGCGTCCGGGTTGTCGCCGGCCACCAGCCACTCGTCGACGCCGGCCGCGCGTTCGATGCGCTTGATCAGCAATCGTTGCGGCGCGCGCGGGTCGCGCAGGACGACGACGTCGTCGGGGCGCGGCGTGGCGAACCAGTAGGCGGCCTTGTTGACGAGGACGCGTTCGCCTTCGATCAGCGCAGGCGTCATGCTCCGCCCGGCCACGCGATAGCGGCCGAGCGGCACCAGCGCCCCGAGCGTTCGCAGCATCGTGGCCTTACGCCGGGACGACGAGCTCGCCGCCGACGGCCTGCTGCGACGGCACTCGCTGGGTCTTGACGCCCTTCGCCGCCCAAAACGCTTCGGCGAACTTCTGTACCCCGGCGAGCAGCTCTTCCGCGGCGGCCAGGTCGATGTTCTGGCGCACCTTGGAGCCGCCCTTCATGATGTTCCAGACCGTGGCGTGGAGGTCAGGGCTCTTCTCCAGGTGCTCCGGCTTGAAGAAGTCGCCCCAGATGATGCGCACCTCTCGCTTCACCAGCTCCGCGTGCTCCTCCTTCACCGTGATGTAGCGGCCGAGCGAGCTGTGCCACGCGTCATTCTTCTTCTTGTCCCCCGGGCCCGGCGAGTCGCCGAGGTCGTTGATGAGCTGGTTCATGCGGATGCAGGTGAGCGCGCCGATCTGCGCCAGGTGCGGGTCGTAGATGCCGCAGGGGATGTCGCAGTGGGCGTGGACGGTCTCCGGCGGGCTGATCCGGTCGATGAGGCGAAGTAGGGCTTTCATGGCTGTACCTCCGTGCAAGATGGGCTGTCCGTTTGCCTGCGCAGTCTAGCAGAGCGACTTTCGACAGTAAATAGCGCCCGCAGCGTGAGGGCGCCGGCGGGCGACGCCCGGCCTGGCGCGCGGTTCATGTCATTACGATTTGCAAAATCGCCTTTTTCGCCGGATCACGGCGATCCTCCCTTCCTGCGCCGAATCTGAGAGGACCGCCCTCGGAGGGCCCTCCCCACGGCGAGTTGTAGAGCACGAGGGTAAGGCCGGGCGGCGAGAGCGCCAAGGGGCGGGTGGCAGGGGGGCCAGCCTAGGGTTCGCGAGAGGGGCCGGGGTGAGGGTAGCGAGGTCTGGCTGCCGACAGGCGGTATCGCTTGGTGACTGCCCGCGCTGCAAGGTCAACCACCCTGGACAGCGGCCCGCAGTTGGCGATGGCCCCATGCCCCCGACCGATGGTGCCGTGCATTCTTCGGCACCTCAGCTGCGTCAAGGGCTCGTGGCCTTCGCGCGGTGCTCAACAACCGCCGCCAAGTTCGCCCTAAGCGTGTCACGAATCGCCGAGTCGCCGAGTTCTCGATCTACGTCGCAAGGCTCGTTCGCGACAATGGCCGTCGCCTCGGCCAGCACGTCTCGCATGGCTTTCAGCGAAACCTTCTTCGGCATCCGCGTGAAGTGGCAGACGAAGCTCACCATATGGTATTCAGAACCGTTCTTAGGCGTGCGCCGGTAGATGAAGATGTCACGGTACTGGGCCTTCCAGGACAAATGAACCGCGTCCTCAAGGATCTGCTTAGGCAAGCTTGCAGCGCAAAAGGGACCGAGATCGTTTGCAGCCACGTCAGCCGGCGACCCGCTGAACCGTTTCGCGAACCCAGCCTTGAACCCCGGGTCTTGGTCGACATTGTCCTCTACCAAGTCGATCAGGACCTTCAACGCCTCACTCCCAAAGCGGTCTCTGTCTACCCGCGTAGTCAAGAAAAGCGTAAACTCTGCTGGCCCCTGCGCGCCAGATGGCGGAGTCCGCTGCCATTCTATGACGCGCTTGACCGCCTGGAATAGGCGACTGTCCGCCGGCTGTTGGGGCGGGAACAGCGTCCCATCGAAATCCAAGTTGATAACATCAAAGGGGAATGCCTCTCGGAAATTGGCGGCAGACCGCTTCACCCTCAGCCGCCGCCGTTGGGGTTCTGACGCCTCTATCTCATGGTCCAGGGGCTTGAGATTCGCCGTGTCGGGCCCCTCCTCCTCCTCGAACAGCACGATATCTTCGAATTCGCCGAGAAATCCCTGCAGACCAAGAATACCGGATATCTCACGGAAGGCGTCGGGCCCTCGCTCGCAGAAATAGACGTCTCGAAACTTTCCTGAAGCGGGGTCGCGATCGAGGAGGTCGTGGAGATCCAGCAAGAACACGTCGATCGCTTCGACTGCGCAGAATGTCAGGTAGCGGAGCCCACTACCGGGTCCGATCGTCTTGCTCGTCTGTAGCGCAGCCTTGAGCCAGCCACGTTCACGGACGAACTGCTTTGGCACGTCGGTGTCGTAATCAATCGCCACTTGACGGCTATACCAGTCTCCTGAGGAGGCGGTAGAACATCTCTGCCTGGTCGCTGCCTGCTTTACCAGCCAGCTGTCGGGAAATCTCGAACGCCAGAGCTACTCGTTGAAGTACGTCCCTCCGCGCACGAGCCCGTGGCCACGAGTACGACTCGTTGATGGTAACACGCCCACGCCTCAGATCTATCTCCACGGGTACTGAGCTGACACGAGTCGGGCCCCGCGCCACTCGCAGTTTGAGATCCAGCTCCTCTTCCAAGAGCGTTTGCCCGTCGATCAACAGCTTCGCTGCAGCTTCCTCACGGCGAGCCAGCGTCCTCTCAGCTATTCCCTTGTAGGCGTCGGGAAATACTCTGTTATGGAGCGTCGAGAATACCGCGTCCTGAAGCTGTTCATAGTGAGGGTGAAGACTGTCGAAGGTCTCTCTCGGCGCGGTCAATGCGTCCTCTAGCCCAGATACGACGTACAGCTCGCCACTGACCCACTCAGAGCGAGGTCCCTCCACGAACGGATAGCCTAGCAGCGACCGGTCATAGGTGCCGATAGCGACGTCGCGAACGCGAATCACCAAGCCACGCAACTCAGGCGGCTGTATAGCCTGGCCATACTGGATCGCGACATAGCCCTTCACTTCCAAACGCTCTCCTAGCACCGTCTTGTCGATGTGCAGAGAGTACGGATTGATGCGTGGTGCCACGCCTCCTTGAGCTGTCTGGCGCGACGAGGGAAGGAGCACCGGCTTCCTAAGCGAGCAACCGTCCACAATGACTTCGAACTTGTACGCATCCAGTCTAGCCTTATGCTCGACAGCCACCCGGCGACCTTCAATCGGACCATCATTCATGTATTGGACTGGGGCATAGTGCGCCAGCCCCCAGATCAGTTTGGCATACTCTCCTGCGTCGGCTAGGCCGCGTCTCGATTGCGCGACATCTTGGAAGAACGCGACAAAGTCACGTTGAACTGGCGGCTTTAGCTCTCCGTCTAAGAGAACCGAGGCCGCCATCTTGCGAATGAAGCTCTCCTTCAGATCGTCCGACAAGATTCTCGTACCACGCCTTTCCACGTCATATGGGACCCGCTCCACCTTGAACTTTCCAACATCAAATTTCTTGCGGTTAGGATCCGACTCATCGAGCCTCTGAGGCGCCTTTTGAGTAAGGCTTACAGTGGCCGAGAAGGCCGTACGTGTTCCAGAATGGTGAGACTCAAATTGGAACGAATGACAGAACTGCCCTATTGCAAGGACGCCGACACCTAACCTGCCGATCGTAGGTCGCCCATACCCTGGACGCGGCGCGCCCGTTACCCGCTTCTTACTAGTTCCAATCCCTCCTCGCATCAGGCTACGAAAATCAGCAGCCTCCATCCCACTGCCATTGTCTGTCGCAGTGAAGATATCGAAGTAGGGCCAGTTCGTAGTGAGGTCTACTCTTGTCGCCCCGGCATCGAAGGAGTTGCTGATGAGTTCCTTCATCGCCGCTGCCGGGCTGGTATAAAATCCCTCGCTTATGTGGCCCAGGAGTTTTGTGGAGACCAAGATGTCTTGAAACTGCGTCATTGAATCGTGTCTCGCTTCGCGATTATGACCGCATTTTCGCTCAGGCACACCTGCCTGGTTGGCGAGTAGCGTTGCCGAAGCTCAACGATACCCTGAACGTCCAGGTTCAACTCAGGACGCTTGACGATCAAGTCAGCAAACAATTTTGCCGTGCGGATAGGGACATTGAGAAACGACTGTTGATCTCCAAGCACGAACGCGCAGTGGCCACCCGGAGCAAGCAAGGCTGTCAAGTCATAGATATGACGCAGGAGCCCGCCAAAGTAGTGTGCAACGACTTTGGGATACTGGCGAGCGAAGCCATCGGACCGGTCTTGGGCAAGGCGTTGTAGCTGCCCAACTATTCTCAGCACGCCGCGGTCGCCAGGACCCAGGTATGAGGAATCATCGTCTCCCTTGTAAACGGACTTGCTGTGCGATCGAATCATGCGCCGTCGGATCGCCTGTAGAGAGCTCCTATCTCGGGCATATCCTAGAAGAGCCAGCTCAAGCCTTACATTCCTCGTATAGTCATGGTCAGCAGGATATGGCGGGGAGGTCACCACCATCGAGAAGGGCTCACCAGGCGGTACCAGTGTAGAACAAGCCCGTGAATCCCCGTGGATCACACGGGTAGGTACGTGCGCGAGCGACTTGTCAGTCTCGCCGAGATCTTGGGCTATGTTGCACACTTTCTCGAGCCACGCAGCTACCACATCGCGGCGCTTCGCTCCGTTGTACCCAACGTAAACCTCGGGGCCATTAGACAGGTTGGACATGTCCTCCCGCCCAGTCGCGGCCAGCGCCACTAGCAGCGCATCGCGATACATGCCCTGGGCCATTGCTTCCACTGCCTGCCTCAGCCGAATTGTTCGGGCGAGGGCCGAGAGCCCGATCCAGCCTCGCTCCACCATCCCGGATTCGGTGAAGTACTCGAACGCGGGGTCAGACGCGATGGCAGGCGTGAGGAACCAGCGGCGCCCAGGATCAGCACGACGGTCTCGGTTCAGTTGACGTGTCACGGTGTCCGCAATTTGGTCTGCGAGGCTCGCGAGCTTGGCTGGCCTGACGTTCCACTGGGTCTTGCTGCGCGCCAGAATCACGGCCCATGGGTTGGCATCGATTCCCACCGAGGGTATGCGCAGGGACTTAGCCTCCACGAGGGAGACACCGGATCCACAGAACGGGTCCAACAGACGAGGGGTGGCACATGTCGGAAGCGAATCGATGAGGAATCGCACCTGCCCTGGCTCGAACGCCATAGGGTAGTGAGCCCACCTGTGAAAGGGCTCGCCTTGTCTCATACCATTTGTTGCGCATTATAGTAGCCACCGCGCTTTGAGTCGAGAAGGCCCCGCTCGCATTAGCCGCCATCTTGCCACACTACGCCACTTCCCCCTTCGGGCTCTGCTCACGCGGCCCTACCCTGGGCCTCACCACGACGAGGAGGTCTGCGATGGATCGTCCGGAAGACAGCGGTCAGGGAGACGGGGCGCTAGGTTCGGAGGGGGCGGGGCCGAACGGGGGCGGCGGTGCGGGGGCGCCGGTGCCGATGGCGAACCGGAGGGGGCGGAAGACG
>JBBEBM010000043.1:54461-91794 GCA_040882355.1 Dehalococcoidia bacterium | reverse complement strand
CTCTTCGGCTTTGGCCACCGCGTCTACAAGCACTACGACCCGCGCGCGTCCGTGATCACGAAGCTCGCGCGTCAGGTGTTCGAGGTCACAGGCCGCAACCCGCTCCTCGACATCGCAATCGAGCTCGAGAAGATAGCGCTCGAGGACGAGTACTTCGTCTCGCGCCGCCTCTACCCGAACGTCGACTTCTATTCGGGCATCATCTACCAGTCGATGGGCTTCCCGGTGGAGATGTTCCCGGTGCTGTTCGCGATCCCGCGCACGGCGGGCTGGGTGGCCCAGTGGCAGGAGATGCTGCTCGATCCGGAGCAGAAGATCGCGCGGCCGCGTCAGGTCTACCTGGGCTCCGACAAGCGCGACTACATGCCGATGGAGCGGCGGGTACCCCAGGGCGCGGCGGCGTAGGCTTTCACCAGCCTGAGTCCCCATCTGGTCTTGACATCATGCTGGCTGCGGCCCACCCGGCCGATCATGATATGATCGGGAATCGACCGGCGTTCTGTCCGGTAAGACGGAGATGCTAGAGGCAGCCGTCCGCGAGCTGAAGGAGACCATCGCCGACCGCGATGGCGAGAACGCTGCTGACAGCGCGTTCTCCAGGCGCGTCGACGAGCTGATCGGCGTCTTCTACGATGACATCGGCGAAATCGTCACCGTCTCCACTCGCACGCTCTTCGACCTGTTCGTGATCAAGGTGCTATACGTCGGCCGGCGCAGCACCGACGCCGGCGTCGTCGACTACCTGGGCGAGCTTCTGGACCGGCATCTCGCCACGAAGGAGCTGTTCCCGATGGAGCAGGGCGGCCAGACCAGCCTCTACTACCTGTCGGATCTGCTCCAGGAGATGCAGCAGCTCACGCACTTCCAGAACCTGTTCGAGGCGTATCGCAAGTACGCGGACAACTCCCTCTTCGTCACCGGCGTCTTCCCGCGGGCGCTGAAGCGGCGCAGGAGCCGTCGGGCGGCGATCGCGTCCGTCGACCGGGGGTACTTCGTGAGCACCGGCAAGCGCTTCTACCACCTGGCCGCGCAGCACGAGCTGGCCGAGTTCACCCAGCAGCGCGACCTGCTCGAGAAGCTTTCGTCGTACTTCGAGGTGTACGTGGACGCGCTGAACGAGATGAGCGAACGCTACATCATGGGCTTCGACCTGCCGCTCATCGCCGACAAGATGCTGGACAACTTCAACCAGTACCGGCGTACCGGCGAAGACCGCTTCTTGCAGAACGCACGCCGCTACGCCGCGATCCTGAAGGTCGACCCGCAGGCGTTCCCCAGCTTGATGAAGGTGGGCAAGGCGCGCGGCCGCATCATCGAGCCACCGGGCGGGGCGTAGGGCCCCTCACCCCGCCTGGCGGCTACCTCCTTCGGCCTCGCTCAGGACAGGCCTCTCCCAACGGGAGAGGGGCGAGTGCGGGCCACGTCTCCGAGTCATTGCAAGGTCGGGTGAGGGCGAACGCCCGTCGCTACGCCGCGATCCTGAAGGTCGACCCGCAGGCGTTCCCCGGCCTGATTGAAGGTGGGCAAGTCGCGCGGACGCAACCTTGACGCGCCTGGCGGGCCGTAGGCGAGTAGCATCCTGCTAGCCGGGCGCGGCCACGGCCCTCCCGCGACGCGTCGCGACGTAGCGTACGGCAAACCAGGCGAGCACGAGCATCGCTTCCCCTGTGAGTGCGAAGAATGCCCAAGCGGCCACGGAGATAGGGAGCTTCACCCAAGAAACGCCGTAAGGGTCGACCAGATAGACGTTGCCGCACTCCAGCGCCTTGCATTCCTTGAGCGTGAAGTCCGACCGCCAACGCACAGGCCAGCCGTACCGATCGTCATCGAAGTAGGTCTCTTCGCCAGTACGCTCGTCTTGGCAACCGTCAGTGTCGGGGGCGGTGCAGTACCGGCCGCTGACGACCGTTCCGGTGATCCCAACGGCAACAGCCAACAGAAGGCCTGCCCAGATGAGCCACTTCAGCGTCATCGCATATCCGCCTCGTGCGCAGTATGCGGCAACACTGCGGCGTTGTCCACTTGCACAGGCGCCCGCGATAGGCTAGAGTTAGCACTCAAGCACTGAGAGTGCTAATCCCTATCTGAGAGGTGGTACGCATGGCAGCGAAGCAGTTGCTCTTTGAGGACGACGCCCGACACGCGCTGATGGAAGGCATCGACGCCCTGGCCGACGCGGTGAAGATCACGCTCGGTCCCAAGGGGCGCAACGTGGTGCTCGACAAGAAGTTCGGGGCGCCCACGATTACGAACGATGGCGTGACGATCGCCAAGGACGTGGAGCTGGAGGAGCCGTTCCGCAACATCGGCGCCCAGCTCGCGAAGGAGATCGCTTCCAAGACCAACGACATCGCCGGCGACGGCACGACCACGGCGACGGTGCTCGGCCAGGCGATCGTCCACGAGGGGATGAAGAACGTCGCCGCAGGCGCGAACCCGATGGCCCTCAAGCGGGGCATCGAGAAGGGCGCGCAGGGGGTGATCGCGCAGCTCCAGAAGGACGCGACCAACGTCACCACGCGCGAGCAGATGGCGCAGGTCGCGTCCATCTCCGCCGCCGACGAGACGATCGGCGATCTGATCGGCGAAGTGATGGAGAAGGTCGGGAAGGACGGCGTGATCACCGTCGAGGAGTCGAAGGGCATCCAGACGGAGACCGAGTACGTAGAGGGGATGCAGTTCGACCGCGGCTACATCAGCCCGTACTTCGTGACCAACTCTGAGAAGATGGAGGCGGAGATCGAAGACCCGTACATCCTCATCACGGACAAGAAGCTCACCGCCGTCAACGACATCCTGCCGATGCTGGAGAAGGTGCTCCAGGTGAGCAAGAACCTGCTCCTGATCTGCGACGACTGCGACGGCGAGGCGCTGGCCACGCTGGCCGTAAACAAGCTGCGCGGCACCATCAACTGCATCGCCGTAAAGGCTCCGGGCTTCGGCGACCGGCGCAAGGAGAACCTGGGCGACCTGGCGGCGCTTACAGGGGCAACCGTGATCAGTGATGAGCTGGGCCGCAAGCTCGACTCCGTCGGCGTCGAGGACCTCGGCCGGGCGCGCCGGGTGATCGTTACCAAGGAAGACACGACGATCATCGAAGGCAAGGGCACGAAGAGCGCGATCCAGGGCCGCGTCGCCCAGATCAAGAGCGCCCTGGAGACGACGACCTCAGACTGGGACCGCGAGAAGCTGCAGGAGCGGCTCGGCAAGCTGGCCGGCAGCGTCGCGGTGATCAAGGTCGGTGCGGCGACAGAAGTCGAGATGAAGGAGAAGAAGCACCGCGTGGAGGACGCCGTGCAGGCGACGCGCGCGGCTGTCGAAGAGGGCATCGTGCCTGGCGGCGGCGTGGCGTTCATCAACGCGCTGAGCGCCATCGACAAGCTAGAGGTTGAGGAGGACGAGCGCACCGGCGCGAACATTCTGCGCCGCGCGCTTGAGGAGCCGCTCCGCCGCATCGCGATCAACTCGGGCAAGGACGGCTCCGTGATCGTCCAGGGCGTGAAGAAGCTCAAGAAGGGCGAAGGCTACGACGCCCTGCGCGACGAGTTCGGCAACATGCAGAAGAAGGGCATCATCGACCCGCTGAAGGTGACGCGCGCCGCGCTGGAGAACGCCGTGAGCATCGCGGGCATGGTGCTCACGACCAACTGCCTGGTAACGGAGCTCCAGGACAAGTCCCAGCCGGCCATGCCGCCGATGCCGCCGGCGTATTAGGGCGCTGCGCGGGCCAGGCTGAAGGCCTGGCCGTCAACGCACGATTCCGTTGCCCGGGCTGTGAGCCGGGCCTACGTGTGTCCCGCGGGGCGGCGCCCCCGATGAGATGAGGCGACTGCTATCATGTCTCCTAGCGTGTCATCCAACGTGCTCTTCGTGATCGCCGAGATGGCCCCCCTTGTGAAAGTGGGGGGCCTCGGCGATGTCGGCGGCGCGCTGCCGCCCGCCCTGAGGCGGCTCGGCGCGGACGTGCGCGTCGCCCTGCCTTACTACGCCTCGCTGAACACCGGCGCTGCGTCCGATCTGCGCCAGATCGCGTCGCTGGGCGACAGCGCCGCGATCTGGCAGGCGGATGCGCGAGGCGTGCCCGTGTACCTCGTGGAGCACGAGCGCTCGTTCGGCCGCGAGCAGGTCTACGGTTACGAAGACGACGTCGCCCGCTTCCTCACGTTCTGCGATGCGCTGCTCGCCGCCGCGACCACGATGGACTGGCAGCCCGACGCTCTCCACCTGCACGACTGGCACGCCGGCCTCCTGGCGACGCGGCTCGTCGCGCGGGCCGAGCACCCGTGGTCGGCGTTGCCGCGCGTCTCCACCATCCACAACCTGGGCATCACCGGCGCCCTCGAGCGCGGCTTCGCCGCCGAGCATGGCCTGGCAGGGGAAGCCCTCGCGGTGCCGGTGGGCGTCTCACCGGAGGTCGCGCTGAGCGGGCTGGGCCAATCGATCCTACATGCCGACCTGATCACGACCGTCAGCCCGACGTACGCGCGCGAGATCCTGACGCCGGAGTACGGCGCCGCGCTGGCGCCCCTCCTCCAGCAACGACGCGACCGCCTTTCGGGCATCATCAACGGCATCGATGTCGAGGAGTTCAACCCGGCGACCGACCCGCACCTCGCTGCGCGCTTCGACGCCGAACGGCTTGATCAACGCATCGAAAACAAGCGAGCCCTGCAGCGGCAGCTTGGCCTGCCGGTGAGCGACGACGTGCCGCTCGTCGGGATGGTGGCGAGGCTGTTCAAACAGAAGGGGCCCGACCTGGCCGCGGCCGCGGTCGAGCGCGCGCTGTCCGAACGCGACTTCCAGTTCGTCCTGCTCGGCACCGGCGACCCGGAGTACGAGCGCGGGATGACCGAGCTGGCAACGCGCCATCCGGAGCGCGTCGCCGTTCGCCTCGCCTTCGACATCGGATTGGGTCAGCTCATCTATGGCGGCAGCGACCTCTTCCTGATGCCGTCGCGCTACGAGCCGTGCGGCCTGGGCCAGCTCATCGCCATGCGGTATGGCGCGGTGCCCGTGGTGCGGCGCACCGGCGGCCTCGCCGACTCCGTCCAGCCGTACGATCCGTCCGGCAGCGGGACCGGCTTTCTGTTCGAGGAGACGAAGCCTGCCGCGCTCGCCGACGCCCTCGGGCAGGCGTTAGTGGTCTACGACGACCGCCGGGCCTGGCGCGACCTGCAGCGGCGCTGCATGGCGCAGGACTTCTCGTGGGAGCAGAGCGCCCGCCAGTACCTCGACCTGTATGAGCACGCCCGCGATCTCGCCAGCCAACGCGCGGGCGCGACTGAGGGGGCGCGTTGAGCGAGCGGCTCGCGGCCGGCATCGACCTCGGCGGCACGAAGATCCACTCTTTGGTCGCGACGGCGAAGGGCGACGTGCTGGGCGAAGACCGCTGCGCGACCCATGCCGCCGAAGGCGGGCCCGACGCAGTCGTCGCGCGAATCGACGCGTCGGTGCGGCGGGCGCTGGAGCAGGCGGGACTGACGACGAACGACATCGTGGGCGCGGGCATATCGTCGCCCGGGCCGTGCGAGCCTGCGAGCGGCATCGTGACGGACGCGCCCAACCTGCCCGGTTTCCACAACGTGCCGCTCGCGCGCCTGGTGAGCGAGGCGTTGGGAGTGGCGACGGTGCTGGAAAATGACGCGAACGCTGCCGCCTACGGCGAGTTTCGTCTGGGCGCGGGTCAGGGTGTTCGCCACCTGATCTACGTCACGCTGGGCACCGGCATCGGCGGCGGGATCATTATCGATGGCAAGGTCTACTGGGGTGCGTCGGGCGCGGCGGGCGAGGTGGGCCATCTGGTCGTCGACGAAGACGGGCCGGTGTGCAACTGCGGCGGTCGTGGTTGCGTCGAGGCGCTCGCATCGGGCCGGGCGATCGCACGCGAGGCGCGGGCGGTCGTGAAGGCAGGCCGCAGCCCGCTGCTGGCCGAGCTGGCCGGCGAAGGGCCGATCACGGCCGAAATCGTGCACGAGGCTGCCCTGCGCGGCGACAGCGCGGCCCGCGAGGTGATCGAGCGGGCGGGGCGCTACCTCGGGCTGGGCCTGGTGGGGCTGCTCAACTGCTTCAACCCGGAGGCGCTGATCCTGGGCGGCGGTCTGACGAATCTGGGCAGCTTCTATCTGGAGCCCGCGATCCGCACCGCGCGCGAGGGCGCCTTCGACCAGGTGGTCTCAGATGTCACCATCTCGCTGGCGAAGTTGGGGGAACGCGCTGGCGCTCTAGGGGCGGCGGCCATTATGCTAGATGTTGAGCCGCGCTAACCTGCAGGACGCGGGGCACTCGGTCGAAGCTACTTAGTAGGGATTCTGTTCACGAGGCCGACCGGGCCTGCGGCTTGGAGACTGCGCTCGATGCTTGATACCTTCCACACGCGCCTTACTGCGCACTCACACCGAACCCTTGAACTGGTCTTGACCGTCCTGCTCTGGCAGGCGTCTACCGGCGTCTTCCTCCTGGCGCTGGTCCAGCAGTATCTACCGCAGGAGCTGAACGCCAGCGTCGCTTTTCCCGGCTACGCCCTCGCGGTCTACGCGGGAGGCCGCTTCCTGCTCCAGGCGCCGGCGGGCTGGCTTGCCGACCGCATCGGGCGGCGGCACACGCTGACGCTCGGCATCGCAATTTCGATCCCGTCGATCTTGATGATGCTCGAGGTGCAGAACACTTCGGTGTTCCTCGCCTTCTCCGGGCTGTACGGCGCGGGCGCCGCTGCGGTCTGGCCGGCGATCATGGCCTACGTCGGCGATACGGAAGAGCCTAACCGACGGGCGCGGACGCTCAACATGCTGAACATGGCGCAGCTCATCGGGATCGGGATCGGAACGCTGGTCGGCGTCACGCTGATGGACTTGATCTCCTACCGGGCCGCCTTCGCGTCGTGCCTCACCTTTAGCAGCGTGGCGCTCATCTTCGCCTACCGGGGCGCCTCGGGAACGGCACAGGCCGCCGTAGCGGAGGTCGCGACCGAGGCGACGGGCGGCCGGCTTCGGAAACTGCTCGCGCCGCGCGTGCTCATGCTCGCGGGCATCGCTCTGCTGCTCAGCATCGGCACGACCGTGCAGGCGCCGGTGATCGGCACCTACAGCCAGGACGTGCTCGATACGAGGCTACACGTGCTCGCCCTCATGCTGATCGCGCCAGGGATCATCGGCGGACTGATCGTCGCGCGATGCGGCAACCTCGCGGACCGCTTCGGGCGGCAGCCACCGCTCATCGCGGGCCTGGCGATCGCCTCCCTCTGCTACTTCGCGCTGAGCCAGACGACGCACCCGCTGCTCGCGGTGCACCTGGTCGTCCTCGCGGGTCTGGGCTACGCCGTGAGCATCCCGGCCTGGGGCGCCGCCGCGCTCGACGCGACGGAGCTGGGCGGGCGGGGCCTGATGCTGGGCATGCTCGCGACCGTGCAGGGCCTCGGCGGCGCCGCCGGCCAGGCGCTCGGCGGCCTGACGAACGCCTTCTTTGGGCCGGTGGCTCCGTTCAAGGTCGGCGCGATCCTCCTCGCGCTCGCGCTCGCGCTGACGGTGATGCACCTGCAGCACCAGCGCCGCAGCGAGGCGCAGGCCGCCGCCGTGGCGATCTAGCCGGCGACGCGCCGCTTTCGTTCTTCTGCCAGCACAGGCTCCATTACTTCGACGAACCGCGCGACGCGGTCCGCGATCTCTTCGACGAGTTCCTCGCTCAGGACGAGCTTGATCGGCTTCTTCGGGTCGCCGCTCAGCGGCAGCGATTCGTGGAGGCGCGTCCATTTCGCCGTCCACTCCTCAAGCTCGACGCCCGGCCCAAGCTGCGACTGGATCTCGAGCGCTCGCGGCGCCAGCGCGGCCGCCCAGCGGTAGTTCTGCTCGCGCTCGCCTTCGAAGTGGAGGCCGATCTCGATGCACCAGCCCTTTCGCTGCACCCAGACCTCGTAGTGCACGGTTGGATCATCGAAGTAGACCTGAAGGATGCTGGTGCGGACGCGCCACTCGTGCTTGCGCAGACGCTTCGGCAGGCGGTGCGAGAGCGCGTCGTAGACGGCGTGCAAGAAGTCGCGGATGTGCCCGTGGTGCAGCAGCGATGCGTTCGCCACGACGGCGCCGAGGGTGAGGAACTTCAGCAGGGCGGTGCTGGCGCGAAGCATACTGGCAGCCCACTATAGCAGCAACCCTGCTGGCGCGACGAACGGCTGGCATGAGGGAGGGGCCTCCCATAAGGTGGAGAGACGGCCATCGATGGGACGTCCTTCGTACAAGAGAGGATGCGTGTGAGAGAGCTGTGGATTCGATTCTGGGCGCTCCCCTGGAGCCGTAAGGGTCCGCCGCTCGTAGCGGCGGCGCTCGTCGCGGTGGGCGCGGGCATCGCCGCGGCGGTACTCGCAAGCGGCTCCGGCGATGACGAGCCGCCGGCGACCGCGCCTACCCAGACTGATACGCGGGCCTCGTCGCGTACGATGGCGACTCCTACGCCGTCCGCCACCCAGCCGCCCGCCGCGACGCCGCGGGCGGAGGCCTATCGACTGGTGAGCGCTGTCCCGTCCGCCACCTACGATAAGATGCTCGGCTTCTTCATGTTTCCCGACTCGAACGACGAAGCGGTCGTGATCCAGCAGACCGGGGAGATCTGGCGCGTGTCCGTAAGCGACGCCTTCGCGCCGGAGTTGATGGCCGATCTCTCGGGCCGGTTGATCGCGAACCCCGGCTTGGAGGAAGGCCTCCTGGGCTTCGCATTCGCGCCGGACTTTCAGTCCGATGGGCGCGTGTATGTGTACTACAGCGCGGGCGATCCTCGACGGAGCGTGCTCTCGCGATTTGCGATGCGCGGCGGTGTGATGGACACGGCCAGCGAGCTAATTATCATGGAGGTCCCGCAGCCCTTCGAGAATCACAACGGGGGGCAGCTCGCCTTTGGGCCGGACGGGATGCTGTACGTGGCGCTCGGCGACGGCGGCGCGGGCGGCGATCCACAGGGCAACGGCCAGGACCTGGGAGGGTTGCTCGGCTCGATCCTGCGCATCGACGTTTCGGGCGACGGGTACGTCGTGCCGCCCGACAACCCCTTCGTCGGGCAGGCGGGCGCGGCCGGCGAGATCTGGGCGTACGGCCTGCGCAATCCCTGGCGCTTCAGCTTCGACCGGGACACGGGCGATCTCTGGGCCGGCGACGTCGGCCAGAACGAATGGGAAGAGGTTGACCTTGTCGTGCGGGGCGGGAACTACGGATGGAACATCATGGAGGCGTTCGAGTGCTACGGCGCCGCCCAGTGCAACCAGAGCGGCCTGCAGGCGCCGCGGGCCGCATATGGCCACGCCGATGGCTGCTCGGTCACCGGGGGCTACGTGTATCGAGGAGCTGCTCTCCCGGAGCTGGCGGGGTGGTACGTCTACGGCGACTTCTGCAGCGGAAACATCTGGGCGGTGAACACGGCGGACACCAGTGACCCGGTCTTGCTCGCGCGCAGCGGTCAGCCCGTTGCGTCCTTCGGCGAGCTGCCGGACGGCGAGATCGTCGTCGTCACCTTCGCAAACAGGATCTTCCGCCTGACGCGGCAGTAAGGTCGAGGCGCCGGGGCCGCGAGTCGACCACCGGCGCCCCAGCGCAGGCTACTTTCCGGCTGCGGCCTTCTTCGACTTGTCTTGCTTGGGCTTCTTGATGTTCTTGGTGCCCTTGTCTTTGCGGCCCATTGGCGTTCCTCCTTGGCGTATTGACTGGATTGTAGCAGGCGAGGCGCGAAGCAGGCGAAGGCAGGCGGCACAGCGCTGGCCACGCTCGCTCTCCTGACTTGACCCCTCGGCCTCGCGCTCGATACCCTCGTGATACGCAGTCTCATGTCTGACCTCGACCTGATCATCCAGCGACTCGAGATGAGGGGGCATCGCGTCACCGGCAGCCGCCGGCGCCTGTTGGAGGCGCTGGTCTCGGCGCCGGCGCACTTCACTGTGGAGGACGTGCAGAGGCAGACGCCGGATGTGGGGCGCGCCACTGTCTTTCGCACGATGAAGCTGCTCCTGGACCTCAACGTGGTCTGCCGGGTGCTGATGGAGGACGGTAGCCTGCACTACCGGCTCAGCACGCGAGGCCACCACCACCATCTGGTCTGTCGCTCGTGCGGGCGGGTGGAGGACTTCTCCACGTGCGACGTGGCAACGCTCGTGGAGCAGCTCACGCAGAGCACGGATTACGAGATCGAGGGGCACTGGCTGGAGGTGTACGGCAAGTGCGCCTCGTGCCGCATCCTCGAGCTGGCGGCGGCGCCCGCTTAGGCTTCGCGCTCCTCCTCACTCCCTTCGACAGGCGCTCTCGTGATCGACGCGCTGAGCGGTGTCCTGAAGAACCCGCCGCCTGCGACGATCGCCGCGAGCGCGGTCGTCAGTGGCACGGCCGCGACGATTCCCATGCTGCCCACGAGCGTGCGCACGATCTCCGTCGACAGGAACTCGCGGTTGAGGAGCGAGTCGAGCGGCTCCGTGAGGAGGGCGAGCAGCGCCAGCAGGGGGAGCGCCGCGCCGGCATACGCGAGGACGAGCGTGTTCACGGTCGACGCGATGTGATCGCGACCGACGTTCATGGCGCGCTGGTAGAGCTCGCGCGCACCTAACAGGGGATTCGCGTGGTGCAGCTCAAAGACGGTGGAGGCCTGCGCAACAGTGACGTCGTCCAGCACGCCCAACGCGCCGATGATGATCCCGGCCAGCAGCAGGCCGCCGGCGTCGATGTCGCCCGCCGAGAGGATCTGCAGCGTCACCGCGCTCTCATCCGCGAGGCCGGAGAGCTTTGTTACGCTGATGCTGATCTGCGCGAGCGCCGCCGTCAGCAGCAACGCGATCACGGTGCCCAGCAGCGCGACGCTCGTCTTCGCCGTAACGCCGTGCGCCAGGTAGAGCGTGGTGAGCATGATCACCAGCGCCCCGATCACCGAGATCAGCACAGGGTCGGCGCCCGAGAGGATGCCCGGCAGGATGAAGCGCACGATTACGAGCAAGCTCGCGCCCAAGCCGAGCAGCGATGTCAGGCCGCGCCAGCGTCCTACCAGCAGCACGAGGCCGGCGAAGGCGACCGCAAGCAGTATCAGCGGGGTCGTGCGCACGAAACCGGCGATGAAGTAGGTCTCGCCCTCAGGGCCCTCGCTCACCTGGAGGAGCACCTTGTCGCCCGGGTCGACGTCCAGGGCCATGGCGTCTTCTTCCGTGTAGCTCTGCTCGACGGTAACGGTGCGATCGCCGACGCGCACCTCCAGCGTGCGGTGGACGATGTCGCCAGCGGGCCCCTGCTCGACCTGCTCATCGAGGACGCGGGTCACAGTGCCCTGTTGCGTCTCGCCCTGCTCGGCCGGCTCCGATGTGTCGAAGGCGCCCGTCGCCGGGATGACGTAGGTGACGATGAAGAGGATGGCGGCGATGACGGCGAAGACGCCGACCTGGAGCCGGAGGCGAGGGGATACACGCACGATATTTCGCCCCAAGTGTGTCACGAGGCGTCGTTGTTCGCCACCGCGCGCGGCTACTCTTCTCTGCGCGTGTAACGCTGCGCCGGCCGCTGCCGCGAATCGAGCATTGGGCCCAGGACCTCCTCCGCGCGCTCCAGGTCCCCCTGCTTCACATAAAGATCGTAGTCTCCGAACGGCGTGGGGAAGCTCTGTGTGACGGAGAGCGCGTTGACGTTCTTGACCATCGCCGGCACGCCGTTGTTCTCCAGCAGCTCGCGCCACATCAGCGCCTCCGGCTCGGTGAGCGCCGAAGCGACCCTGGCCAGCGGGTCGCGTTCGCGGAGGAACTCGCGCAGCCAGCGCATCAGAGCAGCACCAGGTTGTTGCGGTGGACGACCTCGGCTCCGTACTCGTGACCGAGCGCCTGGGCGATGCGGTCGGAGCGCAGGCCGCGGATGGCCGCGACATCTTCGTGGCCGTAGTTCGTAATGCCGGCCGCGAGACGATGGCCGTCCTCCGAGTAGATCGACACCGTGTCGCCGCGGTCGAATGGGCCTTTCACGTCGCGCACGCCGGCGGGCAGCAGGCTCTTGCCCTGCGACAGCAGCGCCTTCGCCGCGCCCGCGTCGACGACGATCTTGCCGCGCGCTGCGAGCCCGGCGAGCATCCAGCGCTTGCGGCTCTCCATCCGGTCGCCTGTTGCGGGAAAGAAGGTGCCCAGCGCCTCGCCCGAAACGAGCCGTTCGAGCGCGTTCGGCTCGTGGCCGCTGGCGATGGCGACGTTGGCGCCGCCAGCCGTTGCCAGCTTGGCCGCCTGGAGCTTCGTTACCATGCCGCCGACGCCTTGCGGCGTCTCGGTGTCCTGGGCGAGCGCTTCGATCTCCGGCGTGATGCGCTCGACGCGCGGGATCAGCTCGGCCGTGGGGTGGCGGCGTGGGTCGGCGGTGTAGAGGCCGCCGGTGTCGGTGAGCATGGCGAGCAGGTCGGCGTCGATCAGGTTGGCGACGAGCGCCGAAAGGTTGTCGTTGTCGCCGATCACCGCGCCCTCGATCTCGTCGATGGCGACGACGTCGTTTTCGTTAACGATCGGGACCGCGCCCAGATCGAGAAGCGCGAGCAGCGTGTTGCGCGCGTTCAGGTAACCGACGCGGTCGGCGATGTCGCGGCGGGTGAGCAGCGTCTGCGCGACCACGAGCTCGTGCGAAGCGAAGAGGCTGTCGTAGGACTGCATCAGGTGGCTCTGGCCGACTGCGGCGAGGGCCTGACGCGAGGGCGCGTCCTTCGCATCGTGGCGGACGCCGAGCCGCTGCCGCCCGGCGGCGATGGCTCCCGAGCTGACGACGATCAGCTCCGCGCCCTGCTGTCGCAGCCGCGCGACCTGGCCTATGAGGGCGGCCATCACCTCCAGGTCGAGGTGGTCGCCGCCGCTGGTGAGCAGGCTGGTGCCGAACTTCGCGACGATTCGCCGGTAGGGCCGGCTCTTGAGTGTCATCGAGGGCAGTATAGGTGCTGGAAGCTGGAGGCTGGAAGCTGGAGGCTCGGCGCTCGCTCTTCGATCGCTGGTGTGGGGGTGGGGTTTGGGCCGCGACCTCCGACCCTTGACCCTCGACCCTGGCGCGGGCGGCGCGCCGTCACACGCACGTGTGCCCGAATTGGCCGACGATAAGCGCGATGTCCTGCGCCGTGATCGACGCGTTGGGCGGGCCGAGGTTCCAGACGTTGGGGGTGGAGGGAGTGCGGTCGAATGCGGTGTGATAGCCGGACGCGGGCGGTGGCGAGAGCGGGTCGAGCGCCGCGCTGCCGTTCGCTCCGAACCGCGCAACGACGCGAGCGAGATCGCCGGAAGTCACCGCGCCATCCCTGACGTTGGCGCCGGCGGGCGTATCGAAGAAGTCCCAGAAGTTCTTGCCGTCGCGCTGCCCGCCGAGGGTCGCGGTTGGCCCATCCTCCTGCGCGTTCGTGCAGCCGTCGCCGTCGGAATCGGGGGCCGCGCCAAAGCCGAAGACGTCCCGCGGTGTCGTCGCGTTCGTGGTCGTGCCGTCGCCGACCTGGCCGCGCGAATTGTAGCCCCAGCAGCGCGCGGCGCCGGTGCTGAGCACGGCGCAGGTGTGGAAGGCGGAGCCGCCGCCGCCAAGTTTGCTGGCGCCGGTTACACCGTTGGGAATCGGTGCCGTGCTGCAGGCGTACGCCTGGGCGACCTGGCAGACGTCCGACGAGGGCGCGCCGAGCTGGCCGACATCGTTGCGACCCCAGCACCGGACCGCGTTCAGGGAGTCGATGGCGCAGGTGTGGTAGGCGCCCGCGGTGACCGCGAGGGCGGCGTCGTCCAGCGCAGGAACGAGTACCGGTGTGGCACTGAAGTCGGTCGCGCCGCCATCGCCGAGCTGGCCGAATGCGTCCAGGCCCCAGCAATAGATGGAGCCCAGGCTGACGAAGGCGCAGGTGTGGAACGCTCCGGCGGCGATCGCCGTCACGCCGGTCAGGCCGGATACGTCGACGGGCGTTGGCCGCTGCGTCTGTGTGCCGTCGCCGAGCTGGCCGGCGTTGTTGCTGCCCCAACACTTCACTGTCCCGCCGGAGATCAGCGCGCACGTGTGGGAATCGCCAAGCGCGAGCGCCTGTACGCCAGTCGACAGGCCTGTGACGTCGATCGGGGTCGTGCTGCAGGCAAGGGCCTGACAGGTGTCGGACGACGTGGCGCCGAGCTGCCCCAAGTCGTTCCTCCCCCAGCACTTCGCGCCGCCGGCGGTCGTTCGCGCGCAGGTATGGGCGAAGCCGGCGGCCACGCTTGCGACGCCGCTGCCGAGCCCGGAGACATCGAGCGGGCTGGCGCTCATGGTGGTCGTGCCGGTGCCGAGCTGGCCGTAACGATTGAACCCCCAACACCTTACGCCACCGTTGCTGCGCACGGCGCACGACTGGTCGCCGCCGGCGCCGATCGCCGCGACGCCCAAGGTCAGGCCGGCCACGTTGCCAGGAGTGGGGCGGTCGGTGAGGGTGTTGTCGCCCAGCTCGCCGTCGTCGTTCTTCCCCCAGCACTTGGCGACGCCCATGCTGGTGACGGCGCAAGTGTGGCTGCCGCCAGTCGAGATCTCAGCGACGCCGGCGGCCGCGACGCGGCCGGGCGCGGATGACGGGACGAGGCTCGCGGCCGCCATGACCGCGAGCGCGACGAGCAGCAGGGCGCCTCGCAACCTCATGGTTCGTTCAACAACAACAATGGCATCCTGCCACCAGCGTTGCAGCCACTATAGCAGTTGGAAGCTGGAGGCTGGAGGCGGGGGTCTGGAAGCTGGAGGCTGGAGGCTTGAGGCTGGATTGCCAGGCTTCAGCCTGGCGCCCGATGGCGCTGCACAGCAACCGTCACGCGCAGGTGTCGCCGAACTGGGTGACGATGAGCGCGATGTCTTGCGCCGTGATGGAACCGTTCGCGCCCTGTTCCTGGCCGTTCGGGGCCTGGCCGGGCGAGCTGCGGTCGAACGCGGTGTGGTAGGCGGGCGGGAGCGGCGGATTGGAGAGCGGGTCCATCGCGTCGCTGCCGGCGCTGCCGAAGCGCGACACGACGCGCGCGAGGTCGCCCGCCGTGATCGCTGCGTCTCGCGAGTTGATGTCGCTCGGCGTATCGAAGAAGTCCCAGACGTTGTTCGGGTCGCGCCCGCCGCCCTGAGTGGGATTGGGCCCGAGCTCGCTGGCGTCGCTACAGCCGTCGCCGTCGGTGTCCGGGCTACCGCCCGGCGTCAGCGTCGCGGTGGTGGTGGGCGTCGGCGTGCGGGTCCGCGTCGGTGTGCCGGCAGGCGTTTGCGTGGCGGTGCGCGTTGGCGTTTCTGTGGGCGTCTTCGTGGGTGTGCTGGTGGACGCCGGCGTTTCTGTGTGCGTCACGGTCGGTGTGGCCGTGCGCGTTGGCGTGCGGGTAGCGGTCTGTGTGGGCGTGCGTGTTTGCGTGGCGGTTCGCGTGCTGGTGGGCGTAGGCGTCCGCGTGGGCGTCCCGGTGATCGTGGGCGTCGGGAGCGTCTTGGCGCCGAAGCCGAATACGCTCACAGGCGTGGTGCTGCCGTCGGTCGTGCCATCGCCGAGCTGGCCGTAGGTGTTGTGGCCCCAGCAGCGGGCCTCGGCGTTGCTCTTCGCGGCGCAGGTGTGATAGCCGCCAGCACTCACCTGAGCGACGCCCGTCAGGCCAGAGACGCTGACCGGCGTCTCGCTCTGCGTCGTGGTGGCGTCACCGAGCTGGCCGTTGTTGTTGTTACCCCAGCACTTGACGCCGCCGGCTGACATCAGAGCGCAGGTGTGAATCGTGCCCGCTGCGACGCCGGCGGCGCCGGTCGCCAGGCCGGAGACGCCGACGGGTGTCGTGGTGTCGTCGGTCGTGTCGTCGCCGAGCTGGCCGAAGGCGTTGTAGCCCCAGCACTTGACGGCGCCGGCGTCCGTGACAGCGCAGGTGTGCAGCGAGCCGAGCGAGACCGCTGCCACACCGCTGCCCAAGCCCGAAACGTTCGCCGGCGCGGTGCGGTTCGTGGTCGAGCCGTCGCCGACCTCACCGAAGCCGTTGAAGCCCCAGCACTTGAGGGCGCCGCCGGTTGTGACGGCGCACGTGTGAGCGCCGCCCGCGGCGATAGCGGCGACGCCGCTGCTGAGGCCGACGACGTTCACCGGGATCGTGTGGTTCGTCGTCGACCCATCGCCGAGCTGGCCGACGTTGTTCTCACCCCAGCACTTGACGCCGCCCGCAGTGGTGATGGCGCAGGTGTGGTTGTCGCCGGTCGCGATAGCGACGACGCCGCTGGTGAGGTTCGTGACGTCGACGGGTTCGTCGCGGTCCAGCAGGGTGAAGTCGCCGAGCTGGCCGGCGTTGTTGCGGCCCCAGCACTTGACGCCGCCGCCCGCCGTCAGCGCGCAGGTGTGGTTGTCGCCGCCGGCGATCGCCGCGACGCCGCTCGTGAGGCCTGTCACGTCGCCCGGCAGGGAACGCGTCGTCGTCGTGCCATCGCCGAGCTCGCCGAAGTTGTTCTCGCCCCAGCACTTCGCGCCGCCCACCGCCGTCACCGCGCAGGTGTGGTTCACGCCGGCCTCGATAGCAGTGATGCCCGAAGCGGAGATGGGCCGGGGGCGCGACGACAGGACGAACGCGCCGGCGAGCGCGAACGCGCCGATCAAGGCAGCGAGAAGCAGTAGCCAGCGAAGGGGCGTAGCGATGATGGCAATAGGCCTCCACTGCTAGCCTCGACCCATCGGGCCCGTATCTTGTACGCTGCTATCGATGCGCATTCTGCTGCTCAACGGGCCGAATCTGAATACGCTGGGCCAGCGCGAAACCGAGGTCTACGGCCACCTGACGCTGGCGGACATCGAGGGGCGCGTGGCCGAGCGGGCGAAGGCCCTGGGCGTCGAGATCCGCGCCTTCCAGTCGAACCACGAGGGCGGGCTCATCGACTACCTTCAGCAGGAGGCCCCGGAGGCGGATGGCATCATCATCAACCCAGGCGCCTTCAGCCACTACAGCCTGGCGCTTCGCGACACCCTCGCAGGGTCGGATAGGCCGGTGATCGAGGTGCACATCTCGAACATCTACACGCGCGAGCCGTTCCGCCGGCGCTCGGTGACGGCGGGCGCGTCTCGGGGCGTGATCACAGGCCTCGGCTGGCGCGGCTACATCGCGGCGCTGGACACGCTCGTCGAGCTGCTGAAGGAGCAAGCGACCGGAAGCTAGCAACCGGGGCGGTGAGCGAGGAGAGCCACAATGTCTAACCAGCGCCTCCAGCGCCTGCGCGAGAAGCTCGACGGGAGCAAGCTCGACGGCATGTTCGTCTCGAGCCCTGAGACGTCGAGCCCCGTGAACCGCCGCTACCTCTCGGGCTTTACCGGCACCTCAGCGTACCTGCTGGTCACGATGGACGACGCTGTCATTGCGACGGACTCGCGCTACTGGGAGCAGGCGGAGCAGCAAGCGCAGGACTGTCGCGTGAGCCGCGCGGTCGGGCGGATGGAGGAATGGTTGCCCGGCATGCTCGAAGGGCTGGGTGGGAAGCGCATCGCGTTCGAGGAGGCGCACGTCAGCTATCGCGGCTATCGTGGCCTACGCAAGATCGTGATTGGCCTGCCTGAGCCGCACCGTCCGAAGCTCGTGCCGACCGTGGACATCGTCGAGCGGCTGCGCGAGATCAAGGACGCGGAGGAGATCGAGGCGCTGCAGGCGGCGGTCGACCTAGGAGACGCGGCGTTCGAGCACGTCGCGCAGCGCCTCGAGCCGGGCTGGACGGAGCAGCAGGTCGCCTGGGAGATCGAGAAGTACATCCGAGAGCACGGCGGCGACGGCCTCTCGTTCGACACGATCGTCGGCAGCGGGCCGCGCGGCGCGATGGCGCACGCGTTCCCCACGGAGCGCGTGCTCCAGAAGGGCGAGGGCGTGGTGATCGACATGGGCGTGAAGCTGAACGGCTACATGTCCGACCTCACCCGCACGATCTTCATCGGCAAGCCGGACGACGAGTTCAAGCGCATCTACGACATCGTGCTCGCCGCGCAGCAGACGGCAGAGGAGTTGGTGGAGGCGGGCATGACCGGCGAGCAGGCCCACCTGCTGGCGCACGGCGTGATCGATGAAGCTGGCCACGGAGAGGCGTTCGGCCACGGGCTGGGCCACGGCGTCGGGCTTCAGGTGCACGAAGCGCCGCGGCTGGCGAAGACGTCAAAAGACGTGCTGGAAGATGGCATGGTCTTCACCATCGAGCCAGGCATCTACCTGACGGGCTGGGGCGGCGTGCGCATCGAGGACATGGTGGTGCTGGAGAACGGCAAGGCGCGGATCATGAGCCGCGCGCCCAAGATGACGACGGCGGCGGCGTAAGCCTCGCTCACGAGGAGCCACGTCAGTGGCCCCCAACAGCTCCCTGGGCTAGAGTGAGGGCAGTCGAGCCGAAGGGAGACAGACTGTGTCCGCAGCGGCGCCGTTTCTGCAGGAGAAGATCGCCGCCGTGCTGGCGGAGAACAAGGTGATGAACCTCGCCACCTGCGGGCAGGCGTCGCCCTGGTGCTTCACCTGCTACTTCGCCGAGGACGGCCTCGACCTGCTCTTCCTGATCGAACGCGTTTCGACGACGATGGACAACCTGCGCGAGAACCCGCGCGCCGCCTTCACCGTCAACCGTCAGGTGCCGGACCGCTTCGTCCAGGGCGTCGGACGGGTCGAGGTCGTTGCCGACCTCGCCGACGAGCCGGACGCGTACGCGCCGCTGCGGGTGAAAGTCCCTGAGATCGACGGCTTCGTGCGCGTGGTGCCCGGCCTCGTGCTGGCGCGGGTTGTGACGGAGCGCATCGGCCTGGTCGACGTCGGTGCGGGCATCGTGCCGCGCCACATGCTCGAGCGCCGCGGCGATGAGTGGGACGCCGGCGTGGCGACGGCTCGCCCGGCATAAGCAACTCCGACGAAAGCGAGAGATCACTCATGCTGAACGTGACCGAGATGCGCAAGGGCGTCGCCATCGAGATGGACGGCGTGCTCTACCAGATCCTGGACTACGAGCACATCAAGATGGGACGCGGCTCGGCGCAGGTACGCCTGCGGCTGCGCGATCTGCGCGGCGGCCACACCGTCGACAAGACGTTCCAGGCGACGGCGAAGTTTCCGCGCGCCCGCGTCGAACGCCAGCAGGCGCAGTACCTCTACCAGGACGGCGACCTCTACTACTTCATGAACACGGAGACGTACGACCAGATCCCGCTCAACCGCAACCAGGTGGGCGACGCGATCAACTACCTCACCGAGAACGGCTCGTGCCAGCTCCTCACCTTCGGCGATGAGGCGCTCGGCGTCGAGCTGCCGGCGGCAGTAGAGCTGGCTGTCGCTGAGGCCGACCCCTGGGTGAAGGGCGACACGGCCCAGGGCGGCACGAAGCCCGCGAAGCTGGAGACCGGCCTCATGGTGAACGTGCCGCTCTTCGTCTCGCCGGGCGAACGGGTGAAGGTGGACACGCGCACCGGCGAGTACCTGGAACGGGCGTAGCCGGGCCGCTTCCGTAGCCAGGCGTTCGAGCCTCCTTCGCGATCCCTCACGCCAAACGTACGCCGTTCGCTTGACGGCTTATCGCCATGGGGGGTATAACAGCAGAGCTGGTGGCCTCCCCGCTCAGCATGTCACCGCGTAGAGAACGGGGTGTAGTTAGTCATGCCCTTGTCGCGTCGGTGGCGCGCGTCTTTGCTATTCGCGCTCGCGGCGGCGGGAGCGCTGCTGGCGTTCGCCCTCGTGCTCCGCGACGAACGTCCCGCTCACTCGTCGCCGCCGCCGGCGATGCGCCTCGACCCGAACCCGATCAAGGTGCAGGGCGAGACGGGCCAACTCTTCACGATCGATGTCGTCATCGACGGCGCCAACGACCTGGGCGCGTTCGAGTTCCAGTTCCTGTTCAACACCAACTTCGTCAAGATGGCCGGCTACACGGAGGGTCCGTTCCTGGGCAGCACAGGGCGGCCGGTGTCCTGCCTGCCGGCCACGGTGAACCCGGGCTTCCTGGAGCTCGGCTGCAACACGACGGGCGGGGCGCCACCGGGGCCGAGCGGCGCAGGTGTGCTCGCATCGATCGACCTCTTCGTGCAGGGGCTGTCCTTCGGCGAGACGTCGCTGCTGCTGCAGAGCTGTCAGGCGGCCGATGTCCTGGGAGGAGCGCTCGTCGACGGCATCTGCAAGAACGCGAAGCTGACGATCAACCCGCCGCCCACGGCCACGGCCACGCCCACCGCGACACCGACGCCGGTGCCGCACAACCTCAAGCTCCCAGCGCTCAAGAACCTCTTCCTGACAGCGCAAGGGGCGAAGCTGCCACCGGCGACCTGCGCCCAGAGCACGGATGTCGCGGTGTTCACGCACGAGCTGGACTTCGCGCCGGTCTCGCTTGACCCCAAGGATCCGAGTCAGGTGCAGCGCATCGGCGCGTACGAGTTCGACGTGCTCTACAACCCGAGCTACGTCTGCATGAACCTGGAGCCCGGCCAGTACGCGGTGCAGTCGGGCATGGTCTGCATGATCGACGACAAGAACCAGGGCCTGCAGATGTTCGGCAGGGCCCGTATCGGCTGCACCACGACGGGGAAGAACCCGCCGCCCAGCAGCTCGCTGGAGCTCGCCCGTCTCGTGGTGCGGCCGCAGCCGGAGCTCTACTCTCTGCTGCGTCCGTTCCAGGAGAACGGCGTCGTGCTGCAGATCATGAACGTCGGCTGCAACCTGGCGGACCTCCAGGGCCACCCGATCCTCAAGAGCGGCTGCGACGACTCCGACCTCACGATCCGCTACCTGGAAGGCGACGCCAACGCGGACTGCATGGTCGACATCGGCGACCAGCAGATCCTGGCCTTCCGCTGGGGAGCGAAGCTGGGCAATCTCCTGTACAACTCTCGGTTCGACTTCGAACCGTCGGGCCAGATCAACGGCGACGGTGACATCGACGTAAAGGACGTGCAGTTCGTGAACGGGCGACACGGCAGCACCTGCGACGACCCGCACCCGCCACAGCCGCCGGTGAACCCGAAGTTCCCGAACGGAACGCCGCCGCCGACACCGACGCCCTCGCCCACGCCGACGCAGACACGCACGCCCACGCCGACGCCGCCCAATCCGCGCATCAACAAGACGCCTGCGAAGCTGGACCTGGCGCTGACGACGCCTCCACCGGCCGGCCCATGCGTGAACGGCCCGGACTCGGTGACGTTTCAGATGCAGGTGAAGGACCCGATCCAGAGCATCGACCCGAAGGACCCGCAGGCGCTCCAACTGTTGGGCGCTTTCGAGTTCGAGCTGTCGTTCGATCCGGCCGTCGTCTGCGTCCAGGTCGCGCCCGGGGCGCTCGCGGCGAATATGATCTGCTTCACCAACAACGTGGTGCCGGGTACCATCCACTACGGCTGTGTTTCGCAGGGGAAGGTTCCCGTGCCGCCGCAACCGCCCGGAGTGCTGGCGCTGATCACCGTGCGCCCCCAGCCTGGCACCTATGGCGCCGTCACACCGGGCGGGCCGCCGTTGGTGACGCAGTTGGTCAACGATGCGTGTAACCTGTCTGACCTCCAGGGGCATCCGATCAAGAGCCAGGGCTGCGGCGACGCCACGGTCAATATCAGCTACCCGTAGCCCCTGCCTAGCTTCGCCCGTGTGTGCGATGCGGCCAAACCGGCTGATTTCTTCACCCTGGCGGGTCAGTCACGCGCAGCGCTCCCGCGGCAAGCGCAACGGACGGCGCGGGCCGCCTTGACAGGTTGCCCTTGCGGGGCGTATAACGGCCGTGACTGGTGGCCTCCAACCCAGCATAGCCCCGCCCTGGAAGAAGAGTGCCGTAGGGTGTCATGCTGCTCTTGGGATGGCGACGCTTAGCCTCCTGGCCGATGCTAGGGCTACTCCTCCTGGCAGCGCTGCTGCTTGTCAGCGCAGGCAGGGAGACGTCCGCGTCCTCCACTCCGATCATGCGCTTGCAGCCGTCTTCTATCGAAGTCGACAATGCGCCCGGCACACAGTTCGCGGTCGACGTTACGATTGAGAAGGCGACGAACCTCGGCTCCTTCTTCGTGGTCGTGACGTTCGACCAGGACTTCGTCGAGGTCGTCGACTATGACCTCGGGCCGTTTCTCGGTAGCACAGGCCGGGCGGTCACCTGTCAGACGGTCGTCATCGAGCCGTACCGCATCACCGTGGACTGCGACACGTCAGGAGCGTCGCCTCTGGGGCCAAACGGACCCGGAGTGCTCGCATCGATCACGTTCGCCGTCCGCGGCGTCAGCGTTGGCGAGAGCTTCTTCGGCTGGGGGGCCTGTGGGGCGAGCGACATCATCGGGACGCAGATCGTCAACGGCAACTGCACGGGCGCGGAGCTCTTCGTGATCCCGCCACCGACGCCAAGCCCAACGAGCACACTCACGCCCACGCCAACGCCGGTCCCGCACAACCTCAAGTCGCCGGCGCTGGCCAACCTCTTCCTCACGGGGCAGGGCGGCAAGCTGCCGCCGAGCACCTGCGCATCGAGCACGAACACAGCCACGTTCGTCCACTCGATCAGCAGCGCGCCGGCGTCGCCCGACCCGAAGGACCCGAGCGAGCTCCAGCGCGTCGGCGGCTTTGAGAGCGAGGTCGTCTTCGACGAAGACCTGGTCTGCGTGAACGTCGAGCCGGGCGCCTACTTGACGGGCACAGCGGGATCGATCTGCTTCATCGACGACAAGGACCAGGGGCTGCAACCGGACGGACTGGCGCGCATCGGTTGTGTTGTCCAGGGGAAACCGATTCAAGTGAGCAGCTCGCTGGAGCTGGCGCGCATCATCGTCCGCCCGCAGCCGGAGCTCTACTCGCTGATCCGCGCGAACCAGGACAACGGCGTCGTGGTCCAGATCCTGAACCAGGGCTGCAACCTGACCGACCTCCAGGGCCACCCGATCAAGAAGGCGGGCTGCGACGATAGCGACCTGACGATTCGGTGGCTGGAGGGGGACGTGAACGGCGATTGCGCCGTGGACGTGCGCGATCAGCAGATACTGGCCTTTCGCTGGGGCGTTCAGGTCGGCGCGCTGCTCTACAACGACCGCTTCGACCTGGAGCCGTCCGGCCAGATCGCGGGTGACGGGGACATCGACATCAAGGACGTCCAGTTCGCGTACGGCCGCCACGGCAGCACCTGCGCGGCGCCGCACCCTCCCCAGCCGCCAGTCAACCCGAAGTTCCCGAACGCGACGCCGCCGCCAACGCCGACGCCGACTGTCACACCGACCGCAACGCCTTCGCCGACGATGACGCCCACCTTCACGCCCACGCCGACGGCCGTGCCGGGGGTACCGCGCATGAACCTGTCGCCGGCGTCGCTCGATCTGGCGCTGACGACGCCCCCGCAGTCGGGACAGTGCGCCGACAGCCCGGATTCGGCGACCTTCCAGATGCAGATCAAGGACCCGATCACGAGCGTCGATCCCGAGGCTCCGCCCGCGCTCCAGCAGCTCGCCGCGTTCGAGTTCAGGGTGTTCTTCGACCCAGCGCTCGTCTGCATCCAAGCGGTTGGTGGTTGGGCTGGTCCGAGCGTGTTCTGCATCGTCGACAACTTCACGCCGGGCCTCCTTCATTTCGGCTGCGTATCCCTGGGGAAGACGCCGGTACCGCCCCAGCCGCCGCTGGCGCTCGCGACGATCACCATTAGGCCACAGCCGGCCGTCTACGACCTCGTTACGCCGGGCGGGCCGCCGCTGGTGGCGCAGCTCGCGGCGGAGGACTGCGAGCTCGCCGACCTTCAGGGCCACGTGATCGCCAGCCAGGAGTGCGGCGATGGCTGGCTGAGCATCAGCTACCCGTAGGGGGCGCGCCCTCCAGCATCCCGCCTTGCCAGCACACCCGTTCCGGCGCGATACTGACGGCGGATGCAGGTCTACGCCGTCCGACAGATCGCCACGCACCTCAGGGAGCTGCTGGAGAGCGACCTGTTCCTCTCTGACCTCTGGATCAGCGGGGAGGTCTCGAACTTCAGCCGGTATCCGTCGGGTCACATCTACTTCAGCCTGAAGGACGCCAACAGCGCCCTGCGGAGCGTGCTCTTCAAGAGCGCGAACCCGGGCTTCGCGTTCGCGGACGGTGACCAGGTGGTCGCGCACGGCCGCGTCTCCTTCTACGAAGCGCGCGGCGACCTCCAGTTCATCGTCGACTTCGTTCAGCCGGAGGGTGTGGGCGCCCTTCAGGCCGAGTTCGAGCGGTTGAAGGCGCAGCTCGATGAAGAAGGCCTCTTCGACCAGACGCGCAAGCGGACGCTGCCGCGCTTCCCGCAACGGATCGGCGTGGCGACGTCGCAGTCAGGCGCTGTCTTCCACGATGTCTGCCACGTGCTCGAGCGTCGCTGGCCGCTGGCGCAGATCGTGCTGGCGCCGACGCCGGTGCAGGGGCCCGAGGCCGCGCCGGGCATCGTCGCCGCGCTGGCCGCGCTGAACCAGCGGAGCGACATCGACGTGATCATCGTGGCGCGCGGCGGGGGGTCGCTGGAGGACCTCTGGGCGTTCAACGACGAAGGCGTGGCGCGGGCGATCTTCGGCAGCCTGGTTCCGGTCGTCTCCGGCGTCGGCCACGAGACCGACACCACGATCGCGGACTACGTCGCCGACGTGCGCGCGCCGACGCCTTCCGCCGCGGCGGAGCTCGTCGCGCCGGACCGGACGGAGGTTGTCGCGCGGCTGAGCCTCGCGGCCGGCACGCTCGCCTCGAACGTGCGGCGCCAGCTCGATGACGGCCGGACGGGCGTGGGCCGGGCGGTGTCGCGCATCGAGCGCGCGGCGCCCGATGTAAACCGCGAGCGTCAGCGCGCCGACGACCTGACGCGGCGGGCGCTGCGCACCGTCGACGGGCTGGTCACCGGCTTCCACAAGGGCCTGCACGGCTTCCAGCTCGCGCTCCGCTCACTCGACCCCTACGCCACCCTCCAGCGCGGCTACGCGCTCGTCCAGCGCGACGGCCACGTCGTCGACAGCGTCGCGCACACGACGGTGGGCGAGCGGCTCAGCGTCCGCGTGCGTGACGGCGACTTTCCGGTGCGCGTCGACTCCGGCCGCCCGGTGGCGGACCGGACGCGTCGTCGCAAGGCGGCGGTGGCGTCGGAGCAGGCGCCGCTCTTCTCGGTGGAGGTGTGATGGCCGACAAGCGCGACGGGAAGCCCGCCTTCGAAGAGCTGTACACGAAGCTGGAGGCGGCGGTCGAGAAGCTCGAGCGCGGCGGCCTCTCGCTGGAGGAGTCGATCTCGCTCTACGAGGAGGGGATGCAGCTCGCCAAGCGCTGCCAGACACTGCTCGATAGCGCCGAGCAGCGCATCGTGAAGCTGCGCGAGTCGTTCGGCCAGGCGACGCCCGCCGCGGCGCCCCAAGAGGCGGCGGCGCCCCAGGAGGCGGCCGTCGCGCACGAGGACGAACCCGTCGACGACCAGGAAGGCTTCCCGTTCGAAGAGGACGGGTAAGGTATACTTGTCGAGGATCGCTCATGGTCACGAAACCTAAGAGGGAATTGCCTGGGTGGGCTACCGAGTACCTTGAGTCCCGTCGACCGCCCACGAAGAGAGAGCTCCAGGCCCGCAAGAGGGCGTTCGAGGGCGCGCTCAAGCTCCGCGAGCGCCTTGATATCAGACCGCTCCGGATGGCCGATATCATCCGTGAACTGCGAGACGAGGATGAATGACCGACCAGCAGTTGGTCATTGACGCGTCGGTTCTCGTCCAGCTCTACGTTAAGGACGCTGCTGAAAAGTTCACCGATGTCGCCGACGACATCGTTCGGCGGCACGTGGGCGGGACACTCGAGCTCGTGGCGCCTCAGTTCATCCTGTACGAAATCCCGAGCGCGATCCGCCGCGCGGTTCGGCGAGGCCGGTTGGAACCCAGCGACGCGCACCTGTCCATCAGGCACTTCTTCAACCTGGGGCTGCGGACTCTCGGCAGCGACGCAACCCTTCGTCCGATGATCGAGTCGGCGTACGTCCGGGGCACCGCGTTAGGCTGCCACCTGTACGACGCGCTCTATCTCGTGGTTGCAGAGGTCCTCGGGTATCGCTTCATTACCGCTGACCAGAAGCTGTACGATCGCATCCGCGATGAGGTCGATTACGCCATCTGGGTTGAGGACTACGAGTTGTCGCCATGAAGGCTGACCTCCACGCGCACACGCACTTCTCCCGCGACGCGCTGACCTCGGTCGAGACGTTCGTGCGGCGGTACGAGCGGGCGGGCATCGACTGCGTGGCGGTGAGCGATCACAACAACGTCGACGGGGCGCTCGCGGTACGCGAGAGCGCCTCGTTTCGCGTGATCCTCTCTGAGGAGATCAAGTCGAGCGAAGGCGAGATCATCGGCCTCTTCCTGCAGGAGACGATCCGCAAGGGGCTGACGCCGGAAGACACCGTGCGCGCGATCAAGGAGCAGGGCGGCCTGGTGCTGGTGCCCCACCCCTTTGACCGGACGCGGCGCTCGGTGATCCGCGAGGAGGCGCTCCTGCGCATCCTGCCGCAGGTGGACGTGCTGGAGGTGTTCAACGCCCGCACACCCTTCGCCGCGGACGACGAGAAGGCGCGCCGGCTGGCCGAGGAGCACGGCCTGCCCATGAGCGCCGCCACCGACGCCCACACGCCCTGGGAGATCGGCCTTGCCTACACAGAGATGCCGGCCTTCGAAGGCCCGGGCGACTTCCTCGTCGCGCTCGGCAAGGGGCGCATCGTGGGCAAGCGGGCGTTCATCGGCTGCCACCTGCTCAGCACCTGGGCGAAGGTCCGCTGGCGTCTCCGCCTGGGCAAACGGGTGGCGAAGTAGGATGGGCCACAGACTGACACAGATGAACACAGACCCGTCGCCATCGTTGACCGACTGTGAGAGGCGGCGTTCATCCGTGGCTGATAGTAGCATCGCATGACTCTGCGCATCGGCTGGTTCTCGACGGGGCGGGGTGAAGGCTCGCGCAGGCTGCTCGGCGCGGCGGTCGAGGCGATCCGCCGGGGCGACCTCGATGCCGAGATCGCCTTCGTCTTCTGCAACCGCGAGCGCGGGGAGTACGAAGCGACGGACGCCTTCCTCGATCTCGTCGCGTCGTTCGGCATCCCGTGCCTCACCCTTTCGTCGAGGCGCTTCCGGCGCGAGCGCAGCGGCGCTTTGTCGCGGCCGGGCGAGCCGCTTCCCGCCTGGCGCGCCGAATACGACCGCGAGGTCGCGCAACTCGTCGCGCGGTCCGCGTCAGACGGATTTGACGTGGGCATGCTGGCCGGCTACATGCTCGTCTTCACGAGCGAGATGAGCGGCCGCTACCCGCTGCTCAACCTCCACCCCGCCGAGCCGGGCGGCCCAGTGGGCACCTGGCAGGAGGTGACGTGGCAGCTCATCGATACGCGAGCCGAGAAGAGCGGGGTGATGATCCACCTGGCGACCGACGAGCTCGACGGGGGCCCGGTGGTCGCGCACTGCCGCTACTCGCTGCGCGGGCCCTCGTTCGCACCGCTCTGGGCGGCGCTCGGGTCGCGCTCCGCGGCGGAGGTGCGGGAGAGCGACGGCGAAGACAACGCGCTCTTCCGCGAGATCCGCCGCCACGGCTCGGCGCGCGAGCTACCGTTCGTGGTCGAGACTCTGCGGGCCTTCGCGACGGCCCGGCTGCGAATCGAACGGGGGCGTGTCGTGGACACGGATGGCCGCGAACTCCCGGGCGGCCTGGACCTGACGGCGGAGATCGATGCCGTGGTGGCGGGCGAGCTGGAGGGCGCGCGCTCGTAGAATCGCCCAGCCCTCCGGCTGAGGCAGGCGGCGTCTTGGCCACGCAATGTTGTTGCCCTTGACGTAAGCCGCTATACTGCGGGTCGCCGTGATGGAGAACGGTACCTCGCCGCAATACACGTTGCTCTGCGGTCGCTGCGCGACAGCCTGCGACCCCGAGGACAACTTCTGTCGCCAGTGCGGCCTGGCCCTCCACGACCCTCAGCTCCCGGCGATCAGCAACGGCCGCCATCTGCCCACGGTCTGGCAGCCGCCGGTGCCGGTCGCGGTCGTGAAGGGTGCGGCCTTCGTCGCGGCGGGGACGATCGCCGAGATCCTCGTGCGGCGCATGGTGAGGGGCGCGTTCGGTCGCGGCGAAAAGGCGTCGTCTCGGGCGCCAGCCCGGCGCCGCGCTGCGGTCGCTGACGTGGACGACTCGTTGCCAGAAGACACGCAGGTGGTAAGCGAGACGGTGCTCTTCCGCCGCATCCGCTTCCGCCGCTAGCCTTCAATCGAGGGGCTTGTATGCTGAACTCTCTAGCCGATGATCACCTCCGAGGGCGCGTCGTAAGGCGCTCTCGGGACCTGGAAATCAGAGCGTAAGGACCCCGGTTTGGGGGGGGGGGGGGGGGGGGCCGTCGCGCGAAGGCAACTTGCAGGGCACTCAGCCCTCACCCCGACCAGGGACAGGCGTTAGGGATGGCGCGCGTCTCTTTCCTAGGAGCGTTGCTCCTCGTATCGCTGTTCGCGTCGCTCGCGACGAGGGATGCTCGCGCCCAGGAACTGCTCCTGATCAACGGCGGCTTTGAGTCGGGCACAAAAGGCTGGCATCCGTTCGGAGGTGAAGTCCGCACGGAGGCTGGTCTCGGCGCGCGTAACACCACCGCGGGCCTTCTGCGTGCCGTCGGTGACAACCCAGCCACCCGGATTGAGCAGCCGGTCGAAGTGTTCCAGCCAGGCGCGACATATCGCCTGACCGGCCAGGTGCGAGTAGGTGGCTCTAATGTCCAGTACGCTAGCCTCAAGCTCGAATGGCGGGTGGCTGGCGTCGCAGGCCTCGCAGCGCCGTCGGCCCAGGAGGACGACACCGGCGCCAGCTATTGGCCGCTCGAGACATCGCCTCTTTACGTGCCATGCGACGCCGGGGTGTTGGTCGCGATGGTCGACCTGCGAAGGTACGATGCCACGGGCGCGGTGGCCTACGCCTACATAGACGACCTCAGCCTCGAAGCCGTCCCGCCTGCAGTGCCCTGCCCGACGCCGACGCGCCCTCCGTTGCCCACGCAACTTCCGCCAGGTTCGACGTCTCCGGCGCCGACGGACCCGCCCGGCGGACCACCCACGGGCCAGCCGGGCGCCGCCGCGCCGCCCCTGCCGATGACCAGCCTGCTCGCCAACGGCGGCTTCGAGGTGGCGCAGGCGGGACGGCCCGCCGGCTGGCGCACGCAGGGCGGCGTGCTTGGCCAAGTGGCGTCGCCCGTGCATGGCGGGCGCTTCGCGGCGGCGTTTGCCAGCGCGAGCGACAGCACGAAGTGGGCCTATCAGACGGTGCCGGTGACCGCGCTCGCCTGGTACGAGCTTGACGGCTACGTTTCGCTGAACGACTCAGGCGTTGAGGGCGCGCTGCTGCGCGTGTCCTGGTACGCAAGCACGGATGGGAGCGGCAGCGCTCTGGCGAACGTCGATTCGACGGAGGAGCTGGTCTCGCGCGAGTCGCGCTATCGCTACCTCACGACGGGACCGATGCAGGCGCCGCCGGGCGCGCGCTCGGCGAAGGCGCGCGTGCTGCTCCGTCCGCGTTCGGCTTCGGGCGGCGTGATCTATATCGATGATGTCGCGCTCTGGCCCAGCGAGGCGGGCGCAGCGCCAGGTGAGGCGCGCGCGGCTTCGGAGCGAAGCTCGGTGCGGTCGAGCGGCGGGCAGGACGGGCCGGGTGGGTCGCGAGTCGAGGGAGGGGCGTCATTCGTCGAACAGCCGACGCCCGTCGTGCGCCGGGGGGAGCGGTCGGGGGCGGACGCTGCCCTGCCGTCAGGCGGAGGCGCGTCCTGGTGGCCGTGGGCGCTCGCCGGCACGACGGTCGTTGCGGGCGCGGGAGGCTTCGGAGCGTATCGATGGCGGCGGCGCTGAAGGGCGGGTAGCGCGGCGCTCTGGTAAAATGAGTTCGCAACCCGAAAACATCCAGAATCCTCTGGGAGGTTATCGAACGATGCCGAGCAAGAACCCGCAGGAGCCCTTCTACCGCGCCACCGTGTCCGAGGCGAAGGAGCTGCTGAACGACGGCGCCCACATCATCGACGTGCGGGAGATGCACGAATACCAGGACGGCCACATCCCGAGCGCGCCGCTGATCCCGGTCGGCGCCGTCTTCGCGCGGCGGGAGGAGCTGCCGAAGGATGGGAAGATCATCTTCACGTGCGCTGTTGGCCAGCGCAGCGCGCTCGCCTGCGAGATGGCGGCGGCCGCGGGCCTGCCTGCCGAGCGCATCTACAACCTGGAAGGCGGCACCGAAGCCTGGATCAAGGCCGGCGAGCCGGTAGAGAAGTAGCGCAGGGGCCCCCAACACACCATGGCCAGCGACGAAGCCTCGCCCGAGCTGACCGACCTCGCGCACAAGACCATGCCGTTCATGCGGCTCCTCGGCCTGGAAGTGCTGCACGCTGACGCGGAGCGTGTGAGCGTGCGGGGGCGCTGGGACGCAGAGCGCTGCACGAGCAACGGGATGCTTCACGGAGGCTACCTTATGGCGGCCGTCGACTCGGCGGGCGCGATGTGCGCCTTCTACAACCTGCCCGAGGGCGCGACCGGCACGAGCACGATCGAGTCGAAGACGAACTTCTTCGCCGCGGTGCGCTCCGGGCAGGTCGCGATTGAGGCGAAGCCGCTTCACGTCGGACGGTCCGTGATCGTGGTGCAGACCGACGCCACGGACGAGAACGGCCGCCACGTGAGCCGGTCGCTCCAGACCCAGACCGTCCTCTACCCAAGGGCGAAGGGAAGCTAGCGGGTCTCGCCGGCGCCCCTGGCGGAGAGGGCTGCGCAACACTTCACCACCATGGCCCAGACCGGCTGGCAACTCGAAATGGGTGCGCAGGTCATCGCGGGCGGCCGGGTACGCTTCCGCGTCTGGGCGCCGGCCGCGCGCTCGATCGAAGTCGAGCTCTACCCGCCGCCGGAGGGCATCGTTCGCCACGCGATGGCCCCTGAGGAAGGCGGGTCCTGGAGCGCCGAGGTGGAGGTGGCGGCCGGCACGCTCTACCGCTATCACCTGAACGAGTGGGGCTACCCCGATCCGTATTCGCGCAGCCAGCCGGAGGGAGTGCACGGACCGTCGCAGGTGATCGATCCGTCGGCGTTCGAATGGTCAGACGCGGCCTGGCGCGGGCTCGATCCCGAAGCGCTGGTGACCTACGAGTGCCACGTCGGCGTCTACACGCCTGAGGGCACGTTCGACGCGTTGGTCCCGCACCTGGAGGGGCTGCGGACGCTGGGCGTAACGGCGCTGGAGCTGATGCCGGTGGCGGAGTTCCCGGGCCGGCGCAACTGGGGCTACGACGGCGTCAATCTCTTCGCTCCGAGCAGCATCTACGGGGGCCCGGAGGGGCTGCGTCGCCTCGTGAATGCGGCGCACGCGGCAGGAATCGGCGTGATCCTCGACGTCGTCTACAACCACCTGGGGCCGGACGGGAACTACCTGCGCGTCTACTCGCCGGACTACTTCACCGACCGCTACCAGACGCCCTGGGGTGACGCGATCAACTTCGACGGGCCGAACAGCGCCGTCGTGCGCCGCCTCTTCATCGACAACGCGCTCCACTGGCTGCACGAGTACCACATCGACGGCCTGCGCCTCGACGCGACGCACACCATCTACGATTCCGGCCAGAAGCACATCCTGCAGGAGCTGGTCGAGGCCGTTCGCGAACACGGTCCAGTCGAGCGGGGCGCCCTGATCGTCGCTGAAGATGAGCGCAACGAGACGCGGCTGGTCCTCCCGCGCGACGAGGGCGGCTTCGGGCTTGACGCGCTCTGGGTGGACGACTTCCACCACTCGGTGCACGTTCTCCTCACCGGCGAGGAGGAGGGTTACCTGGGCAGCTACGAGGGCACGGCGGAAGAGATCGCGCGACTGCTGCGCGTCGGGTTTCTCTACCAGAGCCCGCCAAAGAAACCGGGCGAGCCGCCGGCAGGCGTCGCGCCGGCGCTGCCGGCCCATCGGTTGGTCTACAGCCTCCAGAACCACGATCAGGTGGGCAACCTCCCCTTCGGGCGGCGGCTCTCCGACCTGATCGACCTGGAGCGGTATAAGGCGGCGCTTGCGCTGCTGCTGCTTTCGCCGTGCACGCCGCTCCTCTTCATGGGCGATGAGTTCGCCGCTTCAGCGCCCTTCTACTACTTCACGGACCACGAGTATGAGCTGGGCGAGCAGGTGCTGGCCGGGCGCCTGGCCGAGTTCAAGGACTTCTGGGCCACGCGACCGGCAGACCTGGCGCCCGTGCCGAACCCGCAGGACGAGCAGGCGTTCGTGGACTCCCGCCTCGACCACAGCGAGCGCGCGCAGCCGCCGCACGACGGCGTCTACCGCCTGACGCGCGAGCTACTCCGGCTGCGACGAGAGGACGCGGTGCTGCGGGCGCAAGACCGGTGGCGCTTGCTCGCGGCCGCGCTCGCGCCCGAGCTCGTTGGCATCGAGCGCTGGGATGCGGAAGGGGAGCGCCGGCTGCTGCTCGTAAACTTCGGCCAGCAGGCGTCGTTCGACGTTGCGTCGCAGGCGTGGCTGGGCGACGCCGCCACGCTCACCTGGCGGCCGCTGCTCTCAACGAGCGAGGCGCGCTTCGCGGGGCCCGGTGCGCCGCTGGAGGGCCTGACGCTTCAGCCGGACGCGGCGATCGCGCTCCCGGCCCGCTGCGCGACGCTGTGGGCGGTAGGAGGCTAGCATGGCTTGTCCGTCGGAGAACCGTGTGGTATCGTATTATTACCTCGGTGACCAGAGCGAGGCGGACCCACCCGTTCCCATCCCGAACACGGAAGTGAAACGCCTCAGCGCCGACGATACTTGGGGGGCAACTCTCTGGGAAAATAGGCCGTTGCCGGGGTGCTTTTCTTTACCGGACGCTTGCGCCGGGGTTGCCTTCTTAGGCCGACTGGCGTAGGCTATGGGCAGTCGAGCGTTCCAAGTCATCAGTCCCGCCCGCAGTGAGGGCCAGGCACCGACGACTGGACGGTAGAAACGAAAAAAAGGAGGTCGTCGCGTGTCATACACCGACAAAGAACTCACGTGCCAGGACTGCGGCCAGTCGTTCAGCTTCTCCGGAGACGATCAGGAGTTCTACGCACAGAAGGGCTTCAGCGAGCCGAAGCGCTGCCCATCATGTCGCGCTGCCCGTAAGCAGGAGCGCGGAGGTGGTGGTGGAGGCGGCGGCGGTGGAGGCGGGGGCGGTGGAGGAGGCTGGAGTTCCGGCCCCAAGCAGCTCTTCCCGGCCACCTGCAGCAACTGCGGCAAGGAGACGGAAGTGCCGTTCCAGCCTCGAGGCGACCGGCCCGTCTACTGTCGCGAGTGCTTCGACCAGGTACGGCCCGCTCGCCGCTACTAACCCCACGTAGAGCGTTCGCCACGTTCGTCGCAGGGCCTGACGCGCCGCGTAGCCGCGCGCGTGCGGGTTATATCGCCATCCAGCCGACGTTAGGAGTAGGGAGGTGTCCCCATGACCCGCTCCCCGCTCTCTGTCAACGCCGTCCTGCTGGTCGCCGCGCTGCTGGCGTTCGTGGCCGTCGCCGTCTCGTGCGGCGGCGGTAGCGCGCCCACCCTCGACGAGGTAGCCCTCAATGACGGCGACGTGCCCGGCGATTGGGCGCCCTCCGACTTCGATCAGGAGCGCGGCCAGGCTCTCTGGGACGTGCTGCCCGAGCTGCTCTCGGCCAACTCCGAGGCGCGTCTACTGCTTCGCGCCTATGAGGATGACACCGGCAACGAGGGCGCCGCGGTCATCGTCATCGAGGCGGAGGCGGCGGGGGCGATCCCGCAGGAGATCGCCGGCCAGCGGGTCGTCGAGCCGCTGACGCAGCTCCTCCTCCAGCAGGAAGCGCTGCTGGGGCCCGAGGTGCTGGGCGGCGATCCGGGCACGTACTTCGCGCTGAGCGACGACCCGGTGCCCGGCTCGCTCCGCTCCAGGCTGGCGCGACTGATCGAGGATGACCGCCTCTTCTCCGACAGCCTCGTGTTCCCGTCCGGACGTCTGATGGTCGTGGTGACGGTGTGGTACCCCGAGCAGCAGGGCCCCTTCCGCGAGGTGGAGGACCTCGCGGCCGACGTGGAGCGTCGCCTCGGCGAGTATTCGCGCGAGGCGCAGGCCTCACACGACCCTTCGTAGCAGACCTGCTTGTCGGACAGGCTTCAGCCTGTCGGCCACTCGGCCCGCCGGGCTGCCAGCACGACCTTCGAGTATGGTGGCTACACGAAGCCGCGCAGGCGGATCGCCCGGGCGACGCGTTCGACGGCGATCAGGTACGCTGCCCGGCGCATGGTGACGTTTCGCTCTTCAGCGAGCGTTCGCACGGCGCGATAGGCCGGGAGCAGCATGCGCTCCAGCTCGCGGTTGACGTGGTCGAGCTCCCAGCGGAACTGCTGGATGTTCTGCGTCCACTCGAAGTAGGAGACGATGACGCCGCCGGCGTTCGCGAGGATGTCGGGCACGACGAGCACGCCTCGCTCCGCGAGCGAGACGTCGGCGCCGTACGAGAGCGGGTGGTTCGCCGCTTCGATCACGATTTTCGCGCGCACCGAGCCTGCGTTCGCGGCCGTGACAACGTCGCCGGCGGCGGCGGGGATGAGCACGTCGCAGGGGAGCGCGAGCAGCTCCTCGTTCGACACATGTTCGCCGTTCGAGAACGCCGCGACGGTGCCGCCGCTCGCGACATGCGCCGTCAGGGCAGGGACGTCGATGCCGCTCTCGTTGTGGAGGCCGCCCGAGATGTCGCTGACGGCGACGATGCGGAAGCCGGCGTCGTGCGACAGCCGCGCCGCCCACGAGCCGACCTGCCCGAAACCCTGCACGACGACGCTCGTCGAATTCGGATCGCGGCCCAAGTCTTCGCAGAGGGCGCGCAGCACCAGGAAGACGCCCCGGCCGGGCGCGGCGTCGCGGCCGGCCGACCCGCCCAGCTCGACCGGCTTGCCGGTGACGATGCCCGGCGTGTAGCCGTTGAGCTGGCCGTAGGCGTCCATCATCCAGGCCATGGTCTGCGCGTTGGTGCCCATGTCCGGCGCGGGGATGTCGCGGTTGACGCCGATCAGGTGGGCGATGTTCTGGGTGTAGCGTCGGGTGAGGCGGTTGAGCTCGCTCGAGGACATCGCCGTCGGGTCGCACTGGACGCCGCCCTTCGCGCCGCCGAAGGGCAGGTCGACCAGGGCGCACTTCCAGGTCATGAGCGCGGCCAGGGTGCGTACCTCGTCCAGGTCGGCCTGCGGGTGGTAGCGGAGGCCGCCCTTGTAGGGGCCGCGGGCGCCGTTGTGCTGGACGCGATAGCCGGGGAAGACGTGGACGGTGCCGTCGTCCATGCGGACGGGCACCTCGACGTGGAGCTCGCGGTGGGGCATGCGGAGGAGGAGGCGGACCTCCTCCTCGAGGTCGAGGCCGTTGGCCGCCTCCTCGAAGAGCTGGGTCACTTCGGCGTACATCGTTCCGGGCTGCTCCAAGACGCTTACCATTGTCGCACCCTCCCTTCGGTTGGGGAACCTACTAGGAGTATTGTCGGCGCTTTGCGGGCCCAGGGCAGCGCCCGAGCCCGCCGGAGGGTCGAGGGTCCCTTCGCTCCGCTCGAGGGTAGCAGGGGTCGAGGGCCAAGACTACCCCGCACCGCGCCTTCGCCGCGTCCGGGGCAAGCCGCGCGAAAGCTGGCAGTTGGTTTGGCAAAATGGCCCTTTCTGGCGGGTCACGGCAGATCACCCCTTCGGCGCGAATCCGGCGCCCAGACCACGGGCGGGCCATGCCCTGGCCGGGTTGTCGAGGTCAGGGTAAGGGCGTGGCGCGAGAGCGCGAAGGGGGACGTGGCGCGGGGGTGGAGGCGGGCGGCGGTGAGCGAGGGGCGAGGACGGCAAAGGCCCAGCCGGGACCGCCGCCTCCTAGAGAGAGGCCGTCGACAACGCATCGCACGAGCCGCGGCAGCTCCTCCAACTCGGCAGGCGGCGGACTCTCGTCCGGCGAGAAAATCAGAGCCCTCGCTTCGCGGGCTTCGCCGCCTCGCCAGTAACGCACATCCGGGTCGACTGACACGTTTCGGAACCACTGTGATCGCTGCCTGCGAAGCGTGCTCACGAGTAGGTAGTCGCCCAGCGAGACGGCGTGAAGGGGGATCGAGCGGCGCTGTCCGGAGCGCCGGCCCTTCGTCTCGAGGACGATCAGGCCGGCGGGCATCATGCTGGAAGAGAATCCCCCGGCACGCACCAGTGGCTCGACGACGCCATTGACCAACCTAAAGAAGGCCCGCTCCAACGCTGCTGGGTCAGACATGGCACTGAAGGATAGCATGAGTATAGCGATCCTATCGGCTTTGACGTGCCTGCGCCTGCGCAGCTACCTTGAACGTACGCCGACATAGAGGACGCCGATGCTTTCGTGACACGGCCGCTCGCCTCGAAAGCCGAGCCGCTGAAGCGGCTCGGTTCGTGACAAGGAGTTCATCGTGTCAAGCTATGTCGCCCGTCCTTACGAGCGTGAGTCTGATCTAGCGGCGCTCATCCCCTTTGCCCAGGAACTAACACGGGCACGCCAACCACGTTCTTCCTACTATCACCCCGGCGATTTCGTCTGGCAGTTGTATGCCTTCGACACGTCCGATGACGTGCGGCTTTGGCGGAGGGGAGCAGGCGACGGCGCAATCGCGGCCTGTGCCATCTTTGAACCACCACTGACCTTCCAGTTCGGTATCAGTCCGACAATAGCCGAACCGCGCGATCTGACGGCTGAAATCATCCGATGGGTCGAGCAGCGACGGGCATTGGTCGCCGACAAGGAAGAGATCCCTCTCGCCTACCGCGGGCTAGGAGGCGGCACACTTTCGACAGTTGCGATGGACTCGGACGCGAGCCGGATCACGCTTCTCATCGACAGCGGTTTTACACAGGGACCTCTGTCGGGCGTCCGATTTGCGCGCGGTCTCGAGGCTCCGCTGCCGGCCGTTGTGCTGCCGGACGGGGCGACCTTCCGGCGGGTCTCGGAGGGCGACGTTGCAGCAAGGGCGGAACTTCATCGCGATGCGTGGTCGGTGTGGGGACCGTCCAAGCACAGCACGGAACGGTACCAGCGGCTGCGGTCGGCGCCCCTTTACGATCCTGGGCTGGACATTGTTCTCGAGTTTGAAGGTGGGATGGTGAGCTATTGCGTGTGCTGGCTCGACTCCGCCAATCAAATTGGTTACTTCGAGCCAGTCGGCACGCGACCGTCGGCAACCGGCCGTGGGTTTGGCCGAGCGGTGGTCCGCGAAGGGTTCCGCAGGTTGCGAGAGAAGGGCATGACGACGGCGGCCGTGACTACCGCTTTCGTGAACAAGCCCGCATTGGCCCTCTACGCCTCAGCGGGATTTGAGCAGGTGGACAGCGAGCACACGTTTGTGAAGTCCGACCCGGCGTGACGAACGTGTAGCTGTGCAGGCTTCCGCCAGAGGCGGACCCACGTTTGGCGGAGAGGCCCGGACCCGCGAGACAGGGAGGGGGTAGTCCAGGC